>NZ_JBVIDS010000004.1:0-552915 GCF_055572255.1 Streptomyces sp. NPDC030799 | reverse complement strand
CACCGACGAGGAGCTGCGCGGCTTCAGCTGGTTCACCTTCAAGGAGAACGTGGCCATCGCCCTCGCCGTCGCCGAACTCCTCGGCGTGGACCGCGGGACGGCCCTGCAGGGCATGTACGACGCCCCGCCGGACCCCGGTGTCCTCTCCGTCGAGCGTTACCGGACACCCGAGGGCAAGAAGCTGCGCTTCGCCAACGTCTTCGCGGCCAACGACCCCGAGTCGACGCTGATGAACATCAACCAGCTGCTCGACCTCGGCGCCATCCACCGCCCGCTCAACGTGGTCATCAACTGCCGCCCCGACCGCGTCGAACGCAACGGGCAGATGGGCGAGATCATCCCCGACCTCGACCCCGAGCGGGTCTTCGTCATCGGCCACCCGGCCAAGTCCGCCATCGACGCCATCCCCGCCGAGTTCCGCTCGCGCGCCGTCGACCTCGGCGGCGACAAGCGTGACCCCGAGGAGTTCATGGGCAAGATGCTGGACATGCTCGGCCCGGACTCGTCGATGGTCGCGATCGGCAACATCCACGGCCAGGGCGAGATCCTGCTGGAGCACCTCGCCGAACTGCCGCCGGACGACAGCGCCGACGAACCGGTGGCCGCCGCGCCCGCCGCCCCGGCCGGCCGGACCGAGACGGCGCCCGCCGCGGTCGACCCCTCCGAGACCATGCAGCTGTACGCGCCCCGCATCGACCCGTACCAGCACTATTCGGAGGCGTACGAGTCGCGCTACGCGCAGCACCAGCAGCCGTACGTCCCCCAGCTCCCGGGGCAGCGCGACAGCGCGCACCCCCACCCGCACCAGGAACCGGTGCACCGGACCGGACACGAGCACGCGCAGTCGCACGGCACCTGGACCGATCCCCAGCCGGACCGGGGCGGCCGGCCCCTGCCCGCCCTGCCCCAGGCACCCGCGGACAGCGGCCGGGCGGCCGATGCGGGCCAGCCCCGCGGGCTGTTCGAACCCCGCGTCCCGCCCCAGCCTTCCGCCGACGACAGCCAGCAGTGGCACAGCCCAGGAGAACAGCGTTGATCCCCTCCGTCCTCACCCCCGAGATCGCCGCGATCGGCATCGGCCTGGGCCTGATGTTCTCGCTCATGTGCTACCTGACGACCAATCTGTCGCCGGGCGGCATGATCACCCCGGGCTGGCTCGCGCTCACCCTCATCGAGGACCTCCAGCGTGCCGCCCTGGTCATCGGCGTCACCGTGCTGACCTACCTCGCCACGCTGCTCATGCAGAAGTTCGTGATCCTGTACGGCAAGCGGCTCTTCGCGGCCGTCGTGCTCAGCGGTGTGCTGATCCAGGCCACCGTGATCATCGTGCTGCAGATGGAGTTCCCGCTGCTGTACGCGAACCAGACGCTCGGCTTCATCGTCCCCGGCCTGATCGGCTACCAGCTGGTCCGCCAGCCCAAGGGCGCGACGCTGCTGTCCGTCGCGTCGGTCTCGCTCGCCACCTATGTGGTCCTGACCGCCGGCATCCTCCTGGGCGCCATGCCGACCGCCTGAACCCTTCCGTACCTCACGTACCCCTGGAGCCTCCACCATGCCGAAGCGCAAAGGCCGCCCCGTCCTCCACGCGGCGACGGTCCTGGCGCTGCTCGCGGGCAGCGCGTACTTCACCTACGAACTGCGCAAGGACGAGCAGGCGAAGCTCCCGGCCGCCCAGACGATCACCGAGAACCTGAACAGCTCGGGCAACGGCAAGGCGACCGGCAAGCAGACCTGGGAACGGCTGAACAACCCGGCGCGCTCGGTGCTGCGCGACGGCAAGGGCGCCGTCATCGCCACCTTCACGGACGGCGCCCGTACGGCCACCCTCAAGGGCCCGACGCGGACCTTCACCGAACCGGCCAACACCACCACCAAGGTGGTCACCGACGACTGGGTGCGTCTGATGCCGGAGACCTGGACCAAGGGCGCCGAGAAGCAGCAGTGGTTCAAGGACTGGTTCAAGCAGTACTACGGCAGCGAGGAGGACGACGTCTTCGCCTTCGCCTTCTCGTACATCCAGGGCGCGCCGGCCAAGAAGGACGACCAGGGCGTCCAGTACGCGGGCCACGCCACCTACGGCCCCCTCAAGGCCGACGGCGTCGACCGCTACGAACAGACCGACTTCTACGACTACCTGGGCATCCCGTACACCTTCCGGGACGGGGTCACGATGTACCCGCAGAAGGACCGGCTGCGCGCCGTGGACTGCTCCGGGTATCTGCGGCTGGTCTACGGCTACCGGGCCCGCTACCCCCTGATGTCGGACAACATCCACGGCGACGGGCTGCCGCGCACCGCCGACGGCATGGCCCGCGGCAAGGAGGGCGTCGACGTCATCAAGCTCCAGGGCCCGAGCCCCTGGTACGTGCGGCCGCAGCACATCGACGTCCTGCAGCCCGGTGACCTGCTGTTCTTCAAGATGGACCACCGCACCGCCAACCACATGGACCACTCCGCGATCTACCTCGGCCCGGACACCGAGGGCCACAAGGTCTTCATCTCCAGCCGCAAGGAGCAGAACGGACCCACCATCGGCGACCAGGGCGGTGTCTCGCGCCTCGACGGCAACGGCTTCTACGCCAAGCTGTTCCGCAGCGCGAAGCGGCTGTGAGCAGGCGGGCGGGAGGCGCTGCGGGCCCACGGCTTAGAGTGAACCGGTGAACGGCGACTGGCTCCAGCGCGGCCGCGACGGCCGGCTCAGTGTCTATCAGCTGTCGGGCGACACCGTCCTGGTGCGGGCGGAGCGCGCTCCCGGCGGCCCCTGGACCGACCCGCGGAAGGTGGGCGGCGATCAGCTGCTGCACCCCTCGGTCGGTGTCGGCCAGGGCGCGGACGGCTATGCCCACCTGGTGGCCTGGCGGCCCACGGCCGAGGGCGAGTCGGGCCTGGTGCACTCCACGCACTTCCGGCCGCTGCTCGCGCCCCTGGACTGGAACTCGATCGGTCACCCGAAGAAGAAGGGCGACCGTACGGGCACACCGGCCGTCACCGTCGACGCCCAGGGCCGCGCGCATGTGTTCGTCCGCAACAACGGCGCGGGGGTGCACCACATCGTCCAGATGGAGAAGGGCGGCTGGGAGCCCTGGCGGGACCTGCGCGGCAGCAAGGTCCAGGACGGCCTGGCGGCGGTGACCGGGGAGTCCGGCAGGGTCGAGGTGTACGCGGCCGTACCCGACGGCATCCTGCACTGGCGCCAGGAGGAGCCGACCGGCCGGCCGGTCATGCAGGAGCCGCTGAAGGCCCCGGTCCGCCCCGGCACACTGCGCGCCCTCGCGACCTCACCCGAGAGCACGACGGTCTTCTTCACGGACACCTCGGGGGACCTGTGCGCCTGGCGCCCCGGCGGCAAGCCGGCGGTCCTGCTGCCCGCGGCGGGCCCCGGCCCGGTCGCGGCGATCCGCTGCGAACTCGACGGCCACGACTGCACCCTGCTCGCCCAGCGCTCGGCGGGCGGCCGTGTCGCCTTCGCCGCCTACCCGACCGAACTGGAGTCGGCGGGCGCCTGGTGGACCGAGTCGGGCCCGATCCTGCCCGTGGACGCGACGGTGTGCCTCACCACGGATGCCGACGGCCGGGTGGCGGCGGCAGCCTTGTCCCCGTCCACGGGCCAACTGCTGCTGACGCGCCGCAAGGACGAGCCGGGTCTGGCGCTGGAGGCGTGGCGGCAGGTCTGAACCAGGCTGGCGCGCCGTCCGCGAGTCGGTGATCGGGGCCCTGTGCCCCGAGGGCACGGCCCCGCACGTCTGCCGTGTCCCCTGGTGCGCGCTCTGACCCGGCACACAGGAACGCCGGGTGCCCGCACCCCGACAGGAATGCGGGCACCCGGCGTTCACCGGTCAAGCGTTACGCCGGGACGCTGGCCACGCCCGGGGCCAGGAACTTCTTGCCGTTCACGCGCTCCGAGACACCCTCGCGGTCCAGGTACGGCGTGATGCCGCCCAGGTGGAAGGGCCAGCCGGCGCCCGTGATCAGGCAGAGGTCGATGTCCTGGGCCTCGGCGACGACGCCCTCGTCGAGCATGAGCCCGATCTCCTGCGCCACCGCGTCGAGCACCCGCGCCCGCACCTGCTCCTCGGTCAGGACGACATCGCCCTGCTTCAGCAGCGCGGCGACCTCCGGGTCCAGCTCCGGCTTGCCGCTGTCGTAGACGTAGAAGCCGCGCTTGCCCGCCTCCACGACCGCCTTGAGGTTCGGGGAGACCTTGAAGCGGTCCGGGAACGCGCCGTGCAGCGTCTCGGAGACGTGCAGACCGATCGCCGGGCCGACCAGCTCCAGCAGCACCAGCGGGGACATCGGCAGACCGAGCGGCTCGATCGCCTTCTCGGCGACCTCGACCGGGGTGCCCTCGTCGATGACGTTCTGGATCTCGCCCATGAAGCGGGTCAGGATGCGGTTCACGACGAACGCCGGGGCGTCCTTGGTGAGGACCGCGGTCTTCTTCAGCTTCTTGGCGACGGCGAAGGCCGTGGCCAGCGAGGCGTCGTCGGTCTTCTCGCCGCGGACGATCTCCAGCAGCGGCAGGACCGCGACCGGGTTGAAGAAGTGGAAGCCGACGACCCGCTCGGGGTGCTTCAGCTTCGACGCCATCTCCGACACCGACAGCGAGGAGGTGTTGGTCGCGAGGATCGCGTGCGCCGGGGCGACCGCCTCGACCTCCGCGAACACCTGCTGCTTGACACCGATCTCCTCGAACACGGCCTCGATGATGAAGTCCGCGTCCGCGAAGCCCTCGGCCTTGTCCAGGACACCGGAGACCAGCGCCTTGAGGCGGTTGGCCTTGTCCTGGTTGATCCGGCCCTTGCCGAGCAGCTTCTCGATCTCGGCGTGGACGTAGCCCACGCCCTTGTCGACGCGCTCCTGGTCGATGTCGGTCAGCACGACCGGCACCTCCAGGCGGCGCAGGAAGAGCAGGGCCAGCTGCGAGGCCATCAGACCGGCGCCGACGACACCGACCTTGGTGACCGGGCGGGCCAGGTTCTTGTCCGGGGCGCCGGCGGGACGCTTGCCGCGCTTCTGGACGAGGTTGAACGCGTAGATTCCGGCGCGCAGTTCGCCGCCCATGATCAGGTCGGCGAGGGCCCGGTCCTCGGCGTCGTACCCCTGCTGCAGGTCGCCGTTCTTGGCGGCGGCGATGATGTCGAGGGCGCGGTAGGCGGCCGGGGCCGCGCCGTGCACCTTGGAGTCCGCGATGAAGCGGCCCTTGGCGACCGCCTGGTCCCAGCCCTCACCGCGGTCGATCACCGGACGCTCGACCTCGATGTCACCCTTGAGCACCTGGGCGGTCCAGATCAGCGACTGCTCCAGGAAGTCGGCGCCCTCGAAGATCGCGTCGGCGATGCCGAGCTCGAAGACCTGCTTGCCCTTGAGCTGCTTGTTCTGGTTCAGGGAGTTCTCGATGATCACCGAGACGGCCTTGTCGGCGCCGATCAGGTTCGGCAGCAGCGTGCAGCCGCCCCAGCCGGGGACCAGACCGAGGAAGACCTCGGGCAGCGAGAACGCCGGGATCGCCTTGGAGACGGTCCGGTAGGTGCAGTGCAGACCGACCTCGACGCCGCCGCCCATCGCCGCGCCGTTGTAGTAGGCGAAGGTCGGGACGGCAAGGCTCGACAGGCGCTTGAAGACCTCGTGGCCGCCCTTGCCGATGGCGAGTGCGTGCTCGTGCTCCTTGAGGATCTCCACGCCCTTGAGGTCGGCGCCGACCGCGAAGATGAACGGCTTGCCGGTGATGCCGACACCGACGATCTCGCCGTCGGCCGCCTCCTTCTCGACCTGGTCGATGGCGGTGTTCAGGTTCGCCAGCGAGCCGGGGCCGAAGGTGGTCGGCTTGGTGTGGTCGAAGCCGTTGTCCAGCGTGATCAGCGCGAAGCGCCCGGCACCGGACGGCAGGTCGAAGTGGCGTACGTGCGCACTCGTGACGACCTCGTCGGGGAACAGGTCCGCAGCCTGCTTCAGAAGCTCGGTGGTGGTGCTCACTTGTCCCCCTCGAAGTGCGGGTTCTCCCAGATGACCGTCGCGCCCATGCCGAAGCCGACGCACATGGTGGTCAGGCCGTAGCGGACGTTGGGCTGCTCCTCGAACTGGCGGGCCAGCTGCGTCATCAGGCGGACGCCGGAGGAGGCCAGCGGGTGACCGAAGGCGATGGCGCCGCCGTACTGGTTGACGCGCTCGTCGTCGTCCGCGATGCCGTAGTGGTCGAGGAAGGCCAGCACCTGCACGGCGAAGGCCTCGTTGATCTCGAACAGACCGATGTCGGAGATGGACAGGCCCGCCTTGGCGAGGGCCTTCTCCGTGGCCGGGATCGGGCCGTAGCCCATGACCTCCGGCTCGACGCCCGCGAAGGCGTACGACACGAGCCGCATCTTCACCGGCAGGCCGTTCTCGCGGGCGAAGTCCTCGCTCGCGATGATCGACGCGGTGGCACCGTCGTTGAGACCGGCCGCGTTACCCGCGGTGACCCGGCCGTGCACACGGAAGGGCGTCTTCAGACCCGACAGGTTCTCCAGCGTGGTCCCCGGCCGCATCGGCTCGTCGGCGGTGACGAGACCCCAGCCGGTCTCACCGCTCTCGGGGTTGGTCCGGCGCACCGAGATCGGCACCAGGTCCTGCTGGATCTTGCCGTTGGCGTACGCCTTGGCGGCCTTCTCCTGCGAGCGCACCGCGTACTCGTCGGCGCGCAGCTTGGTGATCTGCGGGTACCGGTCGTGCAGGTTCTCCGCGGTCATGCCCATGAACAGGGCGGACTCGTCGACCAGCTTCTCGGAGACGAACCGCGGGTTCGGGTCCACGCCCTCGCCCATCGGGTGGCGGCCCATGTGCTCCACGCCGCCGGCGATGACGGCGTCGTAGGCACCGAAGGCGATCGAACCGGCGGTCGTCGTCACGGCGGTCAGGGCGCCGGCGCACATGCGGTCGATCGAGTAACCGGGCACGGACTGCGGCAGGCCCGCGAGGATGCCGGCCGTACGCCCCAGGGTCAGACCCTGGTCACCGATCTGCGTGGTCGCGGCGATGGCGACCTCGTCGATCTTCTTCGGGTCCAGACCGGGGTTGCGGCGCAGCAGCTCCCGGATCGCCTTCACGACAAGGTCGTCGGCACGGGTTTCGTGGTAGATGCCCTTCGGGCCCGCCTTGCCGAACGGGGTGCGGACGCCGTCGACGAAGACGACGTCCCTGACGGTACGAGGCACGATGGCTCTCCTCCAGATGCGGGATGGCACTGCCGCGCTGCGCTGAGCGCGCGCTCAGGAGACATGCTACTTACGAGTAACGTGACTGCCCAGTCCCCGCGACTGGAGCGGTGAAGGTCACATCGGTGGCGCTCCGCTTTCGGACAGGGCGGCGCCGCCCCCGACCGCAACGACTTCTACGTGCCCTTCCCCTTTCGACCGGATGAGGCGCCCCGAAAGGGGCGCGGGGAACTGCTACGGCGGCTGGGCGCCGGCTAGGCGCCCTTCGCCGCCAGCGCACTCATCAGCACGGGCGCAACCAGTTCCACCTGCCACGGCCGCGCGCCGTACCCCGCAAGCGCAAGCTCCACGGACCCGGCGTCCAGCACCTTCGGCGGCTCCCAGCAGATGCGCCGAACCGTATCCGGAGACACCAGATTCTCCTGCGGCATGTTGAGCCGCTCGGCAAGGGCGGTCACCCCCGCCCGGGCCGCCGACAACCGCGTCGCGGCGGCAGGGTCCTTGTCGGCCCAGGCCCGCGGCGGCGGAGGCCCGGTCACGGGCTGGCCCGGCTGCGGCAGCGCGGCGTCCGGCAGGGCCTTGGCGCGATCCACCGCCGCCTGCCACTGCTCCAGCTGCCGCCGCCCCATCCGGTGCCCGAACCCGTTCAGCGCGGCCAGCGCGTGCACATTGCCGGGCAGGGCGAGCGCGGCCTCCACAATGGCCGCGTCACTCAGCACCTTGCCGGGGGACACATCCCGCCGCTGCGCGATACGGTCCCGCGTCTCCCACAGCTCCCGTACGACACCGAGCTGCCGCCTCCGCCGCACCTTGTGCATTCCGGAGGTGCGCCGCCACGGATCCTTCCTCGGCTCGGCCGGCGGCGCAGTCGCGATGGCGTCGAACTCCTGCAGGGCCCACTCCAGCTTGCCCTGCCGGTCCAGTTCCTTCTCCAGGGCGTCGCGCAGGTCGACGAGGAGTTCCACGTCGAGCGCGGCGTACCTCAGCCACGGCTCGGGCAGCGGCCGGGTCGACCAGTCGACGGCGGAGTGGCCCTTCTCCAGGACGAAACCGAGGACGTTCTCGACCATCGCGCCGAGGCCGACCCGGGGGAACCCGGCGAGCCGGCCGGCCAGCTCGGTGTCGAACAGCCGGGTCGGGACCATGCCTATCTCGCGCAGGCAGGGCAGGTCCTGGGTGGCCGCGTGCAGCACCCACTCGACGCCGGACAGCGCCTCGCCGAGAGCGGACAGGTCGGGGCAGGCCACGGGGTCGATCAGCGCGCTCCCGGCGCCCTCGCGGCGCAACTGCACCAGATAGGCCCGCTGGCCGTAGCGGTAGCCGGAGGCGCGCTCGGCGTCGACGGCGACCGGGCCGGAGCCCGCGGCGAAGGCGGCGACCACCTCGGCGAGCGCGGTCGCGTCGGCGACGACGGGCGGAATGCCCTCGCGGGGTTCGAGCAGCGGTGTCGGCGCCCCCGTCACAGAAGATCCGGCG
The DNA here is from genome assembly GCF_055572255.1 of Streptomyces sp. NPDC030799. Lineage (NCBI taxonomy): Bacteria > Bacillati > Actinomycetota > Actinomycetes > Kitasatosporales > Streptomycetaceae > Streptomyces > Streptomyces sp. NPDC030799. The sequence continues at coordinate 544,252 of NZ_JBVIDS010000004.1, read as the reverse complement.
CCGTCCGGAGGGGTGCCTCCGGTGGTGCGCAGGGAGCTGTCTGCTGCGATCTCTTGGGCGTCGGTCACCTGTCAAGGGTATCCGTGCGCGGACGCCGCCCGTCGCCGGAACGTTCCGTCGACGGGCGTGGGAGGGTCGTAAACCAGTCAGGCCGGTGAACGGTGCGATTCACGTGAGCGAACCGGCCGCGCTCCGAACGGGTCAGTGGATGATCCCGGTGCGCAGGGCCACGGCCACCATGCCGGCCCGGTCGCCCGTGCCCAGCTTGCGTGCGATGCGGGCGAGGTGGCTCTTGACGGTCAGGGCGGACAGGCCCATCGAGACGCCGATCGCCTTGTTCGACTGGCCCTCCGCGACCAGCCGCAGCACCTCGACCTCGCGTCCGGACAGCTCGCGGTAGCCGCCCGGGTGGCTCGGGGCACCCGGGGGGCGGCGGTGCATCCGGGCGGCGCCGAGGGGAGCGGCGCCGGGCCGGGCGGGCAGGCCGATGTTGGTCCGGGTGCCGGTGACGACGTACCCCTTGACCCCGCCGGCCAGGGCGTTGCGCACGGCGCCGATGTCGTCGGCGGCGGACAGGGCCAGCCCGTTGGGCCAGCCCGCGGCGCGGGTCTCGGACAGCAGGGTCAGGCCGGAGCCGTCGGGCAGGTGGACGTCGGCGACGCAGATGTCGCGCGGGTTGCCGATGCGGGGGCGCGCCTCCGCGATGGACGAGGCCTCGATGACATCGCGCACGCCGAGAGCCCACAGATGACGGGTGACGGTGGAGCGGACGCGCGGGTCGGCCACGACCACCATGGCGGTCGGTTTGTTCGGGCGGTAGGCGACCAGGCTTGCGGGCTGCTCGAGGAGAACGGACACCAGGCCTCCTGGGTGGGGGACGGGGCCGGCTTGTGGGGATGAAGCCGGGACGAACCGTGCTTTCAAGGTCACAGTCGTCTTCGGCAGCAAACTCGTCCGCCTTTAGAGAATGATCACGATCTAGTGAGTAACAATCTGCGCAATTCGGACGCACGATCGATCATCCGAAGATCGAGTCGGCCCGAGACGATGCGATTCCGCGTCGGAAAGTGGCCGTATCGACAAAGGGATGGTCAATAAGGCGCCCATGCGGATGACGTCGCCGGCACCCGCCGGTCGGCTCACCTGATCACCGTGGCTGCGGGCCCCTGCGCTGCGGCAGCGTCACCACCGAGGCGTCCCCCGGACCAGCCGGCGGCAGGCCCGCGACCTGGGCCAGCAGATCGCACCAGGAGGCCAGGTGGGAGGCCGTGTCCGGCACCCCGGCGAGCCCCTCGCGGGGCGTCCAGGACGCCCTGATCTCGATCTGCGAGGCCGACGGACGGTCGGCGAGACCGCCGAAGTAGTGCGAACTCGCGCGCGTGATCGTCCCGCTCGGCTCGCCGTAACCGAGCCCGCGCGCCTGCAGCGCACCCGTCAGCCACGACCAGCACACCTCGGGCAGCAGTGGATCGGCCGCCATCTCCGGCTCCAGCTCCGCGCGCACCAGCGTCACCAGGCGGAACGTTCCGCGCCAGGCGTCATGGCCCGCCGGATCGTGCAGCAGCACCAGCCGTCCGTCGGCCAGCTCCTGCTCCCCGTCGATCACCACGGCTTCCAGCGCGTACGCGTACGGGGCGAGCCGCTGCGGTGCGGGCGTGGGCTCCACCTCGACCTGCGGCCGCAGCCGGCTGCTGCGCAGGGCATCGACCGCGGCCCGGAAAGCCTGCGGACCCGAGGTGCTCGCGCGCCGGTCCGCCTCCTCGGTGTCCTTCACGTCGTCCATTCCGTCAGCGCTGTCCGACATTCGTCCGTGAGCCGCAGCCATGCGGGGAAGAGTAAGGGGAAGCGAGGCCTTGTGCAGGGCAAGACACCCCGCGCCGTCGCCCGCCGCCGTCGTGCGAGACTTGCCCACGTGACCGCCAACGACAGCATGCAGCAGACAGCCACGTACAACAGCGCCTTCCTCAGGGCGTGCAGGCGTGAACCCGTGCCGCACACCCCCGTGTGGTTCATGCGTCAGGCCGGCCGCTCCCTGCCCGAGTACCGCAAGGTGCGCGAAGGCATCCCCATGCTCGACTCCTGCATGCGGCCCGAGCTGGTCACCGAGATCACCCTGCAGCCGGTACGCCGGCACAACGTGGACGCGGCGATCTTCTTCAGCGACATCGTCGTCCCGCTCAAGGCCATCGGCGTCGGCCTCGACATCAAGCCCGGCGTCGGCCCGGTCGTCGAGGAGCCCATCCGCACCCGCGCCGACCTGGCCCGGCTGCGCGACCTCACGCCCGAGGACGTCCCCTACGTCATCGAGGCGATCGGCCTGCTCACCAAGGAGCTGGGCGCGACCCCGCTGATCGGTTTCGCGGGCGCGCCTTTCACCCTCGCGAGCTACCTGGTCGAGGGCGGTCCCTCGCGCACGTACGAGAACGCCAAGGCGATGATGTACGGCGACCCCGAGCTGTGGGCCGACCTGCTCGACCGCCTCGCGGACATCACGGCCGCCTTTCTGAAGGTGCAGATCGAGGCCGGCGTGAGCGCCGTCCAGCTCTTCGACTCCTGGGTCGGCGCCCTCGCCCCGGCGGACTACCGCCGCTCGGTCATGCCCGCCTCCGCGAAGGTCTTCCAGGCCGTCTCCGGTTACGGCGTCCCGCGCATCCACTTCGGCGTCGGCACCGGTGAGCTGCTGAAGCTCATGGGCGAGGCCGGCGCGGACGTCGTCGGCGTCGACTGGCGGATCCCGCTGGACGAGGCGCAGCGCCGCGTCGGCCCCGGCAAGGCGCTCCAGGGCAACCTCGACCCGACGGTCCTGTTCACCGGCAAGGACACCGTCGAGGCCAGGGCCCGCGAGGTGCTCGACGCGGCCGCCGGCCTGGAGGGCCACGTCTTCAACCTCGGCCACGGCGTCCTGCCGAACACCGACCCGGACGCGCTGACCCGCCTCGTGGACTACGTGCACACCGCCACCGCGGGCTGACTCACCAGGTGTACCGGGGCCGTGCCCGCCTGCCGAACAGCAGGCCGCGCGGCTCCGGCGGAGGCGGGGTGCCGGGCTTGAGCGGCCAGGCGAGCAGCATGCCGGCCAGGAAGCCGACCACGTGCGCGGCGTACGCCACCGTGCCGGCCCCGGACACCCCGTGCCCGGACGAGTACACCGCCTGCAGCACGAACCAGAATCCCAGCACCAGCCACGCGGGCAGCCTGAGCGGCAGGAAGATCAGGAACGGGACGAGGACCCAGACCCTCGCCCCCGGCCACAGCACGATGTAGGCGCCGAGGACCCCGGCGATCGCGCCCGACGCACCGATCAGCGGGTCCCCCGACGTGGCGTTGAGCAGCGCGAAGCCATAGCCGGCGGCGTAACCGCAGACGACGTAGAAGAGGAAGAAGCGGATGTGGCCCATCCGGTCCTCGACGTTGTTGCCGAAGATCAGCAGGAAGAGCATGTTTCCCAGCAGGTGCAACCAGCTGCCGTGCAGGAACATCGCCGTGAAGACCGACAACGGCGGCGACTTGTCGTAGGACGGCGGGGCCACGACGCAGCCCGGGCCGTGCGCGCCGATGCCGACGTCGCCGGTCGGGACCAGCCGGGGTATCTGATGGTGGATCAGCTCTCTGGGGACCGCCGCGTAGTGGTCCATGAACGCCTGCAGATGGCACAGCTGCGCCAGGTCGCTGCCGCCGGCCACGGAACCGGCGATGCCGGGCGTGGTGACGAACACGAGGACGTTCGTGGCGATCAGCGCGTACGTCACCCATGGGGTGCGGCGCACCGGATTCACGTCATGGACGGGGATGACCACACAGAAGTAGTGCCCGGCATGGGGCGGGCGAATCGGTGAACGGCGCGGGGGGAGTGTGCGTATCTCTCGTCAACCGACGTGAGGATCAGGCGATGAACGAGCGAATCACTCCTCCGATGCACGCGCTGCCCGATGGTGAGGCGGAGCTCTCTCTGGTCGTGCGGCTCCCCTGGGAGGACGTCGCACGCCTCGGCCAGGAAGCGGGGCGGCTCGCTTCGCAGATGCAGCGGCCGGTGACGCTGGACGAGGCGGTGAGCTACCGGCTGCGGTCCACCCGGCCGTCGGCGTCGCACGCGAAACCCGCCGCGGAGCAGCCGCCGGCGGCCGTGTCCACACTGCCACGGATCAGCGGAACAGCCTAGGAAACGCGTACCTTCGCCGCCGCCTTCCTCGCTGCCACCAGAACCGGGTCCCAGACCGGTGAGAAGGGCGGGGCGTAGCCCAGGTCCAGGGCCGTCATCTGGTCCACCGTCATCTGCGCGGTCAGCGCCACCGCGGCGATGTCGACCCGTTTCGCGGCGCCCTCCCTGCCGACGATCTGGACGCCCAGCAGCCGGCCCGTGCGGCGCTCGGCGAGCATCTTGACCGTCATCGGGGAGGCGCCGGGATAGTAACCGGCGCGGCTGGTGGACTCGATGGTGACGGTCTCGTACCGCAGACCGGCCCGGTGGGCGTCCTTCTCGCGCAGACCCGTGCGGGCGATCTCCAGGTCGCAGACCTTGCTGACCGCCGTGCCGACCACGCCCGGGAAGGTCGCGTAACCGCCGCCGACGTTGCTGCCGATGACCTGACCGTGCTTGTTGGCATGGGTACCGAGGGGGATGTACTGCTCCTGGCCGGAGACCAGGTTCAGCACCTCCACGCAGTCGCCGCCCGCCCAGATGTTCTCGTGGCTGCGCACCCGCATCGCGAGGTCGGTGAGCAGACCGCCATGGGCGCCGAGCGGCAGGCCCGCGGCCCTGGCGAGCGCGGTCTCCGGCCGGACACCGATGCCGAGGATCACCACGTCCGCGGGATACTCGGCGTCCTGCGTGGCGACCGCGCGGGCCCGGCCGTCCTCCCCGGTGAGGATCTTGGTGACCTCCGCGTCGTTCACCATGGTGATGCCGAGGCCCTCCATGGCCCGGTGCACCAGCCGGCCCATGTCCGGGTCGAGCGTCGACATGGGTTCCTTGCCGCGGTTGAGGACGGTCACCTCGAAGCCGCGGCGGAGCAGCGCCTCGGCCATCTCCACGCCGATGTAGCCCGCCCCGACGACCACCGCTCTGCGGCCACGCGTGCGTGCCAGCGTGTCCAGCAGCGCCTGGCCGTCGTCCAGGGTCTGCACGCCGTGCACGCCGGGGGCGTCCGCGCCGGGCAGGTCGGGGCGGACCGGGCGTGCGCCGGTCGCGATGACGAGCTTGTCGTACGGCGTCCAGGACTCGGCGCCGGAATCGACGTCACGCGCGCGTACCCGCTGTCCGGCCACGTCGATCTCCGTGACCTCCCTGCGCAGCCGCAGATCGATGCCCCGCGCGCGGTGTTCCTCGGGCGTGCGGGCGATCAGGGCGTCGCGTCCGGGGACGGCGCCGCCCACCCAGTACGGGATGCCGCACGCCGAGAAGGAGGTGAAGTGGCCGCGTTCGAAGGCCACGATCTCCAGTTCGCCGGGCCCCTTCAGCCGGCGCGCCTGCGACGCCGCGGACATGCCCGCGGCGTCGCCGCCGATGACCACCAGCCGTTCCCGGCCACTGCCGTCCCGCCCACCGCTCATGCTCATGGGAACACGCTACGGGGCGGGGACATGTCGGTCCTGGCCGGGCTGCTTCGGCGAGGGACTGCGGCACCGGGCGGGCCGACGGCAGGAGACAGCGCGGTCGTCGCCGGCGCGGGCTCCCGGCGGCGCGGCTGCCGGGGCCGTACGCACCGCAGCCACCGCAGCGTCAGCGGGGCCGCGAACGCCGCGACCGGCAGGACCGCGCCGAGCGCGAGCGCGATCCCGCGCAGCACCGTGACGGACACGTGCCGGCCGCCCGACAGCGCGTCCACGGCCCGGACCCGGCGCGGACACCGGGCCGTACCGCCCATGACCCCGGCCCTGTCCGCGGTGTCCGTGGGGTCTGAGAGAGTGGGTGCATGAGCGCAACGGGTACGCGTACGGGGCATGTCGTCGTCATCGGAGCCGGTGTCGCCGGGCTGGCCGCCGCCCACCGGCTGCTCGGGCGCGGCATGCGCGTGACCGTGCTGGAGGCTTCCGGCCGGGTCGGCGGCAAGCTGCTGCCGGGGGAGATCGCGGGTGTCCGGGTCGATCTGGGCGCCGAGTCGATGCTCGCCCGCCGGCCCGAGGCGGTGGCCCTCGCGCGCGAGGTGGGCCTGGCCGAGCGGCTCCAGCCGCCGGCCACCGCGACCGCCTCGATCTGGACCCGAGGCGCCCTGCGCCCCATGCCCAAGGGCCATGTCATGGGCGTGCCCGGCACCGCCGCCGCCCTCTCCGGAGTGCTGTCCGACGAGGGCCTCGCCCGCATCGAGCGCGACGCCGGCCTGCCGCGCACCGAGCTCGGTGACGACGTGGCCGTGGGGGAGTACGTGGCCGCCCGGCTCGGCCGGGAGGTCGTCGACCGCCTGGTCGAGCCGCTGCTCGGCGGGGTGTACGCGGGCGACGCGTACCGCATCTCGATGCGCTCGGCCGTCCCGCAGCTCTTCCAGGCCGCCCGCATCCACGCGTCGCTCACCGAGGCCGTCCGCGACATCCAGGCGAAGGCCGCCGCCGCCCAGCAGAACGGGCCGGTGTTCATGGGCATCGAGGGCGGGGTGGGCAGCCTCCCGCTCGCGGTCGCCGAGTCGGTGCGGGCGCGCGGGGGAGAGGTCCTCACCGGGACGCCGGTGCGAGAGCTGCGCCGGGGCGGGACGGCGGAGCCGGGCGAGGGCGCGGGTGGGACCAGGGACGCGGCGTGGCGCATCGTCGCCGGTGACCGCGTGCTGCACGCGGACGCGGTCGTCCTCGCCGTCCCCGCGGGCGCGGCCGCCGGCCTCCTGCGCGCCGAGGCCCCGGCCGCGGCGGGCGAACTCGCCGCCGTCGAGTACGCCTCGATGGCCCTGGTGACCCTTGCCTACCGGCGCCGGGACCTGAGACTCCCCGAGGGCAGCGGCTTCCTCGTGCCGCCCGTCGACGGACGCACCATCAAGGCCTCGACCTTCGCCTCGCAGAAGTGGGGCTGGATCGCCGAGGAGGACCCCGACGTGGTCGTCCTGCGCACGTCCGTCGGGCGGTTCGGCGAGACGGAGATCCTCCAGCGGGACGACGCCGCCCTGGTGGAGGTGTCCCGGCACGACCTGCGGGAGGCCACCGGCCTGGACGCCGTGCCCCTGCAGACCCGGGTCACCCGCTGGACCGACGGCCTGCCGCAGTACCCGGTCGGGCATCACGCGCGCGTGGCCCGCATCCGCGAGCACGTCGCCAAGCTGCCGGGCCTCGCGGTGTGCGGCGCGCAGTACGACGGCGTGGGCATCCCGGCCTGCATCGCGAGCGCGTACGCGGCGGTGGATCAGCTGGGCGGTGACCTGAGCCGGGTCCGGGAGCTCACGGCCAACCCGGTGCAGAGCCTCCACGGCGGAGCGGGAGAATAGGGGCCATGAGTGACGACGCCCCCACCACCGAGTCCGGCAGGATCCCGAACAAGGGCAAGCTGGCCAAGGACCTCAACGAGGTCATCCGCTACACCCTGTGGTCGGTCTTCAAGCTGAAGGACGTGCTGCCGCAGGACCGCGCCGGTTACGCCGACGAGGTCCAGGAGCTGTTCGACCAGCTCGCCGCGAAGGACGTGACCATCCGCGGCACCTACGACGTCTCCGGCCTGCGCGCCGACGCCGACCTCATGATCTGGTGGCACGCCGAGACCAGCGACCAGCTGCAGGAGGCGTACAACCTCTTCCGCCGCACGAAGCTCGGCCGCGCGCTGGAGCCCGTGTGGTCCAACATGGCGCTGCACCGCCCGGCCGAGTTCAACCGCTCGCACATCCCGGCGTTCCTCGCCGACGAGACGCCCCGCAACTACGTGAGCGTCTACCCGTTCGTGCGCTCCTACGACTGGTATCTGCTGCCCGACGAGGACCGCCGCCGCATGCTCGCCGACCACGGCAAGATGGCCCGCGGCTACCCGGACGTGCGCGCCAACACGGTCGCCTCGTTCTCCCTCGGCGACTACGAGTGGCTCCTGGCCTTCGAGGCCGACGAGCTGTACCGCATCGTCGACCTCATGCGCCACCTGCGCGCCTCCGAGGCCCGCATGCACGTCCGCGAGGAGGTCCCGTTCTACACGGGCCGCCGCAAGAGCATCGCGGATCTGGTGGCGGGCCTGGCCTGAAAGCGCCCCCGAAGGGGCGCCGCGGGGCTGTGTCGATGTGCGGCTCCGCCCGGGCCGCCTAGCGCCGACCACTCCGAAGGGTGCCGCGCTGGGCCTTCTTCGCCGGCCCCACCGCCGGAGGCAACCGGTGCGGCGCGCACGACGCGCGCCGCCCGGGGACCCGCCCCTCCAGCAGGTAGGCGTCGAGATACGCGTTGACACACGTGTTGGCGCCGCCCCCGATGCCGTGCGTGCCGGCATCCCGCTCGGTCACCAGCACCGAGTCGGCCAGCCGCCGGTTCATCTCCAGCGCACCCGGATACGGCGCCGCCGCATCCCGCTCGGCCGCCAGGATCAGCACCGGCGGCAGCTCACCCAGTCCGGTCCGCACGTCCAGCGGCTGCTGGCGGGGCGCCGGCCAGAAGGCGCACGGCAGGTTCATCCACGCGTTGTCCCAGGTCTCGAAGGGCGCCACCCGGGCGAGCCGGGTGTTGTCCCGGTCCCACACCCTCCAGTCCGTCGGCCAGGGCGCGTCGTTGCACTCCACGGCCGTGTAGACCGCGTTGCCGTTCTCCGCCTCCGCGGCCGTCCTCAGGTCCGGCGCCGCCAGCCGCACCAGCGGCTTCGGGTCGCCGTGCAGATACGCCGACAGGGCCTGGGCCTGGCCCGGCCAGAAGTCGTCGTAGTACCCGGCCCGCAGGAACGCGTTCTGCAGCTGGCCGGGACCGACCTTCCCGCCCGCCGCCCTGGCGGCCAGCCGCTCCCGCGCGGTGTCGTAGCTGCGCTGGACCTTCTCGGCGGTGTCACCGAGCCGGTAGACGTCGTCGTGCCGCGCGATCCAGTCCCGGAAGTCCGCCCAGCGCTCCTCGAAGGCGGCCGACTGGTCGAGGTTGTTCCGGTACCAGATCTTGGCCGGGTCCGGGTTCACCGCCGAGTCCAGCACCATGCGCCGTACGTGCGCGGGGAACAGCGTCGCGTACAGCGCACCGAAGTAGGTGCCGTACGACGCCCCGAGGAAGGTCAGCCGGTTCTCGCCCAGCGCGGCCCGCAGCACGTCGAGGTCCCGGGCGTTGTTCAGGGAGGTGTAGTGGCGCAGCTTGTCCCCGGAGCGCTCGGCGCAGCCGCGCGCGTACGCCTTCGCCTCGGCGATGCGCTCGCGCTTGTACGCCTCCGACGGGTGTGCCGGCGACGCGGTGGGCGCCTTGAAGTAGTGCTTCGGGTCCTCGCAGGACAGCGGCGCCGAACGGCCCACGCCGCGCGGGGCGTAGCCGACCAGGTCGTAGGCGGCGGCGATCCGCTTCCACTCCGGAGCCGTGCCGACCAGCGGGAAGTACATGCTGGACCCGCCGGGGCCGCCCGGGTTGTAGACGAGGGCGCCCTGCCGGGGGACCTTCCGCTTGCTGTTGTGCGGGTCCTTCTGGGTCGCCGGGGCCCGGCTGACGGTCAGGGTGATCTGCCTGCCGTTCGGGCGGGCGTAGTCGAGGGGGACGGTCACCGTGCCGCACCGCAGGTTCTTCGGCGCGTGCGGTACGTCGGCGGGGGAGCAGGTGCCGAAGGCGATGCCGGTCGCCTCGGCGCGGGCCACGGCCACCTCGGTGCCGCGCAGCTCGGCCGCGCCGGGGGCACCGGGCGCCGCGGCGGCGGGCGCGCCCCCTGCCGGGGCTGCGGCCAGGCTGGTCAGGAGCAGGGTCCCGGCGGCCGAGTACAGGGCGGCAGCTCTCATCGCGTATCCCTTCGGTGCAACGGCGGCGATGGCACGGCTGCCACGGCCCGGCGACAACAGAAGGGATATTTCGGTCGGCCCCCGGTGAAGGCAAGCACCATCGGGCCGGTGTCGGCGTCAATGCCCCTGTGCGCCCCCGCAGCGCCGTCACTCCCGCCAGGGATGGTCGCGGTGGGTGAACGCGGCGCGCAGCTCCGGCTCGCCGATCGCGCGGATCCCGCGCAGGGCGACCGAGGTGAGGAACGACCGCTCGTCGGCGGCCGGCCTGCGGGGGAGCGCGCCCAGCAGCCGCTGCCCGGCCGGGGAGGCCCAGCGCGCGGACGGAGGCACTTCGAACCGGGCGATGGCCAGGCAGCTCAGGGCCAGCGTGAGGGGCAGGGCGAACCACAGACCGACCAGCAGCCGCGGTGTCCCGGTCTGGACGGGCAGCAGCAGCGCGGTCAGGCCGAGCGCCGCCACGGCCGGCGCGGCGGCGCGCACCTGGCGGACGGCGGCGCCCACGGTCGTGGCGGCGCCGTCGGGGACGGCGAGACCCGCGCGCACGAGCCGGTCGGCGAGCCGCCGCACGGCCTCGGCGCCGGCCGTCCGCGCCCGCACGGGCGCGATCCGCGACTGTCCCTCAGGCCCTATGGCCCCTATGACGGACTGCTCGATCTCGTCGCGCCCACGCGGGTCCACCACGGTGGCCCAGCCGGTGTGCGCGAGGAGCAGGCGCCGCTGGCGGGCCATGGAGACCAGGGTCACATCGGCGACCCGGGCCGGGCCGCCGGAGAGGAAGGCCGCCTCGTACAGCGTCAGATCGTGCTCCCGGTCCGGTGCCGCGGCATCCGTGTCCAGGGCCGCGGCGCGAACGGCGGCAAGACACAGCCGGGTGCACGCCGTACCGGCGAAAGCCCAGGCCAGGAGCAGGAGAAGGACCCAGAACATGACGTGTTTCTATGCCAGAGGCCTGGGTGAACACCATGCCCTGTTCAATATTCGGACACAGTGTTAGCGGTATGTGACGTTCCGTTTTGAGTCCGCGTCAGGGGCTGGACGTCGCGGGCGGCGGGCTGGCGGCGGCGGGCGGCAGGGAGTACGACTCGGCCGGTGAGGGCACGACCGGCACGGCGGCGCTCGGGGCGACCACCGGCGGGGAGGGCACGGGTGTGGGCGAGGCCGCCAGGTCCCGCGCGAGTGCCGCGAAGTCGACGTACCCCGTCGCCTCCAGGATCTTGATGTGGTCCAGGACGGTCGCGTTGGCGTCGTCGGCGAGATCACGGACCAGGGAGTTCTGGGTGCCGGCCCGGACCTGGGCGACCAGCGCGAACACCCGGCCGTGGGCGAGCCTCAGGATGTCGGCGAACCGGCGGTCGAAATCCTCCCCCTTCGCCGCCCTCAGGGTGGCGAGCCACTGCTTCTGCTGCTCGTTCGGTTCGTCGGGCAGCGGTACGCCGAGCTGGGTGGCGACGGTGCGCACATGCGCGTCCAGCGAGGTGTGGCCGTCGACGAGGTGCTGGCCCGCGGTGCGTACGGCGGCCGTGGTCCCCTTCTGCTCCGCCAGCTCGCCGGCGGGCAGCTCCCAGAGTCCCGCGAGCCGCACCTTGGTGATGAAGTCCCGGTCCTGCGTGGCCAGGGGGCCGTACGGGGTGGTGACGGTCTGCGCGCTCAGCACGTTCGCGCCGGCCGCGCCCTGGCGGTCGGCGTACGACCAGAGCGGGTACAGCAGCGCCGCCGCGGTCGCCGCGAGGGCCGCGATGACGAGTCCGGTACCGCTGAATATGCCTCGGCCCTCGACCGGGGGGCGGGGTCGCATGGCGCCTCCTGTAGCGCACCGTACGCGAGTGTGCAGGGGTGGTGCGGCTTGGCATATTACTGCGGGTTCCTGCAGGGCCTTGGCCGTGGCGCCTTGTCGTGGAGGTGCCACTGTGCGTCGGCGGCTGCGGGTGCGCCGCGGTCGCCCGCGCAGTTCCCCGCGCGTCTGAGGGAGGTGCCGTGCTGTCCGCCTGCGCAGGGCCGCCGGCACCCGGCCGGCGCCGGTGAACGACCCCCTTTCCGGTCAGCCCCGGTTCCTCAGCAACACCCTCCGCGCCACCTGCGCCACCCGCCCGGCATGCCTCGGCGCGGGCCCCGCCCGGTCCAGCCACCACTCCCGCAGCGCCCGCCGGGCCCCCGCGTCCTCCGGCCGACCGGCCTCCAGCAGACGACCGGCGAAGTCCAGCGCGTCCCGCCGGTACCCCCCACTCATCGGCCGCACCCGCGCGTACTCCAGGAACGCCCCCCGGTACCCGTCACCGAGAATCACCGGCAGCTCGGGCGCCACCTTCGCCACCACATCCGCCCGCTTCGCCGCGAGCGCCCGCGCCTGCACCCCCATGCGCACCCGGTCGAACCCCTCGGGCACCGGCGTCCCGGCCACCAGTGAGGAGAGCACGGCGGCCTGCGCGACCCCGACCCGCCCCCGCGCCCCGACCGCTGACCGTGCCTCGGCCGCTGACGGTGCCCCGGCCGCCGGCCGCGCCAGAACCGCGACACCCCCACCCACCGAGCCGACGCCGGTGTCGGTGCCGGCGACAGCCCTCGCAGCCCCGTGCGCACGCCCGTGCCCGGCCGTCACCGCCTCCCGGATCACGGCCAACTCGCGCTCCAGCTCGGCGGGTTCCGGAAAGTTCTCGTCCCGTTCCAGCAGGACACCGGGCGGGGCGGTGCGGGAGGCAAGGTCGGTGAGGATGTCGAGCACCGGGCGCGGCACGGGGTGCGCGTGGCTGTCGTGCCAGACGCCGTCCCGCTCGAAGCCGCCCGCGACATGGACGTAGGCGATCGCCTCCACAGGCAGCGCCGCCAGCGCCTCGGCGGGGTCCTCGCCCCGGTTGACGTGGTTGGTGTGCAGGTTGGCCACGTCGATCAGGAGCCGTACGCCGGTCCGCTCGACCAGCTCGGACAGGAACTGCCCCTCGGTCAGCTCCTCGCCCGGCCAGGAGAACAGCGCGGCGATGTTCTCCAGCGCCAGTGGCACCGGAAGGGAGTCCTGGGCGATGCGCACGTTCTCGCAGAGCACGTCGAGGGCGTCCCTGGTGCGCGGCACCGGCAGCAGGTGCCCTGCCTCCAGGCGCGGCGAGGCGGTGAGCGGGCCGCCCGCACGGACGAACGCGATGTGCTCGGTGACCAGCGGCGCGCCCAGCGCCTCCGCCCGCTCGGCGAGCGCCGTCAGCCGGCCCTCGTCGGGACGGTCGGCGCCGCCCAGACCGAGGGAGACGCCGTGCGGGACCACGGTCACCCCGCGCTCGCGCAGTCGCAGCAGCGAGGCGGGAAGGTGGCCGGGGCAGACGTTCTCCGCCACGACCTCCACCCAGTCGATGCCCGGCATGCGCTCCACGGCGTCCGCGATCTCCGGCCGCCAGCCGATCCCCGTACCCAGTCGCCGCATGGTTCCACCCCTCCTCCGAATGACGGGGGTATGGCCCCGGCGACCGGACGCGAACCTCCCGCGCACCGGGTTCAGAGCAACATTTGAGGTTCGGCCCCCGCCGTCCGTGACCCGGGGGAGCGGCCCCGGCTAGCGCAGTGCGGGATGGTCGGCGACGACCGTGCAGCTGCCCGGGGCGATCTCCGTGAAGCCGGCATCCCTGACCACCGGCAGTCCGCTGCCGGTCAGCCGGGGCCAGTCGGCGGGGTCGGCCGTGCGGACGGCCAAGGCGAAGCCCGTGTCCCGCCAGGCGGTGCGCTCCGTCTCGGGCAGCGCCCACCAGGCCAGCTGGGCGCCGTGCCCGGCCTGAGCCATCGCCTTGCCCGCCGACATCTCCAGCTCCGGGTTCAGCCACAGCACGGGCTGCGCCGGATCGGTCCCGCCGGGCGGCTCGGGGTCGTCCAGCTCGGTGCCGGACACCTGGAGCTTGGCCAGGTCCTTGGGCCAGCCGTCGAGCGGGATCGGCGGGAAGACGCGGACCTGCGCGGACGTACCGGCCACCGCGATCCCGGGCAGCGCCTCGGCCCGCCGCCACTCGGCGCCCCGGGCCCGCCGGACGACCTTGCGGATCCGCGCGTCCTCCCAGTTCCGCACCGACTCGGCCCACTCCCCGTCACCGTGTGCCCGCTCGTCCGCGAGCAGCGCGAGCACCGCCCGGGCGGCCGTCTCCAGCGCATCGGTACGGGCAGGCGGCGCACTTCGCTCGATCCGCACCACGAGCGGCAGTACGAACTGCGGCGCCTCGTCGCGAGGGTTGCGCTCGGCCTGGAAGGGACTGACTCCGGCAGACGGCAGACTCTGGCTCACACCGGCCAACCCTAAGGGGCACGGCGCTGCGTCTGACGTGCGGTTGCGGTGGGCCGGCCCCGAGGGACCGGTTGCACTCGCTCAGAGGCTGTGGGCGGTGATGTCGCCGTGGGAGGTGGTGGCGCGGATGTCGAGTGCGGGGGTGCCGGTGTTCTTGAGGGTGTTGCTGATGCGGCCGTAGCTGGTGCCGGCGTCCAGGGTGGCGGAGACGCCGGCGGCGGCGCCGATGGTGATGTCGCCGGACTGGGTGCGCAGTTCGACGGTGCCGTGTGCGGCTTGGGTGATGCGGATGTCGCCGCGTGCGGTGCTGATCCGGGCGGGGCCGCCCAGGCGGCCGATTTCGATGTCGCCGTCGGTTGCGGTGAGGTGCAGGCTCGCGGTTTCGTCGATCTTTGTCCGGCGGTGGGCGCCTTCGAAGGTGACGTCGCCGAGGCGGCCGACGCCGCGGAGTTCGCAGCCGGCGGTGTGGGCCTCGACGCGGGAGTGGGCGGGCAGTTTGACGGTGACGTCGAGGGCGCCGGAGGGGCCGAAGAGCTGGTTCTTGGGTTCCGCGGTGGTGATCCGCAGGACGCCGTCGGCGTAGGAGACGTCGGTGTGCTCGGCGGTCTGGACGTCGCGCCTCTTGGCGGGGTCGGCGGGCCGGACCTCGACGGCGGTGTCGGTGCGGTCGGCGGCGATGAGCTGGATGCGTCCGGCGGGGATGTGCAGGACGGCGGAGATCGGGGCGGGGGTGTCGAACTTCTGCATGGTGGTCTCCGGTGCGCGCTGGTTCGTTTCTGACACCGGAAAAGCTACGTTGCTTTCCAGAGCAAGACAACATGCTCGTTGCGCTTGATTGGTATCTGTGCAGGTAACAGGCGTGAAAGTGTTGCAACGAGTCTGCAGGGTAACGCAACGGAGCGGGGGCTATCGTTGCAATGGGTTGTAAGTGAACGCTATAGTGGGGGCTCACGGACACCACGAACGATCACCAAGGAGACCGCGATGCCGGGAGGCAGGCTCACCCAGCAGGAACGCCAGCAGATCGCGCTGGGGCTGGCCGACGGCCTCGCCTACGCGGAGATCGCCCGACGCCTCGAACGTCCGACCTCGACGGTCACGCGTGAGGTGATGCGGAACGGCGGCCCCACCGCCTACCGCGCCGACCTGGCCCACCGCGCCACCGAACGCCGCGCTCACCGGCGCAGGCCCGCCTCTCCCAGAGGGCCGGAGTCGCTGCCCCAGCCCCACGGACGCGACGCCGAGGCCGTGGCCGAGTACCAGGAGAAGCTCACCACCGTCTTCATGATTTCCGGGCTGCCCAAGATGACGGCCCGAGTGCTGGCCTGCCTCTACATGACCGACGCGGGCAGCCTCACCGCATCCGAACTCGCCCAGCGCCTCCAGGTCAGCCCGGCGTCCGTCTCCAAAGCGATCACGTTCCTCGTGAGCATGGACCTCGTCCGCCGTGAGCGCGACGAACGCCGCCGTGAGCGCTACATCGTCGACGACGACCTCTGGTACCAGTCGATGATCCGCAGTGCCCGATCCAATGACCAGCTCGTCGAAACCGCACGACAGGGCGTCGCCGTCCTCGGCCCCGACACCCCCGCGGCCGCCCGTCTCGAAAACGTCGCCCGCTTTCTCGACTTCATCACCGAGAGCCTGACCCGCGCCGCGGAGCAGGCCCGTGAAATCCTCTACACCAGGACCGAGACGACCCCGGCCGACACGGACACACCCCGTCGCCCTTGATCCGTGCCCTGAGTCACCCTGAGCAGGCGGTGCGCTGTGCCTCCTGCCACTCGCACCGGGGGCACAACGTGATGCCCTTGTACGACTCCGGGTACTCCGTCGGCTCCCGGCACAGCACACAGTCGGCATACGGCGGCCCGTCGGCCTGGGGTGGCTTGGCGGCGTCGACAATCGTGCAGTAGTCCTCGTCGCTCATGCCTCCAGCGTAGGACGGTCACCGATGGCCGGACGTCTCGCCGATCAGCTCGGAGACCTTCACGAACCGGTACCCGCGCTTGCGCAGTTCCGGTACGACCGCCCGGACGACCCGCTCGGTGGTCGGGGCGGCGCTGCGGGTGCAGTGCATGACGACCACCGAGCCGGGTTTCACCCCGTCCAGCACCTGCCGGGTGACGGCGTCGGCGTCCGTGGCGAACGCGTCTCCGCTCACCACGTCCCACTGCACCGCGGTCACCCCGAGCCCGCTCAGCGCGCGCAGCGCCCGCTGGTCGTAACACCCGCCGGGAAAGCGGAAGTACGGCAGCGCGTGCTCCACGCCCGCCTTGTGCAGGGAGGCGTACGCCCGCTCCACGTCCGAGCGCATCTTGCCGGCGTCGACGGTGGGCAGGCCGTAGCAGTCGCTGGTGAACGCGTAGTGGCTGTAGGAGTGGTTGGCGACCTCGAACTGCGGGTCGTGGCCGAGGCTGCGGGCCTCGGTCGGGTACTCGTCGGCCCACCGGCCGGTCATGAAGATCGTCGCCGGCACCTTCAGCGTGCGCAGGGTGCCGATCAGGTCCGGGTTGTCGAAGTGCTCGCCGGCCGCCGCGCGCGGGCCCTCGTCGGCGGTCATGTCGGCGTCGAAGGTCAGCGCGACGGTCTTCCCCAGGGTGCGGGGGCCGTGCTCGAAGACCGGGGTCAGGCCGCCGGGGCCCGGGGTCAGCACGGGAGGATGCGAGGCGGACGGGGAGGCGGGGACGGGGGACTCGGCCGGGTCCCGGCGGGCGCTGCCCGCCGGGTCCGCGGTACCGCAGGCGGCGAGAGCCGCGCCCAGGGCGCAGACGGCGGTGATACGGCGTAGTTGTGGGATCACGGTATGAAAATATGACTAACTGACGACTTGTGTGATTATTTGTCCTGCGGTGGGGTGATACGCCCCGGGTCCCGCTGCTCCAGCGGCCGTACCGCCGGGCCCTGGAGCACCGTGCCGTCGACGGCGAAGCGGGAACCGTGGCACGGGCATTCCCAGGCCTTTTCGGCCTGGTTGAAGGAGACCAGACAGCCGAGGTGGGTGCAGCGGGCCGAGACCGCGTGCAGCGCGCCCTCCTCGTCCCGGTGCACCGCGAGCCGGCCGCCGTCCGCCCGGACCACCGCCCCGTCGCCGGGTGCCAGGTCGTCCACCGAGGCCGGCGGCTTCAGGCGGTCGCCGATGAAGTGCCGGGCCACCTCCGCCTGTGTCTTCAGCAGCGACGGTGCCTCGCGCACCACCGACTTCAGCCGCCGCGGGTCGTACAGCTCGCGCCAGGCGCAGTCCCGGCCCGTGATCAGCGCGGTCAGCAACTGCGCGGCCATGATCCCGCCGCTCAGCCCCCAGCCGCCGAAGCCGGTGGCGACCCAGGTGTGCCGGGCGCCCGGGTGGAAGGGACCCACCAGTGGCACGGTGTCGGTGGAGTCGTTGTCCTGGGTCGCCCAGGCGTGGTCCAGGGCCACCCCGGGGAAGTGCTCCTCGGCCCAGGCGGCGAGTGCCTCGAAGCCGGCCCGCACATCGCCGGTGCCCGGTGTGAAGTGCTCCCCGGTGACGACGAGCAGCCGCTGCCCGTCCGTTCCGTACGGTGCGGTGCGCACCGAGCGGGTGTTCTCCTCCGGTGTGATGTACATGCCCTCGGGATCCGCGCCCGCGCCCAGCGGACCCGCCACGACCAGCTCGCGGCGCGGGGAGAGCCGGGCGAACAGCAACGCCCGGTCGAACACCGGGTAGTGGGTGGCGATCACGACGTCCCGTGCGGTGACCGTGTGACCCGACCCCGTCGTCAGACGGCAGGGCTCGCCGCCCTCCTGCAGGCCGACGACCCGTGTCTCCTCGTACAGCCGGCCGCCGCGCGCGACGAGATCGTCGATGATCGCCCGCAGATACCTGACCGGGTGGAACTGTGCCTGCCCGGTCACCCGGACCGCGCCCGCCACCGGGAACGGCAGCCCGGTCTCCGTGGTGAACTCGGCCGGCAGCCCCGCCTCCCGCGCCGCCTGCGCCTCCGCCCGCAGCTCGTCCACGCGCGCCCGGTCCCGCACGAACGTGTACGCGTCCCGGGTCTCCCACTCGCAGGCGATGCCCAGCTCGGCCACCAGCGACGCCGCGTGCTCGATCGCCTCCGACTGGGAGCGGGCGTACAGCCGTGCCCCCTCGGGGCCGCGGGTGCGCCGCAGCCGGTCGTAGACGAGGGTGTGCTGGGCCGTCAGCTTGGCGGTGGTGTAGCCGGTGACCCCGCCCGCCGCCCGCCCGGCCTCCAGCACCGCCACCCCCAGTCCGGCCCGGGTCAGGTCGTATGCGGTGCTCAGTCCGGCGATGCCCGCGCCGACGACGGCCACGTCGACGTCCAGGTCCCCGTCCAGGGCGGGACGGGGCGGCGCCGGCGCGGTCCGCAGCCAGTAGGAGTCGGTGACGTGCCGCTGCTCCTGCATGGCCGCCGGGTACCCACCCCCGTCGGCTTCAGCAATCGCTCCCGGACGAAGTGAGGGCGTGGTGACCTCACACGCAGCTGCGCATGAGGTCACCACGCCCTGTCCCTGTCGGCGGTGGGCGGCGGGCCGGCCCACCGGATGTCCGGCCTGCCGCCGCTTCCCGCCGTCAGGGAGTTCTCAGCCGGCCCGGGTCAGGCCTTGTTGCTGCAGCCCATGGTCGAGCCGATGTGCGTCGCCTGCGCACCCGGGTCGCCTTCGCCGTTGAGCGCGTTGCCCAGCAGGCCGTTGAGGATGCCGACCTCGCCGAGCACGTCGAGGTTCAGGTCGTGGTCCTTGCAGTTGGAGCTCTGCATGACGTGCCACCCCCCCTTGTCGTGGTCGTCCCCGTGCTCATGGTCGTCGGCGTAGGCCGTGCCGGCGGCGGCGAACCCGACGGTGCTGAGGGCCGCGACGAGCACGGCAGCCCTGCGAAGTCTGTGCATGTCATCTCCATGACGTGAGTGTGGATGCGGTCTGCAACGGGGCGACCTCTTACAGTCACGGAGATTATGTGAAAATAACCCAAAGCGGGCAGCGACGCGCCGGGTTTTTGCGTGAAAAGTCCGGTCTGGAGGCAAAAAGACGTCAAGCGCCCTTCAGTAGCCGCTCCCGGCATTCCGCCACGTCGAAGTCGCCCTTCGGATAGTGCGGGTCGAGTTCCCGCAGGTGCTCCAGCAGCAGGCGGCTGATCGCCCAGTTCCGGTACCACTTGCGGTCCGCCGGCACCAGGTACCAGGGCGCGTACGGCGCCGCGCAGCGCTCCAGGGCCAGCTGGTACGCCTCCTGGTAGGCGGGCCACAGGGCGCGCTCGTCGATGTCGCCGGGGTCGAACTTCCAGTGCTTGTCCGGCCGGTCCAGGCGGCGCAGCAGCCGGCGCCGCTGCTCCTCGTAGGACACGTGCAGAAAGCACTTGATCACGGTCACGCCGTCCTCGGCGAGGGAGCGCTCGAAGTCGTTGATGAGGCCGTAACGGCTGCCGATCTCGGCGGGCCGGGCCAGATGCCGTACGCGGGCGATGAGGACGTCCTCGTAGTGCGAGCGGTCGAAGATGCCGATCTCGCCCGGCCCTGGCAGGGCCGCGCGCACCCGCCACAGGAAGTCGTGCCGCCGTTCCTCCTCGGTGGGCGCCTTGAACGCCTGGATCCGGCAGCCGGACGGATTGAGGTGACCGATGACGTGCTTGACCGTGCCGCCCTTGCCGCTGGTGTCCATGCCCTGCAGCACCAGCAGCACCCGCCGGCGGTCCCCCGCCGTGCCCGCCGCCCACAGCCGCTCCTGAAGGTTCGCCAGGTGCTTGCCCATGCGGGCGCTGTCGGCACGCCCGGTCCGCTTCCCGCCGGGGGCGCCGGGAGTGGCCCGCGCGTCATACCCGGCAAGCACCACCGGCTCGCCGGGCGGAAGGCGCAGCAACCCCCTGAGATCCTTCGCGCTTTCCTTCACCACGGCATGGTGCGCCCGCAACTGCCGACTCCGCCAGCCGTGGCCGCGTCCCGGAGGGAAGCCGCACGCTAGCCGGAGCGAGGCTCTCCGTCACCGTTCGACGCCAGCTGCTGCTGGTTGCCCCGCTCCAGGAAGTGCAGCAGCTCCACCGGGATGGGCAGGACCAGCGTGGAGTTCTTCTCGGCCGACACCGCCATCACCGTCTGCAGCAGCCGCAGCTGGAGGGCGGCGGGTGTGTCGGCCATCTGCTGCGCGGCCTCGGCCAGCTTCTTGGAGGCCTGGTACTCGGCGTCCGCGTTGATGATCCGGGCGCGGCGTTCCCGGTCGGCCTCGGCCTGGCGGGCCATGGACCGCTTCATCGTGTCCGGCAGCGACACGTCCTTGATCTCCACCCGGTCGACCTGGACGCCCCAGCCGACGGCCGGACTGTCGATCATCAGCTCCAGGCCCTGGTTGAGCTTCTCGCGGTTGGAGAGCAGATCGTCCAGGTCGCTCTTGCCGATGATCGACCTGAGGGACGTCTGGGCCATCTGCGAGACCGCGAACTTGTAGTCCTCCACCTTCACCAGCGCGCTCTCCGCGTCGACCACCCGGAAGTAGACGACCGCGTCCACGCGGACGGTGACGTTGTCCCGGGTGATGCCCTCCTGCGCGGGGATCGGCAGCGTCACGATCTGCATGTTGACCTTCTGCAGCCGGTCCACGAAGGGGATGATCAGGTTCAGGCCCGGCGGCCGTACCTCACCCGTGACGCGCCCGAGCCGGAACAGCACGCCCCGCTCGTACTGCTTGACCACGCGGGCCGCCATCGCCAGGTACACCACGCCGGCCCCGCCGGCCGCGGCGATCGCTCCCAGCAGATCCTGGAGCATGATGACCTCCTCACCGAGAGGTCTGTTGTTTGTCCGCTGCTGTAACGATATGCCAGTTCCAGGCCGATCGAGTCGGGTGGTGGCGAGGGGGCCGTGACCAGGAACCCCGGTACGGCCCCCTCGGGGCACTCAGCCCGTCGGCACCGTCAGCTCCACCGGCTCCGTACCTGCCGCGCTGTGCCGTTCCGCCCAGTTCTCCAGGGCCGTACGGCAGGCGCGGTCCAGGTGGTGCAGGCCGGACAGGTCGAGGCGGACCGGGCGGTCCTGGGGCAGCGACTCCAGGCTGTCCAGGATCTTCGGCAGCCGCAGGAAGGTCGCGTTGCCGGACAGATACGCGTCGACCGGACCCGCACCCTTGTCGATGACCTCCAGCTTGACGTGCGAGGCTTCCCAGGCGGTCTTGACCACGGCCAGCGCGAGACCGATCAGCACGCCCTCGAACATGCTGACCGCCACGATCGAGACCGCCGTGACGGACAGGACCAGCGCCTCGCCCCGGTGCTCGCGCCACAGCACGGCCAGCGCCCGGACCGGCACCAGCTTGGCGCCGGAGTGGACCAGGATGCCCGCCAGCGCCGGGATCGGGATGTGGGCGAGCACGCCGGGCAGCAGCGCGGCGAACAGCAGCAGCCACACGCCGTGCAGGACACGGGAGGCCTTCGTACGGGCCCCCGCCTGCACGTTGGCCGCGCTGCGCACGATCACCGCGGTCATCGGCAGCGCGCCCAGCAGGCCGCACACCGTGTTGCCGGCGCCCTGGGCGATCAGCTCCCTGTTGTACTCGGTGCGCGGCCCGGAGTGCAGCCGGTCCACGGCCGCCGCGCTGAACAGCGACTCGGCGGACGCGATCAGGGTGAAGGCGACGACGGTGCCGAGCATCCCGACGCCCGCCAGCTCGCCGAACGCGCTCAGCGGCGGCGGCTGGATCGAGCCCAGCAGGCCCTGCACCTCGACCGTGGCGACCGGCAGGGCCAGCGCGAAGGT
The DNA here is from genome assembly GCF_055572255.1 of Streptomyces sp. NPDC030799. Lineage (NCBI taxonomy): Bacteria > Bacillati > Actinomycetota > Actinomycetes > Kitasatosporales > Streptomycetaceae > Streptomyces > Streptomyces sp. NPDC030799. The sequence continues at coordinate 522,434 of NZ_JBVIDS010000004.1, read as the reverse complement.
GGCCACCGTGGCGAGGCCGACCGCGGCCAGCGGACCGGGCAGCGTCCGCACCTTGGCCGGAACGTGCTTCCACAGCAGCAGTACGGCGACCGTGCCCGCGCACACCGACAGCGAGGCCAGTGCGGTGCCGTTGCCGAGGGCGTGCCGGAGCGCCCCGGGCAGCCCGGCGATCTTGTCGAGTCCGGAGCCGGGGGCCTTGGCCGCCAGCGCCGGGTACAACTGCCCGGCGATGAGCACGAGTCCGATCCCGGCCAGCATGCCCTCGACGACGGAGACCGAGATGGCGCGGAAGTAGCGGCCCAGCCCGAGCAGGCCCATGCCGACCTGGAGGAGGCCGGTCGCGAGCACGATCACGCCGAGTGCCGGCAGGCCGAACTCCTTGACCGCCTCGAAGACGAGCACGGTCATTCCGGCCGCCGGACCCGACACCTGCAGGCTGCTGCCGCGCATGAGCCCGGTGACGAGGCCGCCCACGACGCCGGTGACCAGGCCCAGTTCGGCCGGGACCCCGGAGGCGACGGCCACGCCCACGCACAGCGGCAGCGCGACCAGGAAGACGACGAGGGAGGCGGCGAAGTCCTGCCGCAGATACGGGAATCGGGATATGGGGTTCTTACTGGTCATCGGCGCGCTCACAGGGACTCGAAGGTGTCGGTCTGCGGGCGGTGCGTCCGTACGGTCCCGGTGTGCACCTCGTAGTACCAAGCGTGCAGCGTCAGTTGACCCGCTGCGAGCCGGCGCTCGACGCACGGGTAGGAGCGCAGCCGCAGCAGCTGGGTCAGGACATGGGCCTGCACGCCCTCGGCGACCTCCGGATCCTCGGCCGCGCCGGTCGGGCGCGGGGTGGCGTGCGCGAGCCAGTCGCGCACGGCGGGTACGGCGGTCAGGTCGTCACCGCGCACCAGCGCGCCGACGGCGCCGCAGTGCGAGTGCCCGCAGACGACGATGTCGCGGACGCCGAGCACTTCCACGGCGTACTCGATGGTGGCCGCCTCGCTGGTGGGGTGCTGCGAGGTGTGGGGCGGCACGATGTTGCCCGCGGTGCGCAGCTCGAACAGCTCGCCGGGGCGGGCGCCCGTGATCAGGGCCGGGACGACCCGGGAATCGGAGCAGGTGATGAACAGCACCTGCGGGGACTGGCCTTCGGCGAGTTTGGCGAACTCCTCAGGGCGCTGTCCGAAGGTACGGGCGTTGTCGATGAGGGGCTGCATATGTGTGAGTTCCTCCTGGCGCGCCTGCAGGGACGCGTCGGACTTGAACGACGTTGTATGTGGGGGAAGTTGCAGAAGGTGAACGCCGGTCAGCAGCGGAAGACCTGAAGCGCTGCCGGGGCGTGGTCTCTGGAGGGGCTCGCGGCGCGGTGGTACGGCGCGCCGGGTGCGTCCGGTGCATCGGTGCCGGACGCACGGCCGGCTATCGGCAAAGGCCGCTGGGCCCAGCCGGAGGCCGAGCCGCGTTGCCGGTCGCGGAGGTGCGGGGCGCCCATGGGGGCGCCCGAGCGGTGCGGGGCGCGGACCGAGTCCTTCTCCTCGTGCACCGGGGGCACGGAGGACGGAATTCCGGACTCGGCCTTGGCCAGTGCCTGACGGACCGTATGCGCGGGTGCGAAGTTTCCTGTCGGAGCGAAGAGCTGGAGCGCGAGCAGGAGCACGGCGAGGAGAGTGAAGCGGGTCCGGGTCGTCGTACCTCGGAACATGCGCCCCCCTTCCACCGCGTCGCACGTCTAGTACGGACCAAGCATTAGTCAATGGATGGTCAAGAAGCACTTTAACCCTGCAAAGGCCTTTGCAGGGTTAACGGCGCGTTACGAACGCAAGAGAGCGTGAAAAGTGCCGGTCGCGTGGCGCGATCCGGCTCTTGACTAGGAGCCGACGAGACCCTTCGCGTCGCGGGCCAGTGCGGTGAGCCGGGAGATCGCGCGGAAGTACTTCTTGCGGTAGCCACCCTTCAGCATCTCCTCGCTGAACAGCTTGTCGAACGGCAGGCCCGAGGCCAGCACGGGGACCTCGCGGTCGTAGAGCCGGTCGGCCAGCACCACGAGCCGCAGCGCGGTCGACTGGTCCGGCACCGGCTGGACGTCGGTCAGGCACACCGCCCGCAGCCCGTCGGTCAGCGCGCCGTACCGGCTCGGGTGGACCTTGGCCAGGTGCTCCAGCAGATGCGGGAAGTCGTCGAGCGAGGCACCCGCGGTGGCGTAGGCCGCCTTCGTCACCTCTTCGTCGGTGAACGGCTTCGGCGCCTCGGGCAGGCCGCGGTGGCGGTAGTCCTCGCCGTCGATGCGCAGGGTGCGGAAGTGGGCGGACAGACCCTGGATCTCGCGCAGGAAGTCGGCGGCGGCGAACCGGCCCTCACCGAGCTTGCCCGGCAGCGTGTTGGAGGTGGCGGCCAGCGCCACGCCGGCCTCGACCAGCTTGCCGAGCAGTGTCGACACGAGGACCGTGTCGCCCGGGTCGTCCAGTTCGAACTCGTCGATGCACAGCAGGCGGTGGTCGGAGAGCGTGCGCACGGTCTGCTGGAAGCCGAGGGCGCCGACCAGGTTCGTCAGCTCCACGAAGGTGCCGAATGCCTTGAGCGCGGGCTCGGCCGGGGTGGCGTGCCACAGGGAGGCGAGCAGGTGGGTCTTGCCGACGCCGTAGCCGCCGTCCAGGTAGACCCCGCGCGGGCCGGCCGGCACCTTGGGCGCCCTGGCCCTGCCGAAGCCGAAGAAGCCGCGCCTGCCTGCGCCGGAGGCGTGCGCCCCGCCGAGCCCGGCCGCGAAGCCGTCGAGCACCTGCACGGCCTCGGTCTGGCTGGGCTGGTTCGGGTCCGGTATGTAGGTCGAGAAGCGGACCGAGTCGAACCGCGGCGGCGGCACCATCTCGGCGACCAGCCGGTCCGCGGGGACGTGCGGCTCGCGGGCGCACAGGGAGAGGGGGCCCGCGTCGGTCAGAGGGCTGGATCCGGGGGCGGTGGTGGAGGACGACACGGTTATCCATGCTAAGCGCCGTGTCACACTGCACGACATGCGACGCCTGTTCCCTGTGACCGACGAAACAGCAGCCCGGGCCTTCGGCGGCACCACCGAGGGCGAGGGGGCCGGAGGGATGACCGGGGCCCATGCGGCCGGAGTGCCGGGAGCGCACGGGGGCGGCGCGCTCGCCGACCGTGAGTGGAGCCTCGCCGAGCTGGCCGCCGCCTACGCCTACCCGGAGCCCGCGCCGGGTGCCCCGCGACCGTGGCTGCGGGCCAACATGGTCTCCTCGCTGGATGGTGCCGCTCAGCACGAGGGACGCTCCCAGCCCATCTCCAGCGCCACCGACATGCGGATCTTCGGCACGCTGCGAGCGCTCGCGGACGTGATCGTGGTGGGCGCGGAAACGGTACGGCAGGAGGGGTACCGGCCGGCACGCGCGCGTGCCGAGTTCGCCGACGCCCGCAAGGCCGCCGGACAGACCCCGGCGCCGGTGATCGCGGTCGTCAGCGCGAGCCTGGAGCTGGACTTCTCGCTCCCGCTGTTCACCTCGCCCCTGGTGCCCACGCTGATCCTGACCGGGGCCGCGGCCGCCCCCGACCGGGTCGCCGCCGCCGAGAAGGCCGGCGCCAGGGTGCTGATCGCCGGTGAGGGCACGGGCATCGAGCCCGCGCGTGCCGTCGGCGCCCTGGCCGGCCTCGGCCACACCCGGCTGCTCACCGAGGGCGGTCCCCGGCTGCTCGGCCAGCTGATCGCCGACGAGGTGCTGGACGAGCTGTGCCTGACCCTCTCGCCCATGCTCACCGCGGGCGACGCGCAGCGCATCGCCGGGGGGCCGCCGGTCACCGTGCCGCACCGGTTCGAACTCGCGTCCCTTCTGGAGGAGGCCGGATTCCTGTTCGGTCGTTACCGTCGGTCCTGAATCGGCGGAATGGACCGTTCCGTTTAGCTTCCGGCGGGCAGACTTAGTCCGGCACAATCCGTGCGATCACGGGGCAGGATGGTTTCCGCAGGGGCCTTGCCGGGGCCCCACGGAGGAGAAGAGGCGTTCGGTGTTCACAAGCGTTCTGATGATCGAGAAGGCCTTGACGTCCGCCGACGTGGAGTTCGTCACCACCTTGCACGGAGACGAGCCGGTCGCGTTCCACGTGCTCCTCCAGCCGCGCGGCGACCAGGCGGACCGCCTGCTGCGGGCCATCGACGACATCGCGCTCGGCGAACTGGACGAGGCGGTGCGGGAACGGGAGACCCCCGAGGGGGAGGACGCCAGGAGCGTCGGCCGGCAGGCCCTGGACGTGTCGGTGCAGGCGCTGCGGGCCGCCGGCAGCCAGGCGGACGGCCGGCTGGTCGAGGATCACCCGCTGGACGCGCTGAAATCCCTCGTCGCCGACGTCGACGCCGACGAGGTGATCGTGCTGACCGACCCCCACTACGTGGAGGAGTTCTTCCACCGGGACTGGGCCTCGCGGGCCCGGCACAAGGTGGGCGTTCCGGTGCTGAAGCTGTTCTCGCACAGCAAGGCGCAGTGACCTCGGCTGTCGGAGAAAGCACGGGGCTCGGCATAGGCTAGGCCTGCTTCAGCCCGCACCGTGATCCTGGGAGAACCACATGGCACCCGGCCTTCCTACCGCCATGGACCGACCGCACTTCATCGGCATCGGCGGCGCCGGGATGTCGGGGATCGCCAAGATCCTCGCGCAGCGCGGGGCCCAGGTCGCCGGGAGCGACGCCAAGGAGTCGGCGACCGCCGAGGCACTGCGCGCGCTCGGGGTCACCGTGCACATCGGGCACGCCGCGGAGCACGTCGCCGACGACGCGAGCTGTGTCGTGGTGTCGTCGGCGATCCGTCAGGACAACCCCGAGCTGGCCCGCGCCGCCGAGCTGGGCATCCCGGCGGTGCACCGCTCCGACGCGCTCGCCGCGCTGATGGAGGGGCTGCGTCCGATCGCCGTGGCCGGCACCCACGGCAAGACGACGACCACTTCGATGCTGGCCGTCTCCCTCACCGAGCTGGGTCTGAAGCCGTCGTACGCCATCGGCGGCGACCTCGACGCACCGGGCTCCAACGCGCTGCACGGCGAGGGCGACATCTTCGTCGCCGAGGCCGACGAATCGGACCGCAGCTTCCACAAGTACGCGCCCGAGGTCGCGATCGTCCTCAACGTCGAGCTGGACCACCACGCCAACTACGCCTCGATGGACGAGATCTACGAATCCTTCGAGACCTTCGCCGGGAAGATCGTCCCCGGCGGCACACTGGTGATCTCCGCCGACCACGAGGGCGCGCGGGAGCTGACCCGGCGGCTGGCGGGGACGGTGAGGACGGTGACGTACGGCGAGGCCGAGGACGCCGACGTGCGCGTGACCGCCGTCGTACCGCAGGGGCTCAAGAGCCGGGTCACCGCGCTGCTGGACGGCCAGGAGCTGACCTTCACCGTCTCCGTGCCCGGCCGCCACTACGCCCTCAACGCCGTCGCCGCGCTCACCGCCGGCGCCGCGCTCGGCATCCCGGCCGCCGAGCTGGCGCCCGCGCTCGCCGCCTACACCGGGGTCAAGCGGCGCCTGCAGCTCAAGGGCGAGGCCGCCGGCGTCCAGGTGATCGACTCCTACGCCCACCACCCCACCGAGATGACCGCCGACCTGGAGGCCATGCGCGCCGCCGCCGGCGAGGCCCGCATCCTCGTCGTCTTCCAGCCCCACCTCTTCTCCCGCACGCAGGAGCTGGGCAAGGAGATGGGCCAGGCCCTCGCCCTCGCCGACGCCTCCGTCGTGCTGGACATCTACCCGGCTCGCGAGGACCCGATCCCGGGCGTGACCAGCGAGCTGATCATCGAGGCCGCGCGCGCTGCCGGCGCCGACGTCACCGCCGTGCACGACAAGACCGAGATCCCCGCCGTGATCGCGGGAATGGCGAAGCCCGGCGATCTGGTTCTCACCATGGGCGCGGGCGACGTGACCGACCTGGGCCCGCTGATCCTGGACCGCCTGTCGCAGTAAAGGGGCTGAGGCTCATGTCGTACGACGTCGAAAAGCCGGACGAGCAGTGGCGCACGGAGCTGAACCCGGCCGAGTACGCCGTGCTGCGGCAGGCCGCCACCGAGCCGGCCTTCACCGGTGAGTACACGGACACCACCACCAAGGGCGTCTACTCCTGCCGCGCCTGCGGCGCCGAACTGTTCACCTCGGACACCAAGTTCGCGTCGCACTGCGGCTGGCCGAGCTTCTACGACCCGAAGGACACCGACGCGGTGGAACTGGTCGAGGACCGCTCCCACGGAATGGTCCGCACCGAGGTGCGCTGCGCCCGCTGCGGCTCCCACCTGGGGCACGTCTTCGAGGGCGAGGGCTACCCGACCCCGACCGACCAGCGGTACTGCATCAACTCGATCTCCCTGCGCCTCACCCCCGACCAGGGCTGACACGAGCTCCAGGCTGCGGCCCAGCGCCGTAGGGAGCGGCTGTGCCCCGTTCGCTGCGGTTTGAGACCCTGTGAGGGTGTTGGGTGTGGCGCGCTGGATCCAGTCCCGTCGCAGGCCTCAGCCCGCCGACGGCGACCGCCACCGCGAGGACGGCGGCGGCCAGGAGGGAGCCGCGACGTCCGAGCCGGCCGGGGATTCCGCGGACTCAGTGGAATCAGCGCAGGCCGCGGAGGTCGTGCAGCGCGTCGGGGGTGTGCCGGTCGGCGATGTCGTGACGGCCGGTGCGCGGACGGGCGTGTTGCGGGAGGCGCTCGCCGGGATCGGTAGGACCCTCGACGAGGCCACGACCTGCGCCGAGCTGACCCGGGTCGCCGTACGGCTGGCCGGCGGAACGGCCGCCGTGATGCGCCTGACCGGCCGGACGGTGACCGGGTACGAGGCGATCACCGGGGACGCCCATGCGCTGCCCGACGCCGGATGGGCCGCCGCGGTGGCCCGCCACGCGGGCGTACCGGCGCTCGGCGCGCAGCCGGAGCCATGGCTGGAGCGCGCGGGCGGCGCCGGGGCCGCGATCGCCCTGTGCGCGCCGCTGATCAGCGGAGACGACGCGTACGGCGTCCTGGTGTGGACGCGCTGCGGGCCGCCGCCCCTGCGCCGTGCGGAGGCCGAGCTGCTCAGCCTGCTCGCCGAGCGCGCCGCCTCCCACATCCGGCACGCCCGCGCCTACGCGAGCGTCAGCCGCACCGCCGGCGACCTGCAACGCGCTCTGCTCTCCGAGCCCGGCCGCCCGCACCCCAACCTGGACATCGCCATCCGCTATCTGCCGGCCGGCGGCGGCGTTCTGGTCGGCGGCGACTGGTGCGAGACCGTACGGCTGCACTTCGGGCGGACCCTGCTGGTCGTCGGCGACGTCATGGGACACGGCCTGGAGACCGCCGTCGACATGAACGCCTACCGCTCCTCCCTGCGCTACATCGCCTCCGCCGATCTGCCTCCGCACCGGGTGCTGCGGCAGATGGACGACATCGCCTCCCGGGAGGCGGAGCGGCGGCCCGCCACATGTCTGCTCGCCCGGGTCGACCCGGGGCGCCGGCAGGTCACGCTGGCCAGCGCCGGGCATCTGCCGCCCGTGCTCATCACCTCCGGCGGCGAGGCCTCGATCGTGCCCGTCCCGGTGGGGCCACCGCTGGGTACCGGGCTCGGCGGTTACGAGTCCACCACCCAGCGGCTGGAACCCGGCCAGACGCTCGTACTGTTCACCGACGGACTCGTGGAACGGCGGGGTGAGGACATCGACCGCTCGCTGGCCCGGCTGTCCGCCGTCCGTTTCCCCGCCGGGGACGGGCTCGACGACGTTCTGGACACCATCCTCGGCCGGCTGGACGCACGGCACGCGGAGGACGATGTCGCCGCACTGGCCGCCCGCCCGCACAGCCGACAGGGGACTCCGGCCGACGCGGCCCCGCCATAGGGCCTGCGGTCGTCCGGCGGTGCCGGGTGCGCCCGGGGCGGGCGCGTCCGCCGGTGGCCTGACCGGTCGTTCGCCGCCAGAGCACTGAAACACTCGCCGTCTAGACTCTCCCCGCAACGGCCTGCGCATCGACGACCGTGGCCGGAAGCGGCGGAAATCCGCCAAACCCGAAGGGCATTCGGCGTTTTGATACGGATAGATTCAGTCACGAAGCGGTATCCGGACGGCACCGTCGCGGTCGACCAGCTGTCGCTGGAGATACCGGACCGCGCGATCACCGTCCTCGTCGGGCCCTCCGGCTGCGGCAAGACGACGACCCTGCGGATGATCAACCGGATGGTCGAGCCCACCGAGGGCAGCATCCTCCTCGACGGCACGGACATCCGGCAGCAGCCGGTCAACACCCTGCGCCGCTCGATGGGTTACGTCATCCAGAACGCCGGCCTCTTCCAGCACCGCACCATCCTCGACAACATCGCCACCGTGCCCCGTCTGCTCGGCCGGACCAGGCGGCAGGCCCGGCAACGGGCGGCCGAGCTGATGGAACGGGTGGGGCTCGACACCTCGCTCGCCAAGCGGTACCCGTACCAGCTCTCCGGCGGCCAGCAGCAACGCGTCGGCGTCGCCCGGGCGCTCGCCGCCGATCCGCCGGTGCTGCTGATGGACGAGCCGTTCTCCGCCGTCGACCCCGTGGTGCGCAAGCAACTTCAGGACGAACTGCTGCGCATCCAGGAGGAGCTGGCCAAGACCATCGTCTTCGTCACGCATGACATCGACGAGGCGATCAAACTCGGCACGATGGTCGCCGTGCTGCGCACCGGCGGGCGGCTCGCCCAGTTCGCGCCGCCCGCCGAACTGCTCAGCGCACCCGCCGACGCCTTCGTGGAGGACTTCCTCGGTGCCGACCGCGGCATCCGCAGGCTGTCGTTCTTCCCGTCCGCCGGCCTGGAGCTGCAGACGTCGCCGGTCGTCGCGGTCGACGCCGACGCCGCGCAGCTCGCCTCCCGCGCCGACGCCCCCTACCTCCTCGTCACCGACCCCGACGGCAGGCCGCTCGGCTGGAGCGAGCCGGACCGGCTCACCGCCGGCGCCATCGACCGGGACCAACTCATCGACCACGGGCGGCCATTCGTGCCCGGCAGCGACTCGCTGCGCACCGCGCTCGACGGGGCGGTGCTCTCCCCGACCGGCTGGGCCGTCGCGGTGGACGGCGAGGGACGCGCCGTCGGCGTCGTGTCCCAGCAGGTCATCGGCGAGGCCATCCGCGCCGCGCACAGCCGGGTGGCGCGCGGCGCGGGGGTGAAGGCCGCACGATGAACGGCTTCTTCGACCTGCCGAGCGACCTCCAGCACAGCTACCTCGGACTCGTCGGCCTGCACCTGCGCGAGGCGCTGATCCCGGTGCTGGCCGGTCTGATCATCTCGCTGCCCGTCGCCCAGCTGTGCGTGCGCTTCCGGTGGATCTACCCGCCCGTCCTCGGGATCACCACGGTCCTCTACGCCATCCCGTCCCTGGCCTTCTTCGTCGTGCTCATCGACTACTTCGGGCAGAGCGAGACGACGGTGATGATCCCGCTCGCGCTCTACAGCCTGGTGGTGCTCGTCCCCGCGATCGTGGACGGCGTCCGCTCGGTACCGCAGGAGACCCTGGCCGCCGCCGAGGCCATGGGCATCGGACCGGTACGCCGCTACTTCCAGGTGCAGTTGCCCATCGCCGTACCCGCGATCATCGCGGGCCTGAGGGTGGCGACCGTGTCGAGCATCTCCCTCGTCAGCGTCGGCATGCTCATCGGCAACCAGGGCGCGCTCGGCAACATGCTCTACGACGCCCAGACCTACCACCGGCCCGCCCTGGCCGTGAACTCCGTCCTGACCATCGCGGTGCTCGGCATCCTCGCCGACGCCCTGCTGGTCCTGGTCCGTACCCTGCTCACCCCCTGGATGCCGCGCAAGGGAGCCGCCCGGTGAACGTCCTCGACTTCGCCCGCGCCTTCTTCAGTGACAGCGCCCACTGGCACGGCTACGACGGCATCCCCACCCGGTTCGCCGAGCACCTCAGGTTCTCGCTGGAAGCCCTGCTGATCGCCGCCGCGGTCGGACTGCCCGTCGGGCTGCTCACCGGACACTACGGGCGGGGCGGCAACGCCCTCGCCCTGATCGCCACGGCGGGCCGGGCCCTGCCCAGCTTCGGTCTTCTGGTCCTGATGTTCATCTGGATCGGCTTCGGTCTGCTGCCGGTGATGATCCCGCTGGTCGTGCTCGCCGTACCGCCGATCCTGGTCACCACCTACGAGGCGATCCGTTCCGTCGACCCCTCGCCCGTGGACGCCGCCCGGGGCATGGGCATGTCCGAGGCGCGGGTGCTGTTCCAGGTGGAGGTGCCGGTCGCGCTCCCGCTGATTTTCAGCGGCCTGCGCACGGCGGCCATCCAGATCGTCTCGACCGCCACCATCGCCGCCTACGTCAGCCTGGGCGGTCTCGGCCGGTACATCATCGACGGCCTCTACCAGAAGGACTATGACAAGGTCGTCGGCGGCGCCACGCTGGTCGCCGGACTCGCCCTGGCCACCCTCGTGGTGTTCTGGGCGGCATCGCGGCTCACGGTGTCACCGGGGGTGCGCCGGAGCGGCTGACGTCCACGGCCCGGTGCGGGCCGTTGCCGGACCGCTGCCGCACCCAACTGCCCACAACCGGCCGCAGATCGAGGCCAATCGGTGATCTGCGGCCCTTGACTGACCGAGATCCGGCTGGATTGGATCGGTGTGTGACTTCCACCAACCGCATCAGCAGGTCCATCCGGAGGAACCGAGGCGCGGCGGTGGTCGCCCTCGCGGCGGCGGCTCTGCTGGCGGGCTGTGCCTCCAAGGGCGACAACTCCAACCCCCTGACGAACGACAGCAAGGCGAGCGACGGCACCGTCGTCGTCGGCTCCAACAACTTCCCCGAGAGCACCCTGCTCGCCGACATCTACGGCGAGGCCCTCAAAGCCAAGGGCGTCAAGGTCACGTACAAGCCGAACATCGGCAGCCGCGAGAACACCTACGGGCTGATCAAGAACGGCTCCCTGTCGGTGCTGCCCGAGTACAACGGCGCGCTGCTGGCCTACCTCGACAAGAACGCGAGGCCGAAGACGGCCGAGGCCACCACGACGGCCATCGAGGCCAAGCTGGACTCCAAGCTGGCCCTGCTGCAGCCCGCGGCGGCGCAGTCCAAGGACTCGGTCACGGTCAACGCGGCCACCGCGAAGAAGTACCACCTCACCGGGAAGTCGTCCATCGCCGACCTGAGGGACCTCGCGAAGGACCTGGTGATCGGCGCCTCTCCGGAGTTCCAGGCCCGGCAGCAGGGCCTCGTGGGCCTGAAGTCCGTCTACGGGCTGCAGTTCAAGTCCTTCCGGGCGCTGGACGCGGGCGGCCCGCTCACCCAGGCGGCGCTGAAGAAGGACGCCGTGCAGGTCGCGGACATCTTCACCACGGACCCGACCATCACCAAGGAGAAGTTCGTCGTCCTGCAGGACCCGAAGAACCTCTTCGGCTTCGAGAACGTCCAGCCGCTCGTCCACAGGAGCGCCCTGCCCAAGAAGGGCGTCGACGCGCTCAACGCGGTCTCGGCCAAGCTCGACACCGCGACCCTGCTGGAGCTCGACACCCAGGTCCAGGCCCAGAACAAGGACCCGTTGGACGTGGCCAAGGCCTGGTTGCGGTCCGCCGGCCTCGCCTGACGCCCGGGCCCGCGTCTGCCTGTGGGATTTCCTCAGGATTGGTGGTGCTGATGGAAGAAATCCGCAAGCACGCCGCTCCCGTTGGAGTCCGCCTCCCGTGATCTCCCACCCTCGCTACGGGGCCGGTTGCCGGCCCCGTAGCGAGCGTGAGAGGAACCCCATGATCACGGAAAGCGTGGCTGCCGCCACTCCCTGCCGCAGGCGCCGGTCCGGCCTGGTCGCCCTGCTGCTCGGCGAAGCGATGAACCTGCTGGACGCGACCGTCGTACAGGTGGCCGCACCGGCCGTCCACGCCGATCTGGGCGGACCCGTCTCGGACGTGCAGTGGTTCGGCGCCGCCTACACCCTGCCGTTCGCCGTGCTGCTGATCACCGGCGGGCGGCTCGGGGACATCGCGGGCCGGCGCCGGATGTTCGTCCTCGGCGTCACGGTGTTCACGGCGGCGTCCGTCGCCTGCGCCCTGGCGCCGTCGCCGGGGCTGCTCATCGCCTTCCGGGCCGTACAGGGCGCCGCGGCGGCGCTGATCATTCCGCAGACCATCGGGCTGATCAAGGCGATGTTCTCGGGGGAGGAGACGGCGAAGGCGCTGGGCAGCATCGGGCCGGTGATGGGCCTGGCAGCCGTCTGCGGCCCCGTCGTCGGCGGTGTGCTGACGCATGCCGACCTGTTCGGCTCGTCCTGGCGGTCCGCGTTCCTCGTGAACGTGCCGCTGGCCGCAGTGGTGCTGACCCTCGCCCGGAACCTGCCGGAGAACCGCGCCCCGCACCGGCCGGCCCTCGACTGGCCCGGCACCGCGCTTGCGGCACTCGGCACCGGACTCCTGGTATACCCGCTGATCGGTGGCGACCTCCGTCAACTCGCCCTGCCCGACTGGCTGTTGCTGGGCGCCGGACTGCTCGTGCTCACCGCCTTCGCCCGGCACCAACGACGCACGGACCGTCCCCTGGTGGAGCCCAGCCTGTTCACCCACCGCGGCTTCCCGGCCGCTCTCGTCACCTCCACTGCCTTCTTCGCGGTGACCAACGGGCTGACCGTCGTGGTCGTCCTGCAGCTCCAACTCGACGCCGGCACGGGCGCCCTGGCGTCCGGGCTGAGCCTGCTGCCGTGGTCCGCGGGGCTCGCCCTCGCCTCCTGGTGGGCCGGCTCACGGCTGGTACGGCGGTACGGGCGCCGGGTCATGCCGTACGGGCTCGGGGTGCTGCTGGCCGGACTGCTCGCCGCCGTGGCCGCGTACCGGACGACCGCGCCGGGCCACTGTCCGGTCGTACTGCTGCCCGCCCTCGCCCTCGTCGGCCTCGGTGCCGGCCTGTTCACGCCCGCCTTCTTCACCCTCGCCCTGCGCCCCCTGCGCCCGCACGAGGTCGGCTCGGCGGCCGGGCTGCTCAACGCGGTGCAGCAGCTGGGGGCGACGCTGGGAGTGGCGGTGCTGGGGAGCGTGTACCTGGCGGGGAAGGGCGTGGGCGCGGCGCAGGCGGCCTGCTGGGTGGCGGTGGCGGTGCTGGCCGTTGCCTGGGCGGCGAGCGGAAGGGTCGGGGCGGGGGAGGGCACTCAAGTGCCCTGAGCCACAGCCGGCCGGGTGTGTTTCGCTCGTCGGTGCCGGCGGGGCGCAGGTGATGACGGTGAGCACCCCGAAGGGCGCGGGGCTGTATCGACATGCGCTTCCGTCGCGTGGGCGCCACCAGCCCGCACGCACCCGCAGCCGCGCACGGCCTCACCCGGCAGGACGTCCGCGTCGTACCCGGGCCAGATCCGTCAGCACCGGACTCGCCGCTTTGAGCGTACGCAGCACCGGGCTGGTTTCCAGCGCGTCGATCTCGCGCAGCGCACCGAGCCGCCCGGTGAGGTAGCGGTGCAGGTCGGCCGGGTCGCGGCACAGCGCCTGGGCGACCAGGTTGGTGCGGCCGGTGGTCGCGGCCACGAAGGCCAGCTCGTCATGGCCGGCCAGGGCGAGGGCGACCTTGTCCTGGTCCGCCGGGCGCACCGACAGCCACAGCAGGGCCCGGGTCCGCACACCGAAGAGCCCGGCGTCCACCTCCACGTCGAAGAACAGGGCGCCCGCCGCGCGCAGTTCGGACAGCCGCCGGGCCACGGTCGCGGGCGACCAGCCGGTCACCCGGGCCAGCTCCCCCTGTCCGGTCCGCCCGTCCCGTTCCAGCGCGGCCAGCAACTCGCCGTCCTGCGGGCCCGGTTGCCGTACCGCCTCCGCGCTCTCCCGGTATTCCAGGGCCGCCTGCTGCTGCTCGTCCAGGGCCTGGGCGCTGCGCCGCCAGTTGGCGGGGCCGCCCAGGTAGGTGTGCAGCAGACAGTGCGCGGAGACGGCGGTGATGCCGCCGGTGCGCGGGACGTCGTGCAGCAGGAGGGAGCCGGGGGAGGCGTCCTCGGCCGGGGCGTGGATCACCGCCGTGATCTCCGTGCCCCCGGAAGTCAGCTTCACCCAGGACGTGTCCGGCCGCCGCACCAGCGCCGCGGCGATGTCCTGCGCCGAGCGTGCCGTCGCCGTCAGCCGCACCAGCCACTGCGTACGGCCCGCCCGGTCCGGATCGGCGAGGCCGACCACGCGCAGCCCGGCCTCCGTGCGCAGCCGGCGGTAGCGGCGGGCCACGGTCTGCGCCGAGACCCCGAGCACCTCGGCGATCCTGCTGAACGGCGCCCGGCCGTCCAGGTGCAGGGCGTGGATGAGGGCACGGTCGAGATCGTCGAGCATGCCCCCATCCTCGCTCGTCCGGAATCGCTCAGAGGTCGAACTCGTGCGGCGGCAGATCCAGCGTGTAGCACGCCTCGCGCACCACGGCCTGCTCCGTCTTGTCGAAGTCGCCGTCCGCGCCGCCGATCACGATGCCGATCTGGATCACGGCCCGCGCCTCGGCCGGCTTCTTCTTCGCCTTGGCTATCTCCTGCAGCACGCTGACCTTGCCGAAGGCGAAGTCGGTCGTCAGCTTGTTCAGGTTCTCCTCGAAGCGGCGCCTGAGGTCGTCCGCCGGGAAGTTCTGCAACACCTCGTTCGTCGCGATGAGCTGGGCCACCCGCTGCCGCTCCGAGGGGTCCACGGTCCCGTCGGCGGCAGCCACGAGCGCGCACATCGCCATGCTCGCATCGCGGAACGCACCGCTCTTCAGGTCGTTCTTCTTCGCCACCAACTGGGTCTGCATCTGCGACGCGGACTCCTTGATGCGGTCCCACAGAGCCATGCGCACTCCTCATGTCCACAGCCGGGTGCTGCCACGGCACACCGGCGCAACTTCTACAACACCGTAGAAACTCATGGGACGGCCGGGAAGTTCCCGCATCACCGGGCATGCGCCTGCTTGCGGCGCCTGCGGCGGCTGACGCGCGGTTCCTGGTCGGGGAGCCAGCCGAAGGTGAGGCAGCTGCCGGTGACGCCCAGCAGGAGGCCGACGAAGAAGCCGCCGAGGTTGGAGGTGACCCAGGTGCCGAGGGAGACCAGGACGCCGGTGAGGGAGTAGAACAGCCGCTGCGCGGGGTTGAAGAGGATCAGCAGGCCCAGCAGGCCCAGCAGCGTCGGCAGCAGGTAGCCGGCCAGTCCCTGCATCCCGACGTGCATCACGACCTTCAGTGAGGCCTTCTCGGTGAGCAGGATCTCCCCGGAGGCCAGGGCGAGCAGCAGCCCGCCCCAGAACGGCCGACGGGCCCGCCAGCCACGGAATGCGTCCCGCGCTCCCTGACGTGGACGGCCGGTCACCGGGATCAGCAGCCCGAGTCGCTGAAACGCAGTTTCAGGCCGGGAAGCCTGAACACACCGGCTGTGGTCGCGTAGTTGGTCTGCCGCAGATTACCGATGTGGACGGTGTCGGCCTGCTGACTGAAGACGCCGATCGGTCCCTTCGCGTTCGCCTTGTTCAGCGTGCTGGCGTCGTTGCCGATCTCGATGTTCTTGAACGCCGCGTTGCCGGACAGCTCCGTGGAGTCGGTGGTGAGGTCGTGCGCGGTCACCTTGGCCGCACCGCTTCCCGCCGTGATCAGCAGGTTGGTGCCGCCGAGGTCGACGCTCTGGCACAGCTTGGTGAGGGTGGCTTCCCTGATCGCGGAGGTCACCACCAGCACCTGACCGCCGCTGTCCCCGGCGTTCGGGCTGCCGTCCGCCATGTTGTCGAGGCCGCCGAACTGCTCGAAACCGGTTCCGTCGAGTTCCGTCGCGGTGACCGTGAACGGCATGCCGGAGATCGCGAACTGCACACCAAGCGCCCCCTGTGCGGTGAGCACCGCGAGACCGGCGGCGACGAGCGTGGCGGGTACCGCCATCACCGCGGCCCGGCGGGCCCGGACCCGGCCCCGTCGCTCGGTGACACCGGCGATCGCAGCCTGCGGTGCTTCGGACGGCGCGGCCTGCTGCGCCTCGGACGGTGAACCGTTTCCCGGGTTCTCGGGTGTGTTGCCGACGGACGGGACGTCCGGGGACGAGGCCATGTCTGCTCCCATGGGCATGGATCAATGCGGGTTGGGCTTCAGCGGCGCGATGTCCTGGCGCGGACAGCGACTGCCGCGTACGCCTCCTCGCGCCCCGGCGGAGCAAGGGCTTTCTCGTTACGCGGCAGTAGCCTGCGAGGAAGTTACCGCCGGTTACTTTGAAGGGTCAAGGGAGTTGTGAAAAAAGGGTGTCGGGTGTGCGCGGGGTGCGACCGAACGGCACAACTGCCCCTGAACTCCTTGACGTTGACGGTTGATCAGGTCTACAACTCTCCCTGTTTCACGGATCCGTGGCGCCGGATCCGCCGAGCGGCACCGGTCGTGTCCCCGGCCGTCTCAGCCGACCGCTCACCTCAGCCCAGGGAAACCGTTCACATCGGTGCGGCTGCGCACGTTCCCCCCTGGTCGTGCCCGGCCGCTCCCGGCTGTTGCCGGCCGTTCCCTGCCGGACCGGCCGAAGGCCTTCCCCCGGGCCTTCGGCCGGCGCCCGGGGCCCTCGGGCGTTGTCCGGGCTGCCGCCGTCGCCGGTCCGTCGCGTACGGAGAAGGCGCCACGGCCCTGCGCCGGCGGCACCGCGCACACCACCGGCACCGCGTTCATCGAGCCACGCCTAACGGCGCCACGCTTCACCGCGCCGCATTTCACGGCGCACCCGCCATCCCTCACCCACCTCACCCGGACCCCACCCAGGAAAGAGGCACCCGCATGCGCACCCGATCCCTCCTCGCCCTCGCCGGCACCGCCACCGCGCTCGCCCTCGCGGTGGCCGCTCCCGCCTCCGCCGACGGCAGCGCCGTTCTCACCACGGGCAGCGCGGGCGGCACCGCCGTGGCGACCGGCGACACCCTCACCGCGCCCCTGGCCTCCGGCACGTCCGCCACGCTCTACTCCAGCGCGACCGGTACCAGCGGCGTCAAGTGCACGTCCTCCCAGTTCACCGCCACGGTCACCGGCAACCCGGCCACCCCGGGCACGGCCACCGAGTCCGTCACCGGGCACACCTTCGACCCCAGCTCCTGCACCAGCAACGTCACCGGTGTGACCGGCGTCAGCAGCATCACCGTCGACAACCTGCCCTACACGGCGACCGTCGCCTCCGACGGCACCCTCACCGTGTCGCCGGCGAGCGGCTCCACCATCCAGACCACGGTCAAACTGCGCACCCTCCTGGGCACCATCACCTGCGTCTACCAGGCGCCCGGTCTGACCGGGAAGACCGACAACACCGACAGCAGCATCGGCTTCACCAACCAGAAGTTCACCAAGTCGTCCGGTTCGTCACTGTGTTTCGCAAACGGTTACTTCACCGCCAAGTACGCGCCCGTGACGGACGGCGGCTCCCCGGTGTACGTCAACTGACCTCGCCCAGGAGCGAGTTCAACGGCGTCGCCGTCGTACTGTCAGGGCGGCACCCCCGGTGAGCAGCAGCACCGCGGCGGCGCCGCCCGCCAGTACGGCCGCAGAGGGGCCGGAGCCCGCACGCGTGCCCTCCGCCGCCGGCGCACCGGTGGCGGAGGCGGAGCGAGCCGGACGTGCCGTCGTCGCCGGTGCCGTCTGCGCGTCCGCGTGCCGTGTCCCCTTCGCTTCCTTCCTGGTGAAGACCACGTCGGAACACGAGTAGTAGGTGTCCGGCGTGCTGCTGTTCTGCCAGACGGTGTACAGGATCTGACGCCCTGTCCGATCGGTCGGCAGCGTCGCATCGATGTGGTACGCCCCGTTCCGCAAGGGCGGATCGGTGACCTGAGCGAAGGGCCGCTCCGGCAGATCGGACCACGTAAGCGGTTTCTGCGGGTCGTAACCGGGCATGGTGAGGTACAGCCTGAACGTCCCCGTGTGCGCGATCGTCGAGGCGTACGTCATCGTCAGTCTGCCGCCGGGCGTCAGCCGGGTCGCCGGCCAGTCCGGCCGGGCCAGGTCGAGGCCCCGGTACGCCGGCAGGTTCCCGCTGCACAGTCTGCCGTCCGGAACCACCTGCCGGTCACGGCCGTTCACCCCTGCCACGCGCAGGTTGTCCCACGCCGTGAACGGAGCGCCGTTCGCCGCGACCGCCGCCCGGCAGGCCGCCGAGCGGGTGGCGTCGCCGCCCTCGGGGGAACAGGCGTAGACCCGGCTGACCGGGTCCGTGGGGGCTCCGTGCGCCTGGGCAGGCCCCGCCGCCCACGACAGGAGCAGAAGCGGGGCCGCAGCGGCGGCCGCCGCGACGCTCAGGCGGGCGGTCATCCGGGTCACCCGAGTCATCCGCATCGTCCGAATCATTCCGGGACGTCTCCTCGGCTGTGCGGGAACGGGATCTGCGGTGTCCAGTACGGCGGAGGCGATCCGTGCGTTCAGCCGGATCAGTCGCGTCGGTCACCTGTGAACCGGCGCATCTGTGAACCGGCGAACCGGCGCACAGGTGATCCGCGGATCAGCGCATCCCTGATAGCGGGACCGGCGCATCGACATCTCCCGGCCGGCGCATCGCCACCCTCCGAACCGGCGCATCGACACACTCTCCGGACCGGCGCATCGGTGGGCCAGGGGCGCGAAAGCACCGACCGGTTGGGATGTTTCGCGCCTGCTTCCAGTCCCCGTTGAGGAGCCGACCGTCGGCCTCGTATCGTGGCGATCATGGGTCCGGCACCCCGCCGTCCCGCGGCTGCCGAGGGCAGCCGGGAAACGAAGGGGAGGAGCTGTTCTGGTCTCGTCCGTCCACGGACCGCCGAAGAACCGTCCGCTGCCGGATCCGCCGGTGACACGTGTCGCGCCCCCGGCCCGTACCCCGGACTCCCGCTGCTCATGGGTGAGTTATCGTGTGCAAGGGGCTAAAAACAAACCGCATGTCCCGTTCGTTCGAGTCGCGAGGAGGGGGTCCAGGATGGCGAGGCAGTTACGCGCCGAGCAGACCCGGGCAACGATCATCACGGCCGCCGCCGATCTGTTCGACCGGCACGGCTACGAGTCCACCAGCCTGAGCGACATCGTCGCACACGCGAAGGTCACCAAGGGTGCGCTGTACTTCCACTTCGCCGCCAAGGAGGACCTCGCCCACGCCATACTCGAACTCAATGCCAGAGCCGCGCAGAAGCTCGTCGCCGAGGTCGAAAGCCGTGGCCACTCCTCGCTGGAGGCCCTGATGCGCACCACCTTCGGGGTCGCCCGGCTCGCCGTGGAGGATCCGGTGCCGCGCGCCGCGCTGCGTCTCGCCACCGCCGACGTCGCCGTACGGCCGCCGCTGCGGCACCCGTTCACCGAGTGGCTGGACTTCGCGACCCGGAAGTTCACCGCGGCCGTCAGGGAGGCCGATGTGCACAGCGATCTCGACGTCGGTGTCGTCGCGCACTCCCTCGTCTTCTTCTTCGTCGGCACCCGGGTCGCCGGCCGCTCGCTCGAACCGGTGGCACGGCTTCCGCGCCGGGTCGCCGAGATGTGGCACCTCCTGATCCGGGGCCTGGTCCCGGTGCACCGCCGCCCCCGCTACGTCACCCTCGCCACGCAGCTGGAGCGGGAGATCAGAACCGCCTGACGCCCGCGATACCGTGAGGGACATGCCCGACACCCCGTTCGCACCCGTGATCCTCGGCAACGAACCCGGCTCGTTCCCGCACAGCGTGCTGGCCGAGCGCCACCCCGCGATCATCCGGCAGGTGCGGGACGCCTTCCCGTACGGCCCCGGGCAGCACCGGGCTCTCGACGAGCTGCTGAAGAGCTGCACACAGGGGACGGTCGAGCCGCTGCCCGCCGATGCCCCGGACGGGGACCGGTGGCAGGAGTGGGGCCTGTCCGGCTGCGCCGGACGCTCCTGGTACGACGTGCCGTGGCTGTGGTCCGAGAGCTACTTCTACCGCCGGCTGCTCGACGCCGTCGGCTGGTTCGGCCCCGGCGCCTGGCAGGGCATCGACCCCTTCCGCCCGTTCAAACGCGCCGAACTCGACGCACCGGAGACCGACGAGGAACTGGCCGCGCTGGACGTTCTGCCCGGCGTGCCCGAGCAGGAGCGGGCGCGCGCCCTGCTGTACGGCTCACTGTGGGGCAACCGCGCCGACCTCGGCTTCCGGCTCTCCGTCGAAGGTGCCGAGGGCGCCGAGGCCCGGGACCAGGCCCCCGCACTGGTCGCCGACGACAGCGCGGCCCTGTGGTCGCTGCTGCCGCCCGGCGGCACGGCCACGCTCGTCCTGGTCGCCGACAACGCCGGCCGCGAACTCGTCCCGGACCTGCTGCTGATCGCCCACCTCCTGGCCGAGGGCCGGGCGGCGCGGGCGGTGCTGCACGTCAAGCCGTACCCGTACTACGTGTCCGACGCCACGACCGCCGACGTCGTCGACGCGCTGCACCGGCTGCGCACCGCCTCCGGCGCGGCCGTCGAGTACGCGCGCGTGCTCTGGTCGGCGATGGCCGACGGCCGCCTCACCGTGCGCGCCCACCCGTTCTCCTGTGCTCCGCTGCCGTATGCGGAGATGCCGGACGACCTGCGCGCCGAGTTCGCCGCGGCCACGCTGACCGTCTTCAAGGGCGATCTCAACTACCGCCGCCTGGTGGGCGACCGGCTGTGGCCGCCGACCACGCCCTTCCAGGAGACGACCGCCTACTTCCCCGGTCCGGTCGCCGCGCTGCGCACCCTGAAGTCCGACGTGATCACCGGCCTGTCCGCGGGGACCGAAGCCGCGCTGGTGGCGACCGAGGGCCGACGCTGGCGCACCAGCGGCACGCACGCGCTGATCCAGGTCGACCTGACCTGACCGCCGATCTCCACGTGGCCGTCGACGCCACGTGGCGGTCGAGTTCAAGTGATCTGCAGCGGCAGTGACTTGATGCCGTTGATGAAGTTGGACACGAGCCGTCGGGGCGGTCCGGCGAGCCGCGGCTCGGGAAGTGCGCTCAGTGCCTCCTCGTAGAGCAGCCGTAGCTGAAGCCGGGCGAAGTGGGCGCCCAGGCACACATGCGGGCCGTCGCCGAAGGACACATGCGGGTTGGGTGAGCGGGCCAGGTCGAGCCGGGCGGGGTCGGTGAAGACCCGCTCGTCCCGGTTGGCCGAGGCGTGGAAGACGACGATCTTGTCACCGGCCGGGATCCGTCGCCCCGCCAGCTCGGTGTCCCGGACCGCGGTCCGCCGGAAGGTCAGCACGGGCGGATGCCAGCGCAGCAACTCCTCGACGGCCATGGGCAGTTCTGCTTTTCCTGCGCGCAGTGACCGGTAGGCCTCCGGGTGTTCCGCCAGCGCCAGCAGCCCGCCGGGGGCCGCGCTGCGCACGGTGTCGTTGCCGGCGACGGTGAGCAGGAAGAAGAACATCCCCAGCTCGGTGTCGGTGAGTTCGGCGTCGGCGGCGAGGGTGGTCATGACATCGTCCGCCGGGTGACGCCGTTTGTGCGCTGCCAGGTGACGCGCATAGCCGAACATGTCCTTCAGCATCGCCGGGGAGCGCGGGTTGACCGGCTTGCCCGCCTCGTCCAGCACCGGAGGACCGGCCTCGTCCGGGTCCTGGTAGCCGATGACCCGCTGTGTCCAGTGCAGCAGCAGCCGCCGGTCGCTGTCCGGGACGCCCAGCAGATCCGCCAGGTTGAGCAGGGCGTACTCGTCGGTGACGGAGGCCACCAGGTCGACCGTGCCGTTCCCTTCCCGCGCGCGCCGAAGGGCACCGGCGAGCAGGGTGCGCGCCCGGTCCCGGGCGAGCGACGCGAACCGGTCGACCCGGCCCGGTGTGAACGCCCGGCTCACCAGCCGACGCAGTCGGCCGTGCCCGGGCGGATCCTGATTGAGCATCATGCTGCGGAGGAACGGCAGGTCTTCCGGGTCGGGGTCGCGGATCTGGGTCGCGCCGAGGTGGGAGGAGTACGTCGTGGCGTCCTTCAGCACCCGGACGACGTCCGCATGCCGGGTCACCGCCCAGAACCCCGGCCCGGCGGGCCAGCCCAGCACCTCCGGCTCCTCCTGCCGGGCGACCGGATGGTGATCCCGCAGCACGCGGTAGTCGTCATGGGGCACACCGGACGCATACCGGCGCGGATCGAACACATCGGGCACCGCCGGCACCTCGCCCACCCTCACACCGCCCCGCCGATGGGGTGCCCGACCACCGGGAACCGTTCCCGGCCCGCGTACGCGGACCGGTCGGCGAACCGGCCGTGCACGGCGAGCACCTCGTGGGCGCCGTCGCCGTGCACCTCATGGGGCAGCACGAAGGAGGTCATGCGCCCACCGTGGCCCGAGCGCGAAGGCACGGCAAGAGGGCCGGCCGGGGGGCGTTCCGCGGGCCGTTCACGCGATGGTGTGATCATGCCCCGGGCGGCGGATGGGTGTGGGGGACCACGGGTAGGGCCCCGGCCATGACGCAGCCGTTCGAACTCCCGCGCTTCTACATGCCGTATCCCGCGCGGCTCAACCCGCACCTCGACGAGGCGCGCGCCCACTCCACCCAGTGGGCACGCGAGATGGGCATGCTGGAAGGTTCCGGCATCTGGGAGCAGGCCGACCTGGAGGCGCACGACTACGGACTCCTGTGTGCCTACACCCACCCCGACTGCGACGGACCGGCCCTCTCACTGATCACCGACTGGTACGTGTGGGTGTTCTTCTTCGACGACCACTTCCTCGACATGTACAAGCGCACCCAGGACCGCGCCGCCGGGAAGGCCCACCTGGACCGCCTGCCGTTGTTCATGCCGCTCGACCTGTCGACTCCTGTGCCCGAGCCGGAGAATCCCGTCGAGGCGGGCCTGAAGGACCTGTGGGCGCGCACGGTTCCGAGCATGTCCGCGGACTGGCGCCGCCGCTTCTCCGTGGCCACCGAGCACCTGCTCAACGAGTCGATGTGGGAGCTGTCGAACATCAACGAGGGGCGGATCGCCAACCCCGTCGAGTACATCGAGATGCGCCGCAAGGTGGGCGGCGCCCCCTGGTCGGCCGGGCTCGTGGAGTACGCGACCGCGGAGGTGCCGGCCGCCGTCGCCGGCACCCGGCCGCTGCGCGTCCTGATGGAGACCTTCTCCGACGCCGTCCACCTGCGCAACGACCTCTTCTCCTACCAGCGCGAGGTCGAGGAGGAGGGCGAGAACAGCAACGGCGTGCTCGTCCTGGAGACCTTCTTCGGCTGTACGACCCAGGAGGCGGCCGAGACCGTCAACGACATCCTCACCTCGCGCCTGCACCAGTTCGAGCACACCGCGCTCACCGAAGTTCCCGCCGTCGCCGTGGAGATGGGCCTCGGCCCGGCCGAGGCGGCAGCGATCGCCGCCTACACCAAGGGACTTCAGGACTGGCAGTCCGGCGGGCAGGAATGGCACATGCGCTCCAGCCGCTACATGAACAAGAGCGCGCGCTCCGGCTCGCCCTGGCAGCTGCCGAGCGGCCCGGGCACCTCGGCCGCCGACGTGGGCGCGCTCCTCGCCTCGGCCGCCCAGGAGCGCCTGCGCGCCTACACCCACGTGCCCCACCAGAAGGTCGGCCCCTCCCCGCTGCCCGAGTTCCGCATGCCCTACCGGCTGGAGCTGAGCCCCCACCTCGACGCCGCCCGCCGCCGTCTCGTCGCCTGGTCGCACCGCATGGGCATCCTGGAGGAGGGCGTCTGGGACGAGGACAGACTCGCCGCCTCGGACCCCGCGCTGTGCTCCGCAGGCCTCGACCCGGACGCCGCCCCGGAGGCCCTCGACCTCAGCGCCCAGTGGATCGCCTGGGGCACGTACGGCGACGACTACTACCCGCTGGTGTACGGCCACCGCCGGGACGTGGCCGGTGCCCGTCTGGCCACGGCCCGGCTGTCGCAGTGCATGCCCGTCGAGGGCGAGCCGGCCCTCGTCCCGGCCGATGCGATGGAGCGGGGGCTCACCGACCTGTGGGCGCGTACGACGGCCGGTATGACCGCCGACGAGCGGCGCACCCTGAAGGCCTCCGTGGACATGATGACCGAGAGCTGGGTGTGGGAGCTGTCCAACCAGCTCCAGAACCGCATCCCCGACCCGGTCGACTACCTGGAGATGCGGCGCGCCACGTTCGGCTCCGACCTCACCCTGAACCTGTGCCGGATGGGCCACGGCCCCGCCGTCCCGCCGGAGGTGTACCGCAGCGGCCCGGTGCGCTCGCTGGAGAACGCCGCCTTCGACTACGCCTGCCTGCTCAACGACATCTTCTCGTACCAGAAGGAGATCGAGTACGAGGGTGAGATCCACAACGCCGTCCTGGTGGTGCAGAACTTCTTCGGTGTCGACCATCCGACGGCGCTCGGTGTCGTACACGACCTGACGACCCAGCGCATGGAGCAGTTCGAACACGTCATCGCGCACGAACTGCCCGTACTGTACGACGATTTCGCACTGCCGGAGCAGGCGCGTGCCGCCATGGACGGCTATGTGCACGATCTGCAGAACTGGCTGGCCGGGATCCTGCACTGGCACCGCGAGGTCGACCGCTACAAGGCCGAGTGGCTGGGCCGCCGGTCGCACGGTTTCCTGCCCGACCGCGCACCCGCCGTACCGGCCCTGTCGCTCGGCTGACGGTCGCGGAATCTCCGCGTACGGAACGGGGCATTCTGGGAACTTCGGTGAGCCCTCGGGAGTCTTGTGAAGTAAGGGGAACAACAGACGACGAACACACGGGGGTGTTCGACCTTGACCGAGATCGTCGACAGGCTCATCGAGGAGACGGCGGGGGACCGGGCTCCGGCGGCGGACGAACTGGTGCCCTACACCGCGCGGTTGACCGTCCCGCCGGTCCTGCGCCCCGCCGCGGACGACGTCCTGCGCGAGACCGAGATCGCGGTGCGCCCGACCTGGGTGCGCCTGCACCCGCAGTTGCCGCCGACCCTGATGTGGGGGTACGACGGCCAGGTGCCCGGCCCGACCATCGAGGTGCGGCGCGGACAGCGCGTCCGCATCGCCTGGACCAACCGCATACCGAAGGACGGCGAGTATCCGGTCACCTCCGTCGAGGTGCCCGCCCGCGCGCCCGGCACCCCGCCCGCCTCCACCGAGCCGGGCCGCGAGGGCGCCGAGCCGAACAAGGACGTCGCCGCCCTGCCCGCCTGGACGGTGACCCATCTGCACGGCGCCCAGACGGGCGGTGGCAACGACGGCTGGGCGGACAACGCCGTCGGGTACGGCGACGCCCAGCTGTCGGAGTATCCGAACGACCACCAGGCGGTGCAGTGGTGGTACCACGACCACGCCATGAACATCACCCGGTGGAACGTGATGACGGGCCTGTACGGCACCTACCTCGTCCGTGACGACGAGGAGGACGCCCTGCACCTGCCGTCCGGGGAGCGGGAGATCCCGCTGCTGATCGCCGACCGCAACCTCGACACCGACGAGGACGGCCGCCTCAACGGCCGGCTGCTGCACAAGACGGTGATCGTCCAGCAGAGCAATCCGGAGACCGGAAGGCCCGTCTCGATCCCGTTCACCGGCCCCTACACCACGGTCAACGGCCGCATCTGGCCGTACACCGAGGTGGACGCCGCCTGGTACCGCTTCCGGCTGGTCAACGCGTCGAACGCGCGCATTTTCGAACTCGTCCTGACCGACGAGGACGGCAATCCGGTGCCGGGGGCCGTGCACCAGATAGGCAGCGACGGCGGACTGCTGCCGCGCCCGGTGCCGATCGACTTCGACGGGGACCTGCCCACGCTGACCGCCGCGCCGGCCGAGCGCTTCGATCTGCTGGTCGACTTCCGCGCGCTGGCGGGCCGGACCCTGCGGCTGGTGAACAAGGGCCGCAACCAGCCGGCGGGCGTGCCCGACCCGGCCGGCGACGTGCGCTACCCGGCGGT
Organism: Streptomyces sp. NPDC030799; assembly: GCF_055572255.1. Taxonomy (NCBI): domain Bacteria; kingdom Bacillati; phylum Actinomycetota; class Actinomycetes; order Kitasatosporales; family Streptomycetaceae; genus Streptomyces; species Streptomyces sp. NPDC030799. The sequence goes on along the minus strand of NZ_JBVIDS010000004.1, from coordinate 496,709 downwards.
GCTGGAGTTCCGGGTCCGCGAGACGTGCGAGGAGGACACCTTCGAACTGCCCGAGGTGCTCTCCGGCTCCTTCCGCCGCCTCACCCACGACCTCCCGCACGGCCACCGTCTGGTCCTGCTCACCCCACCCGCCACCAAGGGCGCCGGCGGCCACCCGGAGATCTGGGAGATGACCGAGGTCGAGGACCCGAGCGGCCTCACGCTCCCGGCCGACGGCATCGTCCAGGTCACCGGGCCCGACGGCACCACGAAGACGTACCGGCGCACCTCCCGTACGTTCAACGACGCCCTCGGCTTCACCATCGCCGAGGGCGGCTACGAACAGTGGAGCTTCCTCAACCTCGCGCCCATCGTCCACCCCATGCACATCCATCTGGCCGACTTCCAGCTGCTCGGCCGGGACGCCTACGACGTCTCGGGCTTCGACCCGGCCGTCGGCGGCACCCGCACTCCGCTGCGGTACGACACCGGCCGGGCGATCCCGCTCGCGCCCAACGAGCGGGGCCACAAGGACGTCTTCCGGGTGCCCGGGAGCCAGATGCTGCGGGTCATGGGCCGCTTCGACGGGGCGTACGGCCGGTTCATGTACCACTGCCATCTGCTGGAGCACGAGGACATGGGCATGATGCGGCCCTTCGTCGTGATGCCGCCCGAGGCCATGAAGTTCGACCACGGCGGTGCCCACGGCGGCCACGGCGAGGGCCACCCGGGCTGAGCCACGGCACCCGCCCCGGAAGGTGCAGCCGCGGGGCGGTCGGGGTCACGCCGGTCGGTCGAGCCCGGACGCCGCGTGCTCGACCGCGGCTTGTGCCAGCGCCCGGATCACCGGGTGCGGGCGCGAGCCGTCCCCGGCCAGCTCGGGCTGGAACAGGGAGGCCAGGAAGAAGGGGTGGCCCGGCAGTTCGGCGACCCGCACCTGGCCGTCCTCGTCGTGTCCGGAGAACCGCAGCCCGTGGGCGCGGAGCGTGTCGAGGTGCCGGGAGGGGCCGTAGGAGCAGAAGTATCGCTCGACCGTGCGCGGCGAGCCGATCACGGACTCCGCCAGCGAGCCCGGTTCGATCGTCACCGCCGCCTCGTGGCCCACCAGCGAGCAGGCCAGCGGCTCGATGAGCAGATCCGTGGCGTCCGGGTCGTTCTCGGCGTGCGCGACCCCGGTCAGACCGCAGACGTTGCGGGCGAACTCCAGCAGCGCGTGCTGGAAGCCGCCGCACGTGCCGAGAAACGGAATGCCCTCCTCACGTGCGGTGCGCACGGCCGCGAGGACACCCGCCTCGCTGCGGTACGGGCTGCCCGGCAGCACCCACACGGCGTCGAACCCCCGGACCGCGCCCTCGGCCTCGGCGTCCTCGGAGGGAATCCAGTACGCGTCCAGGACCAGCCGGTCGCGTGCGGCCAGGGCGTCCAGCAGCAGCGGCACGCGCGTGTGGGAAACGACATGGGGGGAGCGGTCGCCGACGAGGGCGATGGTGGCGGTGTTCGTCATGCCCCTCATCCTCGGCTCGCCCATGACTTCACGTCCAACGATGATTACTGGACCATCGATAAGCAACGCTGATGAGACCCTGGGCCGTATGGACCCGCATCTGCTGCGCACATACGTCACCGTGGCCCGCCTCGCCTCCTTCTCGGAGGCCGCCCGCGAGCTGGGCTACACCCAGTCCGCCGTCTCCCAGCACATCGCCGCGCTGGAACAGGACCTGGACGCGCCTTTGCTGACCCGGCGGCCCGTCGTGCCCACCGCGGCCGGGGAGCGGCTGCTGGAGCACGCGGGCCCGTTGCTGCTGCGCCTGGACGCGGCCCGTGCCGACGTCGTCCGCATGGCCGCCGCGCCCCAGCAGGGGCTGACCCTCGCCACCACCCCGACCGCGCTCGGCGCCGGCGTCCTCGCCGCCCTGCCGCCGGTCGGCGTCACCCTGCGCGTCCTGCCCCGCGCGGAGATCCCGGCCGCCGTCGCCACCGGCACGGCCGACCTCGGCCTGGTCGACGGGCTGGCCGCACCGAGCGATCCGCTGCGACTGCCGGACGTGGCGCCGCTGACCACGCACGGCGTCGCCGAGGAACCCGTCAGCGTCCTGCTGCCCGCCGGGCACCCCCTCGCCGCCCGGACCGGCCTGCGCCTGGCCGACCTGGCCGACGCCCGGTGGCTCGACGCGCCCGACGCGGCCCTCCCGCTGGACCACCTGCGCGCCGCGACCGGCGGCGCCTTCCGCCCGGCCCTGCGCTACGAGGGCACCGACCTGCGCACCCTCACCGCCCTCGCCGCCGCCGGACACGGCCTCACCCTGCTGCCGCACCGGGCCGCCACCGCCGTACCCGGCACGGTCGCCGTCCCGCTCACCGCGCCCCGGCTGGTCCACCGCACCGAACTCGTCCACGGCGGAAGTCCCCGGGGAGCGGCGGCGCAGATGGTGCGGAAGCTGGTGGGAGCGGCGTGAGGACTGTGTGATGGCTACCCTCCGCCACCCTCCGGCCAGTCTCACTCGTTCGTGTCTCGTCGCGGCCCGCTGCCCCGGGTAGAGCACCAGCCGGAGGCGAGCGAACCATGGAACAGACTGCGTTGCGTCCCAAGCCGATGCCCGGTCAGGATCCGCGGCAGGGCGGCGGCACCCCCGGCCCGGCCCACCGCCCGCACGCCGCGCGCCGGCGCGGACGGCGGCTGCGGACCGTGCTGTTCGGCCTGTGCACCGGCACCCTGCTGGTGCTGTCCGGCGTCGGCATCGGCACGGTCGGCGCCGCGGTGATCGGCATGAGCAGGCTCGCGGAGCAGCAGCGCCAGGCCCCGCCGCCCAGGCCGCCGGCCCGCTCCACCCCCGCCGCGACCCCGACCCCCGCTCCGGCCGCCGCACCCGTGACGATCCTGGGCGTCGAGGCCGTCGACGCCGAGAAGGCGGGCGCAGTGGTCGTGGGCGTGCACGTGCCCGGCCCCGGCTATGCGGCCGGACTGATCCGCGGGGACGTCCTGCTGCAGTTCGGCTCCACCCGCGTGGACACCGCCGCCGACCTCGCCCGGGCCGTCGCCCGTGCCCGGCCCGGCAAGCCGGTGCTCCTCACCGTGCGTCACAGCCGCGGCGGGTACCAGCAGTTGACGGTCCTGCCGGGACTGGTGATCTGAGCCGGGCCGGTGCCGGCCCCCGCCTCACACTCCCTCGGTCACTCCGGGAATCTCGCTGGTCACCTTCCGCACCGCGGGCCATGATGGCCCCATGCCGAGTCCCTTCCGCGCCCAGCGTGCCCCGCGTGGAGCACCGGCGATCGGCTCGCGTGACCCTGTCCGGCCGGGCAGGATGCTGCCCGAGACGCCCTCGCCCGTTTCCCCACCCGCGCCCGGAGGCCCGGATGACCGGTAGTACGCCCGCGCCCTTCACCGCCGCCGACTACAGGGCCCGCATGGAGCGCGCCGCGCGCTCCGCGGCCGACGCCGGCCTCGCGGGGCTGCTCGTGGCACCGGGACCGGACATGGTCTGGCTCACCGGCTACACACCCACCGCCGTCACCGAACGGCTCACCGCGCTGGTCCTCGTCCCCGGCCGGGATCCCGTGCTCGTCGTGCCGACCCTGGAGGCCCCGGACGCCGAGCACGCGGACGGCGCGTCCGCGCTCACCCTGCGCGACTGGACCGACGGCAAGGATCCCTACGCCGTCACCGCCGCGCTCCTCGACGACCACGGCCGGTTCGGCATCAGCGACAACACCTGGGCCCTGCACCTGCTGGGCCTGCAGCGAGCCCTGCCCGACACCTCCTACGCCGCTCTCACCGACGCCCTCCCCATGCTGCGCGCCGTAAAGGACGCCGCGGAACTGGAACTCCTCGCCGCCGCCGGAGCGGCTGCCGATGCAACGTTCGAGGAGATCCGCAAAGTTCCCTTCGCCGGCCGCCGCGAGTCCGAGGTCGGCCATGACCTCGCCGGCCTGTTGCGCCGCTTCGGGCACGAGCAGGTCGACTTCACCATCGTCGGCTCGGGCCCCAACGGCGCCAACCCGCACCACGAGGTCGGCGACCGCGTCATCCAGCACGGCGACATGGTCGTCCTGGACTTCGGCGGCCTGAAGGACGGCTACGGCTCCGACACCACCCGCACGGTCCACGTCGGCGAGCCCACCGAGGAGGAGCGCCGGGTGCACGACATCGTGCGCGAGGCCCAGGAGGCGGGATACCAGGCCGTACGGCCGGGTGCGGCCTGCCAGGAGGTCGACCGGGCCGCCCGCGCGGTGATCACCGAGGCCGGGTACGGCGCGTACTTCATCCACCGCACCGGGCACGGCATCGGCGTCACCACGCACGAGCCGCCGTACATGATCGAGGGCGAGGAGCAGCCCCTCGTGCCCGGCATGTGCTTCTCCGTGGAGCCCGGCATCTACCTGCCCGGACGTTTCGGGGTGCGCATCGAGGACATCGTCACGGTGACCGAGGACGGCGCGCGCCGCCTCAACAACACCACGCGTGACATGGTCATAGTGGACTGAGAGACCACGAGCGAGCGAACCAGGGGACCACACCCTCGACGGCATCCAGGACATCCGGACATCCAGGAACGGCGACGCGCGACCCATGACCCACGCACCGACACCCACCGCGGACACCGTCCGCAGACTGGTCCGTTCGCTGCTCAAGGAGGGCGGCAACGGCACCGAGGGACCCGATGTGCGGCCCGTGACGGAGGGCCGTACGCACACGTGGTGGGTCGGCACCCGCCATGTGCTGCGCCTCGCACCCGACCGCGAGACCTCCGCCGACCGCCGCCGCGAACTGCGCCTGCGCGACCTGGTCCGCCCGCACGTGCCCGTCGCCGTCCCCACCAGCGTCGCGCACGGCGACTGGGCGCCCGGCCTCGCCTACACCCTGGACACCAAGGTGCCCGGCGGTACGGCCGACGAGCACGACGTCTCCGCCGTCGGCGAGGCCGACCTCGCCGGGCTTCTCGCCGGGCTGCGGGCGGTGCCGGTACGGCAGGCCGAGGCGCTCGGCGTGTCGCGCACCGCCCCGCGCTCCCTGGAGGCGCTGCGCCGCATCGCCGTACACGCGGCCGAACGACTGGCCGCCGCCGACGAGTTCGACGCCGCCCGGCTGCACCAGCTGACCCCGCCCGGCGCGGCCCAGCTCACCGCGCAGCCCGGCACCGCGGTCCTCACCCACCACGGCCTGACCGGCGAGCACGTGGTGGTCAGTGCCGACGGGCGGGTCCGCGGCATCCTGGACTGGACCCGGGCGGCCTGGGGCGACCCCGCCGAGGACATCGCCGGGCTCGCCGTCGCCGTCGGCTCCCCGGCGGCCGTCCGCGCCGCCACCCTGGCCGGCTACGGCGCCCGCCCCTGTCTGCGCGGCCTGTGGCTCGCCCGCTGCGACACGGTCATCCGGCTCGCCGACCATCTGGAAGGCCGTGCGGCCGGCTCCCCCGCGCTGCTCCGGACGCAGCTGCGGCGGGCCTGGGAGCCGATCCTGCTGGAGCGGTTGTCGGACTTCAAGGAGGAGCCGGAGCCGTAGCGCGCCCCGGAGGGGCGCGGGGCCGTATCGACATGCGGCTCCACCGCGTGCGCGCGACCGGTCACGACGCAGCCGCAGCCGCGCACGGCCGCACGCCACCCGGCGGGCCGGCTTCTCACGGCTGCGACAGCACCACGCACGACTCCCCGGGGAGCTGGAGCAGGCCGTCCGGTCCGGGAAGCCGCACCGGCTCCCAGGCCGCCAGGACCACCGTGGGGCGGGTGCCCAGGGGGATGGCCGCCGGTTCCTTGCCGAGGTTCACCGCCACGCGGACGTCACCGCGCCGGAAGGCCAGCCAGCGGGCCCGCTCGTCGTACGCCACCTTCGTGTCGGCCAGGTCGGGGTCGGTGAGGTCGGGCTGGTCGCGGCGCAGCGCGATCAGCTGCCGGTACCAGGCGAGCACGCGTGCGTGGGGCTCGCGTTCCGGCTCCGACCAGTCGAGACAGGACCGCTCCCGGGTCGCCGGGTCCTGCGGATCCGGTACGTCCTCCTCGGCCCAGCCGTGCGCCGCGAACTCCCGCCGCCGGCCCCGCCGTACCGCCTCGGCCAGCTCCGGGTCGGTGTGGTCGGTGAAGAACTGCCAGGGCGTGCCCGCCGCCCACTCCTCGCCCATGAACAGCATCGGAGTGAACGGCGAGGTCAGTGTCAGCGTCGCCGCACAGGCCAGCAGGCCGGGGGACAGGCGGGCGGACAGGCGGTCGCCCTGGGCGCGGTTGCCGACCTGGTCATGGGTCTGGCTGTAGCCGAGCAGCCGGTGCCCCGCCACCCGCGCACGGTCCAGCGGGCGGCCGTGGTGCCGGCCCCGGAACGACGAGTACGTGCCGTCGTGGAAGTAGCCGCCGGTGAGCGTCTTGGCGAGCGCGGCGAACGGAGCCCGGGCGAAGTCGGCGTAGTAGCCCTGGGACTCGCCGGTCAGCGCGGTGTGCAGGGCGTGGTGGAAGTCGTCGTTCCACTGCGCGTGCAGCCCGAGTCCGTGCTCGGCGCGCGGGGTGATGAGCCGCGGGTCGTTCAGGTCCGACTCGGCGATCAGGAACAGCGGCCGGCCCAGCTCCTCGGCGAGGCCGTCCACGGCCGCCGACAGCTCCTCCAGGAAGTGGTACGCGCGCGTGTCGTACAGTGCGTGCACCGCGTCCAGGCGCAGCCCGTCGATACGGTAGTCCCGCAGCCACGCCAGTGCGCTGCCGACGAGGAACGCGCGCACCTCGTCCGAACCGGGCGCGTCCAGGTTCACCGCCGAGCCCCACGGTGTGTGGTGCGTGTCGGTGAAGTACGGTCCGAAGGCGGGCAGATGGTTGCCCGACGGGCCCAAGTGGTTGTGCACGACGTCCAGGACGACACCGAGACCGAGTCCGTGCGCCCGGTCAATGAAGCGTTTCAGCGCCTCGGGACCGCCGTACGGCTCGTGCACCGCCCACAGCGACACTCCCTCGTAACCCCAGCCGTGCCGCCCCGGGAACGGACACAGCGGCATCAACTCGACGTGCGAAATGCCCAGTTCCACCAGGTGCTCCAGCCGGTCGGCCGCCGCGTCCAGGGTGCCCTCGGGGGTGTACGTGCCCACGTGCAGCTCGTACAGCACGGCACTCGCCGGCCCGCGCCCCGCCCACCGTGCACGCCAGGCGTAGCGCCCGTGGTCCACGACCGCGCTCAGCCCGTCGGGGCCGTCCGGCTGGCGGCGCGAGCGCGGATCGGGGCGCACGGGACCGTCGTCCAGCGCGAACCCGTACCGGGCTCCGTCCCCGGCCTCCGCCTCCCCCGTCCACCAGCCGGCGCGGCCGGGATCGCGCGTCAACGCGCGCGTGCCGCCCTCGCAATGGAGCGTCACTCGTTCTGCCTGCGGTGCCCACACCTCGAACTGCACGGACGGTTCCCCTTCGTCTGTGATGTCTCGCCTGATCACCGTGATGTCCCGCGTCCCCATCGTGCCCGCCCGGACGATCGATCCGCTTTCGAATCCGCCCTTTCCGGGCGGGTGTCGCGGAAGTGCACGCGGACCGGCGCCGATTCCCCGTTTTCTGGACACCCGGGGTTCGCTGTCCGACAATCACCTGCGTGACGTCGTCCTTCGAGTTCTCCACCTACCCCGCGCGGCTCTCCGACGAGGAGCGCGACAAGGCGCTGCGGGTGCTGCGTGACGGCGTCGCCCTGGGCCGGCTCTCGCACGACACGTTCGTACGCCGCATGGAGCTGGCGCTGGCCGCGCGCCGAGCCGACGAACTGGCCGCCCTCGTCGCCGACCTGCCCCGCGAGAACCGTTTCTCCCGTGCGGTCCTCGGCACCGTCGAGGCCGTCTCCGGGTTCACCGTACGGCTGCGCCGCGCCTGGCAGGCCGAGCGGCTGCCCAAGCTGCTGCTGCCGCACCCCACGCACGCCCACCCGCTGCGCATCGGCCGTGATCCGGCGTGCGGACTGCGCCTGAACCACGAGACCGTCTCCCGCGTGCACGCCGAACTCAGCCACCAGGGGGGCCTGTGGGTCCTCAGGGACCTCGGCTCCACCAACGGCACCACCGTCAACGGCCGCCGGGTGATCGGCTCGGTCGCCGTCCGCGAGGGAGACCAGGTGGCCTTCGGCCGGACGGCGTTCAGGCTCGCCACGAGCTGAGCGGCGACGGCCGGCCGTGCGCGACCCGGCGCACGCTCACGCGCGCGTGCCCTCCCAATCGGGTGAGCCGGACTGCGGAACGCGCGCCGGCGTGCCGATGCAAGGGGCATGACGTACATCACCAGAGTCACAGCGACGGCCGGCGCCCTGCTGGCGGCCGCCGGTCTGCTCGCCGCGGCCCCGGCCCAGGCGGCACCCCGCAGCACGTTCCCCCTCAGCGACAACTGGCTCTATCTCACCGTCGTCCGCGGTGAGAACGTCCAGTCCGGCGACAAGCACGGCACACTGCTGCTGTGCGACCCGCTGCCCCTGGGGTACGCGCGCGCCGCCGAGGCCTGTGCCGAACTCGCCTCCGTCGAGGGGGACATCGCCCGCATCCCGAAGAAGAAGGTCTTCTGCCCGATGATCTTCGCGCCGGTGACCGTCCACGCGCACGGGCAGTGGAACGGACGTCCGATCGACTACCAGGAGACCTACTCCAGCAAGTGCGTCATGGAGGCACGGACGGGAGCGGTGTTCGCCGTGGACCACTGAGCCGGACCGGCGGGAGACGCGACACCGGCGGAGCGGGGCGGCGCGGGCGGCCTCACAGCACCCGCTCACGGGCCTGCTGTGCCGCCACGAGCACTGTCCGGGACTGGTGCTCCACCTGGTGCTCCAAGGGCACCCAGCGGGCCCTGAAGCGCGCCGCGAAGGCATCGCACCAGGCGGTGACGAGCTGTTCCAGCCGTGGTGCCGCCCGGTCGTCCGTCTCCCGCAGCACCCGCAGCAGCATCGCCGCCGCGCGCAGCGGCAGCCGCCGCCCGAAGGCGTCCACACTGCCGATGTACGCCATCGTCGTACCGGCCGGCGGGGTGTGGATCCAGTCCTCGGCCAGGCCGGGGATCAGCTCCAGCGCCCAGCGCGCCGCCCGCAGCAGTGGGCCGTCCACACCGTCGAGGCGGGGCAGCGCGTCGCCGAGCACGCGCTCCACCTCCTGCGAGTCCCGCAGCAGCCGCTGCGCCAGGCGCCGCATCGCCGCCGCCGGAGCCGGGTGCGGCGCCGGATCGTCCACCAGGTCGCTCGCCCACATCGGCACCTCCACCACGGCGGTCAGACCGCCGTACCGGTGCGCGTGGTACCAGGTGCTGTGCCGTGCGTCGTCGGGCATGCTCGGGTAGGCGGCGCCCGTGTCCGGACCGGGCATGACATGCACCCCGGGGCCGGAGGCCGGCCAGCCGGCGGCGTCCGAGGCGCCCGTCTCCACCGGGATGTGCAGTTGCGCCGCCGACTTGGCGAACGGCTCGGCGAGCCCCGGAACGTCCCTGGTCAGCTGCACCCAGCTGCCGCCGAGGTCGGTGCCGTGCAGGGTCACCTGGAGGTAGGGCCGCAGCTCGTCGATCACCCCGGTCAGCGCCCGGGTCTCGGGGGGCAGCCGGTCCGGCGGCAGCACGGACGGCGACCACTCCGGCTGCTCGGCGCCCGTCGGCCGGTAGAAGCCGAGGTGGTAGTCGAGCAGGCTGCGCGGCGCCGGTGTCACATGCAGGCTCGCACCGTCCGGATCCGCGCACAGCAGGAAGTGCCAGGACGTGTCCGCCCGCAGCTCCCGCTCGGCCAGCACTCTTTCGGCAAGCACCCGCAGGGTGGAGCCCCCGGTCGGTTCATTGGCGTGGGCGCCGGCGACCACCAGCACCGCCCGCCGGGCATGCCCCACCGACAGCAGGTGCAGGGGTCTTCCCGCGCGCGAGACGCCGACCTGCCTGAGCGAGCACAGCCCGGGTTCCTGAGCGGCCAACGCCTGTGCGGAGGCGATCAGTTCGGGAACGCTGGGATAGCGCAGCTCCGGCAGAAGACTCACCCCCGACTTGTTCCGCCCGGCTTCGCCCTCCAAGTCCCGCACGCGGCGGGTCAACTGTCAAGCATGCGGCGGGGGAGGCTACCGGGGGCGCCCGGACTCGGGCGCGGGGGCACGGCGCGGGCGCTGCGTGCCGGGCGCTCACTGCTGGTGCAGGCCGCGCCCCGCGAGCGTCAGGAACACCTCGCCCACCGCCTCCGACAGCGTCGGGTGCGCGTGCACGTGCCGGGCCACGTCCGCGGGCTCGGCGTCCCAGCCGACGATCAGCTGGCTCTCGGCGATCATCTCCGACACGCTCGGGCCGACCAGGTGCACGCCGAGCACCTGCCCGCCGCCGGCCTCGGTGACGACCTTCACCATGCCGCCCCGGCCGTGCACCATGCCCTTGGCCACGGCGGTCAGCGGCATCGTGTTCACCTCGACCTCGCGCCCACGCGCGCGTGCCTCCGTCTCGCTCAGCCCCACCGCGGCGGTCTGCGGCGAGGAGTACGTCACCCGGGGCACGGCCGCGTAGTCGATCGGGGCCGGCCGGAGCCCGGCCAGGGTCTCGGCGACCAGCAGGGCCTCCGCGAACGAGGCGTGCGCGAGGCCGAGCGAGGGCGGCGGCAGCAGGTCCCCGACGACATGGACGCCCGGTACGGCCGTCTCCAGCCGGTTCCAGTCGGCCGGTACGACGAATCCCCGCTCGTCCGTCGTCAGGCCGGCCGCGTCCAGACCCAGACCCTCGGTGACCGGCGCCCGGCCGACGGCCACCAGCAGCCGCTCCGCCTCCACCGTGCGCGTCTCGCCCCGCGCGGTGCGCACGCGCGCGCGTACGCCGTCGTCCAGCACCTCCGCGTCCAGCAGCCGGGCGCCCGGCTGCACATCGATCCCGCGCTTCTTCAGGCCGCGCGTCAGATGCCGGCTCACATCGGCGTCCTCCAGCGGCACGATCCGCTCCGCGGCCTCCACGAGAGTGACCTCCGCACCCATGGACCGGTGGAAGGAGGCGTACTCCACGCCGATCGCGCCCCCGCCCAGCACCAGGACGGACGCCGGCAGCCCCGGCGCGAACAGGGCGTCGTCACTGGTCACCACGCGCCGTCCGTCCGGCACGAGCCCCGGGATGGTGCGCGGGCGCGAGCCTGTCGCGAGCACGATGCCACGGCGCGCGGAGAAGTCGTGCACGCCCGGCGCGGACTCCCTGCGCGCGCTCTCCACACGCACGGTGCGCGGACCCGTCAATCGTGCGCTGCCGCGCACCACCCGCACGCCGGCGTGCGCCAGATGCGCCTCGACCCCCTTGTGGTTGCGCGCCACGATGTCGTCCCGTGTGGCCACCAGCGCCGCCCAGTCGACCGAGTCCAGCGTGGCCCTCACACCCCACCGCTCACGCGCCTCGGCGATGCCGTCGACCAGTTCGGCGGCGTGCAGCATCGCCTTGCTCGGTATGCAGCCCCGGTGCAGACAGGTTCCGCCGACCTTGTCGCGTTCGGCGAGGACGACGTCCAGCCCGAGGGCGGCGGCGCGCAGGGCGGTGGCGTACCCGCCCGTTCCGCCGCCGATGACGATGACATCCGGTGTGTTGACGATCATGGCATCCACCCTCCGTCCACCCCTTGCCATGAGTCCAAGGCAATGTTGTTGTGGATGTCATGCAGGATCTTCATGAAAGGCGGGGGAGTTGAGCCTGCGGCAGATGGAGTACTTCGTCACGGTCGTCCAGGAGGCGTCCTTCACCCGCGCGGCGGAGGCCCTGCACGTCACACAGCCCGCGCTCTCGCACCAGATCAAGGCCCTGGAGAAATCGGTCGGCGGCGCCCTGCTGGAGCGCATGGCCCGCGGCGTGCGCCTCACCCCCATGGGACGGGCCTTCCTGCCGCACGCCGAACTCGCCGTCCGCAGCGCCGCGCAGGCCCGCCGCGCGGCGCGTGCCACCGCCGGCGCCGAGGGCGGCGAACTCCACATCGCCACGCTGCACTCCCTCGCCGTGGGCGTCCTGCCCGACGTCTTCGCCCGCTGGCGCACGGTCCGCCCCCGGGTCCTGCTGCGCCTGCACGAGTACGCCACCGCCGAGGCGCTCGAGGAGGCCGTGCAGCGCGGCACCGCCGACCTGGCGTTCGGGCCGGAGCCCGCCGATCCGCCCGGCACCGTCGTACCGGTCGGCGAGGAGGAACTCGTCCTGGTGGTCCCGTTCGACGACCGGCTCGCGGGCCGTACGACGGTGACCCTGCCGGAACTCAGCGACCGCGCGTGGATCCGCTGCGCGATGGAACCCGTGGTGCACGGCGCGCGCTTCCTCGACTGGGCGTGCGGGCGGGCCGGGTTCGCGCCGCGGACCGCCGCGTGGACCGAGCACACCTCGACAGCCGTGCGGATGGCCGCAGCCGGCGTCGGGGTGTGCGTCGCGCCCGCCCACGTCGTGCGCGGTGCTGTCGGTGAGGACTGCACGGTCCTCAGCCCGGACCCGGCCTGGAAGCGCCCCTTGGCGGCCTACGCGCGCGTGCCGCCCACCGGGGCCGCCGAGGCCTTCGTGGACCTCCTGCGCACCACCTGGGCCGTCCTCGGAGACCTCCCGGAACGGCCGTACGAGGAGTGCCGACCGCCCGCCGAGCCGGTCCGCTGAGCCGTCTCACCCCTCCGCGACCCGCTCCAGCAGGACCACCGGCAGCCGGTCGAAAAGGTCCGCCACGCGCGCGTGCCCCGTGAATTCCCGCCCCTCGGTCAGCACGTCCGCCCACCGTCCGGGAGGCAGCGTCAGCCGGGTGTCCCGCCAGCCGCCCGTCTCGGCGAGCCGCAGCGACAGCCGGGTGACCGCCGTGACCGCCTCGCCCGAGCGTGCGAACGCCACACAGTGCTCGGCCGCGGGGCCCTCGGCGGACAGCGGTTGGTACGACGCGGCCCTGCCGAAGGCGTCCGGACGCCGGGCGCGCAGCCGCAGGGCCGCCGCCGTCAGCGCGTCCTTCTCGCCGGGCGTCTCGGGCGGGAACGGCACCGCACGCCGGTTGTCCGGGTCCACCAGCGCCCGGTACTCGCCCTCCGTGCCCTGGTAGACGTCCGGCACCCCCGGCATCGTCAGATGGACCAGGGCGGTGCCGAGCACATTGGCCCGGACGTGCGGCTCCAGCGCCTTGCGGAACGCGGCCACGCGCTCCCCGGGCGCCCCGCACGGCCCGGCGGCGACGAACGCGGCCACCGCCTCCTCGTACGGCGGCTCCTGCTCCGTCCAGCTGGTGTACATGCCCGCCTCGCGCACATGCTTCAGCAGTGCCTGCTGCACCCGCTCCTCCTCGGCGGTGCCCAGCCCGAACACCGTCTGCCAGGCCGCCCAGGCGAGCTGCCCGTCCGGTACGCCCACGCCCTCCCCGGGCTGGTTCACCTCGGCCAGCAGCTCCGCCCACCGGCCGGGGCACTCGGTGAGCACGGCCAGCGCGGCACGCACGTCGGCACTGCGCTTGGTGTCGTGCGTGGAGACCACGGTGCCGGTGGCCGGCCAGTCGTGCTGCACGCGCGCGCAGTGGGCGTGGAAGTCCTCGGGGGACACACCCGGCCGGCCCGGATCGCCGCCCACCTCGGTCGCCGACAGCAGCGGCACGTAGCGGTAGAACGCCGTGTCCTCCACCGACTTGGCCCGCAGCGCCGACGCGGTCTGCGCGAACCGGGTACGGAACTCCACCCGGTCGGCGTGGTCCGGCGCCGACGGGTCACCGGGCGGCTCGACGAGCAGCCGGCGCACGATCCCGACGGCCTCCGCCTCCTCGGGCACCACGAAGGCCAGCCGCGCCTCCTCGGCGGCCTCCTCGGTGACGACGGCGGCCGCGTCACCGGAGGCGTACGGCCGGTACACCCGCATCCGGACCAGCAGCTCCTCCACGGCCGTGCGCAGCGCCCAGGGAGCCCGGTCGCGCAGCGCGAGGTCGGGCGAGGAGGCGCACAGCCGGGTGGCGACCCGGGTGAGCCGGTCGGTCTCGGCGGCCAGCTCGTGCGTGAGCACCTTGTAGGCCGCCCGCCGTACCGTCGCCTCCCAGTTGCCGCCCCGGTCCGTCTGCGGGGCCGCGAAGGCCCGGTAGCGGCCCAGCAGTTCGTACGCCCCCGTCTGGTCGGTGAACAGTCCGTCGACCTGGCGCAGGGCGTCGTAGCCGGTGGTGCCCGCGACGGGCCAGGACGCCGGCAGCCGCTCGCCGTCGGCGAGGATCTTCTCCACCACCGTCCAGCGCCCGCCACTGGCCTCGTGCAGCCGCGCGAGGTAGCCGTCGGGATCGGCGAGCCCGTCGGGATGGTCGACGCGCAACCCGTCGATCACGCCCTCGTCGAGCAGCTGGAGGATCTTGGCGTGGGTGGCGTCGAACACCTCCGGATCCTCCACGCGCAGCCCGATCAGCTCAGAGATGCTGAAGAACCGCCGGTAGTTCAGCTCGGTGCGGGCCAGCCGCCACCACACCGGGCGGTACCACTGGGCGTCCAGCAGCTCCGGCAGCGGCAGCTCCCCGGTGCCCGCACGCAGCGGGAAGGCATGCTCGTGGTAGCGCAGCACGTCGCCGTCGACGACCAGGTGCTCCAGCTGGGAGCCGACCGGACCGCCGAGCACCGGCAGCAGCACCCGGCCGTCCTGCGCCTGCCAGTCGATGTCGAACCAGCGCGCGTACGGCGAGCCGGGGCCCTCGCGCAGCACCTCCCACAGGGCGTGGTTGTGGCGGGGGGCCATGGCCATGTGGTTCGGCACGATGTCCACCACCAGGCCGAGCCCGTGCTCCCGCGCGGTCCGCGCCAGCGACCGCAGGCCCTCCTCGCCGCCCAGTTCGCCGCGCACACGCGCGTGGTCCACCACGTCATAGCCGTGCGGGGATCCGGGCACGGCCTCCAGCACGGGGGACAGGTGCAGGTGCGAGACGCCGAGCGACGCCAGGTGGGGTACGGCCGCCGCGGCGGCGGCGAACGGGAACGAGGGCTGGAGCTGCAGCCGGTAGGTGGCCGTGGGCACCTCCGGTCCGGGGCGCGCAGAAGTCATGAAAACGTACGTACCCAGCCTGTCGGCTTTCGTGTCACCGGCCCCTGCACTCACCCACACGCGTGTACCGGACGAGCAGCCCCGCCGGGGGGCTGCTGCCCGGGCCCGTCCGGTCCGCTACGCCGGCCGCTGCAGCACCGTCAGGCTGTGGTCGGGCAAGGTGATCCGGTCGCCCGCCCCGACCTTCGCACCGGACCCCGGCGGCACCCCGTCCGGCTGGGCGGTGTCGACGACCACCTGCCACTGCCGGCCGTGGTCGACCGGTACCAGAAAGTCCAGCGGCGCCGGGGAGGCGTTGAACATCAGCAGGAACGAGTCGTCGGTGATGCGTTCCCCGCGCGGACCCGGCTCGGAGATCGCGTTGCCGTTCAGGAACACCGTCAGCGCGGACGCCCGCGCCGAGTCCCAGTCCCGCTGGGTCATCTCGGCGCCCTCCGGGGTGAACCAGGCGATGTCGGACAGCTCGCCGTGGGTGCCCTCCACCGGGCGGCCGTGGAAGAAGCGGCGCCGGCGCAGGACCGGGTGGTCCCGGCGCAGCCACACCATCGCACGGACGAACTCCAGCAGGTCGCCCTCCGAGGACTCCGGCCACTGCACCCAGGAGATCTCGTTGTCCTGGCAGTAGGCGTTGTTGTTGCCGCGCTGGGTGCGGGCGAACTCGTCGCCGTGACTGATCATCGGCACGCCCTGGGACAGCATCAGCGTCGCGAGGAAGTTCCGCATCTGCCGGGCGCGCAGCCGGAGCACCTCCGGGTCGTCCGTCTCGCCCTCCGCCCCGCAGTTCCAGGACCGGTTGTGGCTCTCGCCGTCCCGGTTGTCCTCGCCGTTGGCCGCGTTGTGCTTGTCGTTGTACGCGACGAGGTCGTGCAGCGTGAAGCCGTCGTGGCAGGTGACGAAGTTGATCGAAGCCAGCGGGCGGCGGCCGTCGTCCTGGTAGAGGTCCGAGGAGCCGGTCAGCCGGGAGGCGAACTCCGCGAGGGCCCGCGGCTCGCCCCGCCACAGGTCCCGTACCGTGTCCCGGTACTTGCCGTTCCACTCGGTCCACAGCGGCGGGAAGTTGCCCACCTGGTAGCCGCCCTCGCCCACGTCCCACGGCTCGGCGATCAGCTTCACCTGGGAGACCACCGGGTCCTGCTGCACCAGGTCGAAGAACGACGACAGCCGGTCCACCTCGTGGAACTGCCGGGCGAGCGTGGCCGCGAGGTCGAAGCGGAAGCCGTCGACGTGCATCTCGGTGACCCAGTACCGCAGCGAGTCCATGATCAGCTGGAGCACGTGCGGGGACCGCATGAGCAGCGAGTTTCCGGTGCCCGTGGTGTCCATGTAGTAGCGGCGGTCGTCCGTCAGCCGGTAGTACGACGGGTTGTCGATGCCCTTGAAGGACAGCGTCGGACCCAGGTGGTTGCCCTCGGCGGTGTGGTTGTAGACGACGTCCAGGATGACCTCGATGCCGGCCTCGTGCAGCGCCCGGACCGCCGACTTGAACTCCAGCACCTGCTGGCCGCGGTCGCCCCAGGAGGCGTACGCGTTGTGCGGGGCGAAGAAGCCGATGGTGTTGTAGCCCCAGTAGTTGCTCAGACCCAGGTCGACCAGCCGGTGGTCGTTCACGAACTGGTGTACGGGCATCAGTTCGAGCGCCGTCACCCCCAGCTTGGTCAGGTGGTCGATGACCGCCGGATGCGCGAGCGCCGCGTACGTGCCCCGCAGCTCCTCCGGAAGCCCCGGGTGACGCATGGTCAGGCCCTTCACATGGGCCTCGTAGATCACCGTGTGGTGGTACTCGGTGCGCGGCGGCCGGTCGTCGCCCCAGTCGAAGTAGGGGTTGATCACCACGGAGGCCATGGTGTGCGGAGCCGAGTCGAGGTCGTTGCGGCTGTCCGGCGCGCCGAAGTGGTAGCCGTACACCTCCTCGCCCCAGCGGATCGCGCCGCTGACCGCCTTCGCGTACGGGTCGAGCAGCAGCTTCGCGGAGTTGCAGCGCAGCCCGCGCCCGGGATCGTACGGGCCGTGCACCCGGAACCCGTACCGTTGCCCCGGCATCACGCCCGGCACGTACGCGTGCCGCACGAACGCGTCGCTCTCGCGCAGTTCCACCGCCGTCTCCGAGCCGTCGTCGTGCAGCAGACACAGCTCTACTCGGTCCGCGGCCTCCGTGAAGACCGCGAAGTTGGTTCCGGCGCCGTCATAGGTGGCGCCGAGCGGATACGCCTCTCCAGGCCAGACCTGCATGGATACGACTCTCCCAGGTGTGCCGCCGCCCTGGGGCCGCGTTGGCCCCCGAGTCTCCCGAAAGTGACGGAACCTCCCGTGTCTTGCGTCCCTCTTACCCACCGACCAGCGCACACGACGGCGCTCGTACCCGCCGTGTGCCGAACCAGTGGGGCAACAGGTACCCCCGTGGGACCACGGGGAGCAGGGGGCCATGTGCGTGAGACAGTGCACCGCCATCTGGGAAAGTTAGTGGCAGGAGTGGCCGTCGCGACGGTGGGGACCGCCGCGGCCGTCGCGATCGCCCTGCCGGGCACGGCGGGGGCGGACGCGTCGGGAGGGGCTCGCGGCGGCGGTACGCAGGACGGTCAGGGCCCGGACGGGGTCCGGCCCGCCGTCGTGGAACAGGCGCCGGCCGAGGGCGGCAAGGGCACCGGCCGCGACCCGCTGACCGACGCCGAGGTCCGGCGGGCCGAGCGGATCGCCCTGACCGGGCAGCTGCTGCACACGGGCGAGAACGCCGCGGGTGGCCGCGGGCCGCAGCGCCTGAGCGCCGACCTCGCCGAACCCGAGCCCGGCGAGGCCGACGACCCCGGCGCGCCGCGCCGGGCCGACATCACCTTCTACGACTACCGCAACGACACGCTCGTCACCAAGACCGTCGACCTGGACACCGGCAAGGTCGAGCGGACCGGCACCCAGCGTGGCGTCCAGCCGCCGCCGAGCCGGGCCGAGAACGCCGAGGCGGCCCGGCTCCTGATCGCCGCCCCGCTCGGCGCGGGCCTGAAGGCCGACTACAAGGACGCCACCGGCAGGGACCTCACCTCCCCGGACCAGCTGCTGCTCAGCGGCGGCATCTACCGGGCGGTTCCGGGCGCCCAGCCCGCGGCCCTCGACCCGTGCGGCGTACACCGGTGCGTCCGGCTGTTCACCAAGGTCAGGAACGGGCCCTGGATCGACACCAGGTCCTTGGTGATCGATCTGAGCGCGCGCAAGGTCACCGCCCTCGACCACGGCTGACCGCCCCTTTCCCGGCATCTCCCTGCATCTCCTGCAAGGGAGCCATCGCATCTCCTGCAAGGGAGTCATCCCGTCATGCCCGAGTACGGATTCCGTCGTGCGCGCAGGGCCGCGGCCGTCGGACTGGCCGTGGCCGCGCTGACCGCCGGCGCCACGACCGCCGCCGGACCGGCCGCCGCCCGGCCGGGGCCGGCCGCCGCCGCGCCCGCCGCCGACTGCAGCGCCGCCCACCGCCTCGAACAGAAGCTCTCCACCGGCACGACGTGGCGCATGTGCTGGCACTACGACAGCAAGGCCGGCCTCGTCCTGGAGAAGATCAGCTACCAGCCCAGGGGCGAACCGAAGCCGATCAGGGTGCTGAACAGCGCCAGACTCGGCCAGATCCATGTCCCCTACGACGACGGACAGCACGAGTACAGCGACCTGACGGACGAGGACTTCGCCCAGGCGCTGATGAACCTGTCGCCCGCCGAGTGCCCCGGCGGCACCATCAAGACCGTCAAGGTCCCCGACGCGATCGACCCGGAGCACCCGGACGTCAACGGACTGTGCACGACCACCCGTTCCCGCGGTCACGCCTACCGCCTGCATGACACCGGCACGGACAAGGTCCACCAGGCCCAGGGCAAGGACTTCCTGGTCTACACCGTCAACCAGGTCGGCTGGTACGAGTACATCACCGAGTGGCGCTTCCAGGACGACGGCACGATCGCCATGAACGTCGGTGCGACCGGCAGCCTGTCCTGGGAGGACTACGACGCCGGCGACGGGCGCGGCTGGCCCGTCGGCAAGGGCGCCAAGGCCTACGCCACCAGCCACAGCCACAACGTCTTCTGGCGTCTGGACTTCGGCCTCGACGGCTCGTCGAAGACCAGGGTCGAGCAGTACGACTCGGCCGTCAGCCCCCGCACCGCCGGACAGCACGGCCCGACCACGAAGACCACCCGCACGGAGGTCACCCGGGAACTCGCCGGTGACCTGAAGGACTACCGCTGGTGGCGGGTGGTCAGCGCGACGGGGAAGAACAAGGACGGGCACGCCCGTTCGTACGAGATCGTCCCCGGAGCCACCACCAAGTACCCCGGCCGCGGCTACACCCGGCACGACCTGTACGTCACCGAGTACAACCCCTGCGAGCTGTTCGCCAGCGACAATCCGGCGATCTGCGGCCGCGGACACCCCGCGGCGGTCGACAAGTGGATCGGCGGACAGACCCTGACCCACCCGGTGATCTGGATGAACGTCGGCTTCCACCACATCGCGCGCGACGAGGACCAGCAGCCCATGCCGGTGCACTGGCAGGGCTTCACCATCGCCCCGCGGGACGTCACGGCTATGAATCCGCTCACTCCCCGTGACCTGGCAGGGCAGAACGGCCATTGGCACTAGCGTAGTTGACGAAAGCGGTTGAGAAACCGACCTGTCCATCCGGCTGCACCGCCGTCCCCTCGCGGAGTACCCTTCCTTGATCGTTGAGACGGGAAAGGCCCGGGGGGCGGAAGGCGGTGCACGGGTGGGCTCGGGAGGGCTGGAGCTGCCCCCTGGTGACGAGGGTCACGAGGGGAACTCCGCAGACGTCCCGCCCGGCGCGGTGTCCCTGGCCCGCCCGATGGACGCGGGATCCATCGGGCCGGAGCTGGACTGGGACGCCGACGCCTGGCGCGAGGTGCGCACCCGCGCCCAGCGGGCCGGCCGGGCCTACATCTGGCTGAATCTCGTCGAACAACGCCTGCGCGCGGTCGTGGCCGCCGTGCTGCGGCCCATCTACGAACCTGTCCACGGGGACGACTGGGTGGTCGCCGCGGCCGGCCCGGCTGGACAGGAGTGGGTACAGCGCGCGGTCGCCGTGCGGGAGGTCAGCCGCCGCAAGGGCTATCTGCTCGACCCGGCCGACGACAACGTGCTCAGCTTCCTCACCCTGCCGCAGTTGCGCGAGCTGATGGTGCAGCACTGGCCGTGCTTCGAACCGTACTTCGACGAGCGCCGCGACCTCGAACTCGCCCTGGACGAGCTGGAGGTCACCCGCAACGTCGTCTCCCGCAACCGGGCCCTGTCCGAGGCGGTCCTGAACCAGGCCGAGCGCGCCTCGGCCCGGCTGCTGGAGATGCTCGGCGCGGGCGGTGACGTGCCCTCCGCACGCCGGCTGCCGGTGGACGCGGTCGAGGACCTGGTCGGCGACCGGTACGCGGATGTCGTGGCCGTCCACGCGGACCGGGTGCGGCTGATGCGCCAGTTCCCGGCCGAGGACCTCTTCGGCGGCGCCCGCCGCCTCGACGCGATCGGCATCGGCCTCAACCTGCTGGTGCAGAACTTCTCCGGCCGCCGTCTGCTCCGGCTCGCCGAGTCCGGCTGCCGGGTACGGCTGCTCTTCCTCAACCCGGCCTCCAGCTCGGTCAAGCGCCGCGAGCGCGAACTCGGGATGAAACGGGGCGAACTGAGCCGGTCCGTCGAGATGAACATCCTGCACATGCGCCGGGTCCGCTCCCGGCTGCACGACCCGGGCGCCTTCGAGATCCAGGTCTACGACGAGACACCGCGCTTCACCGCCTACCTGGTGGACGGCGACGGCGCCGACGGCATCGCCGTGGTGCAGTCCTATCTGCGCGGGGCGCGCGGGATGGAGTCGCCGGTACTGGTGCTGCGCAACGGCAGCAAGGTGGTCAAGTCGGATGACGTGGGGGAAGTTGGACTTTTCCCGACTTATCGCGAGGAGTTCGAGCTGGCTTGGGTGGATTCGCGGCCGGTGTCCTGAACGGCCCGTGACGGCAAGCGGAACGCGATCCTCGGATTGTCAGTGCCGCGTGCGATGGTGGAGGCCACTGGGGGAAAGCACCACCAAGAAGGGGGGCCGCCCATGGGCTGGCACCGGGAGCTGCTGATCGGCTTCGACCTGGAGACGACCGGGACCGATCCGCGCGAGGCGCGCATCGTCACCGGCGCGGTGATCGAGGTCAGGGCCGGTGAGCCCGGGGGACGCAGGGAATGGCTGGCCGACCCGGGCGTGGAGATCCCGGCCGACGCGGTGGCGGTGCACGGCATCAGCAACGAGCGTGCGGCGGCCGAGGGCCACCCGGCCGACCGGGTGGCCGACTCCGTCGCCGACGTCCTGGTGGGGTACTGGAGGACGGGCGTCCCGGTCGTCGCCTACAACGCCGCGTTCGATCTCACCCTGCTCTCCGCGGAGCTGCGCCGCCACGCCCTGCCGTCCCTCTCCGACCGCCTGGGCGGCCTCGCCCCCGCCCCGGTCATCGACCCCTACACCATCGACCGCTGGGTCGACCGCTACCGCCGCGGCAAGCGGAACCTGGAAGCGGTGTGTGCCGAGTACGGCATATCCCTCGACGCGGCCCACACGGCCCCGGCCGACGCCCTCGCCGCAGCGCGGCTCGCGTCCGCGATAGCCGACCGCCACCCGAAGATCGCGTCCCTGAACCCGGTCGAGCTCCACCAACGGCAGATCGAGTGGTACGCGGAGTGGGCGGCGGACTTCCAGGCGTTCTTGCGCCGCAAGGGCGAGCCGGACGCGGTGATCGACGGCACATGGCCCCTCCGGGAGCTGACGGAAAGCCAGCCGGCGTAGGTCCTGCGGGCCGGCTTCGCCTGCGGGCACGGCCCCGGTACCAACGCCGAGCACCTCAGAACACCGGGCCACGAGACGCCCTCAGAACGGATACCACCGCACCGTCTCGTCCCCGTCGCGCAACGACGCCACCCGCCGCCGGAACTCGGCCAACGCATTTGGACTGCTCGGTGCATGCTGCGCAACCCACGCACAGCTGGCGGTCTCCCGGGCGCCGCGCAGCACCGCACAGCCCTCCCACTCCCGCACATCCCACCCGTATCCGTCGACGAACGACTCGTACGCCTCGGCGGGCAGCCCGTACCGGTCGCGGGAGAGCGCCATGACCACCAGATCGTGCTCGCGCAGATCCGCGGAGAAGGTCTCCAGGTCCACCAGGACCGGCCCGTCCGGCCCGACGTGCACATTGCGCGGCAACGCGTCGCCATGGATCGGCCCCGGCGGCAGATGCGGCGTCAGCGCCGCCGCGGCCGCCGCGAATCCGTCCCGGCGCGCACGCAGGTACGCCGCGTCCTCGCCGTCGATCGCGTCACCCGCCAGCCGCAGCCACCGCTCCACACCGCCCAGCAACTCGCGGGGCGGCAATGCGAAAGGAGGAGCAGGCAGTGCGTGCACCATCCGCAGCAGTCGCGCCAGATCGCCCGGCTCGGCGGGGCGTACCGCCTCGGGCAGCCGGTGCCACACGGTCACCGGATGGCCGTCGACCAGCCGTGGCTCCGGCTCGGCCGCCCGTACCGCCGGCACGCCCGCCTCGGCCAGCCAGCGGGCGATGTCCAGCTCACGCCGGGCCCGCTGCAGCAGCTCGGCGTCGCGGCCCACCTTCACCACCAGATCACCGGCGGCGAACACCGCGTTCTCACCGAGGGCGAGGAGAGATGCGTGCCGGGCCGGGCCCGGCAGCACTCCCGCCGTGGCCAGTACGTCCCGTGCCCGTGCCTCGTCCATCGTGCCGCCTCCGTGCCGTCCAGCTGTGGTGCGTGTGCCGCACCCGGCCAGTCTTGCATTCGTCCAGGTCGAACGGTGTGCGCGGTCCCTTGACGAGGTATCGGGCCTTTATCACCATGAACACGCCAATCGGAGCAGGCAAAGGGGCTGATTCCGTGACATCAGTGGCCGACGTGCGACGACCGGGCGGTCGCCGTGCAGCCGGACAGGGCATCTGGTTCCTCGTCCTGCCCGCCCTGATCCCGATCCTCCTGTTCAGCGTGGGGCCGCTGCTCTACGGCGTCCTGCTGGCGTTCACCGACGCCCAGTCCGGCCGCACCCAGGCCACCCGCTGGATCGGTGCCCTCAACTTCCAGGACCTGCTGCACGACACGCTCTTCTGGGAGTCGTTCCGCATCGGCCTGGTCTGGGCGGCGGGCGTCACCGTGCCCCAGTTCCTGCTGGCGCTCGGCCTCGCCCTGCTGCTCAACGAGGACTTACGGCTGCGATGGCTGGCCCGCGCGCTCGCCATCGTGCCGTGGGCGATGCCCGAGGTCGTCGTCGGCATCATGTGGCGGCTCGTCTACAACCCGGACGCCGGCATCCTCAACGAGACCCTGCGCGACCTCGGCCTCGGCGACGGCCACGACTGGCTCGGCGGCCTGGCCACCGCCCTGCCCGCGGTGATCGTCGCCGGCGTCTGGGCCGGCCTGCCGCAGACCACGGTCGCCCTGCTCGCCGGAGTGCAGAACGTCCCGCGCGAACTGCACGAGGCCGCCGCGGTCGACGGCGCCGGGGCCTGGCGTCGCTTCCGCGCGGTCACCTGGCCCGCGCTCAGACCGGTGGCCCTCGCCATCACTGCGCTCAACCTCATCTGGAACCTCAACTCCTTCGCCCTGGTCTACGTCCTCACCAGCGGCGGCCCCGGCGGCAAGACCCGGCTGCCCTCGCTGTTCGCCTACGAGGAGGCCTTCCGCTACGGCCAGTTCGGCTACGCGGCGGCCATGGGCTGTGTGCTCGTCGCCGTCGTATCGATCCTGCTCGCGGTGTTCCTGGCCGGCCGGCTGCGCGGAGGTGCGCAGGCATGAGGACCCGCCGCACGGCACGTGCCGGACAGTACGCCGCCCTGCTCTGCTATCTGCTGTTCCTGGCCTTCCCGCTCCTGTGGCTGCTGTCCACCGCCCTGAAGTCCCCGCGCGAGCTCGGCAGTCTGCACCCGACGTGGATCCCGCGCCACCCCACCCCGGCAGGCCTCCGGCAGGCCTTCCGGGAACAGCCCCTCGCGCACGCCGCGCTCAACTCCCTGCTGGTGGCACTCGCGACCGCCGCCGTCGCCGTCCTGGTCGCCACACCCATGGCGTACATCCTGGCCCGGCACCGCACCCGGCTCGCCCGGGCCGCCACCGGATGGGTGGTGATCAGCCAGGCGTTCCCCTTCGTACTGGTGATCATTCCGCTGTTCCTGGTGCTGAAGCAGCTGCGCCTCGTGGACTCCCTGACCGGGCTGGTGGTGGTGTACGTCGTGTGGGCGCTGCCGTTCGCGCTGTGGATGCTCGTCGGCCATATGCGGGCGGTGCCCGCCGAGCTGGAGGAGGCGGCGGCCGTCGACGGCGCCGGGCGGCTGCGCACCCTCGTGTCGGTGACGGCGCCGCTGCTCGCGCCCGGCATCGCGGCGACGGGCCTGTTCGCGTTCGTCACCGCGTGGAACGAGTTCTTCTTCGCGCTGGTGCTGCTCAAGAGCCCCGCGAAACAGACCCTGCCGGTCGTCCTCACCCATTTCATCGGTGCGGAGGGCGTGGCCGATCTGGGCCCGCTGGCCGCCGCCGCGTTCCTGGCCACGCTTCCCTCCCTGGCCGTCTTCGCCCTGGTTCAGCGGCGGATCACGACGGGCCTGCTCGCCGGGGCGGTGAAGAGCTGATGAGGACCCTCATGACCCGCATCCCCCGCATGTCGGTCGCGCTCCTCGGCGTCCTGCTGCTGCTCGCGGGCTGCTCGTCACCGGCCCACCACGACGGCGGCCCGATCACCCTGCGCTTCCAGTCCCTCGCCTGGCAGCAGGAGTCCGTCACCGCCACCAAGGCCCTGGTGAAGGAGTGGAACAGGACCCACCCCGAGGTCAAGGTCGAGTACATTCAGGGGAGTTGGGACAGCGTCCACGACCAGCTGCTCACCTCCTTCGAGGGCGGCGAGGCACCGGACATCATCCACGACGCCTCCGACGACCTGGCCGACTTCGCCTACGGCGGCTACCTCGCCGACCTGACCGATCTGCTGCCGGCCGACCTCAAGTCCGGTATCCCTCCGGCAGCTTGGGACACGACCACCTTCGGACACGGCATCTACGGCGTGCCGTTCCTCCAGGAACCCCGGGTGCTGATCGCCGACGCCACCAGGCTGCGCTCGGCGAAGGTACGCATCCCGACTCCCGGACATCCCTGGAGCTGGGCGGAGTTCCGGCAGGTGGCGAAGAGGCTCAGCGGGCCCGGCAGGTACGGCGTGGCCTGGCCGCTGAAGGAACCCGTCTCCGCCACGCTGAACCTCTCCCTGTCGGCGGGCGGCCGGCTCTTCCACCGGGGCGCGGACGGCAGAGTGACCGTGCGCTTCGGCTCCGGCGACGCGGTCGTACCCGGCACGGTCCGCGACCAGGTCGCCGTCGACCACAGTGCTCCTGCCTCGACGCTGGGCAGCGGCGGTTCGGACACCCTGCCCGGCTTCTTCGGCGGCCGGTACGCGATGGTCCCGCTGGGCTTCTCCTACCGTCAGCAGATCGTGCAGCAGGCCCCGAAGGGCTTCCGCTGGGAGGTGCTGCCCGCTCCGGCGGGCGCCGCCGGGCTCACCCAGGGGGTCAGTCCGCAGACCCTGTCCGTCTCCGCGGACTGCCCGCACAAGAAGGAGGCCGCCGCGTTCCTCGGCTTCCTGCTGCGGCCGGGGAACATGGTCCGTCTCGCGCTCGGCGACTGGATGCTGCCCACCGGCACCCAGGCGCTGAAGGACCCCGCCCTGCACACCGCGGAGAACGGCTGGGCGACCGGCGCGGCCCTGGCGGAGCACCTGCGCCCGGCGCCCGCCCAGTCCGTGCGCGGCTATCCCGAGTGGAAGGACAAGGTGGCCACCCCGGCCTTCCAGG
Source organism: Streptomyces sp. NPDC030799 (assembly GCF_055572255.1). Taxonomy (NCBI): domain Bacteria; kingdom Bacillati; phylum Actinomycetota; class Actinomycetes; order Kitasatosporales; family Streptomycetaceae; genus Streptomyces; species Streptomyces sp. NPDC030799. The sequence goes on along the minus strand of NZ_JBVIDS010000004.1, from coordinate 470,943 downwards.
AGTACTACAGCGGCGCGATCGGCCTCACCGAGCTGCGCAGACGCCTCGTGCAGGACGGCAACCTGGTCCTGGCCCGCTATCAGCGCTGAGCGCGGACCACCGAGCGGAAATCGCATTGAACGAGACGTCTCGTCTCGCCTAGGTTGTGCATCATGACCGCTCCCGCCCACATCGCCATGTTCTCCATCGCCGCGCACGGCCATGTGAACCCCAGCCTGGAGGTGATCCGTGAACTCGTCGCCCGGGGGCACCGGGTCACGTACGCCGTCCCGCCGGTGTTCGCCGAGAAGGTGGCCGCCACCGGGGCCCGGCCCGTGCCGTACACCTCGACCCTGCCGGGACCCGACGCCGACCCGGAGGCCTGGGGGACCACGCTGCTGGACAACGTGGAGCCGTTCCTGGCCGACGCGATCCAGGCGCTCCCACAGCTCATCGAGGCCTACGCCGGCGACGAACCCGACCTCGTCCTGCACGACATCGCCTCGTACCCGGCCCGGGTCCTGGCCCACCGCTGGGGCGTCCCGGCGGTCTCCCTCTCCCCGAACCTCGTCGCCTGGCAGGGGTACGAGGAGGAGGTCATGGAGCCGCTGTGGGCCGAGCCGAGGAAGACCGAGCGCGGGCAGGCCTACTACGCACGCTTCGAGGCCTGGCTGACGGAGAACGGGATCACTCAGCACCCGGACTCCTTCATCGGCCCGGCCCGCTCGATCGTCCTCATCCCGAAGGCACTGCAGCCGCACGCCGACCGTGTCGACGCCCGCGTGTACACCTTCGTCGGCGCCTGCCAGGGCGACCGCTCCGACCAGGGGGAGTGGCAGCGGCCGGCCACCGCCGGGAAGGTCGTGCTGGTGTCACTGGGCTCGGCCTTCACCAAGCAGCCCGCGTTCTACCGCGAATGCGTCCGCGCCTTCGGCGGCCTGCCCGGCTGGCACCTGGTCCTCCAGGTCGGCCGGCACGTGGACCTCGCCGAGCTGGGCGACGTACCGGACAACGTGGAAGTGCACAGCTGGGTACCGCAGCTGGCGATCCTGCGGCAGGCCGACCTGTTCGTCACACACGCGGGCGCGGGCGGCAGCCAGGAAGGGCTGGCCACCGCCACGCCGATGATCGCCGTCCCGCAGGCCGTCGACCAGTTCGGCAACGCCGACATGCTGCAGGGACTCGGCGTCGCTCGGCGGCTGGACACCGAGGAGGCCACCGGTGAGCGTCTCCGTGATGCCGCGCTCGCCCTCGTGGACGATCCGGAAGTGGCCCGCCGTCTGAAGGAGATCCAGGCGGAGATGGCCGAGGAGGGCGGCACGCTCCGGGCGGCGGACCTGATCGAGGCGGAACTGAAGGGCCGCGCGCGGGAGTAGGCCACCTGCAACGCCCCGAAGGGGCGCGGGGAACCGTGCGGCCAGCCCCACGCCCCCGCACTCGCGCCCGGTCCCGGCCGCCCCGGCGGGTTGTGCGCCGGATCAGACCGGCAGCCGCTCCGCCTCCTCGCGCACCGGCCGGGAGGCAACCGCGTCCGGCGCCTCGTCGTGGGTGAGGTCGGGCAGGCGGCGCAGCCACTTCGGCAGGTACCAGTTGCGCTCGCCGAGCAGTGCCATCACCGCCGGCAGCAGCACTCCGCGGATGACCGTCGCGTCGATCAGGACCGCCGCGGCCAGGCCCACACCCATCTGCTTCATGGACTGCATCGACAGCGTGCCGAAGATCGCGAACACGGCGACCATGATGACCGCGGCGCTGGTGACGACACCGGCCGTGGTGACCACGCCGTGCCGGATCGCGTCCGTGGTGCTGCGGCCGCGCATCCGGGCCTCGCGGATCCGGGAGACGACGAACACGTGGTAGTCCATCGACAGCCCGAACAGGATCACGAAGAGGAACAGCGGCAGCCAGGTCACGATCGCCCCGACCCCCTGGGCACCCACCAGCGAGGCACCCCAGCCGTGCTGGAAGACGGCGACGAGGATGCCGTACGCCGCACCCACCGACAGCAGGTTGAGCACGATCGACGTGATCGCGACGGTCAGCGAGCGGAACGACAGCAGCATCAGCAGGAAGGCGAAGACGACGACGAACGCGAAGACCGGGACGACGGAGCCGAGCAGCTGGTCGTTGAAGTCGTGGTTGCCGGCGACCTGCCCGGTGATCGGCGCCTGCACGCCGTCGACCTTGCCCAGCGTGGCGGGCCGTACCTCGTCGCGCAGCTTGTCCAGGCTCTCGACCGCCCGGTCCATGTCCGATCCGCCGACCAGCGGCACGGATACCAGGGCCACGTTCTGCGCGTCGTACAGCCTGATGTCGACCGGGCCGCGCGAGGCACCCGAGGCGATGGCCTGCTTCTTGAAGTCGGCCAGCGCCTGCCGTACGCCGGGGGCGTTGACGTCCGCGGCCTTGACGACGACCTGGGCCGGCTCGCTGCCACCCGGAAACGCGTCGTTGATGCGGTCGTACGTCTGCACGATCGGCAGTGACTTGCCGAACTCCTGGTCCAGCGTGAGCTGTTGTGTCTTCATGCCGAGCGCGGGCGCCGCGATCGCCAGCAGCACACCGGCCGCCACGACGACGGAGACCAGCGGCCTGGCCAGCACACCGCGCAGGACCGCCGTCCAGAACCGGCTGCCCTCGTCCGGGGACCGCCTGCCGCGCCGGCGCGCGAGGAACGGAATCCGCCCCTTCTCGACCCGCTCACCGAGAAGCGACAGCAGCGCCGGCAGCACCGTCACCGAGCCGGCCATGGCGACCGCGACCACCATCAGCGAGGCCAGGCCCATCGCCTCGAACGCGGCGAGCCCCGTGAACAGCATGCCCGCCATCGCCACGCACACCGTGACGCCGGAGACGATGATCGCCCGGCCGCTGGTGGCGGCGGCGATCCTCAGGGCGGTGCCCGCGTCCCGCCCGGCCTGCCGCTCCTCGCGCTCACGGCGCAGATAGAACAGGCAGTAGTCGACGCCGACGGCCATACCTACCAGCAGCATCACGGAGTTGGCGGTGTCGCTCATCGGCTGCAGATGGCTGACGAGGCCCATCAGGCCCATCGTCGCCATGATCGCGGTGATCGCGAGGGCCACCGGCAGCAGCGCCGCCACCAGCGCCCCGAAGGCGATCAGCAGGATGCCGAGCGCCACCGGCACCGCCGAGTACTCGGCCTGCTGGAAGTCGTCCCCGAAGGCATCCTTGTACTGCTTCTGCATGCTGGCGCCGCCGATCTCCTCGATCCGCAGCGAACCATGCGCTTTCTGCACCCCGGCGACCGCGTTCAGCACCGGTTCGACCCGGTCGACGGCCGTTTTCGCATCGCCGCGCATGTCGAACCGCACCAGCGCGCTGCGCCCGTCCCGGGAGACGGTGCGGGTGTCGTAGGGCGAGGTCACCGCCGTGACCTTCCCGGTGCCCTTGACGGCCTCGATCACGTCGGCGACGGCGGCCCGGAACTCGGCCGAAGTCGCCGTCAGGGCACCGTCCTTGGCCTGGATCAGGACCGTCTCCCCGGCAGGCTGCTTGATCCCCGCGTCGTCGATGATCTCGGCGGCGGTGTGCGTCTCGCCCTTGAGCTGGTTGCTCTCGTCCACGTCGACCCGGCCCGCCGCCGAGCCGAGTCCCATCGCCAGCACGACGAACAGCACCCATATGCCGACGGCCGCCCAGCGGTGCCGGGCGCTCCAGCCGCCGGCACGGGCGGCCAGCCCCCGCACCCGCACATCCCTGTTCCCCATCGCGGGCCTTCCCCCTCTGTGCGGTGGCGGCCCCCTGCCGCCACGTCTGCGCTAGTTGCAGTTCGACCGTATGAGCCGGACGAACGCCGCTCGTCGTGCTGCCCGGTGAACTCGGCGGCCCGCCGCTCATCGCCGGGGAGGACAGTGGCCCCTTACACCTATGGGCACTTCTCGGGGATGCGTCTCGGGGTTCTCGCACCGGGGGCGCACACCGGAGGACATGGGCTGTCCGTTCCGCCGTCAGCGCGGCGGTTTGTGATTACAAAGTTTTGTTGAACAAGTCACAGGTGCGTGTAGAGGTTGATCCAGCACCCGCCGATCGGCGAGAGTTTCGCGCAGTCCCGCCCTGCGCGGGCCCGGCCGTCGTGCCCACCCCCACGGGGCACGACGGCCGCTCTACGCTGGCCGGATGACGACCTACGCGGCGCTGTTGCGCGGAATCAACGTCGGTGGCAGCAAGAAGGTGCCCATGGCCGACCTGCGTACGCTGCTGACCGGCCTCGGCCACACCGGCGTGCGGACCCATCTGCAGAGCGGCCAGGCCGTGTTCACCACCGGCCACGGCGACGAGGAGTCGCTCGCGGCGGAGTTGAGCCGGGCGATCGAGGAGCGGTTCGGCTTCCCGGTCGACGTGCTCGTGCGCGACCACACCTATCTGAAGGCCGTCGCCGAGGCCTGCCCGTTCCCGGCCGCCGACCTGGAGCCCAGGCAGCTGCACGTCACCTACTTCTCCGCACCGGTCGCCCCGGACCGCTACGCGGACATCGACGCCGCCGCGTACCTCCCCGAGGAGTTCCGCCTCGGCGACCGCTGCCTGTACCTGTACGCCCCCGAGGGCCTCGGCCGCTCCAAGCTCGCCGAGGCCCTGTCCCGCCCGCGCCTGACCAAGGGCCTGATCGCCACGAGCCGGAACTGGAACACCGTGCTCAAACTGGTCGAGCTGACGGCTCCGGGAGCGTGACGGTCCGCGGGCCGAGGAACGGCGCGCGGGCATTGTCCGGCACGCTTCCCCATGCCCCAGGGGCAAGGTCGCACACCCATGCCTGCCTGACCCGGGTGTGCGAGGCTCTGATCCATGCGCTACATCATCATCGGGGCGGGAGCGGTCGGCGGGACCGTCGGGGGGCGGCTGGCCCAGGCCGGGCGTGAGGTCGTCCTCGTGGCACGCGGCGGCCATCTGGCGGCACTGGCCGAGCACGGGCTGCGACTGCGGGTCCCGGAAGGGGAGTTGACGTACCGGCTGCCCGCCGTCGACGGGCCCGGCCCGCTCGGCGAACTGCGCGCCGACGACGTCCTCGTCCTCGCCGTGAAGACGCAGGACACCATGGCCGCCCTGGAGAACTGGGCCGAGGCGCCCGTCATGGGCGGCGGCACAGCGGCCGAACGGCTGCCGCTCGTCTGCCTGCAGAACGGCGTGGAGAGCGGACGGCTGGCCCTGCGCCGCTTCCGGCAGGTGTACGGCGTCTGCGTCTGGCTGCCCTCGGCCCTTGAGGGGCCCGGCGTCGTCTCCGCCGCCGGCAGCCCGCTCACCGGCATCCTGCACCTCGGCCGCCTTCCGCACGGCACCGACGACACCGCCCGCCGGATCGCCGCCGATCTGGCGGACGCCCGCTTCGAGGCACCGGTCGTGCCCGACGTGGCCCGCTGGCAGTACGCCAAGCTGCTCGCGAACCTCAGCAACGCCATCGAGGCGCTGACCGGAACCCGCGACACCGAGCCCGCCCGGGCGCTGTACGCGCGCGTGCGAGCGGAAGGGGCGGCCGTCCTCGACGCCGCCGGGATCGCGTACACGGGCGCCGAGGAGGAGCGCGCCGCCCGCGGCGACAAGGTCACCCTCGTGCCGCTGTCCTGGGCGCCACGCGGCGGCGGTTCCTCCTGGCAGTCCCTCGCCCGCGGCACCGGCACCATCGAGGCCGACTACCTCAATGGGGAGATCGCCCTGCTGGGCCGGCTGCACGGCGTACCGACCCCGCTGAACGAACTGCTCCAGCGGCTTGCCAACCGGTTCGCCCGGGAGCGCCGGGCCCCCGGGTCGATGCCGGCCGCGGACCTGGTCCGCCTGGCGGAGGAGGCGGTGGGGTCGGCCGGCTGACGGCCGTTCAGCCGGTCTGCGGCGATGTGCCTTCCGGTCTGCGGCGATGTGTCTTGCCGGTTGATCTTCCGGCCGGATTGGCGTTCTGTAGGCCCCGGCGGGCGTGAGCCGCTCGCGCCGGGCTTGCCGGAGGGGGACGGGGAGAAATGGACGACTTCACAGGGGATTCCGAGCGGCGGCTCGCGGCGCGGTTCGAGGCGGACCGGCCGCATCTGACGGCCGTGGCCCACCGGCTGCTCGGCTCGGCCGCCGAGGCCGACGACGCCCTGCAGGAGGCCTGGCTGCGGGCCCGGCAGGCCGACCTCGACGCGGTGCGCAACCCCACCGGCTGGCTGACCACCGTGGTGACGCGGGTCTGCCTCAACCTGCTGCGGGCCCGCCGCAACCGGCGTGAGGACTTCCTCGACGCCTACGACCACGCCTCCTGCGACCGGTCCGGCGACCGCGCTCACGACACACCGCCGGTCTCCGCCGATGCGGGCGACCCCGCCCGTCAGGCGCTGCTGGCCGACGAGATCGGAGTCGCGCTGCTGGTCGTCCTCGACACCCTCGGCCCGGCCGAGCGGGTCGCCTTCGTGCTGCACGACATGTTCGCCGTGCCGTTCGAGGAGATCGCTCCGCTGATCGAGAAGACTCCGGCCGCCACTCGGCAACTGGCCAGCCGGGCCCGACGTCGCGTCCAGGGCCGGCCGCCCGCGCCCGGCGCCGACGCCGTACGTCGCCGCCGGGCCGTCGAGGCGTTCCTGGCCGCCACGCGGGGCGGCGACTTCTCGGCCCTGGTCGCCCTGCTCGACCCGGACGTGGTGCTGCACGCCGACGCGCTGGTCGTCCCCACACCGGAACCGATCACGGTGCGGGGTGCCGAACCCGTCGCCCAGGGCGCCATGGCGGCCATGGGCCGCGCCCGGATCACCGGACTCGCCCTGCTGGACGGCGAGTTCGGCCTGGTCATGGTGGAGCACGGACGGCCTCGCCTGGTCCTGGCCTTCGCCTTCGGGACGGACGGCCGGATCACCGGGATCGACATCGTGGCAGAGCCGGAACGCCTGCGCGGGACGGAGATCGCCGCCGTGGACCCGGAGTACCCGGCGGCCGGGCATGCGGAGGCCGGTGACCCCGAGGAATTGGACCAATGGCCGGAGGGATGATTGGGTCGGGACGCCACCCCAATGGATAAGTAGCGTCGCCGTCATGACGTACCGCGCCACCGCCGCTACTGCCGTTACCGCCGAGCCCGCCACCGCCACTGCCGCCGAGCCCGCCATCGAGCCGGACACCGAGCCCGCCCCGACCCGGATCGACTTCTTCTTCGACCCGGCCTGTCCCTTCGCCTGGATCACCTCCCGCTGGCTGCTGGAGGTCGAGCGGCTGCGCCCGCTCGACCTCCGGTTCCGGGTGATGAGCCTGTACCTGCACAACACGGGCAACGAACTGCCCGACTGGTACCGGGACTTGGTGGACCGCTCCATCGGTCCGGTGCGGGTCGCCGTGGCCGCCGCCGAACGGCACGGCGCGACGGTGCTGCGCGACCTGTACACCGCGTTCGGCACCCGGATCCACGAACGCGGCACCAAGGACTTCGACCAGGTGATCACCGAGGCGCTCGCCGAACTCGGGCTCCCCGCCGAGCTGTCGGCCGCGGCCCACGACCCGTCGTACGACGACGCGGTACGCCGCAGTCACACGGCCGGTACCGAGCCGGACTCGGGCGGCTACGTGGGGACGCCGACCCTTCACATCGACGGAACGGTGTGGTTCGGGCCCGTGCTGCGTGCCGTACCGCGCGGCGCCGAGGCGGCCGAACTCTTCGACAGCTTCCGCGTACTGGCCCGCCACCCCGAACTCTTCGAACTCAAGCGCACCCGCACCGGCGCCCTCCGCTTCGACTGACCGGGAAGCGAGGTGGCCGATAAACGCCCGTCGGATCCGATGAGTTCACCGATCGTGTGACACAGGAGCCGCGGTCGGCGCAGAACGAGAAGCCGCCGCGGTCCGACGTCACAGGGGAACGCCGGGCGCGGCGGCCCCTACCACGCCCACGTCCCCCGAGGCCGGCGCTCGCCGAACCTCGCGACAAACACCTCGGGCTGTCCCTAGGGTGAAGCGCGCCGACGGCCGGAGGGGGACGGGATGAGCGTGACGGGCACACCATGGGCGGTGCTGCCGCGGTACCGCGGCGACGGAATGCCCCGGCGGCCGTGCGCGTCGGTGTACCTCGACGACGGCGACGGCGCTCGCGACGTCGACGGGGCGTTCTCCGCGCGCGTACCGGCCTCACTTCACGCCCGTGTCCGGGAACCCGGTCAACGAACACCGGTCACCCGGACGGGTGGCGATTTTCGGACGTCATCGATCCGGACGCCCAAGTGCCACGCAGCCCGGCGAGCCTCTGCGGACCGCGGGGGCCGTGGATGACGCACCGGCTCCCCGTCCTCGGCAGCACGCACACCCACAACATCGGTAACGTCAGCCATCCCGGCATCTTCGGCCAGTCAGGGCCAACGCCCCACCCCCGAGGGCCCGTTCGGGCCACAAGCGAGGACAGGACATGAGCACCTACAACTTCGGACACCTCAACGGCCCGGCCGGCTTCGGCGACTACAGCCGTATCGACACCAAGAACGGCACACCCGACCTGGAGACCCTCATGGCCGTCGCCGAGCGGCTCACCCAGGCACTGCGCGCCGAGTACCCGGGGCTGGCGGGGTGCGGGGAGAGCATCCAGGCCGAGCTGGCGCTGTCCGCCGAGGACGGCCTGCCGCCCAACAGGGGGCGGATCCGCACCGCGTTGGAGACCGTCGCCGTCGCGGCGGGGGCCGGCACCGGAAGCCTCACCTTCACCCAGCAGCTCACGCACGCACTCGGCCTGTGACCGGCCTCCGCGGCCCCGCCGCCGAGGCCCGTTTCGGACCGGCCCGCAGCGGCACGGTCTGACGCGGACCGGCACGGTCGGACGCGGATGCACGGTCTGACGCGGTGGCCGGCGAGCGCGCCGCCGGTGGGTCCGGGTGGGCCCGGCGGCGGTTCCGGCAGGGCTCTGGGCGTTGCCGGCAGGGTCTGCCGGGGCGGGCCGAAACGGTCAGGCGCCCAGGGCCGCCAGCACCGGCCGGCATGCCGCGTCGTGGCGTTCCAGCAGTGCCCGCGCCACCTCGGGCGCCGGTCCCAGCACGTCGGCCAGCACGTCGGCCCCCGCCGCGCCCCGCGCGATACGGTCCGGCAGGAAACCGGGGGCCAGGACGTACGGCGCGACGGCGACCCGCTCGCAGCCGAGGGCGCGCAGCTCGGCCACGGCGTCCTCGGTGCGGGGGAATCCCGCGCGAGAACCGGCGGAGGCGAACGCAGGCCGCACGGCGCACCAACCGGTGTGCCACCACTCCCGCGCGATGTCGGCGATCACTGCGATCGCCTCCGGGTCGGAGGACCCCGCCGAGGCCAGCACGACCCCGGTCGAGGACTTGTCGGCGGGTGTCAGCCCCGCCTCGTACAGCCGCCGTTCCAGCGCCGTCAGCAGCAGCGGGGAGGGGCCGAGCACGTCCGCCTGGCGGATCCGCAGCCGGGGCGGCGCGTCCCGCAGCACGGCCGGGATGTCCGCCTTGGCGTGGAAGGCGCGGGTCAGCAGGAGAGGGAGGGCCACGACGTCACGTACGCCCTCGGCCGCCAGGGACTCCAGCACCCCCTGCACCGACGGGACGTTGAAGTCCAGGAAGCCGGTCTCCACGCGCAGCCCGGGCCGCAGCGACCGTACCCGCTCCACGAGGGCGTGCACGGTCGCCGCGTGCCGCGGGTCACGGCTGCCGTGGGCGACGACCACGAGGACGGGGGGGACCGGACGGTGCATGGTGTGTCTCAGCCCTTCACCAGCAGGCCGCGGCTGCGCAGCACCCACCGCTCCAGCGGGCTGAAGATCAGCAGGTCGATGGCGATGCCGACGAACAGGATCAGGAAGATCGCCTCGAACACCATGGACATGGAGCTGGCGTTGCGGCCGTTCTCCAGCAGCGCGCCCAGGCCGATGCCCAGGTCGGGCGAGGAGGCGATGATCTCCGCGGCCATCAGCGAACGCCAGGAGAAGGCCCAGCCCTGCTTCAGACCCGCCAGATAGCCCGGCAGCGCGGCCGGCAGGACGATGTGCCAGGCGCCCTTCAGCCCCGTCGCCCCCATCGTGCGGCCGGCGCGCAGGAACAGCGGCGGCACCTGGTCGATGCCGGACACCAGGCCGTTGGCGATGGAGGGGACGGCGCCGAGCAGGATCACCGCGTACATCATCGAGTTGTCCAGGCCCAGCCAGATCACGGCCGGCGGCACCCACGCCACCGACGGCAGCGACTGCAGACCGGACAGCACCGGGCCGATCGCGGCGCGCACGAACTTCACCCGGGCCACCAGCAGCCCCAGCGGAGTGCCGATGGCCAGCGCGAACAGGAAGCCCAGCAGGCCCCGGGAGACGCTGGTCCAGATGTAGCCGAGCAGCTTGCCCTGCAGCCAGGCGTCCTTGAACTCGTTGCCCACGTCGGCGGGGGAGGGCAGCTTCGTCGGATCGTCGACGATCTTGAAGGAGATCAGCGCCTGCCACACCACCAGCACCACCAGGGTGGCGACGAGGGGAGGCAGGATCTTGTTGCCGAACGTCTGCCGGAACGGGGTCCGCCCGACGACACCGGACTCCAGGGCGTCCAGGCCCGCCTCGACGCTCGCGGCGTCCTGCAGGACGGCCTTGGTCGTGTCAGTGCTGGCCATGGCGGCGGATCTCCCCACGCAGGACTTCGGTGATCTCAAGGGACAGTTCGGCGACCGGCGCGTCCTCGATGCGCCGCGGCTGCGGAATGTCCACCTGCCACTCCCGTGCCACCCGGCCCGGGCGGGAGGACAGCAGTACGACACGCTGCGCGAGCCGCACCGCCTCGCGGACGTTGTGCGTCACGAACAGGACGGACAGGCCCGTCTCCGCCCAGATCCGGGTCAGCTCGTCGTGCAGCAGGTCACGGGTGATCGCGTCCAGCGCCGCGAACGGCTCGTCCATCAGCAGCAGCCGGCTGTCCTGGGCCAGCGCCCGGGCCATGGCGACCCGCTGGCGCATCCCACCGGACAGCTCGTGCACCCGCTTGCCGTACGCGCCCTGGAGCCGCACGAGTTCGAGCAGTTCCTCGGCCCGGTCGCGCCGCTCGTTCTTCGCGACGCCGCCGAGCTTCAGGGCGAGTTCTATGTTCTTGCCCGCGGTCAGCCACGGGAACAGGGCGTGCTCCTGGAACATCAGGGCCGGACGCCCGTCGGTCGTGATGCTGCCGGCGGAGGGCTGGTCCAGCCCGGCCACCAGGTTCAGCAGCGTCGACTTGCCGCAGCCCGAGGCCCCCAGGAGGGTGACGAACTCGCCCGGAGCGACATCGAGGCTGATGTCGTCCAGGACGAGCTGCTGTCCACCGGGTACCGCGAAGGACTTCGAGACGTGCTCGATGCGCGCCGCGTGCTCGACCGACTCGGCGGCCTTGGCGAAGGTCGTGGCCATGGTCGTCACCTCCTGGGAACTCATCGGCTACGGGGGTTACTTGACGCCGAGCCCGGCGTCGCTGACGCTGCTGCCGCCCTCGGCCTTGAGGACCTTGTTCAGGAGCGTGAGGTCGTAGATCCCGTCCAGCTTCGGGTTCTCCAGCAGGCCGGCCTTCACGGCGTGCTGCGCCTCGCTGTCGAGGGTGGCCGCCAGCGGGTCGTTCGTGAACTGGATGGACTTCCACGCCGGGTCCAGGACCTTCGCCGGCAGCGCCTTGCCGGAGTCCGCCTCCAGCTGCTTGTTGGCCGCCGCCTTCGCCTGGTCCGGGTTGGCGTTGATCCACTTGTTGGCCTCGACGGAGGCCTTCAGCACGGCCTCGACCGCCTTCGGGTGCTCCTTGAGGAACGCCTGCCGCACGACGATGTTCGTGATCACGAACTTCTTGTCCGGCCACAGCGACGACTCGTCCAGCAGCACCTTGCCGCCCTCGGCGACCAGCTTGGACGCGGTCGGCTCCGGCACCCAGGCGCCGTCGATGGAGCCGGACTTGAAGGCGTCCGGGGTCACCTTGTTGTCCGTGCGGACGACCGACACGTCACCCTTGCCGCTCTGCGCGTCGACCTTCCAGCCCTGCGAGGCCACCCAGTTGAGGAACGCCACGTCCTGCGTGTTGCCGAGCTGCGGGGTGGCGATCTTCTTGCCCTTGACGTCCTTCAGGGACTTGATCTTCTTCGGGTCGACGACCAGCTTGACCCCACCGGACGCCGAACCGCCGATGATGCGCAGGCTCTTGCCGTCGGACTTGGTGTAGCCGTTGATCGCCGGGGAGGGGCCGATCCAGCCGATGTCGAGGGAGCCCGAGTTCAGGGCCTCGATCTCGGACGGGCCGGCGTTGAAGAGCTGGTACTTGGCCTCGGTGGCGCCCAGTTCCTTCTGGAAGAAGCCCTTCTGGTTGCCGATCAGGGCGGTGGCGTGCGTCAGGTTGCCGAAGTAACCGATCTTGACGGAGCCGAGTCCGTCGATCTTCTTGGCCCCGGCGGCGATCTTGGCGGTGTCGTCGTTCTTGGACTCGGACCCGTAGCCGCAGGCTGCAAGAGTGAGCAGGGGGAGTGCGGCGAGCGCGGCGATGCCGCGGCGGAACAGCTTGGAGCGGTTGGCAGGCACGGGAGGGTTTCCTCTCGTTGGCCCGGCGGTCACGGTCTCTCAGGTCGTGGCCGGGAGTTCGGCAGGGGGTCTTCGTCGTTTCCGGGACGACACCGGGTGGGGGGACGGGGCGCGCAAGCGGTGCGCGTACGTCACCGCACACATCGCGCCACTCCGCCCTGCCCGCTGCCGAGGGCGCCGCTGCCGATGCGGCCGCCCTCCTTCGCGAACGTCGAGTAGACGTCGTTCGTCTTCATGCTCAGAAGTCCCAGCCGTCGTCTTCGGACTCGTCCTTGACCGGCTCGGGGGAGGCGAACGACTCGCCGACCATGCCCGCGGTCAGCGTGGTGCCGTCGCTCGGGTCGATCAGGATGAAGGAACCGGTGCGGCGCGAGTCGGCGTAGGAGTCGACCGGCAGCGGCTCGGCGGTACGGATCTTCACGCGGCCGATGTCGTTGGCCACGAGCCGGCCCGGGTGCGGGTGCAGGGACAGGTCGTCCAGCGTCAGCCGGGACGGGATGTCCTTGACGATCGCCTTGACCGTGCGGGTGCCGTGCTTGAGCAGCACCCGGTGGCCGACGGTCAGCGGCTCGTCGGCCACATGGCAGACGGTCGCCTCCACGTCCTGTGTGGTCGCCGGCGCGTCCTTCGTCGGCACGATCAGGTCACCGCGCGAGACGTCGATGTCGTCCTGCAGCAGCAGCGTCACCGACTGCGTCGTCCATGCCACGTCCACCGGCTCGCCCAGCAGGTCGATGCCCGAGATCCGCGTGGTCCGCCCCGACGGCAGGACCGTGACCTCGTCGCCGACCCGGAAGGTGCCGGCCGCGATCTGGCCCGCGTAGCCCCGGTAGTCCGGGTGCTCGGCGGTCTGCGGCCGGATCACGTACTGCACGGGCAGCCGGGCGTGGCAGTGCGCCAGATCATGGCTGACGGGAACGGTTTCCAGGTGTTCCAGGACGGTCGGGCCGCCGTACCAGTCCATGTTCGCGGACGGCTCCACCACGTTGTCACCGGCCAGCGCCGAGATCGGGATCGCGGTGACCTCGGGGACGCCCAGCTCGATCGCGTACGCCGTGAACTCCTCGGCGATCGCGGCGAAGACGTGCTCCTCGTACCCGACGAGGTCCATCTTGTTGACCGCGAGCACGACGTGCGGGACCCGCAGCAGGGCCGCGATCGCCGCGTGCCGGCGGGTCTGCTCCACCACGCCGTTGCGGGCGTCGACGAGGATCACGGTCAGCTCGGCCGTCGAGGCACCGGTGACCATGTTGCGGGTGTACTGCACATGGCCGGGCGTGTCGGCCAGGATGAACCGGCGCCGGGGCGTGGCGAAGTAGCGGTACGCCACGTCGATGGTGATGCCCTGCTCCCGCTCGGCGCGCAGGCCGTCGGTGAGCAGCGCGAGGTCCGGGGCATCCTGGCCGCGGCTCGCGGAGGCCCGTTCCACGGCCTCCAGCTGGTCGGCGAGAACCGACTTGGAGTCGTGCAGCAGCCGCCCGACGAGCGTGGACTTGCCGTCGTCGACGGAGCCGGCGGTGGCGAACCGCAGCAGGGTGGTGGCCGAGAGTGCCTCGGTCGTGGTCGTGCTCATGCTTAGAAGTACCCCTCGCGCTTGCGGTCTTCCATCGCGGCCTCGGACAGCTTGTCGTCGGCGCGGGTCGCACCGCGCTCGGTGAGCCGGGAGGCGGCGATCTCGGCGATCACGGCGTCCAGCGTGGTGGCGTCGGAGTCGACGGCGCCCGTGCAGGACATGTCACCGACCGTGCGGTAGCGCACGAGCCGCTTCTCGACACGCTCGCCGTCCTTGGGCCCGCCCCACTCGCCGGCCGTCAGCCACATGCCGCCCCGCTGGAACACCTCGCGCTCGTGCGCGAAGTAGATCTGCGGCAGCTCGATGCCCTCACGGTCGATGTACTGCCACACGTCCAGCTCGGTCCAGTTGGACAGCGGGAAGACCCGGACGTGCTCGCCGGGGGCGTGCCGGCCGTTGTACAGGTTCCACAGCTCGGGGCGCTGGCGGCGCGGGTCCCACTGGGAGAACTCGTCGCGCAGCGAGAACACCCGCTCCTTGGCGCGGGCCTTCTCCTCGTCCCGGCGGCCGCCGCCGAAGACCGCGTCGAACCGCTCGCTCTGGATCTTCTCCGTCAGGGGAAGGGTCTGCAGCGGGTTACGGGTGCCGTCGGGACGTTCCTTGAGCACACCCCGGTCGATGTAGTCCTGGACGGACGCCACATGGAGGCGCAGCCCATGTGCGGCGACCACACGGTCCCGGTACTCAAGGACCTCCGGGAAGTTGTGTCCCGTGTCCACATGAAGCAGCGAGAACGGCACGGCAGCCGGGGCGAAGGCCTTCAGCGCCAGGTGCAGCATGACGATCGAGTCCTTGCCGCCGGAGAACAGGATCACCGGGTTCTCGAACTCGCCCGCCACCTCGCGGAAGATGTGCACCGCCTCGGACTCCAGCGCGTCCAGGTGCGACAGGGCGTACGGGCTCTCCGTGCCCTCGCCGCCCGTCGCGGCCTTGGCGACGGTCGTCATGCCAGTCCCCTCTCACTCAGCAGGGCGTACACCGACGCCGCGGACTCCTGCACGGTCTGGTGCTGCGACTCGATCCGCAGATCCGGCGTCTCGGGCTCCTCGTACGGGTCGTCGACCCCGGTGAGCCCCTTGAGGTCGCCCGCGGCCTGCTTGGCGTACAGCCCCTTCACATCGCGCACGCTGCAGACCTCGACGGGGGTCGCGACATGGATCTCCAGGTACGACGTCCCGTTCTCCGCGTGCCGCTTCCGCACCGCGTCCCGGCTGTCCGCGTACGGCGCGATCACCGGTACCAGCGCCTTGACCCCGTTGCGGGCCAGCAGTTCGGCGACGAAGCCGATGCGCTGCACGTTGGTGTGCCGGTCCTCGCGCGAAAAGCCGAGGCCCGCCGAGATGAACTCGCGGATCTCGTCGCCGTCGAGCACCTCGACGCGGTGGCCCTCGGCGCGCAGCCGGCCCGCCAGCTCGTACGCGATGGTGGTCTTGCCGGCGCTCGGCAGACCCGTGAGCCAGACGGTGGCTCCGGTGGTCACGTCGTTCTCCTGAATCTGATCGGTCGTCATCCGTGCAGCCCGCACTCGGTCTTGGCCCGCCCGGCCCAGCGGCCGGCGCGCGCGTCCTCGCCCTCCAGGACCCTGCGTGTGCACGGGGCGCAGCCGATCGAGGCGTAGCCGTCCATGAGCAACGGGTTGGTGAGGACGCCGTGTTCGGCGACGTAGGCATCCACGTCGTCCTGGGTCCAGCGGGCGATCGGGGAGACCTTGACCTTCTGCCGCTTCTCGTCCCAGCCGACGACCGGGGTGTTCGCCCGGGTCGGGGACTCGTCGCGGCGCAGGCCCGTCGCCCACGCCTGGTAGCCCTTCAGCCCCTCTTCCAGGGGCTGTACCTTGCGCAACCTGCAGCACAGGTCCGGGTCGCGGTCGTGCAGCTTCGGGCCGTACTCCGCGTCCTGTTCGGCGACCGTCTGCTTCGGCGTGAGGGTGATGACGTTGACGTCCATCACGGCCTCGACGGCGTCGCGGGTCCCGATGGTCTCCGGGAAGTGGTAGCCGGTGTCGAGGAAGACGACGTCCACGCCCTTGAGCACGCGCGAGGCGAGATGGGCGACCACGGCGTCCTCCATGGACGAGGTGACGCAGAACTTCGCGCCGAAGGTGTCGACCGCCCACTGCAGGATCTCCAGCGCGGAGGCGTCCTCCAGGTCACGGCCCGCCTGCTCGGCGAGCGCCTTCAACTCCCCGGCCGTACGCTGCTGTTCCTCAGCCGTCGTCATATCCGCTCGTCCCCTCCGTTGTCGGCTCGCTGAAGGCCCCGGGCGAGCAGCCCGAGGAACTTCAGCTGGAAGGCGCGGTTGCATGCCGCGCATTCCCAGGCGCCGTGGCCGCCTTCCAGAGCCTCGCTCGGCCGGAGGTCCTCGTCGCCGCAGTAGGGGCAGTAGAAAGGTGCGGCCCGCTCGCTCACGACAGTGCCTCCTCTGAAGCGCGAGAAGCCCAGGCGGCGAACCGCTCGCCGTCCTCGCGCTCCGCCTGGAACCGCTTGAGCACCCGCTCGATGTAGTCGGGCAGTTCGTCCGCGGTGACCTTCAGACCGCGCACCTTGCGGCCGAAGCCCGGCTCCAGGCCGAGCGCGCCGCCGAGGTGCACCTGGTAGCCCTCGACCTGCTCGCCCCGGTCGTCGAGGACCAGCTGGCCCTTGAGACCGATGTCCGCGACCTGGATACGGGCGCAGGCGTTGGGGCAGCCGTTGAGGTTGATGGTGATCGGCTCGTCGAAGTCCGGCAGGCGGCGCTCCAGTTCGTCGATCAGCGTGGCGCCGCGCTGCTTGGTCTCGACGATCGCGAGCTTGCAGAACTCGATGCCGGTGCAGGCCATGGTGCCGCGCCGGAAGGAGGACGGCCGGGCGGTGAGGTCCAGCGCCTCCAGCCCCTCGACCAGCGAGTCGACCTTGTCCTGCTCGACGTCGAGGACGATCATCTTCTGCTCGACGGTGGTCCGCACCCGGCCCGAGCCGTGCGCCTCCGCGAGATCGGCGATCTTCGTCAGCGTGGCGCCGTCGACGCGGCCGACGCGCGGCGCGAAACCGACGTAGAACCGGCCGTCCTTCTGCCGGTGCACACCGATGTGGTCGCGCCACTGCTGGACCGGCTGCTCGGGGGCGGGCCCGTCGATCAGCTTGCGTCCGCCCAGGTACTCGTCCTCCAGCACCTGCCGGAACTTCTCCGCGCCCCAGTCGGCGACGAGGAACTTCAGCCGGGCGCGGTTGCGCAGCCGGCGGTAGCCGTAGTCACGGAAGATCGAGACGACGCCCTCGTAGACGTCCGGGACCTCGTCGATCGGCACCCAGGCGCCGAGCCGCACGCCCAGCTTGGGGTTGGTGGACAGGCCGCCGCCCACCCACACGTCGAAGCCCGGCCCGTGCTCGGGGTGCCGTACGCCGACGAACGCCACGTCGTTGATCTCGTGCACCACGTCCAGCAGCGGCGAACCCGAGATGGCCGTCTTGAACTTGCGCGGGAGGTTCGAGTACGCCTTGTTGTTCAGGACGCGGCGCTTCATCTCCTCCAGCGCCGGTGTGCCGTCGATGATCTCGTCCTCGGCGATGCCCGCCACCGGAGAGCCGATCATCACACGCGGGGTGTCACCGCAGGCGGTGACGGTCGACAGGCCGACGCCTTCCAGCCGGTCCCAGATCTCGGGCACGTCCTCGATCCGGATCCAGTGGTACTGGACGTTCTGCCGGTCGGTGATGTCCGCGGTGCCGCGCGCGAACTCCTGGGAGATCTCGCCGATGACCCGCAGCTGCTGTGTGGTGAGCGCACCGCCGTCGATGCGGACCCGCAGCATGAAGTAGCGGTCGTCCAGCTCCTCCGGCTCCAGGACCGCGGTCTTGCCGCCGTCGATCCCGGGCTTGCGCTGGGTGTACAGCCCCCACCAGCGCATCCGGCCGCGCAGGTCGCTGGGGTCGATCGAGTCGAAGCCGCGCTTGGAGTAGATCGTCTCAATGCGTGTCCGCACATTGAGACCGTCATCGTCCTTCTTGACCTGCTCGTTGCCGTTGAGCGGGGTGAAGTGCCCCACGGCCCACTGACCCTCACCACGGTGACGGCTCACCTTGCGGCGGGGCGCGGAGGCGGCGGGGTTCGGTGGAGTGGCGGCCATGGTTCTACGTCCTTCGGGACCGGTGGGAATCAGCTCTGACCTGCACAGATGCGCGCACGCGGGCAGGCGTGCGCGTCCTTGCGCAAGGAGAATCAGGTACGGGGGTTCGCGGCGGTGCTGGGGGCTCAGCTCGCCGGACAGATGGCGCTGGACATGCGGCCGAGGTCGACGTGCCGCCGACTCACCAAGGCAATTCCAGTTCCAGACATGACGGAAGCGTGTCACGGCGATCTGGACACAGTCCAGCTTTATCCAAGATGCGGACACCCTTGTCCCGGAATGTGGAACAAGGGTGTCGTCGCTCACATACGCTGCGGGAGGGCTTGTCCCGCCAGGTCGGACGGGCTATCAGGCGGGGTGCGCCCCGGGCCACGGCCCCGGCGCCGCCACGTCGGGCTCCAGCTCGACCTTGGTGTCGAACAGCTTGAAGCCGCGCCGCAGGTAGTTGTCCATGGCGAACTCGCCGTCGAGACTGCACGTGTGCAGCCACACCCGCTTCGTCGGCGTCCGCTGCGGCCACCGCTCGGCCAGGTCCCAGGCGCGGGCCGTTCCGTACGACAGCAGATGCCCGCCGATGCGCCGGCCCCGGAAGGCAGGCAGCAGACCGAAGTAGACGATCTCGACGACACCTTCGTCCTGCGGGTCCAGTTCCACGAAGCCGGCCGGGGTTTCCCGGTCGTAGGCCACCCAGGTCTCCACGCCGGGCCGGTCCAGATGCTCCTGCCACCGGGCGTACGTCCACCCCAGCCGGTCGGTCCAGCGCAGGTCGCCACCGACCGACGTGTACAGGAAGCGGCTGAACTCGGGGGAGGGCACCTCGGCACGGACGACCCGGACGTCGCCCTCGGGCGCGGCGGCGGCCAGCAGATCGTCCGGCGAGGTCTGCGCCAGGGACCACGTGGTGACAGGAACACTGCTCATGCGGGCCAGGGAATCATCCCGACAGCCGGTCTGTCGATCGGCCGGCCCGGGCCCGGGCCGGCCGCGGCGGCCGTCCCGGCTCAGCGGAGGCCGGGGCGGCTGAACCGGCAAAGCGGTGGCCGGGGCGGTCCGGTGGCCGGACCCGGTCGGCGACGGTCCGGTCAGCTCAGGGCGCGGTCAAGGTCTGGCAGAGGTATGGCGAAGAGCATGCGGTCCGACAGGGACCACACCTCGCCGGTCTCCTGCCAGTAGGACAGCGACCCGGCCGACTGCGCCCAGCAGCGGTGTGAGGCGTCCGCGCCGCAGTGCGCGGCCTTCGCTCCCCTGGAGTCCTGCCGCCACAGGCCGCCGTGCCCGTCCCCTGAGCCGGGCAGATGTCCCACATACCAGGACGGCTGTTCCGCCCCGGGCTGCCGGTACGACAGCACGCCCCGGATCCCGGCCGCCCGCGTCCGGTACGCCTCCACCGCCTGCACCCGCCCCGCGGCATCCGCGGCGAGCAGGCCGCCGCGCGCGGGATCCGTGCTGAACGCGTACCGCCACAGCCGCGCGTTCCGGTCCCCGTCCGGCGCGGTCCACTCCGCGGCGACCAGGCTGTCGGGCACCGTGCCCCGGTCGAGGGCGAGCGCTCCGGGACAGGGCGGCCCGGAGCGGGCGCAGCGGCCCGCGACGAAGTGGTACGAGCCGACCGCGGGCATCACATACCGGTAGCCGTCGGCGGACCAGCCGCCGGGCACCCGGCCGATCGCGGGCCCGTCCACGCTGGTGCGCTGGATCCGGCCGAGGTCGTAGACGTACAGTGCCTCGGCGCTGCCGGTCCTGGCGGTGACCAGCAGCTTGTCCTGATACCAGACCATCCCGGAGATCGCGGAGTCGAGCCCCCGGTAGTCACGGCCGCCGTCGACCGGCACCACCAGCAGCACCCAGCGGTAGGCGAGCCGGGCGGGGTCGTCGGCGTTCACGAACGCGACCCTGGCCAGACCCCGCTCGTCGGTTCGGTCGGTGGCCGCGCTGTGGGTCCAGCCGGCGAGGACGACCCGGTGGGCGCCCCAGACACCGTCGTCGTCCGCGTCCCCGGAGGTGGTCACCGACGCCGGCCGCCAGGCCGTGCCGGCAGAGTCGGCAGGGTCCCAGCAGTAGGAGCGCGTGGCGGCCGGGGCGACGGGCAGGGACGCGCGGTCGGCGGAGGAGCAGTCGGCGGACTCACGCATCCTGTGGTCGGCGCTCGCCAGGACGGCGTCCACCCCCACCGGAGCGCCCATCGCGGCGGAGAGCCGGTTCAGTGCGCGGGCGGGCACCAGCCGCTCCTGGAGCCGCAGCCCGCCGGTCTGAGTGGGGGAGGAGAGCGGCCTGAGCGCTCCGGGGCTGTCGGTGACGTCCGCCTGGGAGACGCTGATCAGAGTGGCGGCCGCGGTGAGCGCCAGCGCGGTCCCGGTCAGGACCGCGCGCAGCGCAGCGCCCCGTCTGTGCCGGCGATGTCTGCCGCGATGCTTCATCTCGTCCCCTCTTCCAGGGCTCCTTCGCCGCCGGTGCGCGTCGGCCGCCGGCGGTCCAACTGCACCTGATCATCCGTACGTTGGCGCCGTGGCCGACCGGGGAGGCCCCTAGGGGATGCTACGGCAGTAACAGCCCGCGCAGGGCGAAGACCCCGCACATCGGTGGAAGACACGCTCATCGAGCCGCGGGCCCGCCGCCCCGCGCGGCCGTCCGCCTCCGCGTGATCGCCGGTGCCGTGGAGGAAGGCAGCAGGTCACATGGGTCGTCGGGGAGCAGCACCTCGATCTCCGCGTCCTCGCGAAAACGATACGGCCGGTGCTGGAGAAGCTCCCCGAAATACCGCCGGATCCGGGACATCTCAGCCCGTACCGTCACAGTGCGTGAGGGATCCCCGAACAGATCGCCGGCCAGCGCCGCCGCACCGCGGCCGGACCGGTGGGCGGCGAGCAGATACAGCAACTCGGCGTGCCGCGGACTGAGTTCACGCGACCACGACCCCGCGGACCCGGAGACCGTCAGCGTACTGCGGCCCGGCCCGGCCAGGTCCAGCACGATTCGCGTGGCCGTGCCGAGCGGTTCCTCGGCCGCCCGCAGCAACCAGCCCCCGGCCAGCGGCTCCACCGCGCACGAACCCAGTGACGGCAGCCACCGGCGGCCCGGCACCAGCGACTTGGGCAGCGCGACGCGCCGCACGTACGGCATCCCCGACACGGCCGCCGTCCAGCCGTCCCGGTCCACCACCAGCGCCCGCCCGTCCAGCCGGGCCAGCACCGGAGCCGCCACCGACCGCAGCCGCTCCAGCGCGTTCACATGCAGCTCCCGCAGCCGCGCCTCGGCCAGCTTGGCCACCGAGTCCACCCAGGCGAGAGTCGCCGGATGCATCGTCTCCAGCGGACCGCTGACGTCCACGACACCGATCAGCCGCCCGTCCCTGGGGTCGGTGATCGGCGCGCCCGTGCAGGTCCACGAGGTGTGCGAGCGGACGAAGTGCTCGGCGGCGAAAACCTGTACGGGCCGCCTGACGACCGCCGGAGTGCCCACCCCGTTGGTGCCGACGACGTCTTCCCGCCAGTCCGCGCCGAGTTCGAAGCCGAGGCCGTCCGCCTTGCGCAGCACCGGCGGGGCTCCCTCCCGCCACAGCACCCGCCCGTCGGCGTCCGCGACGACCATGATGTGCTGGGCCACATCGGCGACCGAAAGCAGACCCTCACGCAGCACCGGCAGGACATGCCTGAGCGGTGACTCCTCGCGCCGCCGCCGCACTTCCTCCAAGGGCAGCAGACCGGATCTGAAGTCGCGGTCGGGATCGACACCGCTGCGCAGCATCCGTCCCCAGGACTGCTCGATCACCGGCCGGGGCGCGACCCTCGCACGTCGGCCGGCAAGCGTGGCGTCGCGCACCTCGCTCAGCAGCCGCGCCGCCTGTGTCGCGTCCACGGCGGCCAGGCGCGCCACGTTCATCGGCGGGTTCGCCACGGGGGTCCTCCCGGAAAGGGCGTCGAACAGAGTTGTCAAGCCGTCCGGACAGCGGTTTCCGGTCCGGCTGTGCCTCTCATACTGCCGTTCCGGACAGGCCGGAGGCACACACTCCGCGCACGTGCCCCGACAAGTTGCAACCCCTTGCAACCCTGGTGGACGGTCGGAGGGTGGCCGAGACTTGTCGCGTCCACGGGCTCAACGGGCCCAGGTGGTGGGGGTGGTGCCGTGTCGGCGCAGCACCACCCCTGCCGGGGGCCTGGCCGGCTCTCGCGGCACGGGGTGCCTGGTGGGCGCCCCTTGGGGGAGGACAGCGCAGCCCGTCTCAAGAAATCGGGCGTGCCCGTTCCACAACGGTTTCCAGATCCAGGCTCGTTGGCAGAGTGCCGAACGATGCGCCGTGGTCGCCGCCCAACCGTGAGGCGCAGAAAGCGTCTGCTACCTCCGGTGGGGCGAAGCGGACCAGCAGGGAGCCCTGGAGGGCCAGGGCGAGGCGTTCCACCAGGCGGCGGGCGCGGCCCTCGATGTCGCTCAGGTCGGCGAGTTCGGTGAACAGGTCCTTCACCGCGCGGTCGAGGCGGTGATCGGCGCCGTGTGCCCGGCCGATCTCGGTCAGGCAGGCGTCCAGCGCGCCCGGCTCCCGCTGCAGCGCCCGGAGCACGTCCAGCGCCTGGACGTTTCCGGCGCCCTCCCAGACGGAGTTCAGCGGCGATTCCCGTACCAGCCGGGGCAGACCCGATTCCTCGACGTAACCGTTTCCGCCCAGGCACTCCGCGGCCTCCACCGCGACGGGCGCACAGCGCTTGGTGATCCAGTACTTGGCGGCCGGTACCGCCAGCCGCAGGAAGGCACGCTCCTGCTCGCCGCCGTCGTCGTACGCGGCCGCGAGCCGGAGTGCGAGCGTGGTCGCGGCCTCGGACTCCAGCGCGAGGTCGGCGAGGACATTGCGCATCAGCGGCTTGTCGAGCAGCCGGCCGCCGAAGGCCTCCCGGTGGGTGCAGTGGTGGATCGCCTGCGCCACCGCCTGCCGCATCAGGCCCGCCGAGCCCAGCGCGCAGTCCAGCCTCGTCGCCGCGACCATCTCGATGATCGTCCGCACCCCGCGGCCCTCGTCACCCACCCGGCGGGCCCAGGTGCCGGCGAACTCCACCTCGGCGGAGGCGTTCGAACGGTTGCCCAGCTTGTCCTTCAGCCGCTGGACGAGGAAGACGTTGCGGCTGCCGTCGGGCAGCACGCGCGGCACCAGGAAACAGGTGAGGCCCTCGGGGGCCTGGGCGAGCACCAGGAACGCGTCCGACATCGGCGCCGAGCAGAACCACTTGTGCCCGGTCAGCGTGTACGCGCCGGCCTCGGAGAGCGGCCGGGCCCCGGTGGTGTTCGCGCGGACGTCGCTGCCGCCCTGCTTCTCGGTCATGCCCATACCGAAAAGCACGCCGGCCTTCTGCTCGGCGGGCCGCAGCTCCCGGTCGTAGACCGTGGACGTCAGCCGCGGCTCCCACACGGCGGCGAGCGCCGGATCGGTACGCAGCGCGGGCACGGCCGCGTGCGTCATCGACAGCGGGCAGCAGTTGCCCGCCTCGGCCTGCGTCCACACCAGGAACCCGGCGGCCCGGCGGACGTGCCCCGACGGCCGGATCCAGGCTCCGGTCAGGCCCGCCGAGACGCCCTTGCCGAGCAGCCGGTGCCAGGCCGGGTGGAAGTCGACCTCGTCGATCCGGTGGCCGTACCGGTCGTGGGTGCGCAGCCGGGGCGGGTGCTCGTTCGCCTGCGTCCCCCACTCCTGCACCTGCGCCGAGCCCGCCGCGCGGCCCAGCGCGGACAGCTCCGCGCGCACCTCGTCCAGCACGTCCGGACCGGTGTGCCGCTCGACGGCCGCCACGAGGGCCCGGTCGGCGGTGAAGACGTCGTAGCCGATCAGCGGGGGCGGCTGGTTCGTCACGGTGTGGGTGGAGAGGCCTGCCATGATGGGGAACCTACCCGGGACGGCGGCGGTGATGGCCTCCAGAGTGGCACAGCGGCGCCGCCGGGCGCGCCGGATGCGGTCACCCGGCCCGGAAGATGAGGGCGGTCCCGTGCTGCGGATACCTTTGGGTCGTGCAGCAGGCAAGTGAACCCCCCGAGCGGCCCGCCGGTCGCCTCCACCGGGCCAGAGCCCTCTACCGGAACGTCTCCAAGCGCAGGACCGCCTGGCTGTTGCTCAAGGACACCGTCAACTCCTGCATGGAGTACCGCATCCTGGGCCTGGCGGCCGAGGCGGCGTTCTTCACGCTGCTGTCCGTGCCGCCGCTGCTGCTCTGCCTCATCGGGCTGCTCGCCTACGTCGACACCTGGACCGGCGCCCACACCATCCGCAGCCTGGAGACCAACATCCTCGACGCCTCGCGGACGGTCCTGTCCGACAAGGGCGTGAAGGAGATCACCCAGCCGATCCTGCACGACGTGATGAAGGGCGGCCGGCCCGACGTCATCTCCATCGGCTTCGTCTTCGCCCTGTGGTCCGGCTCCCGCGCCGTGAACGTCTTCATCGACACCATCACCGTCATGTACGGCCTCGACGGCGTCCGGGGCATCGTCAAGACCCGGATGATGTCGTTCCTGCTGTTCATCGTGGCGCTGCTGATCGGCTCGGTGGCACTGCCGCTGATGGTGGCCGGCCCCGACGCGGTGGTGCGGGTGGTGCCCTGGTCGGAGACGGTGGTGCAGGTCCTGTACTGGCCGGTCGTCATCGTCCTGTCCATCGCCTTCCTGACGACCCTGTACCACGTCTCCGTGCCGGTCCGCTCCCCGTGGATCGAGGACGTCCCCGGCGCCCTGGTCGCCCTGGCCATGTGGGTCCTCGGCAGCTTCCTGCTGCGGATCTACCTCGTGCACACCATCGAGGGCGCCACCATCTACGGCTCCCTGGCCGCCTCCGTCGCCGTACTCCTGTGGATCGGTGTGGCGGCCTTCGCCGTCCTCGTCGGCGCGGCCGTGAACGCCGCGATCGACCGGGTCTGGCCCGCCGCCGCCACGGCCGCCGCCCGCGCGGCCAACGAGCGGATCCGCGAGGCCCAGGCCGCCGAGTACGCCGCCTGGGCCGCGTCGGCCCGCGACAGCGACCCCGACGACCCCGACATGCCCTCCGAGTTCCCCGAGCGCTGGTCCCGCTTCCTGCCCCCGGAGGACGTCACCTCCCGCCTGCGCGCCCACGCCAAGCACGCCCACCACGCCCACAGGGCGAGCGGCCGGCATCCGCACGAGCCCGGCGACGGGGGGACGGGGGGGACGGGGGGGACGGCGGAGCCGCAGAAGTGACGGGACGTGCCGGGAGCCCCGCTGCGGGTCCCACGGGCGCTGTACGGGACCGGTGAACGGCTCCGTGCTGGTGCCGGGGCGTCGGGGTTCTGGGCTTCGTGCTGTGCTGGTGTCAGACCGTCCAGGTTCCGGACATCGGCCCGCGCCGGTGTCAGGGCGTCCAGGTTCCGGCCGCCGCCGCCTCCCGGGCGAAGTCGGCGAAGTCCCGCGGCGCCCGGCCCAGCACCTGCCGTACGCCGTCGCAGACATGCCCGTTCCGCCCGTCGAGCAGGGACGCGAACAGCCCGACCAGGTACTCCACCTCCATCGGCGGCACCCCGAACCCGGCCAGCCGCTCACCGTAATCCCACGGGGACACCGCCCGGTACGCCAGCTCCCGCCCGGCCGCCGCGGCGATCTCGGCGACCGCCTCGCCGAAGGTCAGCAACCGCGGCCCGGACACCTCAAGCGTCCGCCGCACATACCGGTCGCCGCCGGTCAGCGCCGCCACCACCACATCGGCGACATCCCGCACATCGACGAACGGCTCCCGCACCGCCCCGCCCGGGAACACCAGCTCCCCGCCCTCCCGCAGCTCCGCGAGCAGTGGCCCCTCGCTGAAGTTCTGCGCGAACCACGCGGCCCGTACGACCGTCCACCGAGCCCCCGGCTCCGCGAGCGCCTCCTCCGTCGGCAGGGCCTGCTCCTCGCCGCGGGCCGACAGCAGCACCAGCCGCCGTACCCCGAGTCCCACCGCCGCACGCGCGAGCCGGCCGACCGTCGCCGGGGCATCCGGCGCGCCCACGTCGAACGGATGGACGAGGTAGGCCGCGTCGGCGCCGCGCAGCACCGGCTCCCAGGTCGACGGGTCCTGCACATCGAAACCCCACGTGCGGGACGCGGCGCGGACCGTCAGGCCCGCAGCGCGTGCCGCCGCCGCGACCCGGCTGCCGGTACGGCCGGAGGCACCGGTCACGACCACCGTCGACACCTCCGCCTCCGGCGTGCGCGGCGCGGCTCCCGCGTTCTTCGGCGTCCGCGCCTCACGTGCGCTCTGCGCGGAGCTCTTCGTGATCCGCGTAGTCCGCTTGTTCTCCGTGTTCTGCGTGTTCTGCGTTTTCTGCGTCATGTCTGCCAGTCAACTGCCGTGCCGGGCCCGGGGACATCGTCGAACCGCTCGCCCCCATGTGCGTGCGTCTACGCTGCCCCCATGGACGCACTCGCGGGCCTGCTGGACGGTCCACGCGCGCACGGCGCCTTCATGATCCGGGCCTGTTTCGACCCGCCCTGGGCCGTGCGCGTGCAGGACGAGGCGCCGCTGACCGTGATGGTCATGGCACGCGGCACCGCCTGCATCACCCCCGACACGGACGGGGAGCCGGTGCGGCTCGGCCCCGGAGACCTGGCGATCGCCCGCGGCCCGGACCCGTACACCTGTGGCGACCGGCCGGACACCGCACCGCAGGCGCTGATCCTGCCCGGCGGCGAGTGCCGCTACCCCGACGGCACCTCCCTGAGCGGTTCCATGGACCTCGGGGTGCGCACCTGGGGCGACCGCCCCGACGCGGGCACGGTGATGCTGATCGGCACCTACTTGATGCGCGGCGAGATCAGCGGGCGCCTGCTCGCCGCCCTGCCGCCCCTGCTGACCCTCCCCGCCGAGGTGTGGGACTGCCCGCTCACGTCCCTGCTCGCCGAGGAGATCGTCCGCGACGAACCCGGCCAGGAGGTGGTCCTGGACCGGCTCCTGGACCTGTTGCTCATCAGCGCCCTGCGGGCCTGGTTCTCCCGCCCGGAGGCGGCGGCCCCCGCCTGGTACCGGGCGCTGGCCGACCCGGTCGTCGGCCGCGCGCTGCGCCTGCTGCAGGACGACCCGGCGCACCCGTGGACGGTGGCCGCGCTCGCCACGAAGGCCGGCGTCTCCCGCGCGGCCCTCGCCCGCCGTTTCACCGGCCTCGTGGGCGAACCCCCCATGTCCTACCTGACCGGCTGGCGGCTCGCCCTCGCCGCCGACCGGCTGCGCGACAGCGACCTCACCCTCGACGCCATCGCCCGCCAGGTCGGCTACGGCGGAGCGTTCGCCCTCTCCACCGCCTTCAAGCGCGTGTACGGCGTGAGCCCGCAGGAACACCGGGCCGGCCGCGGCGGGGGCCGGCCCTGAGAGGTCGGCGCTGAGGGGGCGCGACGAGGCAGTCTCTCCACCCGGTGGGTGATGGGGTGTTCCACCCATCTTCCACCCGTCTCTCCACCCCTGCTCCGATCCACCCTGCATGGCCCCTCACCTAGCGTTTTCCGCAGGCCGGTGCTGTCCGGCAGCGGACATGGCGCGGGACGAGGAGGCGGACGACATGGTGGACGTTGCGGACATGACGAGCCGGGAGCGACGGTCACGCACGGAACCCGGTGCGGGGGCGAGCACGCGGGTGAGCACGAAGGCGGGTACGCGGGCGAGCACCAAGGCAGGTAGGGGCGGGCCGGCCCGCAGCGCGCTGCCGGCGATCGCCGCCGACCTCGCCCTGCCGCTCCTCGTCTACTACGCGGCCCGCGCCCTCGGTGCCGGACAGGGCCCGGCCCTGCTGCTCAGCGGCGCGCCACCCGCCCTGCGCCTGGTGACCGGCGCGGTCCGGCAGCGCCGCATCGACGGCATGGACCTGTTCGTCACCGTGCTGCTGGCCGCCGCCGCGCTGACCACTCTGATCGGCGGCAGCACCCGGATCCTGCTCTTCAAGGACGCGGCGCTGTCGCTCGTCGTCGGCGGCTGGGTGCTCGGCACCGGGTTCACCGGCAGGCCGCTGGCCTTCCAGCTGGGACAGCGCCTGCATCGAGGCACGGCGGTCCGGATACGGGCGAGGATGTGGCAGGACTCCGCCGAGTTCCGCCGGGGCCTGCGTGTCCTGACCGTGGTCTGGGGCGTCGAGCAGCTGCTCGACGGGGGCATCGGCACACTCGCCGCCGCCACGCTGCCGACCGACGTGGTGCCGCTGCTCGGCCGCGTCGTCTCGTTCCTGCTGCTCGCCCTGGCCGCCGCGGTCACCGCCGCCTACGCCCGCCGTTTCCGCACCCGGCACGGTCTTCCGCTGTTCGGAGCCTGCGACACCGGGGGCGGCGCCGGAGATTCGACCGAGGGACGGCACGCTGCGGCGAACGGCGCGATACACACCCCGGCGTCCCCACCACCCCCGGTCCGGCGCCCGAGTTGAGCCGGCGATCGGGTCGCACGCCCGGCGGCGAGCGTCGCCGGCGACGTAGGCTGGCCCCGTGTACGCGGAGCGGGCGTCCCGGCTGACCGGCGCGGTCGTGTGGACGAGCACCCCGGAGGGGCCGGGTGGCAAACCCGTGCTGCCCGACGGCTGCATGGACCTGCTGTGGAGCGAGGGCCGGCTGCTGGTCGCGGGCCCCGACACCCGCCCCCACGTCCCCGAGGGCCGGCCCCGCCGCTGGGCAGGCGTCCGTTTCTTCCCCGGTACCGCGCCCGCCCTGCTCGGCGTGCCCGCGCACCAACTGCGCGATGAGCGGGTCGAGTTGGCCGACCTCTGGCCCGCCACCCGGGTCCGGTGGCTGCGCGACCGCGTCGAGGCGGCGCCCGACCCGGCGACTGCACTGGAGGACATCGCCCTGGAACAGGCCGAGCGGACCACGGCCCCCGACCCGCTGCTGCACCGGCTGGTGAAGCGCCTGGACGAGGGCCGCCCGGTGTCCGCCACAGCCGCGGAACTCGGCCTCGGCACCCGCACGTTGCACCGCCGCAGCCTGGCCGCGTTCGGCTACGGCCCCAAGACGCTGGCCCGCAT
The DNA here is from genome assembly GCF_055572255.1 of Streptomyces sp. NPDC030799. Taxonomy (NCBI): domain Bacteria; kingdom Bacillati; phylum Actinomycetota; class Actinomycetes; order Kitasatosporales; family Streptomycetaceae; genus Streptomyces; species Streptomyces sp. NPDC030799. Next base: position 441,856 of record NZ_JBVIDS010000004.1, on the reverse strand, counting down.
CCTGCGCCTGCAGCGGGCGCTGGCGCTGGCCCGCTCCGGGACGCCGTACGCCGAGACGGCCGTCCGCGCGGGGTATGCCGACCAGCCTCACCTCGCCCGCGAGGTGCGGGACTTGACGGGTATGCCGCTCGGGGAGCTACTCGGCGGCGGGTAGCGGAGCGAACAGGTCGACGCCGTTGCCGTCGGGGTCGTGCACGGTGGCGTACCGCTGTCCCCAGAACGCGTCCCACGGCTTCAGCTCCCCGTGGTATCCGGCGGCCACCAGGTCCTCGTACAGGGCGTCGACCTCGGCGGGCGAGCCGCACCGGAAGGCGAGCCCCATGCGCCCACCGCCCTCGGGCGGCCGCCAGCCGGGGTGGAAGGAACGGACGGTCTCCTCGGTGTCCAGGGCGAAGTTCAGTCCCCCGGGCAGTTCGGCATGGACGTGCGGCTGCTCCTCGGCTCCCTCGGGGAAGGCGAGTCCGAGGCGACGGTAGAAGGCGAGCGAGGCTCCCATGTCGGAGGTCACCACGCCGATCAGGGCGAATTGTGCAGTCATGCGGCCACCGTAGGCAGGGGCGGACCGGCCGGTCTTGAAGGAATCGGACACCGGAGGCCCGGGAAAAGACGTTGCCCGGCGGCCGTTCCGGCCGGGATGATCCCGCTGATCGGTGCCGAGGTGGGGGAGTGGCTGTTGGGGGACGTGTTCGTCTGTGCGGGGTGCGGTGCGGAGCTGACGGTTCCCCTGGCGCGGGTCGCGCTGCCGGTGGGGGCCCGGCAGAGCGTCGGGCATGAGATGCTCCCCGCCCTGATGGAGTCGGGGACGTACGCCGTCGACCCGCAGCCCTGGGGTGCGCCCTGGCGGCGGTGGGAGGACCTCGGCGCCCAGGAGGCGGCGGACCGCGGCGTGTTCGCGCCGGTGCCCGCCCTGTCCTTCGGTCCGCCGGGCTCGGTGGTCCTCGCGCCGGGCGACGTCCGGGGCACGGTGCTCGTTCCCGAACGGTGCGGCGACGGCTGCCTGGGTCTGGACGGCAGCGGCGGCCCCAATCTGGCCTGCGCCGACTGCGGCCGGCCCGTGGCGACCCGTATCGACGACTGCTGCTACTGGCAGACGGTCAGACTCCACCCGGCCGCCGTACACCGCCTCGCCGGCCCCGCTCGCCCCGCCGCCGACTGGGACACCGTCGTCCGGGAGCTCACGGAGCACGGGGAGCGGAGCACACCTCCGGTCGAACCGGGCGGCATGTGGAGCCCGCTCTGGGAGGCGGGCGCGAGCGTCGCCCTGGCCCATCTGCTGGCGGCGTCGGAGGGTGAGCCGGTGGCGCTGCCCGGCGGGCTCGTCACGGACGTGTTCGGCCGCGCGCTGGCCCGCCTGCTGCCGTCCGGCGTGCCGCAGCGGACGCTGTCCCTGGCCGGCCCGGGTCTCCCGGTCCTGTCCGCTCCCGGCATCGCCCTGGTGCCGGTGCACCCCCAGACCGGTGAGGTGTGGCAGCCGGACGGCGGCACCCCGGCCGTGCCGCTGCCGGTCGGCGTCTGGTCGGGCCTGGCCTTCCCGCACGACCGGTCGCGGCTGCCGGTCACCGGCGGTCTGCCCCGGGACGTCCAGCGCGACGACCCGCTGCCGCTCCGCCCGTGGCGCCCGTTCGGCTTCGACCGGAGCCTGCTCCTGCACACGCTCGCCCGGCTGCCCGAGGTGCGCCGGCCCTGGCTGCGCCGCATCCACGACCGGGTCTGCGAACTGCCGTGGTCCCCCGGTCTGTTCTAGCGACCGGCGCCCGGACCTCCGACCCGCCTGCGCGCCTGACCGGCTTCAGCCGGAGGTGACCGCTCAGCCCAAGGTGACCGGTCCCTCGGGGGTGTCCACGGTGAAGGTCAGAGCGGCCGGTCCCGCGGTGAGCGCCAGCCCGGTGCCGAGGGCGGCCAGCGCGCCGCGCACCTCCTCAGGGTCCGGCGCCGTGGCGGACACCTCCAGCAGCGGGGTGACCGGCAGGCCCGTGGCAGCCGGGTGGCGGGTGTCGCCCCAGTCGATCAGGAACGGGACCAGACCGGAGGGATGCGCACGGCCGCCGTCGGTCAGCCGCCACCGCAGCACGGTGCCGTCCGGCGTACGGCGGCTCATCGTGCGCACCGGACCGGGGTCGTGGCCCCGCGCGCGGGCCGCCGTGATCGCCGTGTCCAGGTCGGGCGGGCTGATCGCCCAGGTCAGCGTGCGCGGCCCGGCCGGCAGGTCGACCCCGAACGGCCGCGGCCCGGCGGGCTCGGGCTGTCCGGGGTCGGGGCCGAGGATCTCCAGATAGCTCCGCCCGCCCAGTCCGACCAGATGGTTGCGCGTGCCGAGGCCGGGATGCACACCGCCGGGCACGGGCGTCACCCCGGTCAGCCGCGCGAAGTCGGCGACCGTCGTCGCCACGTCGGGTGTGGCGAGCACGAGATGGTCCAGGAACGGAGGAACGGCGTTCATGCCGGGCGACGCTACGATCACCGCACCTGTGCCTCAAGGGGGTTGGAGCGCTTCAAGGGGGCTGGAGCGAGCAGCGACTGGTCGGGACGGCTCCCTGCGTGACGTTTCTGCGGTGAACCGGTTCCGCCATTGGAGTGAGTAAAGCTCGCTTACGTGGATGGTCATGTGAGTATCTAGAGATGCTCTTGTCTTGGCAAAGGGCTTCGAGGCGCGGTGGTCCATCCGGCCCCGCGTCACCCACCCACAGGAGGAGCCGGACCTTGACTTACGGTAAGAAGCTGCGCGAGCGGATCGCCGGACCCGGGACCACACCGCTGATCGGCGTGTACGACATGTACTCGGCGTCGATCGCCGCCAAGCACTACGACGGGATGTTCGTCTCGGGCTTCGGGTTCGCGGCCTCGTACTACGGGCTGCCGGACATCGGTTTCATCGCCTGGCCCGACATGGTGGCCTTCGTCCAGCGGCTGCGGGGCGCGTTCCCGCACCATCACCTGCTGGTCGACATCGACGACGGGTACGTCGACCCCGAGGTCGCCTGCCACGTCGTCGAGGGGCTGGAGCGCATCGGCGCCTCCGGGGTGATCCTGGAGGATCAGAAACGGCCCCGCCGCTGCGGCCACGCCGACGGCAAACAGGTGCTGCCGCTGGAGGAGTACCTGGAGAAGCTGCACAAGGTACTCGAGACCCGGAGAGACCTGGTCGTCGTCGCCCGTACGGACGCCACCGACGAGCACGACATCCTGCACCGCGCCGAGCGGCTGGCCGCGACCGACGCCGATGTGGTCCTGGTGGACGGCGTGCGCAGCGTCGAGTGGATCAAGCGCATCCGTGAGGTCGTCGGAAGCAAGCCGCTGCTGTTCAACCAGATCGCAGGCGGCAAGTCCCCCCGCCTCTCCCTCGGTGAACTGTCCGACCTCGGCGTCGATGTCGCGATCTACAGCACCCCGTGCCTGTTCGCCGCGCACGAGGCGATGGACTGCGCGCTCACCGAACTGAAGGCGGCCGACGGCCGGCTGCCGGAGGTGGATCCGACGAGCGGGATCGGGGTGAAGGCCGCCACCAGCCTGCTCGAACGCAACATCGCCCGCGAGCGGCTCACCCCCGAGGGCGTGGGCGTGTGACCGGCGTCGTACCCCGGCTCGGGATGGCGGCGGCGGTCGCCGTCGCGGTGCTCGCGGCCGGTGCGGCACCGGCAGCCGCCTCCGGCAGCCTGATCACCGTGATCGACAACTCCCACGCCGACTCCTGGCTGGAGGTCGACCGCACGGCCAACGTCCAGACCGGCAAGGGCACCGCAGGCAGCGACCACGACGGCAGCGCCGTGGACGCGATCGAGGCGCTCGCCGGATCCGGCCACCAGCGCAGGGAGGTCTGGGACTGAGCGACCGGGAGACGACCGGTCGCCCGGCGGCAACCGATCGCCGACGCCCGGTCGTTGACGACGACGGCCGGGCACCCCGTAGGGCGGCGCCCGGGCGTCGGCCCTGCCGGCATCACGCGGTGGGCCGCTCCCCGGGCGGCGCGGCCGTGCTCGCGCGCGGTACACCTGTGGACAACGGTCCCGGCCGCGCGCATCAGGCGACCCGGGCCAGGTCCGCGTGCCGCACCTCGTGCCGCGGCGGCACGCCCTCGGCCAGCCGCTCCAGCTCCTCCACGACGATCAGACCCAGCCGCTCCAGCTCATTGCCGAGCGAACCCGCGATGTGCGGGGTCAGGAAGACGTTGGGCAGCTCGTACAGCGGGGAGCCGGCGGGCAGCGGCTCGGGCTCGGTGACGTCGAGGACCGCGCGCAGGCGCCCCGAGACCAGCTCCTTTGTCAGCGCGTCCTGGTCGACCAGTGCACCGCGCGCCGTGTTGATCAACGCGCCCCCGTCCGGGATGAGCGCGAGCCGGGCCCGGTCCAGCATGTGGCGGGTCTCGGGGATGTCGGGAGCGTGCAGGCTGACGATGTCGCTGTGCCGCAGCAACTCCTCCAGCGGCAGCGGTTCCGCCCCCAGGGCGGCGGCCTCGGCGGAGCTCACACAGGGGTCGTGCAGCAGGACCGTGAGGTCGAACGGCCGCAGCAGCTCCATGAGTCGACGGCCCACACGCGAGGCTCCGATGACCCCGACGCGGCGCCCGAGGTTGCCGGTGGAAGCGGTTTCGGCGAGGGTCGGCCGGGCGTGGGTGCGACGGTAGCGCTCACGGTGCTCGAAGGCGTCCTTGCCCAGGAGCAGGACCATCGCCAGCGTGTACTCCGCCACCGGCAGCGCGTTGCCCGTGACCGCGCTGGACACGGTGACGCCCTGTTTCCACACGGCCTCGCCGACCAGCGAACGGACCGAGCCCGCGGCGTGCAGGACGGCACGCAGCCTCGGTGCGGCGGCGAGGACACCGGCGTCCAGGTGCGGGCAGCCCCAGCCGGTGAGCAGGACCTCGGCCCCGGCCAGGGCGCCGGCCACCGCCGGATCGGCGAAGTCCCGTACGACGAGCGCCGGGTCGACGTCGGCCGTCCGCCTCAGCCGGGCCATGAGCGGCGGGGGGAAGAGCAGCGGGAGGTGCACCGGATCCATCGCGAACACGGCCCGTGGCGGCGGGGGGCTGGGCATGACTCTCCTGACGAAACGGCAGTAGTAACGCTTCAGAAAGCGCGTTCTACCGTATGTCTGCCGGGAATGGCCGGTCAATCGGTGGGGGCGGGGCCCGATTTGGCCGGGGCGGTCCCGGTGGTGCAGGCGGTTCGGACAGTGCAGGGCGGGGGCGCGGAGCCGGTGTGCCGCCGCCTACCGGAACGCCCTGCGCCGGCGGGCCAACAGCTTCCCGCCAAGTGACCGACCCCGCACGCACCGCCCCTCCGTAACCCGAACGGCCCTCCCGCGCGCCCGTGCGCCGGAATACGGGACGCTCTTGTGGTGCTCTGTTGTTGCACAGTGCACAAGTGCGCGTGCACGAGTGCGCGGCGAAGGGCTGGTGGGCGATGACGGCAGACCAGGCGAACCCCGCGGCCGGAACAGACCGGGCGGACCCTGTGGTCCGGACGCCGTACGGGGCCGTACGCGGCCGGTACGAGCACGGCATCGCGGTGTTCCGGGGCATCCCGTACGCCGCCCCGCCCTTCGGGCCCCGCCGGTTCCGCCCGCCCGAGCCGCCCGAGCCCTGGTACGGCGTGCGCGACGCCGGGGCCTTCGGGCCGACCGCGCCGAAACCGCCGTACTCCGAGGCGTTCGCGCAGTATCTCTCCGACCCGGAAATCCCCGGCGACGACTGCCTCAACATCAACGTATGGACCCCGGACCCCGGTCACGGAGCCCGGCTCCCGGTCCTCGTCTGGCTGCACGGCGGCGCCCTCACGAGGGGATCCTCGGCCGTGCCCGTGTACAACGGGGCCACCTTCGCCCGGGACGGCGTGGTCTGCGTCTCGGTCAACTACCGGCTCGGCGTCGAGGGCTACGGACTGTTCCCGGACGCACCCCCGAACCCCGGTCTGCGCGACCAGCTGGCCGCCCTGTGCTGGGTGCACGACGCCATCGCGGCCTTCGGCGGCGACCCGGACCGGATCACCCTGTGCGGCCAGTCGGCCGGCGCCATCAGCGCCGGTGTCCTGCTCGCCGCACCCCACACCCGCGGCCTGATCCGCCGGGCGGTGCTGCAGAGCGGCCCGCCCGAGGTCTCCGAGCGCGACAAGGTACGGCGCATGGTGCGCCGCATGGCCACCCGGCTGAAGATCCCCGCCACCGCGGCGGCCTTCGCCGCCGTCGACCGCGACCTGCTGCTGCGCGCCCAGGCCGAGGCCGGCCGGCTCAGCAGCCCCGTCCTGGGCGGACCGCAGTTCGGCATCGTCGTGGACGGCGACCTCGTGCCCCGCGACCCGCTCAAGGCCCTGATCGACGGTGACGCCGCCCCCGGCGTCGAGCTGCTCCTGGGCTGGACCCGCGACGAGTACCGGCTCTGGCTGGTGCCCGGCGGGCTGCTGGAGCGCGTCGACCGGCTCGGCCCCGTGGCCCTCGCGGGGGCCATGGCCCGCTGCCACGCCGGCCACGAGGTACCGCGCGGCTACCGCACCCTGCACCCCGACGCCGGCACCGCCGAGATCGTCGGCCAGATGGTCACCGACCACCTGCTGCGCGTTCCGCTGCACCGTCTCGCCGACGCCCGCCCGGGCACCTCCTACCTGTACGAGTTCGCCTGGCCGTCCCGGCTTCCCGGCCTCGGTGCGTGCCATGCCCTGGAGCTGGGATTCGTCTTCGACAGCGGTGACATACCCGAATCGAAGAAGCTGGCCGGCGAGGGCGCCCCGCAGGAACTGTGCGACGCGATGCACGGGGCCTGGGTGCGCTTCGCGACGACCGGGAATCCCGGCTGGCAGGCCTGGGACGCATCCCATCCGGTGCGGATCTTCGGCGACGGTGAACCGCATATCGCATACGGTCCACGGGATGCAGCATTCACGCTCTGGCAGACCTCCCTCACGACCCCGTCCCCCGACCCTGCCGGCGACATCAGGGCCCCCGGAGCGGAACTGGCGGCGGCGGTACGGCGGTTGCGACGGTCGGCCGGGAGCCGACGCCGCTGACAGCCGACGGCCGACGCCCCGGGGGCCTGCGGGCCAGGTGCCGTACGAGCTGCGCCGTAGGGACACGGGCAGGTGCCTCGGCGCCGGACGAGCGGCTCAGGCCCTGCCCAGCGCCCGCGCGATCGAAGTGATCGCCTCCGGCCCCACCCGGCAGCATCCCCCGATGAGCCGTGCGCCCGCGTCCCGCCACGTCCCGACCTGCCCGGCGCCGAACCGCGTACGCCCCGTCCAGGCGCGTGCCTCGGCATCCCAGGTCTCCCCGCTGTTCGGATAGACGACGACCGGCCTGCCGGTGACCCGCGCCGCGATCTCCACCGCGGGTTCCACGTCGTCGGGCGCGCAGCAGTTCACTCCGACCGCGATCACCTCTTCCACGTCGGCGGCGAGGCCGAACGCTTCCTCCAGGGGCTGTCCGGCACGCGTTCGCCGGCCGTCGACGGTGTACGACAGCCAGGCCGGCACTCCGAGTCCGCGTACCGCCCGCATCAGCGCGGCACCCTCGTCGGCGTCCGGCACGGTCTCCAGCGCGAGGACGTCCGGCGCGGCGGCGGCCAGCACCTCCATGCGCGGCCGGTGGAACCGCTCCAGCTCTGCCACGCTCAGCCCGTAGCGGCCCCGGTACTCGGATCCGTCCGCGAGCATCGCGCCGTACGGCCCGACCGAGGCCGCCACCCACAGAGGCCGTTCGACGCCCTCGTCCCCGGCCTGCCGGGCGGCGTCCCGGGCGAGGTCCACGCTCAGCATGAGCAGGCGCGCTGCGTCGTCATGACCGATACCGCGTCGCGCGAAGCCTTCGAAGGTGGCCTGGTACCCGGCGGTGATGGCCACGTCGGCGCCCGCGCGGAAGTACGCGAGATGGGCTTCCGCAACCGCTTCCGGCCGCTCGGCGAGCAGCCGCGCCGACCACAGCTCGTCGCTCAGGTCGTACCCGGCGGACTCCAGCTGGTTGGACATGCCGCCGTCGAGCACGACCGTCCCGGCGGCGAGCGCGTCGGCGAGGCTGGGGGAGGTGTTGCTGATCATGTCATGACGCTAAGGATTTGTTCCGCGATGCACCAGGGGGTGAGGGCCGCTCGGGACCGGAGCTTACGGTGCCCCCGCCTGCCGAAGGTGCCCCGTGTCATTGAGCAGCTGCACCGACGCCTCCCCGTCCGCGAAGTACGCCACCGCCGACAGGGACGCCGCCGCCAGTTCCATCCGGAACAGCGACTGCGGCGGCGCACCCAGCGCCAGCCGCACCAGCGTCCTGAGCGGCACGACGTGCGAGACGACCAGCACCGTTCCCCCGGCATGCCGGGTCAGCAGCGCGTCCCGTGCCGCCGCCACCCGCCGTGCCACCGCGTCGAGCGATTCTCCGCCGCCCGAGGGTGCCGCCGCCGGGGACTTCAGCCACGCCGTCAGGTCATCCGGGTAGTGCTCGCGCACCTCCGCGAAGGTCAGCCCTTCCCAGGCGCCGAAGTCCGCCTCCCGCAGGTCCTTCTCGACGTGTACGGGAAGGCCCAGCTGCCCGGCTACCGCCTCAGCCGTCTCCCGGCAGCGCCGCAGCGGTGAGGAGACGATCGCCTGTACGACGCCGCGGGCGGCCAGCAGTGCGGCGGTCGCCTCGGCCTGCCGCCGCCCGGTCTCCGACAGCGACGGATCCGGGCCGCCACTGCCGGACAACCGTTTCTGTGGCGTCAGTGGCGTCTCACCGTGCCGCAGCAGCACGAGTGTCGTCGCCGTGCCCCGGCCGGCCGGCCTGCCGGGGGCGACCGGGGCGGCCACACGACACCCCCTAGTTCGCCGACGGTGCGAAGTGATCGCGCACCGAGTTCGTCTGTCGCTCCATCATGGCGATGATGCCCTCGATGACTTCGGGGTCGGCGCCGTCGGCGATCGTCAGCTCTCGCGACCACTCGAAGTAGCTGCGGTCCGGATCGTTGGTGATCGGACGGACCCGAAGGGTGGCGAGATAGCTGGAGACGCCCGAGGTCGGCGCGACGGCTCGGTAGGTGGAGGACCGCTCCACCTCGTTGCGTCCGGCGACCTCCTGCTGGACCAGGCCTTCGTTGAACACCAGCGTGAAGTCGTACCGTGCCGGAACCCGTTCCAGCGCGCCGTCCTCGGCCCAGCTCACGTCCTTCACCGCAGGTCCGGACACGATCTTCACCAGCTTCATGGGGTCGCGGACCTCCGCCCAGACGGTGTCCGGATCGGCGTCGACGATCGTCGAGTGGTGCATCGTGTGCTTACGCGTGATCGTCACGGGAACTCCTCGTCAGTGATGTCAGTAGGCGATGCGGTCGGCTTTGGCCAGCCACGCGTCGAACGGCGCCGTGCGGTTCGGCAGGTCCAGGTGCTCCACCGACATCGGCCACATCGACTGGGGCCTCTTCTCGAACAGGTCGTAGAAGGTGCGGTCGTCGAAGCCGGCCACCGCGGCGTCGTGCCGGTCGGCGGAGTAGACGAGCCGGTCGACGCGCGCCCACAGTGAGGCGGCCAGACACATCGGGCACGGCTCACAGGACGTGATCAGGACACACCCCTCGAGCGAGAAGGTGTTCAGCTTCTTGCAGGCGGCGCGCATCGCGCTCACCTCGGCGTGTGCGACCGGGTCGAGGGTCGAGGTGACCTGGTTGTGCCCGGTCGCGACGACCTCGCCGTCCTTGGCGACCAGCGCGCCGAACGGACCGCCGCCGTTCGCCACGCTGTCGGTGGCCAACGTGATCGCCTTGTGCATCCAGGCGCGCTCGAACTCCTGGACGGTCGTTTCCTGGGTGTGGATGGTCATGGTGAGTCCTTCGGGGAGAGGGTGGAGGGGGTGGACAGGGTGGCGAGGGCGTTGGACGCTCTCGCCGGAGACGTCCTGGCGGGTAAGCACCGCGTGGACGCCGCGCTGCTGAGATCCCGGGGGGTGCGGGCCGGCGACGTCCGGGTGGTCATCGGGCGGTCTCCGGCTTGGTGACGAGATAGTTGCCGAGCACGAGGTGGTCGATCTCCGTTCCGAGGAAGCAGTTCAGGGCGTCGGCGGGGGTGCAGACGATCGGCTCGCCGGCGACGTTGAACGAGGTGTTGATCAGGCAGGGCACGTCGGTGAGTTCGGTGAACCGGCCCAGCAGGGCCGCCAGCCGCGGCGTGTCCCGGCCGGTGATCGTCTGCACCCTGGAGGTGCCGTCGACGTGGGTCGCACCGGGAATCACGTCGCGGAATTCAGGCCGCACCGGGAAGACGAACGTCATGTACGGCGAACGCGCTTTGCGCCCCATGTCGAAGACCTTCGGCGCGTCCGACTCAAGGACGAGGGGTGCGAACGGGCGGAACGGTTCACGGTGTTTCACCCGGGTATTGATGATGTCCTTGATGTCCGGGAACTTGGGGTTCGCGAGAATACTGCGATGCCCCAATGCCCGAGGGCCGTGCTCGATCCGGCCCTCGTACCAGCCGATGACGACCTTCTCGGTGAGAAGTTCCGCCACCTGGGCGACGACCTCGTCATCGTCCAGCCTCTTCCACACCACTCGACCGGCGGATTCCCGCAGGGCCTGCTCGATCGTCGAGTCGTCGTATTCCGGTCCGAGGTACGGAGTGACCGGCGGCGCGGACTTGTTTCTGCCGGCGTGGTCAGAGTGATGGAGCCAGGCGTGGACCGCGGCGCCGATGGTGATGCCGGTGTCGCTGGCGCCGAAACTCACGTCCATGTCGTCGAACCGCGACGCCTCGAACAGCGGGGTGTTGTTCAGGCAGTTCAGCGCCACGCCGCCTTCGAACAGCAGGCGGTTCAGATCCGTCTTTCCTTCCAGCGCGCGGAGCTGGTGGTTCGTGACGACGGTGAGCATCTCCTGAGCCGCGGCAGCCACCCGGGCCTTGTACTCAAGGGTGTCCTGCACAGGGCCGAAGTGCTGCTCGAAGAGGGGGTCGAAACCGCGCGGGTTGTCCGTCTCCAGGGGCCTGCAGAAGGTGTAGCGCCCGTCCTCCTGCAGTTCGACGATGTGCTCCAGGAACGGGTTCGGTGCGGGGGGCTTGCCGAATCCGGCCAGGCCCATGATCTTGTACTCGTCATTGTTGGGCACGAAGCCCAGGTAGCGCGTGATCGCGGCGAACAGGAGCCCCATCGAGTATTCCGCGCCGATGGTCGACTCGTCGAAGACGCGGATCCGGCCGTCGCGGATTTCTCCGGTCAGCGACGAGAATCGTTCGGCGCGGCCGTCACTGACGAGGAACGCGGCGTCCTTCATGCCCGCCAGGTAATAGCCGGTCATCGCGTGGGCGAGGTGGTGCGGTACGAACACCACCTTGTCCGGATCGGGCGTGAAGCCGGTGCGCGCGGCGAAGTCGGCGAGGATCGCGTCATGGCCGACGGCCCCGGTGAACAGCTCGCCGATGTCCCTGACGAGATCCAGCTTCGCCGAGGGCGCCATGGGCGCGGATGTGATGTCGGACAGCATTCCGTCCAGGACCTCCGCGGAGAAGTCCCAGGGGACGGCGATGAGGTCGACGTCGGAGAACTCCAGTCCCGCCGATTCAAGGCACCACTGCACCGCGTTGACCGGAAAGTCGGAGGTCTTCTTCTCGCGGTTCAGCCGCTCTTCCTCCACGGCGGCGACCAGCTCGCCGTCCACCAGGAGTGACGCACCCGCGTCGTGCCCGAGGAGGTAGTGCCTTTCGGTGCCGACCGCGCCGAAGTGTTCGGCGAAGATTCCCGAAACGTGAGTGAAGCCGTTGCATCCCAAGACAATCATGACAATTCCCTTCTTCGTCCGGGGCTACTTGCCGGCCACGAGGTCACGGACGATCTCCCCGGCTGCGGGTGCCTGGCACAGTCCCTGGCCGGAGAATCCCGCCGCGTAGAGGAAGGGGCGGGAGGGAGCCCGGCCGATGAAGCCGCTCCCGTTCGGGCTGCCGTCGAAGGCTCCGCTCCACCCGCGGTACAGGCGGATGCCGTCGAGGACCGGGTAGGTGGTGCCGAGCTGACGGGACAGCCGCTGGAGCCACGCCTGCCGGGATTCCTCCGGGCCGGGGCGGCCCATACCGACGAGGATGCGGTCCTTCCATGCCCGGATCCGCAGGCCGGAGGAGGCGTGCAGGGTCATCGGCAGGGTGCTGAGCGGGGCGGCGGGTGCGTCGGTGAGGAGCAGTTCGATGGGGTACGTGGTCACGGGGAGGTCGACACCGGCCATGGAGGCGACCGTCCGTGACCAGGGGCCGGCCGCGCAGACGACGGTTTCCGCGAGGATGCTGCCCCTGGGGGTGTGGACCTGGCCGTCGGGGCCGATGCCGGTGACGGGTGTTTCCGTACGCAGGTCGGCGCCCGCCTCCTGGGCGGCTGCGGCGTAGCCGCGCACGATGGCGGCGGGGTCGCAGGCGTAGGCCTCGGGCGCCCAGGCTGCCGCGAGGACGCCGCGCTCGCCGAGCAGCGGGTTGAGCCGCACCGCTTCGGATGCGGTCACCAGTTCGACGTCCACTCCCGCGGCATGCTGGGCGGCCCGGGTGCGTCGGAACTCCTCCACCTGGTGCTCTTCGGTGAACACCACCAGGAAGCCGACCCGCTGCAGGCCGAGGGGAGTTCCGGTCCGCTCGGTGAAGGACTGATAGGCCGCCAAGCTGCGGACGGCAAGGCCGCCGGTCTGGGGATCGCCGGGAAAGTAGGTCCGCAGCACGCCCGCCGTGGCCCCGGACGCTCCCGATCCGAGCGTGCCGCGCTCCAGCAGGACGGTGCGGATGCCGGTCTCGGCGAGATGGCACGCTACGGAGGTCCCGACAACCCCTCCGCCGATGACGACGACGTCCGTACGCTCGGGCAGAGGGCTCATGACCGCTGACCCGCTTCGGCGAGGGGCAGCTGGCGCAGGTGGTCTCCGGCGTCCCACGGGAACAGATGCAGGTTCCAGCCGCCCAGGCAGTTGACGTAGAGGGCCATCTGGCTCACCACGGCCAGGAAGTCGTCGCGTTCGAGGCGGTCGAGGCAGGACAGGAAACGCTGCGTGAAGGCCCACAGCTTCTCCAGGCCGCAGTAGCCCAGGAACTCGGCCGGGACACCGACCAACAGGCGTGTCATCTGGCGCAGGGAGTCCATCGGCATGCCACCGACCACGGCCCGGACCAGACCGCCGTAGCTCGCATACCCCAGTGGACGCGTCTCACCGTTGACGAACAGGAGGGTGGGCAGAACCGTCTCGAAGGTGCCGGCCCCGGACGGTATCCACCCCCGGTGCAGATCACCGAGCTCGGCCGGCTCGGACAGCCAGATCCGCTCGGTCTCGGCGTGTACGTCGCGGAGCAGGAGGTCCGCGTCGGGGTCGGCGGCCGTCAGACGGGGGATGCGGTGGCCGCCTGCCATGCCTGCCCTGCGCACTTCCACCAGGAGCGGCTTCTTCGTCGAATACACCGCATCCCACACCGCGCGCCCGACCTCTCGCAGAGCCGGCATGTCCTGCGGCCGGACCTGGCCCACCGGCGACGCCGGCATCGGTTCGGTCAATGTGCCGTACTTGATCCCCAGGTGCTGCAGAGCGGAACAGAAGACCGTTCCGTCGGGTGCCTCGCGCCGGTCGGCAAGCCGGTACGTCGCGGACAGATGCAGCAGCGAATGGATCGGTGCCACGTGGTACAGATGCTGTCCCGCCACCAGTGCGTGCCCTTGCAGGCTCTGGTAGGGCAACGCCTCCCACAGCGCATCGGCCAGCACGGTGTTGCGATCGTCGAGTTCAGCGGTAACGGTGATGCCCAGATCAGGCCAGGCAATCTCGACATGTCGACCGGACAACGTTTCAGTCAAGGCTTTCCCCCTAGTTCGGCAAGATGTCAGGATGGTCGAGCGGGGCCGGAACGCCCCACGGCACTCATCCCTTGCTTCGTCACAACTCGCCTTGTCCCCGTTGCAACTTGTGTGAGGAGTACACAGCCAACCGGGGGAAGCCGGCCAGGAGCGGAAGACATGAAAGCTTCCGCAGGTCGAGACCGGGTCTTCGTAGATTCCTACATGAACCAGTCAGGCCGGGGGTTTGAGGAAACCCCCAATACTCCCGCGGCACGGCGGTCCCTCGGACCGGAGGCGTCCAAGGACTTCTACGACCTCCGCGACGAGCTTCTCACCCTGCTGGGCCTCCGGCGCTCGGAGCGCCTTCGTCTTCACCGCTTCCGACGGGCGGGTCTCACGCCTTCGGACGACCGACCCCGAGGCACGCAGTGGTCGGTGACGCCCGGCGTGCCATGCCTCACGGTGGCTGCCGTTCCCGCAAGGGTTGCCCCCGACGAGCGGCGCATTACAGCGCGGCCGGGTACGGGGAGCGGCCGGCCCACAGGGTGTCCACGAGACGCCGTGCGGACTCCTCCGGGTACTCCAGCACGCCGACGTGGCCGCCGGGGAACTCGGTGAAACGGGCACCGGCCGACTCGGCCGCCGTCGTGGCCGTACGGTGCAGCAGCCGGCCACGGGAGCCGCTGCCCGCGGCCAGGGTGAGACGTGCGGCAACGGACCGCAGGGCGGGCACGTCCGGCAGGTACGCGGTGAACGGGTGCAGGACCCGGGTGAGGAAGACACCCATGGGGTCGGCCAACTCCTCGCCGGGCGCGGGTGGTTGGGCATCGGCGTCCTCCGGGGCGGGCACGGGTCCGCCGTCGAGCACGGCGGCCAGCCTGGCCCCGGCCGCCCGCAGACCGGCGGCCCGAAACGTGTCGGCCACCTCCACGAACATCGCCCGCTGCCGGGCCGCGTCCGCGAGGACCCCCACGACGGGCGGTTCGTGCGCGACCACGTGCGCGAGCCGTTCCGGGTGCCGGGCGAGCAGGTCCAGGGCGGCGATACCACCGGAGCTCATCCCGAACACGTACGCGGACCCGCCGGCCGGAAGCACCGCCTCCAGCACCCGGTGCGCACCCTCGCTCCAGTCCGTCACCCGCTGCTCGGCCACCGGCCGGCCCAGCCGCCCATGGGCGAGGCCGAGCGGGTCGTAGGTGACCACGGTGAAGCGTGCCGCCAGCCGCTCGGTAAGCGGCCCGAGCCCCATCGGATGCCCGGCACCGCCCGGCAGGACGAGCAGCACGGGACCGCTGCCCGTCACGTCGTAGTGAAGTTCCCCGGTCATGAACCGTTTTCTCCCGTTGGAGTCTCGCGCGGCCAGTGCTCCAGTGCCAGGTGCAGGGCCTGCACCGCCTTGTCCCAGGAGGCCTGTACGTCCCGGTCGGCGCCGAAGCCGCCGGCCGACTCCAGGGCGCAGTAGCCGTGGAAGGTGCTCCGCAGCAGGCGTACGGCGTCGGTCAGGTCGGGCTCGTCCAGGCCGTAGGCGCGCAGCATGCCGTAGGTGATCTCTGCGGTGCGGCGCATCGCGGGGGAGCCGGCGATCAGGGACTGGTCGATACGGATCTGCGTGGCCGCGTACCGGCCGGGGTGCTCCAGGGCGTAGGCCCGGTAGGCGCCGGCGAAGGCGGCCAGCGCCTCCTTGCCCGCGCGGCCCGCCACGGCCGGCGCGATGCGGTCGATCAGTTCGCCGCCGGCGTACAGCGCGAGCCGGGTACGCAGGTCGTCCAGACCCCGGACATGCGAGTACAGGCTCGCGTCCTTCACGCCGAAGCGGCGGGCCAGCGCGGACAGGGTGACGTTCGCGAAGCCCGCCTCGTCGGCGAGTTCGGCGGCGGCCGCGACGACACGGTCGACGGTGAGACCGGCTCGAGCCATCCGACACCTCCTCCTTGGGTAGCTAGGGATAATCCTAGGATACCTAGGTTCCAGGGGGTGTCGCGAGGGGTCGTCCCATGGGTCGCATGCGGCTCATGGGGAGTACTCGACTCCGTAGGCTGAACGAACGGCGGGAGGGGAGCCTGTGGGGCGCGAGACACGCAAGGGGAACGGACGCAGGGCCGGCGAGGCGCACGAGAACACGCAACCTCTCTGGCGGCAAAGGGATTTCACCGTCTTCTGGGGTGCGCAGACGCTCTCCGTCCTCGGTGACTCCTTCGCGTTGATCGCCCTGCCGCTGCTGGTCCTGGAGGCCACCGGATCGGTGGCCCGGATGGGGCTGCTCACCGCCGCCGGCGGAGCCGCCGCCGTCCTCGCGGCCGTGTTCGCCGGCACCGTGGTGGACCGCGTCGACCGGCGCCGGCTCCTCATCGCCTGCGACCTCGTGCGCATGGCGCTGTACGGCCTCATCCCGCTCGTCTGGACCTTCGGCCCGCACACCTGGCTGCTCTACACGGTGCTGCCGGTCTGCGAGGCCGTCGGCATGTTCTTCTCCGTCGGCTACGTCACCGTCGTCCGCGGCCTCGTCGGCACCGGGCGCCTCACCGAGGCCAACGGCCTGCTGAACGCCACCGCCGCGGCGGCCGGGGTGCTCGGACCGCCGTGCGCGGGACTCGTCGCCGCCTGGACCGGACCGGCCGCCGCCATCGCCGTCGACGCGGCCAGCTTCGCCGCCTCCGCCGCGTGTCTGCGCTGGGTACGCCTGCGCGCCCGGGCCGGTGACGACACGCCCGCCCCCGGCCGCAGCACCGTGCGGCAGGACCTGCGCACCGGAGTCGCCTTCCTGTACCGGCACCCCCTGCTGCGCTCGCTCACGGTCCTGCTGTTCGGCTTCAGCTTCCTCACCCTCGGACTGAACGACCTGGTCATCTACCACCTCAAGCACGACCTCGGCCACGACGACGGCACGGTCGGCACCGTCCTCGGCGCCGGTGCGCTCGGCACCATCGCCGGGTCCCTGCTCGTCGCCCGCATCCGCCGGCTGCTCGGCTTCGGCACCGCCTGGACCGGCGCGACCGCGCTGTGCGGGCTGGCCTGCGCCGGCCTCGGCTGGGTGCGCACCGTGCCCGCGGTCGCCGTCCTCGCGGCCGCCTTCCTGGCCGGCGTCGGCATCGCGGGCACCTGCTCGATGTCCCTGCGCCAGGAGGTCACCCCCGAGCACCTGCTCGGCCGCGTCACCTCCGCCTACTGGACCCTCCAGTACTCCGCCGCCCCCGCCGGGGCGGCCCTGCTCACCTGGGCCGCCGAACACTGGGGCACCACACCGGCCGCCCTGACCGCAGGCGCCACCTGCGTCCTGCTCGCCGTCACGGCCCTCACCACCCCGATCCGCAGGGCCTGATCGGCGGAACCGGGGTGCGCCGCGGCTCGGGCGGCCGGAGCTCCCGTGCGGCCTGCGGGCAGCGCGGCCCCAAGCCCGCCGCCACCAGCGCGAGCAGCGCGGTCCGCAGACCCGCCGTCCCGGCCGGCCAGTCCCACCACAGGGCCCGTCGGCATCGTCCAGGTGGGCCTCAGGAGCGGTGATGGTCAGCTGGTCTCCGGGGCGAGGGTGGTGGAGAACACGAAGGAGAACTCGGCGGGCTCGGCCTGCAGGTGATACCGGGGGAGCGGGCCCGGGCCGCAGGACTGGGAGCCGAGGCCGTGCTGGCCGTGGTCGAGGTTCACCCACACCGTGTCTTGGGGGGTGAGGTCCGTGCGGTGCGCGGCCGCGTCCAGTTGCTCGGTGGTCCAGCGGCGGGCGGTGAAGAAGAACTCCGGGACGCCCTCGATGCGCAGGCCGCCGAGCTCCGCCCAGCGGACGTCGGCGCGGGCGCCGTTCTCCTGCGGGCGGACGTACGGCGTCTGCAGATCGTCTACAGTCGACTGCCAACGGCCGACTGCGGACGCCATCCTGCTGTCTGGATACGCCTCACCCGGGCCGCCGCCGTACCACTGCACACGGTCGGCTGCGGACAATCCGAAGCGGACGCCGAGCCGGGGAAGCGGTACCGTCCAGTCGCCCTCCGGCGTCACGGAGACCGTCAGCTGTAGACGATCTCCGTCCGACGTCCAGCGGTATACGGTCGACAGGCCCGTCTCACAGGCCGCCGCCGCCACTCGGGTACGGACCGTCAGCGCCTCGTCGCCCGGCTCCACCGTGTCCAGCCGGTGCCGCATGCGGTGCAGGCCGAGCTTGCGCCACAGCAGGCCGTGGCGGATGTCGGTCTGCCAGGCGGCGCCGTCGTCGTTGTCGGTGGTGGCCCGCCACACGTCCAGCCGCAGACCGGTCACCTCCACCCCGCCGACCGCCCGCAGGGCACCGGTGCGGGCGTCGAAGACGGCCGGACCCAGGGTGATCCGGCCGTCACCGGGCACCGGGCGCCCGGTCGCCGGGACCGACGGCAGCCGACGTGCGGACACGGCGAACTGGCCCCAGGCGACGACGTGGTCCTTCGGTGCCCAGGGGGTGTCGTCGGCGAGCAGGGCCCGTACCGTCCAGTGGGCCTCGCCGGCCGCGGTGGCGACCGGCGGCTCGGGCAGCTTCACCTCGGCCGACTCGCCGGGTGCCAGCGCGGGCACCGACAGGGTGCCGGACTCGACCGTCTCGCCGTTGACCTGGTACGCCCAGGTGAACGCCAGCGCCGACAGGTCCGCGAAGTCGTACTTGTTGGTGATGCGGACGGTGCCGTCGGCGGCATCCCCTTCGATGGCGACCGGCTCGATCACCTTCTTGTACTCGATCAGCCCGGGAGAGGGCTCCCGGTCCGGGAAGAGCAGGCCGTCGCAGACGAAGTTGCCGTCGTGCAGTTCCTCGCCGAAGTCGCCGCCGTAGGCGTAGCCCAGCTCGGGATGCGCGATGCCGTGGTCGATCCACTCCCAGACGAACGCGCCCTGGAGGCGGTCGTACGACTCGAACAGCCGCTGGTAGTCGGCGAGTCCGCCGGGGCCGTTGCCCATGGCGTGGGCGTACTCGCAGAGGATGAAGGGGAGTTCACGCCGCCTGTGCGGACCTCCGTCCAGGCGGCGTCCGATGCGCTCGACCTCGGCGTGGTCGGCGTACATCCGTGCGTAGACATCCGTGTCCCGGCAGGTGAGGTCGCCCTCGTAGTGCACGAGCCGGGAGGGGTCGCGGCCCTTGATCCACTGGGCCATCGCGGTCAGGCCGCGGCCGGTGCCGGCCTCGTTGCCGAGGGACCAGACGACGACCGAGGGATGGTTCTTGTCCCGTTCGACCATGCGGGCGGCACGGTCCAGCAGGGCCGGGGTCCAGCGGTCGTCGTCGACGGGGTTGTCCCGCCAGGCCTGCTCGGTGAAGCCGTGCGTTTCGAGGTCGCACTCGTCGATCACCCACAGGCCGTACTCGTCGCACAGGTCCAGGAAGGCCGGGTGCGGCGGGTAGTGGGAGGTGCGGACGGCGTTGATGTTGTGCCGTTTCATCAGCAGCACGTCCTCGCGCATGGTCGCCCGGTCCAGCGCGCGTCCCTGCTCCGGGTGCCACTCGTGCCGGTTGACGCCCTTGAAGAGCACCGGCCTGCCGTTGACCTTGATCAGACCGTCCGACAGCTCCACCGTGCGGAAACCGATGCGCAGCGGGATCCGCTCGCCTTCGGTGGCCAGCTCACCCGCGTACCGCCGCGGCGTCTCCGCCGACCACGGCTCGACCGGCACGGTCACGCTGTCGCCGGTCGCGATGTCGATGCCGAGTTCGGAAACGGTTACCCGGCCGTCCACGTCGGAGTCGACGCGCAGGGTGCCGGTGCCGGCGCGATGGTCGTAGGAGGCATGCACGAAGAAGTCGAGGGCCGCACCCGCCGGTCGGTGCAGCAGGGTGACGTCACGGAAGATGCCCGGCAGCCACCACTGGTCCTGGTCCTCCAGATAGGAGCCGGCCGACCACTGGTGGACCCGGACCGCCAGTACATTGTCCACTGTCTTCAGCAGATGGCCGACCGCGAACTCGTGCGGCAGCCGCGATCCCTTGAATGCGCCGAGGTCCGTGCCGTTCAGCCATACCCGGCCACAGGACTCCACGCCGTCGAAGCGCAGCACCGCTCCGCCCTCGGCGAGGTCCGGCCAGTCCTCCGGCAGGTCGAAGACCCGCAGATGGTCGCCGGTCGGGTTCTCGGTCGGCACGCGCGGCGGGTCGACGGGGAAAGGGTAGAGGTGGTTGGTGTAGATCGGGGATCCGTGGCCCTGGAGGACCCAGTGGCCGGGGACCCGGATCTCCGCCCAGGCACCGGCGTCGTACCCCTCCTCGGCGAAGGAGTCGTCCTCGGCGTCGGCCGTCGGCGACAGCCGGAACCGCCAACTGCCGTTCAATGACAGAGCCTTGGCGTCCGAGGAGGCATACCAGGTACGAGGTGGCAGCGCCCCGGAGCCCGGCGAGACGTCCTCGACGTAATCGGTGACGGTGTGGTTGCGGAAGGACATCGGTCTCCTCGCTCGGCCCTTGAACAGCAGCGGCAGGATGGAAACGGCGGTGGTCATGAAGATCAGGTGGTGGTTGACGGTCTGGTTGGTCATACGACGACAGCGCGACCTGGACCGTCCAGGCGCTGGGTCCTGGCCGATGACCAGGTGGCCATCGCCGCGAAGAAGTTGAGCGAGTTCGGTACGACGATCCGCCAGTACGCGCCCCAGTGGCCGAGCCCGTCCACGCGTGCCGCCTCCTCCAGCTCCTTGGGGAACCCCAGGAAGTACTGCCGGAACAGGAAGCAGGTGAAACCGCTGAAGAGGCCCGGGATGATCAGACCCCGGTAGCTGTCCATCCGGCCGAACGGCGCTCCCAGTTGCTGTGGCTCAGTGCCGACATGCTGACGTCCCTTCGGCTAATGATTCGGCAAGGGGTTGGATGAAGTCTGTGGCCGCGAGGTCAGGGCAGTGGCCGGCGGCCCTCGGCCGGTGGGCGGACGGCGTTACCGCCGGCATCGAGGCGCATGCCCGACGCCTCGTTCACGATCCGGCCGTTCGGGTTCAGCAGCCATCGCCGGGCTGATCGAGCGGGCGGCGAGAGTTGCGGAAACGGTTCCGTCGCGGAGGCTGTCAGCAGCAGGGATCTCTTGCGGGGTGAGACAGGTGCATCCCTTCCGTCGTCATGAATGCGGTGCGGTACGGCTCCTTGCGTAGGCGGTGCGCTTGGTGGCGGTTTTGGTGGTGCCGGTCCTCTGTCCGGCGGACTGCAGCGCCCCTTCCAGGGCGAACGTGGCCGCGCCGAGGGAAACCGGGTCGGTGGGGATCGGGGAGAGGACGATCTCGGTGGCGGCCAGCGGCCGGCGCAGCGCATGCCGGGCGACGGCCTGGCGGACCTCGCCGAGCAGCGGCTCGCCCAGCCGGGCGGCGACCCAGCTGCTGAGCACGACCACTTCGGGGTTGAGCAGATTGATCAGGTCGGAGATGCCCGCGCCCAGGTAGCGGGCGGTGTCCCGGACGACCTTGAGCGCCACCGGGTCCTGCGCGGCGACCGCGTGGGCCAGCGCGTCGATGGTGGCCGTCTGGTCCTCCGGGTGCAACAGGGCGGACCCCGGGCTGAGTTCACGCAGGTTCTGCATGATGCCGGGCGCGCCGACGTACGTTTCCACGCAGCCGTGGTTGCCGCAGTGGCACAGCCGTCCGTCCAGCACGAGTGTGGTGTGGCCCCACTCGCCGGCGCTGTTGCTCACGCCCCGGTGCAGCCCGCCGCCGAGCGCCAGACCGGCACCGACTCCCGTGCCCAGGTTGACCACGACGGCGTCGCCGCGGCCCCGCGCGGCACCGAACCACAGCTCGGCCACCGTGCACGCGCGCAGCGGATTGTCCAGGTGCAGCGGATACGCGATGTGTTCGGCGAGCAGGTCGAGCAACGGCACGTCGTGCCAGTCCCAGTTGGGCGCGTACTCGGCGACGCCGGTGTCCCGGTCCACCTGGCCCGGCACGCTCACCCCGACCCCGAGGACCCGGGCCGCCTCGACCCCGGCCTGCGCCACCACCGAGCCGACGGCGGCGGCCACCTGGCCGACCACCTGCTCCGGGCGGCTCTCGCCGGGCCGCATGTCCTCGTCGGCGCGGGCCAGTACGTTCAGTGCCAGGTCGAACAGCTCGACATGGACGTACGTCTCCGCGATGTCGACGCCGATCAACGCGCCCCCCGACGCGTTGACGGCCACCAGGCCCCGGGGCCGGCCGCCGGCCGAGTCCTCGAAGCCGACCTCGGTGATCATGCGCAGGTCCAGCAACTCGCCGACCAGGGTGGCCACCGTGGCCAGGCTCAGGCCGGTGGCGGCGGCCAGCTCCTGCCGGGAGGTGGGAGACTCGGCGATGATCTGGCGCAACACCTCGTAGCGGTTCGCGGTGCGGATGTCACGTGATGTGCGCTTCACGCGGGGTGCCCCTCCGTCCAGTGCGGGCCGGGCCGCAGCGGCACCGGCACGAGCGCAGGCTATGGGCTGCGAGTTCCTTTCGACAAGGGCTTTGGAAAGGGGCTGTAGGAAGTCCGGCGGAGGCGGCGTGCGCCCGGTTGGTGACCGTCCCGGCGCTCTCGGCCGTCCCTGTCACGGTGGCGTTCCTCCCGGAGAGTCCGTGTGGGCCGACCCTCTCATCCGTCACGCCCGGGAAGGGGGTCAGGGAAGTGGTCTACGGATTTCGTCGTCATGGGGAGTCTGGACGGATGTATGCAGAAACAAGCTGGCTGTTCACATGCGAAATCGGTACCTTCCCCTCCATGACTCAGCAACCCCTTCCCGCCCGGCTGCCCGTCACCGACCGCACCCGACACCGGCGCCTGCGCGAGCAGGGCAGTCTGGAGCGCGCGGAGCTCGACGCCATCCTCGACGCCGGGTTCGTCTGTCATCTCGGCGTGCTGATCGACGGGCGGCCGGTCGTCGTGCCCACCGTGTACGGGCGGGACGAGCGGTGGCTGTATCTGCACGGGTCCGTGGCCGGCCGCAGCCTCGCCGCGGACACGCCCGTGTGCGTGACCGTCACGCACGTGGACGGGCTCGTGCTCGCCCGGTCCGTCTTCGAGCACGGCGTCAACTACCGCAGCGCGATGATCCACGGCACGGCGCGCAGGGTCACCGACCCCGAGGAGAAGCTCGACGGCCTGCGCCGGCTCACCGAGCACTCGGCGCCGGGCCAGTGGTCGTACGCCCGCAGCCCCAGCCGCAAGGAGCTGGCCGCCACCACCCTCCTCGCCCTCTCGCTCCAGGAGGCCTCCGTCAAGATCCGCACCGGCGCCCCGGACGACGGCGACGGACCCGACGCGGCCCTCGGCCTGTGGGCCGGGGTCCTGCCGCTGACCGCGGTCTGGGGCACCCCGCAGCCCGACCCGGTGCTGCCGCCCGGGACCGCCGTGCCGCAGCACATCGCCCGCCGTGCGGGGACCCGGCACGGCTGAGCCGCAGGCGGGGGCATACGGTGTCAGACGTACGCCTGAACCGGGAGGAGACAGACGGATGGGCAGTCGTACCGCGCTGGTCGAGGATCTGATGGAGCGGTTCCCGCACGTGCCACGGGAAGCCGTCTTCAAGGAGGACCTGCTCCGCGGGGGCGTCGCCTTCGATCCGTCCGCCCTCAGCGACAACGAGAGCGGCGAGGTCAAGCCGAAGTCGTACTTCATCTTCTCCTTCGACCACGGCACCCTGCCCGAGCTCGGCGAGGCGGCGCTCCGGCGCCCGCCGGAGGAGATCATCCTCACCGGTGGTCCGTACGGCCTGAGGCGTACGGTGGTCTCCGTACGGGTGAACCCGGCCTCGCCGTACCGGGTGGCCGCCGACGACGAGGGGCTGCTCGGGCTCTACCTCGACGGAAAGCGCATCGCCGACGTCGGCGTGCCGCCCATGCCGGAGTACTACCGGCACACCCTCTCCAACGGGAAGTCCGTGATGGAGGTGGCCCCGACCATCCAGTGGGGTTACCTGATCTATCTCACGGTTTTCCGGGTCTGCCAGTACTTCGGCGCCAAGGAGGAGTGCCAGTACTGCGACATCAACCACAACTGGCGCCAGCACAAGGCGGCCGGGCGGCCGTACACCGGCGTGAAGGACGTCGAGGAGGTGCTGGAGGCCCTGGAGATCATCGACCGGTACGACACCCAGAAGGCCTCCACCGCCTACACGCTGACCGGCGGAGCCATCACGAAAACGGTTGCCGGGCGGGACGAGGCCGACTTCTACGGCCACTACGCCAAGGCCATCGAGGAACGCTTCCCGGGCCGCTGGATCGGCAAGGTCGTCGCCCAGGCGCTGCCCAAGGCGGACGTCCAGCGGTTCAAGGACTACGGCGTGCAGATCTACCACCCCAACTTCGAGGTGTGGGACCGCCGGCTGTTCGAGCTGTACTGCCCCGGCAAGGAGCGGTACGTCGGCCGCGACGAGTGGCACCGGCGCATCCTGGACTCCGCCGAGGTCTTCGGTGCACGCAACGTGATCCCCAACTTCGTGGCGGGCGTGGAGATGGCCGAGCCGTTCGGCTTCACCACCGTCGACGAGGCGATCGCCTCCACGACCGAGGGCCTGCGCTTCTTCATGTCGCACGGCATCACGCCCCGCTTCACCACCTGGTGCCCGGAGCCCACCACCCCGCTCGGCAAGGCCAACCCGCAGGGCGCGCCGCTGGAGTACCACATCCGGCTGCTGCAGGCATACCGCCAGACGATGGAGGACTTCGGGCTCTCCTCCCCGCCCGGCTACGGCCCGCCCGGACCCGGCCGCGCGGTCTTCTCCGTCAGCTCGTTCATGGACAGCCTGCCGGCGGACGAACCCGCCGCCGAACCCATGGAGGAGCGGACCGGGGTGTGATCAGCCCGGCAGCCCGGCAGTGAGCACGGCGGCGCCCGCATCCGTACAAGAGGCCGGAGTTGCGGGCTCGTCGCGTCGCGCGTCCGCCCCGCCACCATCGGTAACCGCATGTGAACAGGCCGCTTGTCAGTTGTGTCGAGGACGTGAAAGGCTCTGTGCCTGCCGCGAGGTTTCCTGCAACTCCCTTTTGCCTGTGGTGAGTTGACCTCGCTCGTGGATGCAGGAGTCCCATGCCCGACCTGCCGACCCCCCAGGACGCCACCGAGTCCGCGCTGTTCTCGGAGGGCTGGGACGCGGTGCTCAGTTACGCGGACCTGTGCACCTCCGGTTCTCTGACGGCCCATCAGCTGGCAACGGAGGCGTTCACGCTCGGCATGCGCGAGGTCCGCGCCGCCGCGCGCACCCATGTGCGCGGCGCGGGCCGCCGTACCGCGCGGCTGCCCACGATCCCGGCCCTGCTCACCGCCGTACGCGACACGGCGGCCGCCTGGGAGGCGGGCGGCCAGGGGCACAAGCTCGACCCCGACCTGCGGCTGTGGCTCAACTCCGACAAGGCCACCCGCTTCTCGGGCCCGCCGCTGGAACGCCCGGTCGCGCTGCGCGGCCTCAGGGACATGCAGGAGGCCGACGCCTCGCTGCTGTGGCTGGCCGAGGTGGAGGCGCTGCCCCTGCCCGCCGTCGCGCGCCGGCTCGGCCTCGACCAGACCACCGTCGCCGACGAACTCGACCAGGTCCGCACCCTGTTCCGGGACCGCTGCCACCGCGCCCACCTGGACACCCCGATGGACGCGCCGTGCCGCTCCTACGCCCGCCTGCTCGACGCGGTCACCCGCTCGCCGTCCGCCGACACCCCCGACGATCTCTCCCGGCACCTCGCGACCTGCATGCGGTGCGCCGAGGCCGCCGCCTGTCTGCGGCTGCACGGCGGCGGACTGCCCGCCGCGCTGGCCGGCGGGGTCATCGGCTGGGGCGGCCTCGCCTACCTGGAACGCCGCCGCCGTGCCGCCGAGGTCCGCCTCGGCGCGGGCCACCCCGGCGCCGACCCCACGGGCGGCGATCCGGAGGAGGGCACCGGGCGCAGCCGCATCCTGCGCGGCAGCCTGCTCGCCGCGGCCGTGCTGCTGTCGGCGCTGGCGCTCGGCGTGTCGATGATGCCGTTCGGCGGCTCCGGCGACGACACCGCCGTAGCCCGCGACGACACCGCGGCCGCCCGCGACGACCAGCAGCCGGTCGCCGACCCCGGCGTCTCCCGCAGCACCACCCCGTCGGCCACGGCGACGCCGGCACCCGCCACCACCCCCTCCGCGCCGCGTACGACCGCCGGTTCCCACCGCACGCAGCCCGACCCCGAACCGCAGGGCGCCTCCTCCGCCACGCACCGGCCCGCCCCCAGCCCCCGGACCACCGCACCAGCGACGACCTGCCGGGTCGCCTACAACCTGGTCGACCAGTGGCCCGACGGTTTCCAGGCCACCGTCACCGTCACCACCGGCCGGTCCCTCGACGGCTGGAGCGTGTCCTGGGCCTTCCGTGACGGCCAGCAGGTCGGCCAGATGTGGGACGCCACCGCCCGCCAGAGCGGCTCCCGTGTCACCGCCACCGCCGCCGACTACAACAGGACCGTCGCCGCGCACGGCACGCTGTCCTTCGGGTTCCTCGGCACCTGGCACGACAGAAATCGGCCCCCCTACGGTTTCACGCTCAACGGGGCGGCCTGCGCGGGCGGCTGAGCAAGCGGAGCGGATCATGTCGCAACGTCTCGTGCCGCAACGTCTCGTGCCTGGCGGGAAACCCCGGCACAACGGAGGCGGTGCGCTCCCCTGGGTGTCCGCCCCTCACCGCTGGGCGTCCGCGGTGCGGATGCCGGGCGGCATCCGTCCTCCCCCCGGACAGGGCCCCGCTTTCCCTCCCTGTCCGGGCCGAATATAAGCTCACGCCCGCAAACGAGCCTGGCGGGCGGAGAACGGGTCCTGACGGCAAGGGACGGGGGAGAAGAGGCCGAGTGGAGAAGCTGCGACAGGACGATCCGGGGCGGATCGGCGACTTTGTGACGTTGGCGCGTCTCGACGGCGACGGCAGCCGGGGCGTGCCCGAACGCCGCTATCTGGCCCGCAGCGCAGACGGCGGCCACACGGTCCTGGCGTGCCTGCCGCCGCCCGGCGGTGACCCGGCGCGGTGGGCGGCCGAGGCGCAGCAGGCGGCCCGGCTGACCCAGCCCGGGTTCTGGCCGGTCGGCCGGCTCGGGGGGACGCCGGCGTTCCCCTGGTACGCGTCCCCCTACCGGCCGGCACTGCCGCTGCCGGCCGTCCTGGCCGCGTACGGCGGCCCGCTGCCGGAGCCGTTGGTCCGCACGCTCGGCGGCACCCTGGCCGAGGCCCTGGCCTCGGCCCATGTCCTGGGCATCGTGCACGGCGGGGTGTGCCCGGCGGGCGTGCTGCTGACCGCCTGCGGACCGCTCCTGAGCTGCTTCGGCGCGACCCGCGCGAATTCACCGGCGGAAAGCCCCGCCGCGCAGGCAGCCACCCTGGAGACCGGCTGCCTGGCCCCCGAGGTGGCGGCGGGCGGTCCCGTGGACCGGACCGGGGACGTCTACGCCCTGGGCGCCGTGCTGGCCTACGCGGCGACCGGGTACACCGTGCCCGAGCGGCAGGAGATCCCCGTCGGCCTGCGGGACATCGTGATGGCCTGCCGCTCACGCGACCCGCAGAGCCGACCCGAACCGGCGAGGGTACTGGCGGAGTTGCTGCCGGGCGCGGCGTACGGCGGGCTGGCCGGCGGCACCGAGCCGGTGTCCCTGCCCGGCCGCGTCGTCGAGGCATTGTCCCGTCAGTCGGCGGCGGTCCTCGCCGCCGCACTTCCCACCCAAGGGCACTGAAGGCATGATCTCCCCTCTTCTGCACGACGACCCGCACACCGTCGGCCCGTTCCGGATCCTCGCCCGCCTCGGCGGAGGCGGCATGGGCACCGTCTACCTGGCCCGTTCGACGGGCGGCCGCACGGTCGCGGTGAAGACCCTGCACACCCGCCTCGCCGCGGACACCACGCTCCGGACGCGTTTCCGGCTGGAGACGGACGCGGCACGCGTCATCGGCTCAGAGCACGGCGCGGCGGTCGTCGATGCCGACCCCCAGGCACCGACCCCCTGGCTGGCGACGGAGTACGTCCTCGGTCCGCCGCTGGACGCAGCCGTGGAGGGGAGCGGACCACTGCCGGAGCCGGCCGTGCGCGCCCTCGGCGCGGCCCTCGCCGCCGGGCTGGAGCAGCTCCACCGGTCGGAGGTGGTGCACCGCGACCTGAAGCCCTCCAACGTCCTGGTGACGGCGCAAGGACCGCGGATCATCGACTTCGGCATCGCCCGGGCCTTCGGCGACGAGCACCTGACGAACGTCGGCAGCGCCATGGGAACGCCGGCGTTCATGTCGCCGGAACAGGCGGCAGGCCTCGAACACACGGCGGCGGGGGATGTGTTCGCCCTGGCAGGGGTGCTGGTCTTCGCCGCCACCGGCATCGGCCCGTTCGGCGGCGGGGCCCCCACCGACCTGCTGTACCGCGTCCGGTTCGGCGAGCCGGACCTAGGCAGGGTCCCCCAACCGCTGCGCCCGCTGCTCGCCCGCTGTCTGGCCAAGGATCCCTCCCAGCGCCCGTCCACCACCGAGCTGCGAACCGCGCTTGCTGCCGACGGCGTCCC
Organism: Streptomyces sp. NPDC030799; assembly: GCF_055572255.1. NCBI lineage: Bacteria > Bacillati > Actinomycetota > Actinomycetes > Kitasatosporales > Streptomycetaceae > Streptomyces > Streptomyces sp. NPDC030799. Next base: position 413,707 of record NZ_JBVIDS010000004.1, on the reverse strand, counting down.
GGGCGACCACCGCGGCTTCGCGGACCTGCTGCCCGACGCGGTGCTGCGGGAGATCGCCCGGCGCAGCGACGAGGTGTGGCGCGAGCCGCCGCACCGCCTGCCGCCACCGGTGCCCGCCGAGGCGCCGGGGGCCGAGCCGGCCCCTGCACCGGGCGTCTCGCGACGCCGGCTGCTGGCCGTGGCCGGGGGCGCTCTCCTGGGCGGCGGCATTCTCGGCGGCGGAGGCTGGGCCCTGCTCGGGAGCTTCGGGGACGACAGTGGCAAGAAGAAGGACGCCGTCGACCGGCCCAAGCCTCCGGCGGCGCTCTGGAGTACCGCGCTGTGGTGCCCGGACTCCGGCGGCGAGGTGATGGCGGTCGGCCGGAACCTGGCGATGCGCGCGGGGATCGTGCTGTGCGGCGTCAACGCCGAGTCGGGCAAGGGGACCTGGCAGGCGAGCATCGAGGACATCTGGCGGTCGGCCACCGACGGAACCCGCGTCTACGCCCTGCGGCGTTACCAGGACGCGGCGGCGCTGGCGGTGTGCGAGGTGGCGCAGACCGACGGCCAACTGGGCAAGCCCCTGGTGGAGCTCTCCGCGTTCGCCGGCAAGGAGCAGTACAACCAGCTGCTGTGCGTGGACGGCGGCGTCGCCTACCTGGTGGCCAAGGCCGCTTCCGGCGGGCGCTGGTACCTGGTCGCGGCCGACCTGGGCACCGGCAGGGAACGCTGGCGCAGCCCGGTGGACGGGCCGCAGGCCCAGGGAGCCCCACCCGCGCTGTGCGGCACCGTGGTGGGGTCCCGGGTGGTGCTGTGCGGGAGCCCGGCGACGGACTCGAAGTTCCTCGGCCTCTCCGTGCACGACAAGGGCAGCGGCCGTCGACTGTGGGAGTTCTCCGAGACGTACGCGGGCACCCCGCCGTCCCGTCTGGTCACCGACGACCGGAACCTCTACCTGGGCGCGGACGCCCTCACCGCCCGCAGGCTGTCCGACGGCGAGCTGGAGTGGATCGTGGGCATGGGGCAGGCCGGCGGCGACAGCGGGAGCGGGGAGCGACGGTACGGCGCGCCCGTCGTCCAGGACGGCGTCGTCTACTGCACCGACGGCGACCGGGGACTGATCGCCGTCGACGCGCTCTCCGGCACCATGAACTGGCAGGAGAAGGGACTGGCCGGCCGGAAGAGCCTGCGGGACGTGGCCCCGGCGATCGGCAAGCGGTACGCCTACTGCGCCGACGACAAGGGCGTACGCGCCGTCGACCTGCGGGCCCGCCAGGCCGTCTGGACGTACGAGGCCGAGCCCGTCGTCCTGACCGCCGACCCCAAGGGCGGCCGTCTCTACGTCCGCCAGCAGAAGCGGACCATCGCCCTCCCACTCGCCTGAGCACCCGCCCGTCACGATCCAGGAGACGACCACCCGTGAAACCCCTCGGCCAGGGAGACCCGCTGCGCCTGGGCCCCTACCGCCTCCACGGCGTCCTCGGCGAAGGCGGCATGGGCAAGGTGTACTTCGGAGCGGACTTCTCCGGACGCCCCGCCGCGGTCAAGGTCCTGCTGCCGGAACTCGCCCACGACGGACACCTGACCGAGCGGTTCCTCCGGGAGGCGCGCACCGCGCAGGCCGTCACCAGCGAGGGCGTGGCGCGTGTACTCGCCGCCGAACTGGAGGGCGGCAGGCCGTGGATCGCCACTGAGTTCCTGGCAGGACCGACGCTGGACGACGCCGTCGCGTGCTTCGGGCCGCTCGACGACACGGCCGTGCGGGAGCTGGCCCGGTCACTGGCCCGCACACTCCAGGACGTGCACGCCACAGGACTCGTCCACCGGGACGTGAAACCCCCCAACGTCGTCCTCACCTCGCGCGGCCCCCGCCTGATCGACTTCGGCATCGCCCGCCCCGAACACGGCCTGACCCTCACCCGCACCGGACAGATCCCGGTCACCCCCGGCTACGGCGCGCCGGAACAGGTGCTGGGACAGCGCGTCGGACCCGCGGCCGACGTCTTCTCCCTCGGCGCCGTCCTCGCCTTCGCCGCGGGCGGCCGGCCGGCGTACACCGGTGCGGAGATCACGGCCGTCCTGTACGAGGTCGTGCACGGCAATCCCGACCTGGGGGCCGTTCCTGAAGGCCTGCGGTACCTGGTCGCGCCCTGCTTCGCCAAGGACCCGGCGGCACGCCCGCTGCCCGCCCAGGTCGCCGAGGCCGCGGCGGCACCGCCTCGGCCCGGACGGCTGTGGAAGTCCGGGCCGTTGGGGGCGGAGATCCGGCAACGGGAAGAGGCGGCCCGCCGCCTGACGGCCCGTACGGCCGGCTCCTCGCCCACCCCGCAGGACGGTACGGCCGGCGGTGCTCCCCGTTTCACCCGGCGCCGGCTGCTGAGCGCCGCCGGCGGCGGCGTACTGCTGGCCGCGGCGGGCGGCGGCACCGCCTGGTGGCTCAGCCGTGCTGACGCCCCGTCCGACCCCTTCGACATCCCGCCGCCGGCAAAGGTGCAGGCCGCGCCGCTCGGCTCCGCCGACGGCTCCCCGAAGCCGCTGTGGGGCCCCTTGCAGGACGTGGCCGACGCCGGGTCGCCGCCACCGCTGCCGGTGCGCGACGTGGTGGTGTTCGCGGCCGCCGGCGGCGGCGTCGCGGCGCGCCAGGTCACCGACGGCCGGGAACGGTGGCGGATCGACGCCGCGAAGACGAGCGCCGGCTACCTCTCGATCGGGGACCGCCTGGTGGCCACCGCCGACGGCGAGGGAACCCTGCGCACCTGGGTCGCCGCCACCGGATCACCCCGCTGGACGGTGGACGCGCAGGTGGGTGTCCTGCTGGCCGCGGACGCCCATGCCGTCTACCTGCAGACCACCGACGGCCGACTGCGCTGCGTGGGGACCGACGGAAAGGTGCGGTGGACGAAGCGGCCGCCGGTGCCGCTCTCGGGCGGCCGCCCCGCCGCGGCCCTCGGCGCCGGCCACCTGGTGTTCTGCACACAGACGGGCGACGTGGCCGCGGTCCGCGCCGAGGACGGCACCCGCGCCTGGATCCGCAAGGGGCAGGCCGCCGGACCGCTACGGCCCGCCATCGACGGCGGAACCGTCTATCTCGGCGGCCGCACCCTGGCGGCGGTGGAGGTCGGCACGGGCCGCCAGTTGTGGTCCCGGAACCCGCTGCGGCCGCCCAGGAACGGCGTCGACGGGTGGGGCCCGCCCGTGGTGGCCGGCGGCGTGGTCTACGCGCTGGACTGCGCAGCACTGCGCCCGCTGCGCGCCGACGGCAGCCAGGCCGCCGACCCGGTGATCGTCGCCGGCGTGGCCCCGCCGTGGCAGCCGCCGGCCGTCCAGGGCAACAGCGTCTGGATCGTGGAGAGCGAGGAGACCGGGGTGAGCGGCCTGCCGCGCTCCGGAGAGGGTGACCCCCAGACGTACGCCCTCGCCGGTGGCCTGCCCCGCTCCCTCGCCGCCGACGGCAACCGCGTCTTCGTCCTCAATCACGCGACGCTGCTGGCGCTGCCGGTGTACTAGGTCTGATCGGAACGTGCCGGTCACAGCCGCTCGTTGAGGACCGCGACCAGCACGGCCGGTGACCCTGCCGGAAATTCGGTGGCGTCCGAGTGTGCGCGCATCTAGGGTGGGGATCGCTTCGGGCAGCGGCTGTCGGCCGCTGCTGTCGACCGAGTGAGGAACGGGAGGTGTGACCGATGGCTGTCTCTGTGACGGGCGCTGCCCGCAACCAGAAGTTCATCCACTCCACCTCCGTGGCCTCCGGCTGACCTCACTCTTCTCCCGCGCCCGTGAGCGCGGCGCCGAGGCCACCCTTGTGAAGGGTCCTCCCTTGTCTTTCTCCTCTCTCGCGGGCTCGTCCTCGCCTTCCTCGCATCCTCTCGCCCCGTACGGCTGGGACGAGGGCTGGGAAGCCGAGTTCGCTCCCCATGCCGAGCAGGGCCTCCTGCCCGGCCGTGTCGTACGGGTCGACCGCGGCCAGTGCGACATCGTCACCGCCGGCGGGGTCGTCCGCGCCGACACCGAGTTCGTCGTGCCCCGCGACCCGATGAAGGTCGTGTGCACGGGCGACTGGGTCGCCGTCGACCCGGACGGCGACCCGCGGTACGTGCGGGCGTATCTGCCACGCCGCACCGCCTTCGTGCGCTCCACCTCCTCCAAGCGGTCCGACGGGCAGATCCTCGCCGCCAACGTCGACCACGCCGTCGTCGCCGTGTCGCTCGCCGTCGACCTCGACCTCGGCCGCATCGAACGCTTCCTCGCCCTCGCCTGGGAGTCCGGTGCCCAGCCCGTCGTGGTGCTCACCAAGGCCGATCTGGTGCCCGACCCGGTCACCCTGGCCCACCTGGTGCAGGACGTCGAGACGAGCGCGCCCGGTGTGCCGGTGCTCACCGTCAGCGCCCTGCACGGCGAAGGGCTCGATGTCCTCGTCGCGCTGGCCGGTTCCGGTACGTCCGTGCTGCTCGGCCAGTCCGGCGCGGGCAAGTCGACGCTGGCCAACGTGCTCGTCGGCGCGGACGTCATGGACGTGCGGGCGGCACGGGACGTCGACGGCAAGGGCCGGCACACCACGACTACCCGCAACCTGCTCGTCCTGCCCTCCGGCGGGGTCCTCATCGACACGCCCGGACTGCGGGGCGTTGGCCTGTACGACGCCGAGAGCGGCGTCGGCCAGGTGTTCGCCGAGATCGAGGAACTGGCCGAGCGGTGCCGTTTCCACGACTGCGCGCACGACAGCGAGCCGGACTGCGCGGTGCGCTCCGCGGTGGAGCGCGGGGAGCTCGCGGTGCGGCGGCTGGAGAGCTACCGGAAGCTGGTGCGGGAGAACCAGTGGATCGTGGCGAAGACGGATGCGCGGGTGCGGGCGGAGCTTCGGCGGGACTGGAAGCGGAAGGGGGCCGCAGGCAGGGCCGCGATGGAGATCAAGCGAGGCCGTCTCCGTTAGGTTCCCGGCCGGCGGCCCGGGCGGGCGAGGCGGGGACCCCGAAAACCCTTCGCACCCGCTCGCCCCGCCCGGTACGGTGCGTGTTCCGGCGGCGAAGAGCTCGACGGCTTCGCGCACGGACGCCCGGGAATCCCGACGCTGAGAGCAGGTTCGTCCATGGCATGTCGTATCAGTGAACTCGTGCTCGGTTGCCACGACCCCGAGGTGCTGGCGCGGTTCTGGTGCGAGGTCCTGGACTTCGTCGTGCTCGGTCGCGAAGACGACGGCAGTATCGAGATCGGGCCGCGCGAAGGCTTCGGCGGCGCGCAGCCGACGATCTTCCTCAGCCGCAGGGACGAGCCGGAGCCGGGCAAGTCCCGGCTGCACATCGACGTCAACGCCACCGACCGCGATCAGGACGCCGAGCTCGAACGCCTCCTGAAGCTCGGGGCGCGCCCGGCCGACATCGGCCAGACCGGCGAGGAGCAGTGGCATGTTCTCGCCGACCCCGAGGGCAATGAGTTCTGCCTGCTCAAGGCCCGCCTCAACCCGCTCTGACGGTGCGGAGCGCGCCGTAGGGGCCGGCGACGGTGCATGGTCCGGCGGCGCGCTCCCGAAGCCCCCATCGCGACGTCCGAATCCCGCTGGCCCCGTCTTCCTCCCCGACCCACACTGGGACACGTGATGGACGAAGACACCAGGTACGAGGCGGTGCGGAGCCGGGACGGGCGGTTTGACGGAGTCTTCTTCTTCGCCGTCGAGACCACCGGGATCTACTGCCGGCCCAGCTGTCCGGCGGTGACGCCGAAGCGCCGCAACGTGCGGTTCTTCCCGACGGCCGCCGCCGCGCAGGGCTCGGGGTTCCGGGCCTGCCGGCGGTGCCGGCCGGACGCGGTGCCGGGGTCGGCGGAGTGGGATGTCCGGGCGGACGTCGTGGGACGGGCCGTGCGGCTGATCGCCGACGGTGTCGTGGACCGCGAGGGCGTCGCCGGGCTCGCCGCGCGGCTCGGGTACAGCGCCCGGCAGGTCCAGCGGCAGCTCACCGCAGAGCTCGGCGCCGGGCCCGTCGCGCTCGCGCGGGCGCAGCGGGCGCACACGGCGCGGGTGCTGCTGCAGACCACCGGCCTGCCGGTCACCGAGATCGCGTTCGCGTCCGGGTTCGCCAGCGTGCGGCAGTTCAACGACACCGTCCGGGAGGTGTACGCCTCGACACCGACCGAGCTGCGGGCCGCCGCCCACCGCGGCCGGGGCGGTGCGCGGGGCCGGGGCGTGCGCAGGCCCACGCCGGGCGCCGGGATACCGCTGCGGCTCGCCCACCGCGGGCCGTACCAGGCGGGCGCCGTCTTCGACCAGCTCGCCGACGAGGCGGTAACCGGTGTCGAGGAGGTTTCCGGCGCGCCGGGCGACCGGACCTACCGGCGCACGCTGCGGCTGCCGTACGGCACCGCGATCGTCGCCGTCGAGGAGCGCACCGGGGCGCCGAGGGCCGGGACCGGCACCCGTCCGGGCGGCTGGCTCGACGCGCGGCTGCATCTCACCGACCCCAGGGACCTCACCACCGCCGTACAGCGGCTGCGGCGCCTGTTCGACCTCGACGCCGACCCGTACGCCGTCGACGAGCGGCTCGGCGCCGACCCGCGGCTGGGCCCGCTGGTCGCCGCCCGGCCCGGACTGCGTTCGCCCGGCACCGTGGACCCGCTGGAGCCGGCGGTCCGCGCCCTGGCCGGGCGGGAGGGCGCCGAGGAGCTGGTGCGCCGGTACGGCAAGGTGCTCGACGCGCCCTGCGGCAGCCTCACCCATCTCTTCCCCGAGCCCGCCGCCCTCGCCGGGGCCGAACCCGGCGGCCCGCTCGGCGCGCTGGCCGCCGCCGTCGCCGACGGCACCGTACGGCTGGATCCGGGAGCCGACCGGGACGATGCGCAGCAGGCCCTGCTCGCCCTGCCCGGCATGGATCCGGCGACCGTCGCCGCCCTCCGCGTGCGCGCCCTCGGCGATCCGGACGTCGCCCCGCCCGGCGCGCGGGTGCCCGACGACTGGCGGCCGTGGCGCTCGTACGCCGTGCAGCATCTGCGCGTGGCAGGGGAGTGGCGCCGATGACGACCGTGTACTGGGACCGACTGGACGCTCCCGTGGGCCCGTTGCTGCTCACCGCGGACGCGGACGGGGCGCTCACCTCGCTGTCCGTGCCCGGGCAGAAGGGCGGGCGGACGGTGCGGGACGGCTGGCGGCACGACACCGGTCCGTTCCGCGCCGCCGCGGACCAGCTCGCCGCCTACTTCGCCGGTGAACTCACGGAGTTCGGGCTGCCGTTGAGCGCCCACGGCAGCGAGTTCCGGCAGCGGGTGTGGGCCGCGCTGGACGAGGTGCCGTACGGCGCCACGGTCACCTACGGCGAGATCGCCGCGCGGATCGGCGCACCGCGTGCGGCGGTTCGCGCCGTCGGCGGAGCGATCGGCGCCAACCCCCTGCTGATCGTTCGCCCCTGCCACCGGGTCATCGGTGCGAACGGGGCGATGACCGGGTACGCGGGCGGCGTCGAACGCAAGGTGTGGCTGCTGACCCTGGAGGGGGCGCTCGCCGCCGGTACGCCCTAACTCCCCTCCGTGGCGCGGAAGATCCGGTCCAGGTGGTAGGTGAGGACGGCGGTGGCGGAGTCCGCGTCCCGCTGGCCGACCAGGACGCCGGTGCCGAGCCCCGCGGACATGGCCAGCAGCCCGGCCGCCTCGGTGCGGGGGTCCACCCCGGGCCGCAGCAGCCCGGCGTCCGCCGCCTGCTGCAGCAGCCCGGTCACGGTGGCCTCGGCGGCGTCCGGCTCCTTGATGAACGGCTGGGCGGCGAGGGCCTCGTCGGTCACGGAGAGGACGGCGTACGAGGTGTAGAGGTGGTGGAAGACGCGGCTCTCCTCGTCGACCGGCAGAGCCGCCGACAGGAGCGCCTCGATGACCGTGCGTGGCCCCGGATCGTCGCCGGCCGCGCGGACCCGGGCGGTCACCCGCTCCCCGAACTTCCCTGCCAGGTGGCGCAGTCCGAAGAGCAGCAGCTTCTCCTTGGACTCGAAGTAGTACTGCACCAGCCGAAGTGACACACCGGCCTCGGCCGCCACGTCGCGCATCCCCACGGCATGCAGGCCGAGCCGCCCGGCGGCCCGGATCAGGGCCTCCGCGATCTCGGTCCGCCGTTCCGCGTGATCCACACGCTTGGGCATCGTCCCTCTCCGCTCTGCGCTCCGTGATCTCCGCCTCTCCCGGTTGATGATACAGCCGTACCATCAACGTGGTACGTTCGTATCACAAAAAACGTCGAAGGACGTCGAAGACCGTTCCAGACCGTTCAAGACCGTCTGCCCGGAGGTGGCCGTGCCCGAGCCCGCAAGTGCCCGTCCCCAGCCCGACATCGGCCGCTACGTCAGCGACGCCTGGCGCGAGCGCTACTTCGCGGCCTGCGACGCCGTCTACGCGCTGGGTGCGCCCGCGTCCTGGGAGGAGGACGTGGAGACGTCGTACGGGACCACGCACGTCTACCGTTACGACCCCGAGGACCCGGCCGCCCGTGAGCGCACCCCCGTCGTCCTCGTCCACGGCGCCGGCTCCTGCTCCGCCATGTGGTACCCCAACACCCCCGCCCTCAGCGCCGAACGGCCCGTCTACGCGATCGACACCCCCGGCGACCCCGGCCGCAGCGTGCAGCGCGCACCCGTCCACGAGCCCGAGGACGCCGCGCGGTGGCTGGACGAGACACTCGCCGGGCTGGGGCTGGACCGGGTGCACCTGGTCGGCTCCTCGTACGGCGGGTGGCTCGCGCTGAACCAGGCCCACCGCGGACCGGGACGCCTGGCCTCGGTCACGCTGCTCGACCCCGGCGGCCTGGAGAAGGTGGGGCTGCGTTTCTTCGTGTGGATCTTCGTCAGCCTGTTCGCGACCTTCGCCCCCAAGCGGTTCCGGCCCCGTCTCGCGTCCTGGCTGGAGCAGCCGGTCCTGGTCGTGCCGGAGCTGCGCGCCATGGTCAGGGCCGGAGTGCGCGCCTACCGCATCCGCCGGCCCGTGCCGCAGCCCCTGACCGATGCCGAACTGGCCACCATCCGCACGCCGTTGTACCTGATGCTGGGCAGGCGCAGTCTCTTGGTGCACCCGGACCGGCAGGCCGAACGCGTTCCCCGCCTGGTCCCCGGCGCCAGGGCCGAGATCATCTCCCGCACCGGCCACGGACCGCAGATCGACCACGCGGAACAGGCCAACCACCTGATGCTGGACTTCATGAACTCCGCCGAACGCGACCAGCCGGCGGTGCGCTAGCTGACCTCCGGGCCGGCGGTGGCGTGTGAGTCGGCGGTGACCGTGCGCGCAGATGCTGCGACGCCGGATTCGTGTGGTCCGCCTCGCTGCATCCGGGGATGACGATCGCCCAGCACGCACGCCCGTGCCCCCGCGCATCGGCTCCGCCCCCTGGGACAGCCGGCCGAAGCCCGTTGCGCCGAGCGGGTGGACCGCCGTCGAAGGTGCGGTGACACGGCCCGGCCGTGTGGCACGGTCTGCTCCGACGAGTCACGGGGAAGGACGGGTGCGGAGATGGCCGAGGTCCGACGGGCCCTAGCGGTGCTGTTGTTGGCGGTACTGCCCGGCACGGCGGCGCCGGCCGTCGCGGAGCCGGCGCCGCCGCCCTGGACCGGCAGCTGGGAGACCGCGCCGTCGGGCACCGCTGCCGCACTGCCCGGCGCAGCCGTCCGCAACGTCGTCCATCTGAGCGTCGGCGGCACGGCCGTGCGCATCCGGCTCAGCAACCGTTTCGGTACCGCGCCCCTGCAACTCGGCGCGGTCACCGTCGCGTTGCGCGCGGCCGGTCCGAACGCCGTACCGGGCACCCTGCGCACCGCCACCTTCCAGGGTGCCGCGACCGTCGCCGTCCCGCCCGGCCAGGACATCGTCACCGATCCGGTGCCGCTGTCCGTCCCGGCCGCGGCCGACCTTCTCGTCACCGTGTACACCCCCGGCGACAGCGGCCCCGCGACCTACCACCAGACGGCGCTGCAGACCAGCTACGTGGCCCCGGCCGGGGCGGGGCGGGCCACCGACGAGAACGGCACCGCCTACACGACCGCCATCAGCCGCTGGTACTACGCCACCGGTGTCGACGTCCTCGGCGGCGCGGGCAGCATCGTCGCGTTCGGCGACTCCCTCACGGACGGAAACGGTTCCACCCCCGACACCAACCACCGCTGGCCCGACCGGCTCGCCGAACAGGTGCGCGCGGGCCGGCTCGGCGTCCTCAACGCCGGTATCGCCGGTAACCGTCTGCTGCACGACGGCGCCGGCCCGAGCGCCCTCGCCCGCCTGGACGCCGACGCCCTGGACCGGTCCGGGGTACGGGTCCTGGTCGTCCTGGAGGGCATCAACGACATCAAGGGCACACCGACGGCCGACGACGTCACCGCGTACGCCGACGCCTACCGCACGCTCGTGGCCCGCGCCCACGCCCGGGGCGTCCGGGTCATCGGCGTCACCCTCACGCCGTACCGGGGGTTTTCCGCGTACACCGACGCCCGCGAGGCGGTACGGCAGCAGGTGAACGCGTTCATCCGCACCGGCGGCGCCTTCGACGCGGTCGCCGACGCCGACGCCGCCCTGCGCGACCCCGCCGACCCGACCCGCCTGCTGCCCGCCTACGACCCCGGCGACCATCTCCACTTCAACGACACCGGGATGGCAGCGATCGCCGACACGGTCCACCGGGCGCTCGCCGGCGTACCGCGGTGATACCGGTTTCCGGCTCCGTGTTCCGGGCGCCGGACTCCGGTGAGCAGTGGCTCGGGGGTCTTTCGGCGCGGTCCGCAAGGACGCGGGATCCGAGCCCGAGCGCATCGTCCGCGCGGCGAGGCCATCGCCTCGCACCGAGCGCCATCCCGGGCGGCGAGCCCCCGCCGGCCCGGGCGCCCCGGTGGTCGCCCGCCGTCATCTGCCGCTTGCCGTACGGCTGTTCACCCCCTCACTCGACGCGCCGTACGACGCGGCCGGTGCGCCGGATTTTCCCGATGACCCGTTTTCATACGGCCCGTGCGGTGGACAATGAGCGGCATGAGCCAGCAGGGGGGAAGGCCCGCCCGTCCTGAGGACGACTGGTGGGGACAGCTGTACGACGACTCCACCGAGGACACCGGACCCACGGCCGCGGCCGATTCCCTGGACGACCGGTTCGCCTCCGCGAAGCGCACGCTGACGGGCCGGCCGGGCACGGCAGCGCCACGCGAGCCGGGACCGGGCACGGGCGGCACCGCCGCCGACGCGGTCACCGGCGCCGACGCGCCGGACCGGGGGGACACTTCGGGGAGCACGCCTCCCGGCCGGACCACACTGCCGCCCCAACGCACTCCCTGGGAACCGCCCCCGGCCCACCAGGAACCGCCCCGGCCGACCCACGGCCACCCCCCCACGGAACCCCCGGCGCAGACCCTGACGGCATCCGCCACCTCACCCAACGCCCGGCCCCCACAGGCTCCGCCCGCGCCGTCCGGGCCGCAGGATCTCCCGGCGCCCTGCGAACACACCGCGCAGGATCAGGCCCCTGTCCCACTCGCCGACCCGCTCACCGGTCGGCCCGCGGAGGACGCGCCCGAGACCGCCCCGCCCCCTGAGCCGGAAGCTCCGTCCGCGCCCTCCTCGCCGCCTGCCGGACGCACCGGGCACAACCGGGCTCCCGCCTCGCCCGCCGCCCCGCCGGCCGACTGGTCCGCGCAGGACGCGCCCGAGACCGCCCCGCCCACTGGGCCGCAGAGTCTCCCGGCGCCCGCCCCGCCCCCTGAGCCACAGGACCTCCCGGCGCCCGCCTCGCCCCCCGAACCGCAGGACTGCCCGGTGCTCCTCTCGTCTCCGCACGCGCCCCCTGCCGACACCACCTCCGACCCGTCCAGGCTCACCCTGCCCGCCTCCTCACCCATCGCCCCGCCGCCGCCCCCCTCTTCCCTCGACTACGTCGGCTCCGGGCCGCCCACCTACGACCCCGAGCCGACCGCGCTGCCGGTCGCCGATCCCGAGGGGCTGGGGGAGCTGGTGGCGGACACTGTGCTGGACGGGGCCCGGTACGGGGCGTGTGCGCTGCGGGCCGTGTCGTTGCGGGGGGACTCGGCGCGGTACCGGGGCGAGCCGCGGCGGGACTCGCTGCTGACCGCCCGGTTCGGGACGGGGGAGCACGCGCTGCTGCTGGTCGCGATGGCGACCGGGGTGCGGGGCACGCCGGTCGCGCATCTCGCGGCGGCCGAGGCGTGCCGGTGGATCGGGCGCGCCGTGGGCCGCAGCCATCACCGGCTCGTGGCGGACATCCGGGCCGCCCGGCGTGGCGACCTGAAGGCGGGCCTGCACCGGCTGACCGACCGCAGTCTCGGCAAGCTCCGGGCGAGCGCGGTGGAACAGGGCGTCGATCCGGAGGAGTACACGGCCGGCCTGCGCTGTCTGCTGCTGCCCGCCGACCCCGACTGCCGTACGCGTGTGTTCTTCGGCGTCGGCGACGGCGGGCTGTTCCGGCTGCGGGACGGGGAGTGGCAGGACATCGAGCCGGGCGTCACGCCCGACGACAACAGCGGTGCGCCCGCCGCAGGCTTCGGCTCCCCATCGGAAAGGTCCGCGAAAACGTTTGCCGAGACGCCCGAGGGCGACCGGCTCACCATGGATCTCGGCATCCCGACCCCGCAGAGCCCGTACGAGCCGGCGCCGGAGCCGCCGCGCGAGCCGTTCCGGTTCCGTGCCTCGGTAGCCCGCCCGGGTGATGCGCTGGTGATGTGCACCGCGGGCCTCGCCGACCCGCTGCGCGGCGAGGCCGCCCTCTGCGCCTATCTGGCCCGCCGCTGGTCCGGCCGTACCCCGCCAGGGCTCGCCGCGTTCCTCGCCGACGCCCAGGTGCGGGTGAAGGGCTACGCCGACGACCGTACGGCGGCGGCCGTGTGGGAGGCATGACCGCTTGCCCCGTGCATCCATGGGTGCATGGCCAGTGGCCCGCCGGCGGCCTGCGCAACGTACCGCGGCCCTGAACCCGCCCGAAGAGGAGCGGATTTCGGCCACTTTCACGGCGTGTGACGGTGTGCCGCCGGCCGGTGCCGGACGCATCTGCCTTGCTGTCCCGGGGCGTCCGTGGCGCCCAGCGCCGTACGGGAGGCCGGCGAGGCGGGTGCGGCGCGGCCCGGCGGGCGGTCCGGACCCCGTACGGCCGTGGCCGAACCTCCGGTCATCGGGCATCTGCCAGGACTGCCCGGGTTCGTGCTGGGCAAGCATCCCCCGTGAACGTGTTCGACCAGGAGGGGCAGGGTCCAGCGGCGTGCGGGCGGGGGTCATGAAGAGTCAGGCACGAGGGGGCGGTCCCGCGGTCGTCGGGGGCTCCTCGGCGACGACGGGGGAAGAGACCGACACCACCACGGAACACGCGCACCGGCTCCGGCGCAGGCTGGGGCGGGCGGATCTCAGGGCGGTGCCCGAGGCCCGCCGGGAGTTGCGTGAGCTGCTGCGGCACTGGGGAAAACCGGGCCGCTCGGAGATCGCCGAACTGCTCACCAGTGAACTGGTCACCAACGCGCTCGTCCACACCGACGACGACGCGGTCCTCACGGCCGTGGTCGAGCCGGGCGGACTGCGCGTGGAGGTACGGGACTTCCTGGCCCGCAGACCGGAGCTGAGAGGCCCGGACACGGACGACGACACCCACGGGCGCGGCCTGCTGCTGGTGCAGTCCCTCGCGGATGCCTGGGGCGTACGCCGGCACGGGGTGGGCAAGTCGGTGTGGTTCGAACTGGGCGCCGAGGCGGCGTGACGCTCCACGGGAAGGCCGGCTCACCGGGTGCGGTCCATGGCGGCAGCCCGCTCCCGCACCTTCCCGGCCGCGCTCGAACCCGGGGACCTCATCGCAGCGGGTCCGCACATCGACAGGGCCCCGTCTCTCGGGCGCTGCGGTTGCGTCGGCTTCCCGGCGCCGCCACTGCCGGGACGCGCCGGGGGCGTGACCCGTGTGGTGAGCCCCCGGCGCGTCGGAGTGACTGAGCTGGGGGGTGTCGTTCGGATCATCCCGGCGTCGCGGGGTCCAAACGACAGCCCCTAGCCGAACTGCTGCTCCAGGTCCTTCAGCTTGCGCTCCAGGGAGTCCAGGCGCGGCAGGGCCATGGTGTCGTCCTCGGCGGTGAGGTCGACGGTCACCTGCTCAGCGGACCCGCTGCGGACCGGCTGCAGGGAGGGACGGGGGCGTACGGGCAGTTGTTCCGCGGTGGATATGGCAGGCTCCGCGGTCGCCTGGGCGGGGCCACGCTCCACCGCCTGCACCTCGACCTGCCGGGCGCCACGGCCGACGAAGCCGCGGTGGCCCCGGCTGATGGCCCTCAGCTGGGCCCGCTCGATGCGCTGCTGATCGCGCCGACGCTGCCGCGTCTCCTCCTTCTGCCGCTTGTCCTCGCGGACCTCCTCCACGGCTTCGTCCAGGCTGCGCACGCCCTCCAGGAGCATCAGCGACCAGGCCCGGTAGGTCTCGCGGGGGGCCCGCAGCCAGCGGACGATACGGATCTGCGGCAGCGGACGCGGCACGAGGCCCTGCTCGCGCAGCGCGGCCCGTCGGGTCTGCTTCAGCGCGCGGTCGAACAGGACGGCCGCCGACAGCGACATACCGGAGAAGAACTGCGGGGCGCCCGCGTGCCCGGCGCCCCGGGGCGCGTGCACCCAGTTGAACCAGGCCGCGGCGGCGGCGAACAGCCACACGAGGATCCGGGAGCCGAGGGCCGCGTCACCGTGGCTGGCCTCGCGCACCGCGAGGACGGAGCAGAACATCGCCGCGCCGTCCAGGCCGAACGGCACCAGGTACTGCCAGCCGTCGGTCAGCCCCAGGTTCTGTTCGCCGAAGCCGACCAGGCCGTGGAAGGACAGGGCGGCGGCGACCGCCGCACAGCAGAACAGGAGCACATACGAGGCCGTGCCGTAGATGGCCTCCTTGCGTCTGCGGCGCTCCTCGCTGCGCTCCCACGAGTCGTCCGCGCTCGCGTTCTCCCCGGAGGAGCGCTTGCCGCGCGCGAGCACCGCCACCGCCGCCAGCATCCCCAGGAGCAGTACGGCGCCAGGAAGCAGCCAGTTCAGCGATATGTCGGTCAGTCTCATCAGGGGTCCCTTGCATTGGGATAGGGCGTAACGCCCGCCATAGTGGCCCACTCCCGAGGGCCCTCAGGGGGTTTCGGGGCAAGAGGCCGCCAAGGAGGTGCGAGAGGGATGCCCAGGACGGCGTTCTGCTCGAACTACCGCGTGACAGACGGGCGTTGAGTTCGAATAAGAGTACCCGGACGCGTGGTTCCGCGGACAGTTTCCGTGACGGATGAGGAAGGGGTGAATCATCCATCCCGGTTCACATTTAGGTAAGGCTTGCCTTGCTGACTTCTGGAGAATTGGAACTCCCGCCTCGGGCGCCTAAGGTGCTTGACGGACAAACGACAACCCGCCGTCAATGACCCAAGTGCCGACAACCCCGCCAGGAGGACCCGTGAAGCACAGCGCACAGGGCGTGGCCGGCGCGGGGACACCGCAGCGCCCGGCGTCCGGCGCCGCCCGGGTGCCCGCGCAGGCGCGCGCGGCGGACGGCCCGGACGGCTGTCGCGAGCGGGACACCGCCCTGCCCGCCGCACGCGGCGAGCACACCCACAGTGAGCGGCCGATTCCCGGACCGCGGCCTGCGGTGCAGCGCTCCTCGGTGCGCGGTCAGATCCTGGACGCACTGCGGACCGCTCTGGTCACCGGGGAGCTCAAGCCGGGCGAGGTCCACTCGGCGCCGGTGCTCGGTGAACGGTTCGGTGTCTCGGCCACGCCCGTGCGCGAGGCCATGCAGCAGCTCGCCATGGAGGGTGCCGTCGAGGTCGTGCCCAACCGGGGCTTCCGGGTCGTGGAGCGGGGGGCGCGGGAGCTGGCCGAGCTGGCGGAGGTGCGGGCGCTCATCGAGGTACCGGTGATGCTGCGGCTCGCCCGGACCGTGCCGGCCGAGCGGTGGGCCGAGCTGCGTCCGCTCGCGGAGGAGACCGTACGGGCGGCGGCCTCCGGCTGTCCGGCGACGTACGCCGAGTCCGACCGGGCCTTCCACCAGGCGCTGCTCGCCCTGTCGGGCAACGAGCAGCTGGTCCGTATCGCGTCGGATCTGCACCGGCGGTCGCAGTGGCCGCTGGTCGGGGGCCCCGTACGGCACGGGCGGGCGGACCTGGTGGCGGACGCGGCGGAGCACATGGCTCTGCTGGAAGCGCTGGTCTCCCGTGATCTGGATGTCGTCCGGGGGCTGGTGGAGGAACACTTCGCGGGCGCGTGCTGAGCCGGTACGGCGAGCACCGTAGGGGTTGAGGCCCGTCTCCCGGGTGCGGGTCCGTCGTGGTCGCTCGCGCCCGCGCGGCGGCGCCGCATGTCGAACACGGCCCCGCGCCCCTGTGCCGTAACCGTCCGCCCCTATGCCGTGGCCACTCCCGGTGCCGGCGGGGACAACTGCCGTGCCAGCCATGTCGGTACACCCCCGAGCAACCGGAACAGGCGCCGGGCCTCCTCGCGGAGGCGGGACGCCTCCGGCTCGGACTCCGCGTCGGCCAGCGAGGCCAGCGCCGGGGCCGTACCCACCAGGTAGCCCAACTCCTCGCGGATCCGGAGCGATTCGGCGAACCCGTGCCGCGCCTCGGCCAACTCGCCCTCCCGCAGCGCGAGTCCGGCAAGGTGGCGCCAGGTGAAGGACAGTAGCAGCGGGTCCGCGTGCGCGGCAGCGCCCGCGTGCGCCCGGCGGTAGGCGGCGCGAGCCGCCTGTGCGGAGCGGGTCAGGTTCTCGGCGATCAGGCCCCGGCGGAAGTCCAGCAGGGCGCGGTCCGGCGCCCCCGGAGGGATCAGCGCCGCCGCCCGCCCCAGCGCGGCCCGCGCCTCGTCCGCGCGGTCCCGCACCCCGTGCAGCGTTGCCGTGTAGGCGAGTTGGCCCCGTTCGCACGCGGCGGCCCCCCGCTCCTCGTCGGTGTGCGCGAGCGCCTCCGCCGTCCGCAGGGCGTCCTCCGCCTCCTCCCAGCCCCGCTCGGTGTACAGGCACCGTTCGACCAGCAGTACGGCCCGCTGCAGGGCCGTGGCGGGGGTGTCGGGCGGCAGCAGGGCCGCCGCGTCCGCCCAGCAGGCCCGCGAGCGCAGCCGCCACACCGCGGTCTGGAGCGGATCGTCACCTGGGGTCGTTCCGTTACCAGACATGGCGGTATGCGCCACGTTGCCCTCCCCGAGCACGCCATCGAGCTGTTGAGTGGTGGCGGCATTCCAGCACCAATCGACGGGCCGGGCCAAGAGGGTGGGTGAAAGATTTCACAAAGTCGTTGGGCGAGGGCGTGACGGGTTTGGCCGGTGTGCGCCCCCGCTGACCTCAGCTCATCCGCAGGGCAAGGAAGAAGTCCAGCTTGTCCTCCAGCCGCGACAGGTCCCGTCCCGTCAACTGCTCGATCCTGCCGACCCGGTAGCGCAGCGTGTTGACGTGCAGGTGCAGCCGGGTGGCACAGCGGGTCCAGGAGCCGTCGCAGTCCAGGAACGCCTCCAGGGTGGGGATGAGCTCGGCCCGGTGGCGGCGGTCGTAGTCCTTCAGCGGGTCCAGCAGGCGGGCCGTGAAGGCGCGACGGACGTCGTCCGGGACGAACGGGAGCAGCAGGACGTGCGAGGCCAGCTCCTGGTGCCCGGCCGCGCAGACCCGGCCGGGGCGGGCCGCCGCCACCCGGCGGGCGTGCCTGGCCTCCTCCAGGGCGCCGCGCAGGCCCTCCGCCGAATGCACGGCCGCGCTGACGCCGAGGGTGAGCCGCCCGTCGTCGTCCAGGCCCGCCGACAGCGTCTCGCGCACCGACTGCAGCAGGGAGTCGGCCAGCAGACCGGTCTCCGAGCCGTCGTGCTCGGCGGAGACCGCCGGGAGCGGGACGAGCGCGATGGCTTCGTCGCCCGTGTGCGCGACGGCGATCCGGTCCGAGGGCTCGGGGCCGGTGGCCAGCGGGTCGACCAGCACCTCCTCCAGCAGCGACTGGGCGACCGGGCCGCCCTCGACCTCCCCGCCGTCCCACTCCACGCGGGCCACCACCACCTGCCAGTGCGGGGCCGCCCCGAGCCCGGGCAGCAGCACCGGCGCGGCCACCCGCAGGCGGGCCGCGATCTCGGCCGGCGCGGCACCCGTCTGCACCAGCTCCAGCACCTCCTGGGCGAGCCGGCGACGCACCGTGCGCGCCGCGTCCCGGCGGTCGCGCTCGACCGCGATCAGCTGGGTCACGCCCTGCAGCAGGTCCAGGCGCTCCTCGGGCCAGTCCCCGGCGTCCGCGTCGACGGCCAGCAGCCAGTCCGACAGCACCGTCTCGCGCACATCGCGGGCGGCCTGCGGGGAGCGGCCCGAGGAGCGGATCGGGAACAGCGAGTACGTCGTGCCGCCCAGCAGGACCCGGTGCGGGCCGCGCCGGCCGGTGCGGGTGGCCGCCAGATGCTCGGCGGCGAGCTTCGCGCAGGTCTCCGCGGGCAGCGCAGGGCCCGCCACCTTGGAGCCGGCGATCAGCCGGCCGGTGGGGGAGAGCACCCAGGCGCGCAGGTCCAGGTCGGAGCCCAGCAGGTCCAGGACCACGTCCGGGCCGCCGCCCGCCGGGCCCGAGGTCATCATCCGCCGGTGCCGGTCCACGACGGCCGCCAGGTCCCCGGCGCGCTCGCCGGAGACCTGCCGTACGACGTGCTCGGTGATCGTGGCGAAGGCCACCGACTCGTGCACGGCGAACAGCGGCAGCCGGTGCCTGGCGCAGGCCAGCACCAGGTCGTCCGGGATGTCGCCGAGCTCCGCCTCGCCGGCCGCGAGCGCCGCCACCCCGGCCTGCACCAGGATCCGTACGAACGGCTCGGAGTCGCCCGCGTCCCGGCGCCAGGCCAGGCCGGTCAGCACCAGCTCGCCCCCGGAGAGGTAGCGGCTCGGGTCGCGCAGGTCGGTGGTCATGACCCCGCGCACCGACCGGTCCAGCTCCTCCTCGCCGCCGAGCAGCCGCAGGCCCAGCGCATCGGTGTCCAGAAGTGCGCGCAGCCGCATCTCGTCGCCGCCGTTCTTTGTCTCGAAACCTACGATGGATCTTGGAGGGTGACGGGATAAGGGCCCGGCACGGGCCGCACAGGGCACTCTCCGAGGTCTCTGCACTGTTTCCTGTGTTTCCCCAGGAAATCGGAGAGGTTGCCGATGACCTCCGTTCATACGAATCTACAAGATGCCTGGCGTGGCCAGCCAACTCCTTCATGGTTTCGGTGACTGACCGTCCCGGAGTACCGGGCGGTGTACTGAGTCCAATGCGCGTTAACAACACATGAACGAGCCGGGACCGCCGCACACGGATTGGCTCAATCTGTACGACCCATGAGACCAAGAAGAGAGCCGGTCATGGACTTCCTTCGCCCCGCCAGCTGGGAGGAGGCGCTCGCCGCGAAGGCCGAGCACCCCACCGCTGTGCCGATTGCGGGTGGCACCGATGTGATGGTCGAGATCAACTTCGACCACCGCCGGCCCGAGTACCTGCTCGACCTCAACCGCATCGGCGACCTCTACGAGTGGGAGGTCGGCGAGGAGAGCGTACGGCTCGGTGCCTCCGTCCCGTACACCGACATCATGCAGAACCTCCGTGCCGAGCTGCCGGGCCTCGCCCTCGCCTCGCACACGGTCGCCTCCCCGCAGATCCGCAACCGCGGCGGCGTCGGCGGCAACCTCGGCACGGCCTCGCCCGCCGGTGACGCCCACCCGGCCCTGCTCGCGGCCGGCGCCGAGGTCGAGGTGGAGTCGGCGGCCCGCGGCACCCGTCTCATCCCGATCGACGAGTTCTACACCGGCGTCAAGCGCAACGCGCTCCAGCCCGACGAGCTGATCCGCGCCGTGCACGTCAAGAAGGCCGACGGCCCGCAGCAGTACTCGAAGGTCGGCACCCGCAATGCCATGGTCATCGCCGTGTGCGCCTTCGGCCTCGCCCTGCACCCCGAGACCCGTACGGTCCGGACCGGCATCGGCTCCGCCGCGCCCACACCCGTGCGGGCCAAGGCCGCCGAGGAGTTCCTGAACGCGGCGCTCGAAGAGGGCGGCTTCTGGGACAACGGAAAGATCATCACCCCGTCGGTCGCCAAGCAGTTCGCGGAGCTGTGCTCCGGCGCCTGCAACCCGATCGACGACGTCCGGGGCACCGCGAGCTACCGCCGCCACGCCGTCGGCGTCATGGCCCGCCGGACGCTCACCTGGACCTGGGAGTCGTACCGCGGCAACCACCGCACCACCGAGGGAGCTGCGTAATGCGCGTCAACTTCACCGTCAACGGACGTCCGCAGGAGGCCGACGACGTGTGGGAGGGCGAGTCCCTGCTGTACGTCCTGCGCGAGCGCCTCGGCCTGCCGGGTTCGAAGAACGCCTGTGAACAGGGTGAGTGCGGCTCCTGCACCGTGCGTCTGGACGGCGTGCCGGTGTGTTCCTGCCTGGTCGCGGCCGGCCAGGTCGAGGGCCGTGACGTGGTGACCGTCGAGGGCCTCGCGGACTACGCCAAGCAGCGCGAGGAGCGCGGCGGCTGCGCCACCGGCGCCTGCGGCACCTCGCTGCAGGACGCCCAGCTGGGGGTCCCCCCGGGCGAAGCCTGGGGGAGGGAGGCCAAGGGCACCGACTCCCAGACCGGCGAGGGCAGCGGACTCAGCCCCGTCCAGCAGGCGTTCATCGACGCCGGCGCCGTCCAGTGCGGCTTCTGCACCCCGGGTCTGCTCGTCGCCTCCGACGAACTCCTGGAGCGCAACCCGAACCCGTCCGACGCGGACATCCGCGAGGCGCTGTCGGGCAACCTGTGCCGCTGCACGGGCTACGAGAAGATCATGGACGCGGTTCGCCTGGCGGCCGCCCGTCAGTCCGAGGAGGTCTGACATGCCCGCCAACGGCGCCCCTACGAAGATCACGCAGGGCTCGCAGACCAAGGGCGGCATCGGCGAGTCCACGCTCCGTCCGGACGGCACCCTCAAGGTCACCGGCGAGTTCGCCTACTCGTCCGACATGTGGCACGAGGACATGCTGTGGGGCCAGATCCTGCGCTCCACCGTCGCCCACGCCGAGATCGTCTCGATCGACACCTCCGAGGCGCTGGCCACGCCGGGCGTGTACGCCGTCCTGACGTACGACGACCTGCCCACCGAGGTGAAGAACTACGGCCTGGAGATCCAGGACACCCCGGTCCTGGCCCACGGCAAGGTCCGCCACCACGGCGAGCCGGTCGCGCTCGTCGCCGCCGACCACCCCGAGACGGCCCGACGCGCCGCCGCCAAGATCAAGGTCGACTACCGCGAACTGCCGGTGATCACCGACGAGAAGTCGGCCCTCGCCCCGGATGCGATCCTCGTCCACGAGGGCCGCGACGACCACCACATCGGCCATGTCCCGCACCCGAACATCGTGCACCGCCAGCCGATCATCCGCGGCGACGTGGCGGAAGCCCGCAGGCGGGCCGACGTGATCGTCGAGGGCGAGTACACCTTCGGCATGCAGGACCAGGCCTTCCTCGGCCCCGAGTCCGGCCTCGCCGTGCCCGAGGAGGACGGCGGCGTCCACCTCTACATCGCCACCCAGTGGCTCCACTCCGACCTGCGCCAGATCGCGCCCGTCCTCGGCCTGCCCGAGGAGAAGGTGCGCATGACGCTGGCCGGCGTCGGCGGCGCGTTCGGCGGCCGCGAGGACCTGTCGATGCAGATCCACGCCTGTCTGCTGGCGCTGCGCACCGGCAAGCCCGTCAAGATCGTCTACAACCGGTTCGAGTCCTTCTTCGGGCACGTCCACCGCCACCCGGCGAAGCTCCACTACGAGCACGGCGCCACCAAGGACGGCAAGCTCACGCACATGAAGTGCAGGATCGTCCTGGACGGCGGCGCCTACGCCTCCGCCTCACCGGCGGTCGTGGGAAACGCCTCCTCCCTGTCGGTCGGCCCGTACGTGATCGACGACGTCGACATCGAGGCCATCGCCCTCTACACCAACAACCCGCCCTGCGGCGCCATGCGCGGCTTCGGCGCGGTCCAGGCGTGCTTCGCCTACGAGGCGCAGATGGACAAGCTGGCGAAGAAGCTGGGCATGGACCCGGTGGAGTTCCGGCAGCTGAACGCGATGGAGCAGGGGACCATCATGCCGACCGGGCAGCCGGTCGACTCCCCGGCCCCGGTCGCCGAACTGCTGCGCCGCGTCAAGTCGATGCCGCTGCCGCCGGAGCGCCAGTGGGAGTCCAGCGAGGGCGCCGACGTACGGCAGCTGCCCGGTGGTCTGTCCAACACCACGCACGGCGAAGGCGTCGTACGCGGCATCGGTTACGCGGTCGGCATCAAGAACGTCGGCTTCTCCGAGGGCTTCGACGACTACTCCACCGCCAAGGTGCGCATGGAGGTCATCGGCGGCGAGCCCGTGGCCACCGTGCACACCGCGATGGCGGAGGTCGGGCAGGGCGGTGTCACCGTCCACGCGCAGATCGCCCGCACCGAGCTCGGCGTCACCCAGGTGACCATCCACCCCGCCGACACGCAGGTCGGCTCCGCCGGCTCGACCTCGGCCTCCCGGCAGACCTACGTCACCGGCGGTGCCGTGAAGAACGCCTGCGAGATCGTCCGCGAGAAGGTCCTGGAGATCGGGCGCCGCAAGTTCGGCTCCTACCACCCGGCCTGGGCGACCGCCGAGCTCCTGCTGGAGGGCGGCAAGGTCGTGACCGACGGCGGCGAGGTCCTCGGCGACCTGGCCGACGTCCTGGAGGACGAGGTCGTCGAGGTCGAGGAGGAATGGCGGCACCGGCCGACCGAGGCCTTCGACCTGCGCACCGGCCAGGGCAACGGGCATGTCCAGTACTCCTTCGCCGCGCACCGCGCCGTGGTCGAGGTCGACACCGAGCTCGGCCTGGTCAAGGTCATCGAGCTGGCCTGCGCCCAGGACGTCGGCAAGGCGCTCAACCCGCTCTCCGTCGTCGGCCAGATCCAGGGTGGTACGACCCAGGGCCTGGGCGTGGCGGTGATGGAGGAGATCATCGTCGACCCGAAGACCGCGAAGGTCAGGAACCCCTCCTTCACGGACTACCTGATCCCCACCATCCTCGACACGCCGACCATCCCGGTCGACGTGCTCGAACTCGCCGACGACCACGCCCCCTACGGGCTCCGTGGCATCGGCGAGGCCCCGACCCTGTCGTCCACCCCGGCCGTCCTCGCGGCGATCCGGAACGCGACCGGGCTGGAGCTCGACCGCACTCCGGTGCGGCCCGAGCACCTCACGGGAACCGCGTAACACCCAAGAGCTCTCCGGGCGGCGCAGGGAACGTCACACACTCCGCCGCGCCGCCCGGAGGAACCCCCCTTTGAGTTCCGCACCGCTCGCGGTCCTTGAAGTACCACCCTTTGTTCGTCTCGGGCCGTCCCCCGGGTCGTCCATTCCCAAATCCCGTACGGCCCGAGGAGGTTGTACGGGTGCCCCTGTGAACCTTGGGAGATGGCACCATGACCCAGCAGTCAGTGGAGCCCAGGACCGCAGCCGACGACGCGGGTGAAGGCACCCGCGTCCCGGCAGGGCGATCCTGGCTCGACCGGTACTTCCACATAACCAAGAGAGGGTCCACGGTCTCGCGAGAGGTCCGCGGCGGCATCACCACCTTCATGGCGATGGCCTACATCCTCCTGCTCAACCCCCTGATCCTGTCCGGCAAGGACGCAGCGGGGGACACCCTCGGCCAGAAGGCACTGATCACTGCGACCGCGTTCGCGGCGGCCTTCACCACGCTGCTGATGGGTTTCGTCGGCAAGGTGCCCCTCGCGCTCGCCGCCGGTCTCTCCGTCTCCGGCGTCCTGTCCTCCCAGGTCGCCCCCAACATGACGTGGCCGCAGGCCATGGGCATGTGTGTGATGTACGGCGTCGTCATCATGCTGCTGGTCGTCACCGGCCTGCGTGAGATGATCATGAACGCGATCCCGCTCGCGCTCAAGCACGGCATCACGATGGGCATCGGCCTGTTCATCGCCCTCATCGGCCTCTACAAGTCCGGCTTCGTGCACAAGGGCGTGGCCACCCCGGTCACGCTCGGTCCGGCGGGCCAGCTCGCCGGCTGGCCGGTGCTGCTCTTCGCCGGAACGCTGCTGCTGATCTTCATGCTCCAGGCGCGCAACATCCCCGGCGCCATCCTGATCGGCATCATCACCGGCACGATCGTCGCCGCCGTCCTCAACGGCCTCGGTGTCATCGACCCCAAGCAGTGGGCCAACGGCGCCCCCGAACTGCACGGCGGCGCGGTCTCGATGCCCGACTTCTCGCTCTTCGGGCACGTGGAGTTCGGCGGCTGGGGCAAGGTCGGCGCGATGACGATCGGCATGATCGTCTTCACCCTCGTCCTCGCCGGGTTCTTCGACGCGATGGCCACCATCATCGGCGTCGGCACCGAGGCCGAACTGGCCGACGACAAGGGCCGTATGCCGGGCCTGTCCAAGGCGCTGTTCATCGACGGCGCCGGCGGTGCGATCGGCGGCGTGGCGGGCGGCTCGGGCCAGACGGTCTTCATCGAGTCCGCCACCGGTGTCGGGGAGGGCGCCCGCACGGGTCTCGCCTCCGTGGTCACCGGCCTGTTCTTCGCGGCCTGTCTGTTCTTCACCCCGGTCACCGCGATCGTCCCGCAGGAGGTCGCGTCCGCCGCCCTGGTCGTCATCGGCGCCATGATGCTGATGAACGCCCGGCACGTGGACTGGGCCGACCGCGCCACCGCGATCCCGGTCTTCCTCACCGTCGTCCTGATGCCGTTCACGTACACCATCACCAGCGGTGTCGCGGCCGGTGTCATCTCCTACACGGCCATCAAGACCGCCCAGGGCAAGGCCCGCGAGATCGGCGCCTTCATGTGGGGTCTGACCGCCGTCTTCCTGATCTACTTCGCCCTTCATCCGATCGAGGGCTGGCTCGGCGTGCACTAGCCGGCCGCCCCCGCCCCACTGAGCAACACCCCGTGAGGAGACCGACAGATGCTGGACATCGCCGAGGAGCTGAACCGGTGGGTCGAGCAGGGCCGTGACTTCGCCGTCGCCACCGTGGTGGCCGTCGGCGGCAGCGCTCCGCGCCAGCCCGGCGCCGCCCTCGCGGTGGACGCCGAGGGCACGGCCATCGGTTCGGTCTCCGGCGGGTGCGTGGAAGGGGCCGTGTACGAGCTGTGCCGGCAGGCGCTCCAGGACGGCGAGACCGTCCTGGAGCGCTTCGGGTACAGCGACGAGGACGCCTTCGCCGTCGGCCTGACCTGTGGCGGCATCATCGACGTCCTCGTCACGCCGGTCCGGGCGGACGGTCCCGCCCGGCCGGTGGTCGCCGCCGCGCTGGCCGCCGCCGCCCGTGGGGAGGCGGCGGCGGTCGCGCGGATCGTGGAGGGACCGGCACTGCTGCGGGGCCGGGCCCTCCTCGTGCGCCCCGACGGGTCGTACGACGGCGGCTTCGGGAGCCATCCCGAGCTGGACGGCACCGTCGCCGCCGAGGCCGGCGCCTTCCTGGACGCGGGCCGCACCGGCACCCTGGAGATCGGCGAGCAGGGCTCGCGCTGCGGCGCCCCGCTCACGGTCCTGGTCGAGACCTCCGTCCCCGCACCCCGGATGATCGTGTTCGGCGCGATCGACTTCGCCTCCGCACTGACCCGCGTCGGCAAGTTCCTCGGTTACCACGTCACGGTGTGCGACGCCCGCCCGGTGTTCGCGACGCGCACCCGCTTCCCGGAGGCCGACGAGATCGTCGTCGAGTGGCCCCACCGGTACCTGGAGCGCACCGAGACCGACGGCCGTACCGTCCTGTGCGTCCTCACCCACGACGTCAAGTTCGACGTCCCCCTGCTGAGGCTGGCGCTGCGGCTGCCGGTCGCCTACGTCGGCGCGATGGGCTCCCGCCGCACCCACCTGGAGCGCAACGAGCGGCTGCGGGAAGTCGGCGTCACCGAGCTGGAGCTGGCCCGGCTGCGCTCCCCGATCGGGCTCGACCTCGGGGCCCGTACGCCCGAGGAGACGGCCCTGTCGATCGGCGCCGAGATCGTCGCCGACCGGCGGGGCGGCAGCGGGGTTTCCCTCACCGGCGCGCACACCCCCATCCACCGCGAGACGGCGTCCCGGCCGGCGGCACGGTTCGGGTCGGTGGCCTGAACGCACGACGCGGTACCGACCCCGGGGGCCCCATCGCGCCGGGCCGCGGAGAGAGTCAGCCCCGCGCCCCTCACGGCGCCTACGACCGCCTAAGCAGGCGGTTGACCGCTCGGCCGAAGATCACGCGCGCCGCTCGTTCCAGTACGCCGTCGACGGCACGCGGCAGGAAACGCACCCGAAGCTCCTCCCGCCACACCACCCGGCTGCGACCTCCGGGCCCCGGCCCCACTTCGATCTCCGCCCAGCCCCGCACCACCCGGCCGCTCTTCTCCAGGCGGCACAGACCGGCCTCGCCGTCGGCGGGCGGGCGCCAGACCGTCACCTCCATGACGTCGTCGACGGCCAGCGGGCCGAGGCCCGAGCGGGCCACGAAGCGGGTGCCCACGCCGGTGGGCTCCGGAGTGAGCACCCGGACCCGGGTCAGCGGGACCGCGTCGGCGTGGCGGGGCCAGGTGGTGAGCCGGCGCCACGCCTCGTCGAGCGGGAGCGGGGCCGTGCGGGCGAAGGAGAAGGTCGGCACGGCACGATCGTAGGCAATGGCCGCCCGGCACCTGCGCGTTCGCCCCTGCCTCACCCGGCCGGACGAGCGGTCAGGGATGGTACACCTCGCCCGGTTCCGCCCTGCCGGGCGCCAGCAGCTGAGGCACCGTCACAAAGACGTAGCCGCGCTCCTTGAGCGCGTCGATGACGCCCGGCACGGCGGGTACGGTGCCCGGGTAGATGTCGTGCAGCAGGATGATCCCGTCGCGGGACGACTGGGCGAGGACGCGCCGGGTGATGAGCGCCGAGTCGCTGGTCGTGTAGTCCTTGGCGGTCACGCTCCACAGCACCTCCGCCAGGCCCTGCTCCTTGGCGATCCGGTGCACACGGGAGTCCGTACGGCCCTGCGGCGGGCGCATCAGCGTGGGCTTGCGCCCGGTCAGCCGCTCGATCGCCTCGTTCGGCCGCTTCAGCTCCTCGCGTATCTGCGCCTCCGGTATCCGCGTGAGGATCTTGTGGTCCCAGGTGTGGCTCGCGACCTCGTGGCCCTCGGCGGCCATCCGCTTGACCAGCTCCGGGTACTTCTCCATGTGGTTCTTGCCGAGCAGGAAGAAGGTGGCCGGGACCTTCTTCTCCTTGAGGATGTCGAGCAGCCGCGCCGAGTTCTCGCTCGGTCCGGCGTCGAAGGTGAGCGCGATGCACTTGGCCTCGCGGCAGTCGACGGTCCCGAACTTCGCCGGCGCCCCGTGCGCGGCCTCGGCCCGTACGGTGCTCGGTGCGGTCGTGTCGGCCTGGGCGCAGCCGGACAGCGTGAGCGCGAGGCCGAGGGCGGCCGACGCGAGCACGCCCGGACGGAACCTCCGGACGGTTGCGCGCGTCTTTCTGGTCGCGTGCTTCGGCGTCGGGAACGTGTCGGTCGAATGAGGCATGCGTGGACTATACACTCGGTGTATAGATCTGGTGTGCGAATGTCGTGCACCTGCCCGCGGATATCCGACCCGGTTGCCCTACCAGGAGCACCATGGAAGGAGAGGCACCGTGGAGGAGGACGAGCCATGCGCTTCCGGGACCGTGCCGAAGCCGGGCGGGAACTCGCCGGACTGCTGAGCGACCTGCGGGAACAGGGCGCCCTCACCGACCCCCTCGTCCTCGCCCTGCCGCGCGGCGGCATCGCCGTCGCCGAGCCCATCGCCCGCGCGCTCGGCGCCCCGCTCGACGTGCTCATCGTGCGCAAGATCGGCGCCCCGCACCACCAGGAGTTCGCCGTCGGGGCGCTGGTCGGGGACGACCCGCCCCTGTTCAACGCCGGGACCCTGGACCGGCTCGGCCTGACCGAGGAATCCATGGCCCCGGTGGTCGAGCGCGAGCGGAAGGAACTGCGCCGCCGTGAGGAGCGCTACCGCGGCGACCGCCCGGCTCCGGACCCGGCGGGCCGCACGGTGATCGTGGTCGACGACGGGCTCGCCACCGGCGCCACCGCCCGCGCGGCCCTGCGCCACGTCCGGCGCCGCCGGCCCGCGCACCTCGTCCTGGCCGTCCCCGTCGGCGCCCCGGACTCCCTCGACCGGCTCGCCGACGAGGCCGACACGATCCTGTGCCCGCACCGGCCGGCCGCGTTCACCGCCGTCGGGCAGTGGTACGAGGACTTCGAGCAGCTGACGGACGCGGAGGTGCTGGCCGCGCTGAGGCTGCGCCGGGCTTGAAGGGAGCCTGCGGTCCGGCGCCGTCGGGGGCATCGTCGTTGCCGGGTGCGGGTTCGTCGTGGCGTGTCGCGCGGGGCGGGACGACTCCCGGCGGTGCTCTACAGCCAGTCCCGCCGTTTGAAGACCACGTACAGCGCCGTGCACACCACGGCCATCAGGCCGATCGCGAAGGGATAGCCGAACGCCCAGTGCAGTTCGGGCATGCGCGCGAAGTTCATGCCGTAGATCGTGCCGACCAGGGTCGGAGCGAAGAGGATGGCCGCCCACGACGAGATCTTCTTGACCTCCTCGTTCTGCTCGAAACCCGCCTCCGCCAGGGCCCGCATCTCCGCGTTCTGCTGCTGCGTGACCAGTGTCGCGTTGACCGTGAGGATCTCGGTGAGGGCCTGCCGGAAGGCGTCGACGCGTTCGCTGATGTGGGTGACGTGGTCGGCGACGTCCCGCAGATAGCGCTGGAGTTCCTCGTCCGTCCCGTACTTGGCGAAGCCGGCCATCAGGGCGTGCAGCATGCCGACGAGCGGGCGGGTGGCGCGCTGGAACTCGACCATCTCGCGGGAGAGTTCGTAGATACGGCGGGACACCTCGGGGTCGCCGCGGAACACCTCGGTCTCGATCTCGTCGATGTCGTTCTGCACCCCGGAGACCACCGGGGCGTAGCCGTCGACGACGGCGTCGAGGATCGCGTAAAGGACCGCTTCCGGGCCGAGCTTGAGCAGGTCGGGGGTGTCCTCCATACGGCGGCGGGCCGCCGACAGGTCCGGGGCCGCGCCGTGCCGGACGGTGATGACGAAGTCCGGGCCGACGAACACGTGCAGCTCGCCGAAGTCGACCTCCTCCGGTGCGTCCAGATAGCGGGCGGCGCGCAGGACGACGAACAGGGTGTCGCCGTACCGTTCCAGCTTGGGCCGCTGGTGCGCCTCCATCGCGTCCTCCACCGCGAGGGGGTGCAGCCCGAACTCGGCGGCCAGCGACCGCAGATCGGCGCCGGTGGGGCGGGCCAGGCCGATCCAGGCCATGCCCGAGGGCTGCTCGCGCAGTTCGCGGTAGGTCTCGGCGAGCGTGGCGGGGGAGGAGACGCGGACGCCGTCGCGGTACAGCGCCGCCTGGACGATGCTCGCCGGCTCGGCGCCGTCCGCCGCGGGCGGGGCGGGTGCGGGCGCCTCGGCGACGGGAGGCTGGGGCGGGGTGAGGGCGCGGCGCCAAACGGATCTGCGCCCGCCGTTCCTGCCGCTTTCTCGCTCGGACATCGGACGCCTCTCCGTCGAGCCTGCGTACGCCTGATCACCCACCGGGGCCAGGACCCGGAGAAACCCGGGGCAGAGGAGAAGCAGGATATCCACGGCCCCGCGGCCGGCGCCCGGGTGAAACGCAGTCGTAGGCGCAGCTTGATGCAGAACGGGCGCAGCGGCCGCCGGGAGACACCACCACTCCCGCGCGGCTCCCGCTCAGTGCGCTCAGCCCCGCCCCGGACGCCGGCCCGGTTCGCCCGGCGTAGAGGCCCGTGTCGGCGCCCCTCTACAGTCAGCCCATGGAACTCCGTCAGCTCAGCTATTTCGTCGCCGTGGCCGAGGAGCTGCACTTCGGGCGGGCCGCCGAGCGGCTGCACATCGTGCAGTCGGCGGTCAGCCAGCAGATGCAGCGGCTGGAGCGGGAGCTGGGCGCCGAGCTGTTCGACCGCTCGCCGCGCCGGGTGCGGCTGACCGGGGCGGGCGAACGGCTGCTGCCCGAGGCACGGGCGGTGCTCGCGGCGGCGGAGAAGGCACGCGCCGCCGTGGCGGCACCCGCCGTGCTGCGCCTCGGCACCAGCACCGGGCTCGGCGCGCATCTGGACCGGGTGCTGGCCGCGTTCGCCGAGCGGGCGCCCGAAGTGCCGGTGGAGCTGATCTCCCTGCCGGCCGACGAACGGTTCGCCCGGGTAGCGGAGGGCCGGCTGGACGCCGCGTTCGTGCGTTCGGCCGAACCCCCGCCCGGCGTACGGGTGGTGCCGCTGTGGTCCGATCCGCTGGTGGCCGCGCTGCCGGCCACGCATCCGCTCGCGGCGCGGGACGAGATCGACCTCGCGGACCTCGCCGGACTGCCCCTCGCCCTGACCCCGCGCCGGAACAACCCCGCCCTGGTCGACCTGGTCGTCGGCGCCTGCCATGCGGCCGGGTTCGAGCCGGTGCCCGGACCGGCCGGGGGCACGCTGCACGACACCCTCGCCACCATCGGCGCCCGCCCCCTGTGGACGGTCGTCTACGCCTCACACGCGCGCGTGCTGGCCACGCCCAGGGTGGCGTACGTCGCCTTCCGCGCGCCCGGACTGGCCCTGGCGACCGGCCTCGCGGTGTCCGCCGCCGCCCCCTCCCCGCACCTGGAGAAACTGCTGTCGGCCTGCGGCGATCACCAGAGCTGATCACTGCGGTCGCGGACTGCTTCTTGGTCGCCGACGTGCGCCGCGATGGACTGGACCCACCGAAACGGAACACCGGTCAAAGGAGTTCAGTCATGCCGATCGTCACCATCCAGCAGGGTCCCCGCGATGTCGAGCTGAAGCGGGAGCTGGTCAAGCGGGTCACCGACGCCTTCGTCGACGCGTACCGGATCCCGGCGGAGACCGTGCAGGTGTGGATCCACGAGGTCCCGGCGGACAGCTGGGGCGCGGCCGGGAAGCTCACGGCCGACAAGTAGCCCCCGCGTTGCACGGGGGTGAACGTGGAGAGGGGGGCGTTGCGGGCCGCTCGTGGTGGCTCGCAACGCCCCCCTGGCATCTTCCCGAGGGGTGCTCGGGACGTCTGCGGGGCTAGGAGTGGACCTGCGCGGTCACCAGGTCCGCGAAGGTGGTCAGCCGGGTGTACACACCCGGGTAACCGGCCTCCGCGCACCCCTCGCCCCAGGAAGTGATCCCTGCCAGGACGCCCCCGATGAGCAGGGGACCGCCGCTGTCGCCCTGGCAGGTGTCTACGCCGCCGGAGCTGTATCCGGCGCACACCATGTCGGACTTGACGTAGTCCGAACCGTAGGAGGAACCGCAGCTGGAGTCGGACACGACCGGGACGGTCGCGGTCCGCAGCTGGTTGGAGGAGCTGCCGTTCTCCGAGGTGGTGCCCCAGCCGAGGATGCGGGCCTGGGTGCCGGCCGCGTACACGCTCGTCTGGGAGGAGGAGACGTACGAGGCCGGGGTGTACGGCATCGACGTCGACAGGGTCAGTACGGCCACGTCGTCGCCCTTGGTGGCGTCGGTGTAGTCCGGGTTGACCCAGATCTTGCTGACCTTGCTGACCGTGCCGTCGGTGCCGTTGAGAAAGGTCCGGCCGCCCACCACGCGGACGTTGCGCGCGGACTCGCCGGCCATGCAGTGCGCCGCCGTCACGACCTTGGTGGCGGCCACGAGCGTGCCGCCGCAGAACTGGTTGCCGGACGCGTCGGTGATCTGCATGACGAACGGGTACGCCGTCGTCGTGGTGGTCGTACCGCCGACGATGGGCTGCGGGGCGGCGCTCGCCGTGGGGGAGGCGAACAGCGCACTCGCCGCGGCGGCGGCGGTGACCACCGAAACCGCGGCGGTCTTTCTGGCACGTCTGGGCCCGAACATGAGTCTCCTCAGTGGGGGTTGCACCGGTGGGGGGTCGCACGGGTGGTGGAGCACGGGGTGGGGGCACCCCCTGCTCGGGCGTGGCCGAGAGCTGGGGGAGGGACCGACCCCGTGTGCCCGGGCGAGCGGCACGCCCACTACGCTAGGACCCGGAGCCCTCGGCTCCCAATGAGGGAACCCCCTAGGGGGTTGGGTGAGGGAAAACCCTCGGTCCGGTTCAGTTAACTAGGGCCGTGCTCGGCGCGCCCGCGAGCCGCCGCCAATCGGACGATGTCCACGCGCGAGCGGATCCCCAGCTTGCGGTAGACCCGGGTCAGGGTCGCCTCCACCGTCTTGACGCTGATGAACAGCCGGGCGGCGATCTCCCGGTTGGTGGCACCCTCCATCACCAGCGCGGCCACCTGACGCTCCATCGCGGCCAGCACCGCCAGCGCGTCCAGGGCGTCCGGCGCGGGAAGGGCCGGCTGCGGCTCGGGCGTGGTGAGGGACTCGTCCACCTGGCGCAGCCAGGGCAGCGCCCGGCAGCGGCGGAACAGCCGGGTGGCCTCGTCGTACGCCGTCGAGCCCGTGCTCGTCCGGGCCTTGGCGGAGCCCAGGCCCGGGGCGGGAACCCGGCCGTGCTCGGTGTTCGCGGCTTCCGCGCCGCCCAGCGGCTCCTGCCACGGGCGCGCCCCCTCGGCCGGGCGTCGTCTGCCCCGCAGCCGGGCCAGCGCGAACGCGGCCCGCGCCTCCTCCAGGCCGTAGCCGAGCTTGCCGAGCCGGTCCTGAGCGGACGTCAGCTGGGCCACCGCCGCCTCCACATCACCCTGCGCGGCCCGCACCAGGGCCTCGGAGCGGTCCAGGACGGCGAGGACGCTCTCCCGGCCGAGCCTGAGGGCGTGCTCGCGGCTCGCGTCGATGACGTGCTGCGCCTCGGCCGGTTCACCGATCCGGACCAGCGCCTCGGCGAGATCCCCCTGCCAGCGCCCGCGCGCCGGGTCGGTGATGCCGAGCCCCAGCTCCAGCGTCCGCACCCGGCGCAGCGAGCGGACCGTGCCCGCCGGGTCCCCGGCCACCAACTGGGCGTACCCGAGCGCGCCCAGCGCCCGGGAGAGGTACATCTGGTCGCCGTCCTCCTCGGCGTGCGCCACCGCCTCCCGGGCGAGGGCGAGAGCCCGGTCGACATCGCCGCCGGAGGCCTCCGCGAGCGAGGTGAGCATCGCCGAGGCGGTCTCGCCGATCCCCGAGTCCCGGGCCAGGCGCAGGCTCTCACGGGCCAGCTCCAGGGCGCGCCCGCAGTGCCCGGCGCGCAGTTCGGTCTCGGCGAGGCCGCGCAGGAAGTGCACCTCGGACTCCACCGAGCCGCGCCGGCGCACCTCGCGCAGCAGCGCGGTGACCGTCGCCCGGGCCTCGGCCAGCTGGTCCCCCATGACCAGCCAGCGGAACCGGGCGCTGGCCGCCCCGTTGTGGTGCCACGCCACCCTCGGATCCTGCGGCTCCCGCAGGGCACGCTGGATGGTCCGCGGCGCCTCCGGGTGGCCCATCAGGGTCTCGCTCTGCGCCTGGAAGGCCAGCGACAGCAGTTCGGTGCGCCGGTCCCTGCCGAGGGCGGCCAGCTCGGCGGCGTGCGCGGCGGCCTCACGCGCCCCGGTGAAGTCGCCCTCCACGATCAGCGTCCGCCAGGCCAGCTGGTAGTGCACCAGGGCCAGCAGCCGGGGGTCGTCGCCGGCGTCGGCGAGGGCCTGCGGGAAGACGGCGTCGACCTCGGCCATGGTGTGGCCGGCGCTGTCGATGACGATGATCCAGGCGCGGACCCGGTCGGCGGGCACCGTCGCCCGGGCCAGCACCTCCCGGGCGATGTCCCGGGCCAGGTCGATCTCCCCCGCGGTGATCGCGTCCTCGGCGGCCTGCAGCCGGCGCTCCTCCTGACTGGGCGTCCCGTCGGCGGGCGTGTGCCGGGCGGCCAGCAGCCCCAGGTGGGCGGCGACCGAGGGGGCACCGCGGTCCCGGGCCAGGGCGGCGGCCTCGGCGAGCCGGGCGGCGACCTCCGGATCGGTGCCGGTGGTGGCGAGGGCCAGATGCCGGGCCCGTTCGATCGGGTCGGAGGCGGCCGTGGACAGGGCCGCGTGCGCGGCGCGCCGCTCGTGCGCGGGCGCCTCCGCGTACAGCGCGGCCGATATCAGCGGGTGCGCGAACCGTACGGCCGGGGCGTCCGGCTCGGTGGCCAGCAGCCCGAGTTCGGCGGCCTGGGCGCACTCGGCCTCGGCGTTGGTCCGGCCGGCCGCGTGCAGCAGCGCCGGAGTGGGCCGGGCACCGGCGCTGGCCACCAGCAGGGTGCGGCGGGCCTCGACGGAGAGCATGTCCAGGCGGCTGAGCACCAGGGCGCGCAGGCTGGTCGGCACCGGCAGCGGCTCGCCCGGCCGGGGCGGCGTGGGGCTGTCGGCGAGGGCGCGGCCGAGCTCCAGGGCGAACAGCGGGTTGCCGCCGCTGGTGCGGTGGATCTCGCGGACCGTGGAGCGGGGCAGGGCGCCGTGGCCGCGGTGGTCCAGCAGCTGGGCGACCTGGCTGCGGGAGAGCGGACCGAGCCGGACCGCGAGGGTGCCCGGCGGGCAGGACCGCAGATGCCCGTCGTACTCCCGGCTCTCCTGACCCTCGGTGCGCACCGCGCACAGCAGCTGCACCGGGGTGCCCTCCAGACGCCGGGCGGCGAAGCCGAGCAGCTCGGCGCTGGCCGGGTCCAGCCACTGCAGGTCGTCGGCGACGACGAGGACACCGCCCCGCGCGGCCAGCGCGCGCAGCGCGGAGAGCACCGCGAGGCGCAGGGCGAGACCGTCGCGCTGCAGGCTGGACTCGCCGCGGCCGGTGAGCGCCGACTCCAGGGCCGTGCGCTGGGCGACGGGCAGCCGGGGGGAGACGTCGTCGAGGACCAGGCCGAACAGGTCGGCGAGGGCCAGGAAGGGAAGATGGGATTCGGACTCGGTGGCGGAGCAGCGCAGGACGGTGCGGGCGGTGGCGCCGTATTCCTCGGCCAATGCCCGCAGGACGGTGGATTTCCCTATTCCGGCGGGACCGTGGAGCAGCACACTGCCGCCCGAGGCGAGTTGCTCACGGGCGCCGGCGAACAGGTCCTCGCGGCCGATGACCAGGTCGGAGCGGCACCTGGCAGGCTCCTGGAAGTCCCGTCGCACGGTCACCGCTCCCCTCGTGTGTCGTGTCCGGGCCAATGCTAGGCAACGATGCTGGAAATTCGGACGGAAGCTGTGGTGAGGGAAATAACAGAAGGTAAGCACAAGGAAATTCAAGGCGTCTGCGCTTGAATGGACAGGTTTCCTCACCGCCTCGCATCACGGCAGCAGCCCCGCCCTGCGCGCCGCGGTCACCGCCTCCCCTCGGGTGTGTGCGCCCAGCTTCCGCATCGCCGAGCGCAGATAGCCCTTGACCGTCTCCGGGCGCAGGCCCAGCCGCTCGGCCACCGCCGCGTTCGTCGCCCCCGCCGCCACCCAGGACAGCACGTCCAGTTCGCGCGGCGCCAGAGTCGTGCCCCCGGCCGTCCGCGGCGCGGCCAGCAGCCCGCACGCGGCCAGCAGCTCCGCCCGCAGCTCCGGATCGGCGATCCGCGGCGCGAGCGCGCGCAGCGCCGCGTGCGCCTCGCGCACCTGCTCCCGGACGGCACCCCGCCCGGCGCCGGCGGGCTCCGGCCGGGCCGCCGCCAGCAGCCCCCGCGCCTCGTCCCGCACCACCAGCGCCTGCTCCACGTCCCGCGCCACGGCCATCACCGCGCCCAGCGTGCGGTCACCGAGCGGCTGGGCC
The DNA here is from genome assembly GCF_055572255.1 of Streptomyces sp. NPDC030799. Classification (NCBI taxonomy): domain Bacteria; kingdom Bacillati; phylum Actinomycetota; class Actinomycetes; order Kitasatosporales; family Streptomycetaceae; genus Streptomyces; species Streptomyces sp. NPDC030799. The sequence continues at coordinate 378,133 of NZ_JBVIDS010000004.1, read as the reverse complement.
GAGCGCAGCGCGCCGTAGAGCACCCCGCGCACCCGGCGCCGCACCACCACCGGCACGGCGACGACCGAGCGGATGCCCTCCGCGGCCACCGGGACGTCGTACTCATGGCTGATCTGCCGGGAACTGGAGTAGTCCGTCACCGCGCACGGCCGGGCGAGCGCCACCGCCTTGCCGCCGAGCCCGTTGCCGGAGGTCACCGCGAGCGAGCGCAGGGCGTCCGTCGTCGTGCCGCTCAGCTCGCTGATCCGGATCTGCGGCCGGCCGGAATCGACAAGGCCGCCGAAGGCAACGGGAAGTCGGGTCACCCGCCGCAGCCGGGCCAGCGCGCCGCCGATCTCCACCGTCCCCGCCGCGTCTGCCGTCACCTGTCCGCTCCTTCTGGCACCCCCACCCCCGTTCGGGGGTAGTGAGACCTGCATCACGGATTAGACGATGCCAGAGAGCCGCCCGGCAATGGTCCGGCACGCAAGGAGGACACGATGACGACGGCGACGGAGCTGTTCCGCAGCGCCCGGGACTTTCTGCTGGCGCACCGCGAGGACTACGCCACCGCCTACGACGGCTTCGCCTGGCCCCGGCCACAGCACTTCAACTGGGCGCTGGACTGGTTCGACGTGATCGCCGCCGGGAACGAGAGGACCGCGCTGCACATCGTCGAGGAGGACGGCGGCGAGACGCGGCTGTCCTTTGCGGAGATGTCCGAACGGTCGAACCGGGTCGCCCGGTGGCTGCACGAGCGGGGCGTCGCCGCGGAGGACCGGATCCTCGTCATGCTCGGCAACCAGGCCGAACTGTGGGAGACCGCGCTGGCCGCGATGAAGCTGCGCGCGGTGGTCATCCCGGCCACCCCGCTGCTCGGCCCCGCCGACCTGCGCGACCGCGTGGAGCGGGGCCGGGTGAAACATGTGATCGTGCGGGCCGAGGACACCGCCAAGTTCGCCGACGTGCCCGGCGCCTACACCCGGATCGCCGTCGGCGGGCTGCCCGAGGAGGGCTGGGAGCCCTACGAGGACGCGTACACCGCCCCCGCCGAGTTCCTCCCCGACGGCCCCACCCTGGCCGACGACCCGCTGATGCTCTACTTCACCTCCGGTACGACCGCCCGCCCCAAGCTCGTCGAGCACACCCACACCTCCTACCCCATCGGGCACCTGGCGACCATGTACTGGATCGGGCTCCGGCCCGGCGACGTCCACCTGAACATCTCCTCGCCCGGCTGGGCCAAGCACGCCTGGTCCAACCTGTTCGCGCCGTGGAACGCCGAGGCGACCGTCTTCCTCTTCAACTACACCCGCTTCGACGCTGCCCGGCTGATGGCCGAGATGGACCGGGCCGAGGTCACCACCTTCTGCGCACCGCCGACCGTGTGGCGCATGCTCATCCAGGCCGACCTGAGCCAGCTGCGCACCCCGCCCCGCGAGGTCGTCGCCGCCGGCGAGCCGCTCAACCCCGAGGTCATCGAACAGGTCCGGCGGGCGTGGGGGGTCACCATCCGGGACGGCTTCGGGCAGACCGAGACCGCCGTACAGGTCTCCAACAGCCCCGGCCAGGTGCTGAAGACAGGCTCCATGGGCCGCCCGAGCCCCGGCTATCGCGTGGAACTCCTCGACCCGGTCTCCGGCGCGCCCGGCGCCGTCGAGGGCGAGATCGCCCTCGACCTGTCCGAACGCCCGGTCGGCCTGATGACCGGCTACCACGGCGACCCGGACCGCACGGCGGAGGCGATGGCGGGCGGGTACTACCGCACCGGGGACATCGGACGCCGAGACGAAGACGGATATGTCTTTTATGTCGGTCGGGCTGACGACGTGTTCAAAGCCAGTGACTACAAGATCAGCCCGTTCGAGCTGGAGAGCGCACTGCTGGAGCACGAGGCGGTGGCCGAGGCCGCCGTCGTGCCCGCCCCGGACGAGCTGCGGCTCGCCGTACCGAAGGCCTACGTCGTCCTCGCCGAGGGCTTCGAGCCCGGCCCCGACACCGCGAAGGTCGTCTTCGAGCACTCCCGCCAGGTACTCGCCCCCTACAAGCGCATCCGCCGGCTGGAGTTCGGCCCGCTGCCCAAGACCGTCTCCGGCAAGATCCGCCGGATCGAACTGCGCGAGGCGACGGCCCAGGGCTCGGACAACGAGTACCGCGAGGAGGACTTCCGGTGACCACTGAGCTGTCGTACACGCACGGAACCGGTTCCACCGCCCTGCTCGGCGACACCATCGGCGCCAGCCTCGACCGGGCCGTCGCCGCCTGGCCCGACCGCGAGGCACTGGTCGACGTGGTGTCGGGGCGGCGCTGGACCTACGCCGAATTCGGCGCCGCGGTCGAGGAACTGGCGCAGGCGCTGGTCGCGACCGGGATCGCCAAGGGCGACCGGGTGGGCATCTGGGCGGTCAACTGCCCGGAGTGGGTCCTGGTCCAGTACGCCACCGCCCGCATCGGCGCGATCATGGTGAACATCAACCCGGCCTACCGCACCCACGAGGTCGAGTACGTGCTCGGCCAGGCCGGGGTTTCGCTGCTGTTCTCCTCCCTGAGCCACAAGACCAGCGACTACCGGGCGATGGTCGAGCAAGTGCGGGGCCGATGCCCCGCATTGCGCGAGGTCGTGTACATCGGCGACCCGAGCTGGGAGGCGCTCCTCGGTCGGGGCACCGGTGACGCCCCGTACGAGGAACTGTCCTGCGACGACCCGATCAACATCCAGTACACCTCGGGCACCACCGGTTTCCCGAAGGGCGCCACCCTCTCCCACCACAACATCCTCAACAACGGTTACTTCGTGGGGGAGTTGATCGCCTACAGCGAGCAGGACAGAATCTGCATCCCCGTCCCCTTCTACCACTGCTTCGGCATGGTGATGGGCAATCTGGCCGCCACCTCGCACGGCGCCTGCATGGTGATCCCGGCTCCGTCCTTCGAGCCGAGGGCCACCCTGGAAGCGGTGCAGCAGGAGCGCTGTACGTCCCTGTACGGCGTGCCGACGATGTTCATCGCGGAGCTGAACCTCCCGGACTTCGCGACGTACGACCTCTCCTCGCTGCGCACCGGCATCATGGCGGGCTCGCCGTGCCCGGTGGAGGTGATGAAACGGGTCGTCTCCGAGATGCACATGGAGGAGGTCTCCATCTGCTACGGCATGACCGAGACGTCACCGGTGTCGCTGCAGACCCGCAGGGACGACGACCTGGAGCACCGCACCGGCACCGTCGGCCGCGTCCTGCCGCACCTGGAGGTCAAGATCGTCGACCCGGCCACCGGAGTCACCCGGCCGCGCGGCACGGCAGGGGAGCTGTGCACCCGCGGCTACAGCGTGATGCTCGGCTACTGGAACGAGCCGGAGAAGACCGCCGAAGCCGTCGACGCGGGCCGCTGGATGCACACCGGTGACCTGGCGGTGATGCGCGAGGACGGGTACGTCGAGATCGTCGGCCGCATCAAGGACATGATCATCCGGGGCGGCGAGAACATCTACCCGCGCGAGATCGAGGAGTTCCTCTACGCCCACCCGAAGATCAGGGACGTCCAGGTCGTCGGGGTGCCGCACGAGACGTACGGCGAGGAAGTGCTCGCCTGTGTCATCCCGCACGACACCGCCGACCCGCTCACCCTGGAGGAGCTGCGCGCCTTCTGCCAGGGCCGGCTCGCGCACTACAAGATCCCCAGCAGGCTCCAGATCCTCGACTCCTTCCCGATGACGGTGTCCGGAAAGGTGCGCAAGGTCGAACTGCGGGAGAAGTACGAGGTGTGAAACGGCCGCGAGCGAGCATCCGGTAGATGCTCGGGGACGGGTCCCGGAGGAGCGCGCTGTCGGCGGCACACTCGACCGGGACCCGTCGACGGTCCGTGACCGGCCGTCGGGGCCCGGTTCAGCGCGCCCCGTCGGGCATGCGCAGGGTGGTGAGGTAGCCGACCGCCGCGTCCACCGTGACGGGGCTGTTCAGCCAGGCCGTGTGGCCGTCACCGTCCCAGCGCAGCAGCCTGCTCGACGGCAGTGCGCGCCGCACCCCGTCGGCGAACGCCGGGGGTGTCGCCACGTCGTGCGTGCCGGAGAGCAGGAGCACCGCCGGGAAGTGCGCGGGCACCCGCCACGCGTGCGGCGTCCAGGCGGATCCCACCGGCCAGCCCGCGCAGCCGCTGGCGATGTCCCAGAACTCGGAGTAGCCGCGCAGAGCGGGGCCGGCGGCACGCATCACGGGCACCGCGGCCGGCAGCGCGGCGCCGGGATCCTCGGGGCCGGGCACGTCCTGGCAGACGATCGAGCGGTACAGACCGTACTCACCGGTGTGGCCAGGAGTGAGGAAGACGAGCGGTGCCATGTCCCCGTCGGCGTCCGCCCTGTCGAGTGCGGTGGCCAGCGGTGCGTACAGCGACGGCGACTGGAGACCGGCGTTCACCGCCTGAGCGATCTCCTCCGCGCGCACCGGCCGGCCGCCGTCCTTGATCCCGCCGTGGTCGGCGCGACGCAGCAGCGAGGCCAGGAAACCGGTGACGTCCCGGCCGTGCAGCGCACTGCGGTCGTCCCGGTCCGACCAGCGGGCGAACCTGCGGACACCGTCCTGTACGGCGGCCGCGTCGACGAGCGCCAGCCGCCGCCAGGACAGCGACCGGTCGACCACGCCGTCCAGCACCATCGCACGCACCCGCGAAGGGAACCGCTCGGCGTAGCTCTGCGCCACCATGGTGCCGTAGGACACCCCGAGGAAGCTGATCCTCGACTCGCCCAGCGCCGTGCGTACCGTGTCCATGTCCCGGGCGACGCTTGCGGTGTCCAGGTGCGGGAACACCGGTCCGCCCCGCCGGGCACAGACGGTTCCCATCCGCCGGTTGCTGGTGACCAGTGCGGCGGCGGCCGGCCGGTCGGCGGGGAACCTGCTCACCGTGTGGTCGACCGGCAACGGGCAGTTCAGCGGCGGATTGACGCCGGTGCCACGCGGCTCCACGGCGACGATGTCGAAGCGGTCGCGCAGGGCCTCGGGGAAGTACTGCCCGCGGGCCTGCCGGGAGAGCAGATAGCCGACCTCCCCCTCGCCCGGACCACCGGGATTGAACATGAGCGTGCCGAGACGGTGCTCCGGGTCGGCTGCCGGCAGCCGTGCGACCGCGACGGTGGTCCGGGCGGACGCGGCGGGCCGGGACCAGTCGAGCGGTACGGAGACCTGTCCGCACCGCACCGCGTCGGTACGGACGGCCCCCTGGCAGCGCTGCCAGTCGATGCGCGGCGCGGTCGGCGCCGACGCGTGCGCGGGGACGCCGAGCACCATCGTGGCGAGTACGGACGCCGCGACCGCGGTCACCCTCCTGCGGCGTAAACGCATGTCTTTCCTCTCCTTGCCTGATGTTCGACCTGCACGTTAGGCAGCCGCGCGGGGCCGGCGCATCGACCCGCCGGTGGAGAGAACCCGCCGCCCTCGTCCGACCTGAGGCCGATCCGTTCGCGGTGGCAGGGCGGCCCCGGGGACGGTCAGCCGCGCCGGTCCCGGGGCCGGGGGCCCGGTTCCGGTGCTCCCTCGGCGCTCAGCGTGTCGGCGTGGTCGTTCATCGGCTGCGGGACGCCCGCGAGGTCCAGGACGAACAGGGGGATGCCCAGGGAGTCCGCGCGGGTCCGGGCGTCGTCGGTGTATCCGGCGAGGGTGAAGTACACACAGTCCGCGGACTCCGTCATCGCCGTCAGCCACAGGCACTCCACGTCCCGTGGCGCCGCCGGGCGCACGGTCGGGTCCACCTGTGCGAGAAGTCCGTGGGCGGCGAGCCCGATGCCGTTCGGGGGCCGCTGGTCGGCGCGGCGGATGTCACGGTAGCCGAGCCAGCGCAGGTAGAGCGCGGCGACCGTGACGGCGTCACGCGCGGTGCGGATGGCGCGCGGCTGGAAGGCGGGGCGGCAGGGGGAGCCATCGGGCCGGCTCACCGGCGACGGGATACCGGCGTCTGCCGATGGGATGCCGCCGTCCGCCGACGGCATACCGTTGTCTGTCGACTGCATACCGCCGTCTGCCGACGGTGTGCCACTGTCTGTCGACGGTGTGCCGGCCGCCGTCGGTGGCATGTCGCCGCTCGTCGACGGCATACCGCTGTCCGTCGACGGCATACCGCCGCCCGGCGGAGGTGTCCTGGCCACCGGAATGCGCAGCACCGTGCCGCACGAGCAGCCCAGTTCCGGGTGCGGCCACTGGCTCCGGCGCCCGCAGGCCGCACACGGCACCGCGATCCACTCGTCGTCCCAGGCGCGGTGCGCCGCCACGACCGGTTCGGCGGTCGGATCCAGCCGTGGGGCGGTGGGGGCGCCGCACGCACACGGATACACCGGTGCGGTGTAGACGTGCTCGCGCCGGCAGGCCGGGCAGCGCACCGGCACGCTCTCGGGCATGGCCCACTCCCAGGCGTCGCGTCGGGACAGCGGACCCATCGTCCTCCTGTCACCCGCTGCTTGTCCGCCGCTTGCCAGGTCTTTCCGTCTCTTGACGACATTCGTCCACCCCCCTACATTACTTCCAGATAGTAGAAGTTAAGTTCCGTAATGCGGAATTAACCACGCTGAAGACTGTGCTCACCGCGGGGCGCGACGGGAGTACGCATCCGACAGCCGAAGCAGGAGTACTCGATGGCTCGTATGACCGCTGCCCGCGCGGCAGTTGAGATCCTCAAGCGCGAGGGCGTCACCGACGCCTTCGGTGTGCCGGGCGCGGCGATCAACCCGTTCTACAAGGCGCTCAAGGAGGGTGGCGGCATCCATCACACCCTCGCCCGACACGTCGAGGGTGCCTCGCACATGGCCGAGGGCTACACCCGTACCAGGCCGGGCAACATCGGCGTCTGCATCGGCACCTCCGGGCCGGCCGGCACCGACATGATCACCGGCCTGTACTCGGCCATCGGTGACTCCATTCCGATCCTGTGCATCACGGGCCAGGCGCCCACCAACGTGATCCACAAGGAGGACTTCCAGGCCGTCGACATCGCCTCGATCGCCAAGCCGGTCACGAAAATGGCGGTCACCGTCCTGGAGGCCGCGCAGGTCCCGGGCGTGTTCCAGCAGGCCTTCCACCTGATGCGCTCCGGCCGTCCCGGGCCGGTCCTGATCGACCTGCCGATCGACGTCCAGCTCACCGAGATCGAGTTCGACCCGGAGACGTACGAGCCGCTGCCGGTCTACCAGCCGGCCGCGACCCGCGCCCAGATCGAGAAGGCGATCTCCTTTCTTCTGGAGTCGGAGCGCCCGCTCATTGTCGCCGGTGGGGGCATCATCGGCGCCGACGCCACCGAGCTGCTCGTCGAGTTCGCCGAGCTGACCCAGACCCCGGTCGTCCCGACCCTGATGGGCTGGGGCGTGCTGTCCGACGACCACGAGCTGAACGCCGGCATGGTCGGCGTGCAGACCTCGCACCGGTACGGCAACGCCAACTTCCTGGAGTCCGACTTCGTCCTCGGCATCGGCAACCGCTGGGCCAACCGCCACACCGGCTACAAGCTCGACGTCTACCGGGGTGAGCGGAAGTTCGTCCACGTCGACATCGAGCCCACGCAGATCGGCAAGATCTTCCCGCCGGACTACGGTGTCGTCTCCGACGCCAAGGCCGCGCTGGAGCTGTTCGTCGAGGTGGCGAAGGAGCTGAAGGCGGAGGGCAAGCTCCCCGACCGCGCCGACTGGGTCGCCTCGACGCAGGAGCGCAAGGCCACCCTGCTGCGCCGTACGCACTTCGACAACGTGCCCATGAAGCCGCAGCGCGTGTACGAGGAGATGAACAAGGCCTTCGGCCCGGACACCCGGTACGTCACCACCATCGGCCTCTCCCAGATCGCCGGCGCGCAGATGCTGCACGTCTACAAGCCGCGGCACTGGATCAACTGCGGCCAGGCGGGCCCGCTCGGCTGGACCATCCCGGCCGCGATCGGTGTCGCCAAGGCCGACCCGGACTCCCCGGTGGTCGCGCTCTCCGGCGACTACGACTTCCAGTTCCTGATCGAGGAGCTGGCGGTCGCCGCCCAGCACAGGATCCCGTACGTCCACGTCCTGGTGAACAACGCCTACCTGGGCCTGATCCGGCAGGCGCAGATCGGCCTGGACATCAACTTCCAGGTCAACCTGGAGTTCGAGAACATCAACGCGCCGGAGATCGGCGTCTACGGCGTGGACCACGTCAAGGTCGCCGAGGGCCTGGGCTGCAAGGCGATCCGGGTCACCGAGCCGGACCAGCTGGGTGCCGCGTTCGAGCAGGCGAAGAAGCTGGCCGCGGAGTACCGGGTGCCGGTCGTCGTGGAGGCGATCCTGGAGCGGATCACCAACATCTCGATGAGCCGCACCATGGACATCAGTGACATCTCCGAGTTCGAGGAGCTGGCCACCGAGCCCGGCCACGCGCCGACGTCGATCAAGCCGCTGAAGGTCTGACACCGCCAGGCACACCAAGGGCGGCCCGTCCAGAAGGACGGGCCGCCCTTTCGTGTCCCCCGTGGCATCCCCCGTCGTGCTCCCCCGTGCGGGGCCCGCCGCCCCCGTGCCGGCGGGCCCCTGATGCACGTAATCTGCCCTACCGCGGGGCCGGTTGAAGCCTCAAGCGCGGTCTTCAGAGGTTCATTTGAGGATGGCGTAGCCCGCCTACGACCGCTGCCGTACGGCCGGCTGCTACAGCTCGTGCTCCGACAGCCCGGGCCAGTCGTCGGGTCCGCCGCCCTGCCACTCGATGAGATCGCTCTCCTCGACCTCGATCCGGTCGAGATCGGCCAGCCGCAGGATCTCCACGACATCGTCCAGATGCGAGGCGATCCCCAGCGTCACGTCTCCCTCGGTGACCCGCCGGGACCCGTCCAGGGCCGGGGAGTGGACCACGATGTGCGGGTACTGCGTATTGCCCATGTGTTCAGCGTGCGGCGGATACGGCCGGCCCGCACGCCGGGCCCGCGCGTCCGGCCCGCACGTCGGGCCCGGACAGCGCGAAGCGCTCCCCCTGGCCGGGGGAGCGCTTCGTGTCCGTGTGGTGACCGTCCGACGGCGCGAGGCTGGGCGCGACAGGTCGTTCGCGCCGCCGGACGGAGCATGTGGCCCCGAGAAGGGGACTGGGTGGGACCGCGGCGGATGCGACGGAGCCGGGGCCCCTTCCCTCTGGTCGAGAAGGGGACTCGGTCCTTCACCACCGCACTGGCTCGCACGCCGCCACGGTCCTCGCCCTGCCCGCGCCGGCCGCCGTACGGCCACCCCTCATCCGGGCCGTCCGGCGTGCCGCGCGGGCCGCGTGCGAGGATCCTGACCTCCCGTCGGATCCCGCACGCTGCCTGCGGGTTACTGGTCTCAGTCCTCGCGCAGGGCGCGGACCGCCTCCTGCACGCGCTTGCCGTACTCGGGGTCGGCGGCGTGGAAGTGGGCCAGGTTCTTCTCGATCACGTCGTCGCGGGAGACCTGCGAGAGGCCGCCGGCGATATTCGCGATCAGACGGGACTTCTCCTCCGCGGACATCAGCCGGTACAGCTCGCCCGCCTGGAAGAAGTCGTCGTCCTTGGTGTGCAGCGGAGCCTCGTGGGTGCCCGTGTGGCCCGAGACCGCCAGCGGGGCGGACAGCGGACGGCCGGTCTCCACCGGGCCGTCGTAGGAGTTCGGCTCGTAGTTCTTGGCGCCGCGGCCCTGGCCGTTGACCGCCATGAAGCCGTCGCGGCCGTAGTTCTGGGCGCCGCCCGGGACCGCCTTGGGGGCGTTCACGGCGAGCAGGGTGTGGTTGACGCCCAGGCGGTAGCGGTGGGCGTCCGCGTAGGCGAACAGGCGGCCCTGCAGCATCTTGTCGGGGGAGGGCCCGATGCCGGGCACGAAGTTGTTCGGGGAGAACGCGGCCTGCTCGACCTCGGCGAAGACGTTGTCCGGGTTGCGGTCCAGCACCAGGCGGCCCACGCGCTGCAGCGGGTAGTCCTTGTGCGGCCACACCTTGGTCAGGTCGAACGGGTTGAAGCGGTAGTCCGCCGCCTCGGCCGCGGGCATGATCTGGACGTACAGCGTCCAGGACGGGTGCACACCCCGCTCGATGGCCTGGAGCAGGTCCGTCTGGTGGGAGTTGGGGTCCTTGCCCGCGAGCTCCGCGGCCTGCTCGCTGCTCAGGGAGCGGATGCCCTGGTTCGTCTTGAAGTGGTACTTGACGAAGAAGGCCTCGCCCGCAGCGTTCGTCCACTGGTAGGTGTGCGAACCGTAGCCGTTCATGTGGCGGTACGACGCCGGGATGCCGCGGTCGCCCATCAGCCAGGTCACCTGGTGCGTGGCCTCGGGGGCGTGCGCCCAGAAGTCCCAGACGTTGTCCGGCTCCTGACGGCCCGTGAACGGGTCGCGCTTCTGCGAGTGGATGAAGTCGGGGAACTTGATCGGGTCCTTGATGAAGAACACCGGGGTGTTGTTGCCGACGAGGTCGTAGTTGCCCTCCTCGGTGTAGAACTTCACGGCGAAGCCGCGCGGGTCACGGACGGCGTCCGCGCCGCCGAGGGAGTCGGCGACCGTGGAGAAGCGCAGGAACACCTCGGTGCGCTTGCCGATCCCGCTCAGGAAGTCGGCGTGGGTGAAGCCGGTGACGTCGTCCGTCACCTCGAAGTGGCCGTACGCGCCGGAACCACGGGCGTGCACCACGCGCTCCGGGATCCGCTCGCGGTTGAAGCGGGCGAGCTTCTCCAGGAGGTGCTGGTCCTGGATCAGGAGCGGGCCGCCTACGCCGGCCGAGGCGGAATTCTGGTTGTCTGCGACCGGGGCGCCGGACTCCGTAGTGAGAGTTCGCGCCGTGAGCACGCGCTTCGACATCGTGGACCTTCCGTGCGGGTGGCAGCGGAAATCTTCTTCCGCTTTGTGGAGCCTAGAAGTAGGGCGATCTGAGCGTCAACAGTTTGTTGAAGTTGATTCCGGACCGCGGCGCCGCCTGGGCGCGACAGGACAGGTGTCAGCGGCGCCGCGGCCCGGAAGTCTGGAGGGGCGGTCAGACCTGGGCGCCGGAGAGGCGCTCCACGGCGCGCAGCAGGGCCGAGTGGTCCAGGCCGCCGTCACCCTGGGCGCGCAGCGAGGCGACCAGCTGGGCGACCACGGCACCGACCGGCAGGGCGGCCCCGACGTTGCGGGCGGCGTCCGTGACGATGCCCATGTCCTTGTGGTGCAGGTCGATGCGGAAGCCCGGCTTGAAGTCGCGGTTGAGGAAGTTGTCCTTCTTCCGCGTCAGCACGGTCGAGCCGGCCAGGCCGCCGTTGAGGACGTCCAGCGCGGCAGCCAGGTCCACGCCCGACTTCTCCAGGAAGACCACGGCCTCGGCGCAGGCCTGGATGTTCACGGCGACGATCAGCTGGTTGGCCGCCTTCACGGTCTGGCCGGAGCCGTGCGGGCCGCACAGCACGATGGTCTTGCCCAGCGCCTCAAGGATCGGCTTGGCCTGGTCGAAGTCGGCCTGCTCGCCACCGACCATGATCGACAGTACGGCCTCGATGGCGCCGGCCTCACCGCCGGACACCGGGGCGTCCAGCACCCGGATGCCCTTGTCCTTGGCGGCAGCGGCCAGGTCGACGGAGGTCTGCGGGGTGATCGAGGACATGTCGATCAGCAGGGCGCCCTGCTTGGCGTTCTCCAGGATCCCGTCCGGGCCGTAGGCGATGGCCTCCACCTGCGGGGACGCGGGCACCATCGTGATGACCACGTCGGCGTCGCGCACGGCCTCGGCGATGGAGGAGGCGGCCGTGCCGCCGGCCGCGGCCAGCCGGTCCAGCTTCTCCTGCTCCAGGGTGAAGCCGGTGACCTGGTAACCCGCCTTGATCAGGTTCTCGGACATGGGGGAGCCCATGATGCCGAGGCCGATCCACGCGATCTTGGGAAGGTTGCTCATGATGGGGGTGCCTCTCTCAACTGCTGTGCAAAGTCAGGGGGGTCAGCGCGCGGCGCGCGCTTCACGCGGGAGCCAGCCGAAGGCCTCGGCGCTCGGGCGGTCGCCGGCCTTGTACTCCAGGCCGACCCAGCCGTCGTAACCGGCCTTCTTGAGCTGGTCGAGCAGCTCCTCCAGAGGGAGTGAGCCCGTCCCGGGGGCGCCGCGGCCGGGGTTGTCGGCGATCTGGACGTGACCGGTCTTCGCCGCGTACTGCTCGATGACCGAGGGCAGGTCCTCGCCGTTCATGGACAGGTGGTACAGGTCCATCAGGAACTTGGCGTTCCCGAGGCCCGTCGCCTCGTTGACCTTGTCCACGATCCCGATGGCGGCGGGCGCGCTCACCAGCGGGTACAGCGGCGACTCGGGCTGGTTCAGCGCCTCGATCAGCAGGACGGCGCCGATCCGGTCGGCCGCCCGCGCCGCGAGGACGAGGTTCTCCAGGGCGAGCGCGTCCTGCTCGGCCGGGTCCACGCCCTCGACGCGGTTGCCGTACAGCGCGTTGAGCGCCGTGCAGCCGAGGGAGGCGGCGAAGCCGGCGGCCACGTCGATGTTGGCGCGGAACTTCTCCGACTCCTCGCCCGGGATCGACAGGGCGCCGCGGTCCGGGCCCGGCAGCTGTCCGGCGTAGAAGTTCAGCCCCGTGAGCTGGACGCCCGCGTCCTCGATCGCCTTCTTCAGGGCATCGAGCTCGGTCTGCTCGGGGGTGGCGGAGTCGACCCAGGGCCACCACAGCTCGACCGCCGTGAAGCCCGCCGCGGCGGCGGCCGCGGGGCGCTCCAGGAGCGGGAGTTCCGTGAAGAGGATCGACAGGTTGACGTTGAAGCGCTGGTCTGCAAATCCCACGGGGGCGGCGCTCCCTTCCCTGTAATTCCATATTGCGGAAGTTGGTTTCTGCTTAATGGAAGACTGCCTGGGAGGGGGGAGGACTGTCAAGAGAGCCCACGAAAAAGTGCCCCCGCGCGTACTGCGCGAGGGCACTGAGAGAGGCCTGGTCAGAGGGCGTCGACGCCGCTCACCTTCCAGCCGTCGGCGGTGCGGGCGAGCGTCATCCGCACCCGGTTCAGGTCCAGCCGGGGCTCGGGGACCTGTGTGCTCTTGGTGACCTGGTTGACGAAGAGCAGGACGACGGCCTTGTCCGGCCCTGCTGACACGACGGAGACCGCCGGGGCGCCGCCGTCGCCGGGTGCGGCCACGGTCGCCTTCACCACGCCGTGGTACTTCGTCGCGGTCGGCGCGACCACCGTCTGCGTGGTCTTGCCGTACTGGTCGCGGAAGTGCCCGGTCAGCAGCGCGCGGGCCCGGGCGAAGTCCCGGTCCAGGTGCCGGTAGTCGTACGACAGCACGACCGGCGCCGCCCTCCGCGCCGCCGCGACGGCCTCGCCGCGGGCCTGTTCCGCCTGTCGCCCCTGCCGGTACTGCCATCCGAGGACGGCGGCCACGGCCAGGGCCGCCACGAGGACGACGCCGAGCACCGCGGCGAGCACCCGCCGCCCGATCCGGCGCCCGGGCGCGCCCTCCTCCGGCTCCTCCTCGGACGACTCGGGCGCCTCGGCCTCCGGCTCCTCGGACGACTCGGGCGACTTGGGCTCCGGCGGCTCGGACACCTCGGACGGCTCGGGCTCCGGCGGGTCCTCCCAGCCGTTCGCCGGGGGATCGATGAGCAGGGTGCGGCCGGCGGGCGTCTCCTCCGCCCCGAGGGCGCCGGGCTCGGGGCGCACCGGGCGCCCGGCGCGCTTGGCCGCCGCGCGGGCGGCCGCGGTCAGGGTGCGGCGGGCCGGGGAGCCGGTGCCGCGAGTGCGGGTGGTCGGGTTCGCCACGGTGTCTCTCCTCACAGATGGCCTCACGGGTCAGCCGACGAACGCGACGTCGGAGGTCAGCCAGCGGCCGCCCACACGCACGAGATCCAGCTGGAGCCGGTAGGTGCGCGCCTGGCCCTCGGGCGCGGCGGTGTTGGTCACCTTGCTGTCGGCCACGACCAGGACCCGGGCGGAGTGCTCGCCGGAGCGCACGATGCCCGCTTCCAGGACCTGCCCCTCGGACACCGACCTGTTCTGCGCGACGAGCTTCGTCAGCTGCGCGGTCTGCGCGGCGAACTGTTTCCTGAAGTCGCCGGTGGCGCCTTTCAGCACGGTGCGGCTGTCCCGGTCGTAGTGCCGGTAGTCGAGGGAGGTGAAGTTCAGCGCCGACTGGCGGGCCGCCGCCAGGATGTCCTGACGGCGCTGTTCCGCCGCGCGCTGGTCGGCCAGCTTCAGGCCCAGCCAGACACCCAGCACGGACGTCAGTACGGTCGCGGCGACGAGCCCCGCCGACAGCAGCCGCATGCGCCCCCCTCTCATGTCATCGGTCCCACGAGCAGCCATTGCCACGACTCCTTTCCGAACACGGTCTGTTCGCCGCCCGTCGAGCCGATCTCGACGGGCGTGCCGTCCGGGCCGGTCACGGTGCCGGTCTCCGGGTCGTAGGGGGCCACGAACGCGGCCCGGTCCGCGCCGGCCGGACCATGCGGCGCGCCGGGGGCGTTCTGCGCACCACGCACCGAGGTCGGGCCGCCACGCGGTGCCGTGCAGTGCGCGCGGGTGTTCGCCGGGCGCGTGCCGGTGTCGGCGGGATCGCGCCGTGGGGTGCCGTAGCCCCGGGTGCACGCGGGCGGGTCGTCGGCGTTCACGGTCAGCCCGAAGTGGAAGGTGCCGTCGCCGGGGACGACCGTGTAGCTGCCCGCCACGTTGATCGGGAGGGTGACCAGGGCCTGCTCCACGCCGGGCAGCCGGGCCACGGTGATCTGGCCGCCGCTGACGAGATTGGCCAGCAGGACCGGCACATGCGGCCGCGTGGACTTCAGCAGGGAGTCGACCTCCTGCGCGGCGGGCGCCGTATTGCCGATCAGCCGGCGCAGATCCCCGTCGCTCGACTTCAGCTGCGCGGTGAGCTCGGCCAGATCGCGGGAGAACGACTTGATGGCCGAGCCCTGTTCGGCCTGCGTCCTGAGCACCTTCCGGGAGTCCTCGATCAGCGAGGTCGTCTCCGGGAGCGACGCGGACGCCGACTCCACGAGCGCGTTGCCGGAGTCCACCAGACGGCTCAGGTTGGGTCCCGTGCCGGCGAAGGCCTTGCCCAGCTCGTCGACGGTGACCCGCAGGTCGTTCTTGCCGACCGAGTTGACCAGCCGGTCGAGGCTGAGGACCAGGTCGGTGACCGGCAGCGGGGTCCGGGTGCGGCTGCGCGGGATCGGGCTGCCGTCCATCAGGTACGGCCCGCCCGTCTCCCGCGGCTGGAGGTCGACGTACTGCTCGCCCACCGCCGACCGGTCGGCGATCACCGCCAGCGTGTCGGCCGGGATCCTCGGGGCGCCGTCCTCGATCTTCAGCGCCACCGACACCCCGGAGCCGGTCAGCCGCAGATCGCCCACGCGGCCCACCGGCACACCGCGGTAGGTGACCTCGGCGCCGGGGAAGACGCCCCCGGACTCGGCGAAGTCGGCGCGCACGGTGTACCCGCGGTGCAGGACGTCGTCGACCAGGCCCGTGTACCGGGCGCCGACGTACGACACCCCGAGGGCGGTGACGGTCGCGAAGGCGAGCAGCTGGGCCCTGACCGTACGTGTGATCACGGCAGTATCCCCTTCAGCATCAGCTCGGCGAGGCCGAGATCGATCCCGGGCGGGAGGCGACGTGAGCCGTCCGCGTCGCCGTAGGCCGCGGTGCACACCGGCGGGCACAGCAGGGTGCTGCCGTCGGAAGGCTTCGAGGGCGCGGGAGGCACGGACGGGGTGCCGGGCAGGGACGGGGGAGCCGGTGGAGACGGGATGTCCGGCAGGGACGGCAGGGGGGTGGGGGTGGGAATGCCGGGAAGGCCCGGGGGCTTGGGTGCCGGGGACTTCCTGCCCTTGCCCGGCTTGTCGCTGACGTTGCCGTAGAGGCCGGCCAGGTCGAGGTCGGCGGTGATCTTCAGGTTGACGTAGTCGCCCTTGACGGCGTCGGCGGCGTTGCGCGGGAAGGGGTAAGTGGTCAGGATTTCGAGGGAGTCGGGCAGGTCGTCCCCCGCCTTGTTCAGCTGCTGGAGGATCGGCTGCAGCTTCTTGAGGTTGGCGACGGTGTCGTCCCGGGAGGCGTTCACCACCTTGGTGCCGGTCTTGCCGAGCCCGGACAGCGCGGTGAGCATCTTCGTCAGGTCCCGGCGCTGGTCGGCCAGGGCCTTCAGGGCGGGCGGCATGGTGTCGACGGCCTGGGCGATCGTCTTCTTCTCCTTCTTCAGCCGCTTCGCCAGCCGGTCGACGCCCTTGAGCGCGCGTACGATCTCCGCGTGCTGCCCGTCGAGCCCGCCGAGGAACGTGTCGAGCTGCTTCAGCAGGGACCTGACCCGGTCCTCCCGGCCGTTCAGGGCCTTGTTCAGCTCGACGGTGATCGTCTTCAGCTGGGCCACCCCGCCGCCGTTGAGCAGCGCGGACAGGGCGGACAGCACCTCCTCGACCTCCGGGTTGCGGCCGCTGCGGGAGAGCGGGATGCGGTCGCCGTCGCGGAGCCGTCCCACGGGTGCGGTGCCGGTCGGCGCGGACAGGGCCACGTACTTCTCGCCGAGCATGCTGGTCTGCCTCAGGTCGGCGACCGCGTTGCCGGGCAGCTTCACGGAGTCGGCGATCCGCAGCCGTACCCGCGCGTGCCAGCCGTCCAGCTGCACCTTCTCGACCGTGCCCACCGTGACGTTGTTGACCTTCACCGCCGACTGCGGCACCAGGTCCAGTACGTCCCGGAACTCGACGGTGACGTGGTAGGCGTGGCCGTCCGAGGCGGCGCCGCCGGGAAGCGGGACGTCGTACCAGCCGTTGAACTCGCAGCCGGTCAGCAGCAGCGAGCCGACCGCTGTCCAGGCGGCCGCCCGCGCCTTGCGCTGCACGCTCATGCCCGTGCCCCCAGGATTCCGCCGAGGGTCTTGTCGACCGTGCCCGTGCCCGCCGGGGCCGAGGGCAGCTCGGGCAGGGAGCCGAAGAGCTTCCTCAGCCCCGCACAGCCGTCGTGGTCGTCCCCGGTCGTCTTCAGGATCGAGCAGAGCAGGGACGCCGGGTCCTGCGGGGTCTGGGGGTTGTTGCGGGTGTCGAGGGTGCCGGCGGCCGGGTCGTAGGCGTTCTGCAGGTTCGACAGGCCCGCGGGGGCGACGGTCAACAGCTCCTCCAGTGCGGCCCGTTGGGTGACGAGGACCCGGGTGACCTTCGCCAGGCCCTTGACGTCCGAGGTCAGCGCCTTCTTGTTGCCCTTCACGAAGCCGGACACGTCACCGAGCGCCACGGCCAGGTACTTCAGCGCGGCCGCGAGATCCTTGCGCTCCCCGGCGAGCTGCCCGGCCACGTCGGCGAGGTCGGTGTCGAACGACCGCACGCTGCTGTCGTCCGCCGCCAGCGCGGCCGTGAACACCTGCAGGTTCCGCACGGTCCCGAACAGGTCGCCGCGCCCGTCGGACAGCGTGGTGACCGCCTGGGAGAGGTCCTCGACCGTCTGGTTGAGGTTCTTGCCCTGCCCCTGGAGGTTGTCCGCGCTCACCCCGAGCAGCCGGGACAGCGAGCCCTTCTTGTTGGCGCCGTTCGGGCCGAGCGCCTCGGCGGTGGTGTGCAGGCTGTCGAAGATCCGGTCCAGCTCGACGGGGACGGCCGTACGGGACTCGGGGATGACGTCGCCGTCCCGCAGGACCGCGCCCTTGCGGTACACCGGCAGCAGCTGCACATAACGGTCGCTGACCACCGAGGAGTTGACGATGGCGGCCTGCGCGTCGGCCGGAACCTTGCGGCCCCGGTCGTACGCCAGCTCCACGCGGACCCGGCCGCCCTGCGGCGTGATCTTCTCGACCTCGCCGATGCGGACGCCGAGGACGCGGACGTCGGAGCCGGGGTAGATGCCGACGGTGCGCGGGAAGTAGGCGGTGACCCGCACGGTGTCGGAGTGCGGCCACAGCACCACGGCGAGCGCCACGACGACGGCGAGCGCGGTGAACAGGGCCAGGAGTCTGCGGATCATCGGGTGCCTCCCGTCCGCGGCGTGACCGGGGCGGCGACCAGGTTCTGGACATAGGAGTCGAACCACCGGCCGTTGCCGAGGGTGTTGGTGAACAGCCGCACATAGGGGGCGAGCAGCTGGACGCTGCGGTCGAGGCTCGCCTGGTTGCGTTCGAGCATCTTCACGAAGGTGTTGAGGTTCTTCAGGGCGGACCCGATCTCCTTGCGGTTGTCGTCGACCAGGCCGGACAGCTCGATGCCCAGCAGCGCGGAACTCTTGAGCAGCTGGTGGATCGCCGCACTCCGCCTGCCGATCTCCTGGAACAGCGCGTCGCCGTCCTTCACCAGCGCCGTAAAGTCCTTCGAGTGGCCGGCCAGCACCTTGGTGACTCCGTTCGCGTGGTCGAGGAGCCCGCGCAGCGCCTTGTCACGGGAGGCGACCGTCCGGGAGATCCGCGACAGCCCCTTGATCGACGCCCGTACCTCCGCGGGCGAGTCCTGGAAGGTGACGGAGATCGTGTCCAGCGCCTTCGCGAGCCGGTCCGTGTCGACCTCCTCGGTGGTCGTGGTCAGGTCGCTGAAGGCCTGCACGACGTCGTACGCCGACACGGTCCGCCGGAGCGGGATCTCGCTGCCCGGCCGCAACCGGCCCGGGCCCTTCGGGTGCAGGGCCAGGTATTTCGCGCCGAGGATCGTCCTGACCCGGATCGACGCGCCCGTGTCGGTGCCGAACGCCGGGTCGCCCTTCACCTTGAAGGTGACCTTGACGTGGTCGCCGGCCAGGCCGACGTCCTCGACCTTGCCGACCTTGACCCCGGCGATCCGCACCTCGTCGCCCGGCTTGAGCCCGCCCGCCTCGGAGAAGTCCGCGCTGTAGGTGTCGCCGCCGCCGATCAGCGGCAGGCTGTCGGCGTTGAAGGCGGCGACCGTGAGCAGGGCGAGGACGGTCAGGCCGACCGCGCCGACCACGACCGGATTGCGCTCACGGAACGGCTTCAGGCGCGGGCGCGCGAGCCGGATCCGGGGCAGCCCGGGCGGCAGGACGCGCACCTTCACCAGGGGTTCGGGGCGGGCCGTGCGCTTCGGCGGCCGGGGCAGGGCCGGCAGGCTCGGCAGCTTCGGCGGCAGGACGCGCACCTTCACCAGGGGTTCGGGGCGGGCCGTACGCTTCGGCGGCCGGGGGAGCGTCGGCAGGCTCGGCAGCTTCGGCGGCAGGACGCGCACCTTCACCAGGGGCTCCGGACGACGCTTTCGTACGACACGCAGACTCATCCGCCACACCTCGCCCGTGCCACGTGCAGCTCCGGTGTGAGCACCTGCTTCGTCTTCGGCAGCACGATCCGGCCGTCGAAGTCGCAGAGGTAGAAGTTGAACCAGGAGCCGTAGGACGCCGTCCCGGTCAGCTTGTCGAGCTTGTTCGGCAGCCGCTTCAGGACGCCCTCCACGGTGGTCTCGTTCTTGTTCAGCGTTCCGGTGACGTCACCGAGCCCGGCGATGTCGTCCTTCAGCGGCGGGCGCGCGTCCTTCAGCAGCCCCGAGGTGACGTCCGCGAGGTCACCGATGCTCGCCAGGGACTCCCCGATGGGCTTGCGGTCGGCGGACAGCCCCGAGACCACCCGGCGCAGCTGCGTGAGCAGATCGGAGAAGCGGGAGCCGCGCTTGTCGAGCGTCTCCAGCACGGTGTTGAGGTTGTCGATCACCGAGCCGATCAGCTGGTCGCGGTCGGCGAGGGTGGTGGTGAGCGAGGCCGTGTGCGTGAGCAGGCTGTTCACCGTGCCGCCCTCGCCCTGCAGGGTCCTGATGATCTCGGTGGCCAGCTGGTTGACGTCGCTCGGGCTGAGCGCGGCGAACAGCGGCTTGAAGCCGTTCAGCAGGGCGTTGAGGTCCAGCGCGGGCTGGGTCCGGGACAGCGGGATGGTGCCGCCGGGCCGCAGCCGCCTGGTGCCGTCGCCGGCGCCCTCGGTCAGCGCGATGTACCGCTGCCCGACCAGATTGCGGTAGCGGACGACCGCACGGGTGACCGCGGTCAGCGGCCGGCCGGAGGTGACGGTGAAGGTGACCTCGGCCAGGGTCCGGTCCTTGATCCGGATGTCCTCGACCTGTCCGACCCGCACTCCGGCCACCCGGATGTCGTCGCCGCTCTCCAGGCCGGTCACGTCGCTGAACACCGCGTGGTAGGTGTCCTTGGGGGTGAAGGAGATGTTGACGATGGTGGCGGCGAGCAGCGCCGTCGCCGTGATCGTGACCAGCGCGAAGAGGCTGAACTTGATCAGCGGGCCGGCCGTCTGCCGGGCTCCTGCCCTGCTCATGCGACACTCACCGCCGTTCCGCGCGCGAGCGGCCCGAACAGCAGGGTCGCGACGGGCGGCACCTTGTCCGCGGGGACGCCCAGGACGGGGGCCACGAGCGAGCCGACGGCCCGCTGCTCGGCCGCGGTGGCGGACACGTCGACACCTCCGGGGAGTGCGCCGCCCGGACTCCGGGCGGACGTACCGTCGTCGAGATGGGGTTTCGGGCCGGGCACCTGCGGATGCGGCAGGCCACGGCAGTCGGGGCCCGACCGCTCGCCGTACACCGGCTCCTCACCGGGCCGGTACGCCCCCTGCGGCCGGACGACCTCAAGGGTGATCCGCATCTCCCCGCCCCGGAACGCGTCCTCGGACGCCTTCTCCTGCCGGGCCAGGCCCTGGAACAGGCAGGGGTACTCGGGGGAGTAACGGGCGAACAGCTCCAGCGTGGGGCGGGAGACGCGGCCCAGGGTGATCAGCCGGTCGCCGTTCTCGGCGAGGAAGCCGTTCGCCGTGCCCGCCACCGCGGCGGTCGAGCGGAGCCCTGCAGCCAGTTGGTCCTGCTTCTGAACGATCGTGCGGCTGGTGGTGACCGTGTTGCGCAGGATCCGCATCAGGTCGGGTGCCGCGTCGCCGTACACCTCGGCGACGTCCGCGAACCGCGAGATGTCCTCCTTGAGCGAGGGCAGGTGCGGGTTGAGGCGGCGCAGATAGCCCTCGACCCGGGTGAGGTTGCCGCCGATCCGGTCGCCGCGGCCCTCCAGCGCGGTGGCGAACGCCGAGAGCGTGGCGTTCAGTTCACCCGGCCGGACGGTCCGCAGCAGCGGCAGCAGATCGTTCATCAGCTGCTGCACCTCGATGCCGGTCTTCGTACGGTCCTGGGTGATGACGTCCCCGGCGCGGATGGGCCGGGCCGAGGACCGCGTCGGCGCCACGAGGTCGACGTACTTCTCGCCGAACAGCGTCTTCGGCAGCAGCCGGGCCCGCACGTCGGAGGGGATGTCCGTGACGTACTGGGGCTTGAGCGCGATGTCGAGCGTGGCCTTCGTGCCGTCGGCGTGCACCTCGCGCACCTCGCCGACCAGCACCCCGCGCAGCTTGACGTCGGCGCGCGGATCGAGCTGGTTGCCGAGGGTGCCGGCCTGCAGGGTGATCGGTACGACGGTGGTGAACGCCTGCTGGTAGACGGCCACCGCGAGGGACAGCAACAGCGCGAGCACGGCGAGGAACGCGATGCCGTACAGCCTGAGTCTCAGTGTTCTCACCGGTTCACCCCGCGATCCGTACGGTCGTGTTGGCGCCCCAGATCGCGAGGCTCAGGAAGAAGTCCAGGACGTTGACGGCGACGATCGACGTCCGTACCGCCCGGCCCACCGCGACGCCGACGCCCGCCGGGCCGCCGCTCGCGTGGTAGCCGTAGTAGCAGTGCACCAGGATGATCAGCACCGCGAAGACGATCACCTTGCCGAAGGACCAGAGCACGTCCACCGGCGGCAGGTACTGGTGGAAGTAGTGGTCGTACGTGCCGGTCGACTGCCCGTAGTAGCCGGTCGTGATGGTGCGGGCGGCGAGATACGAGGACAGCAGCCCGATCACGTACAGCGGGATCACCGCGACGAAGCCGGCGATCATCCGGGTCGTCACCAGGAACGGCAGCGACGGGACGCCCATCACCTCCAGCGCGTCGGTCTCCTCGCTGATCCGCATCGCGCCGAGCTGCGCGGTGAACCCGGCGCCGACCGTCGCGGACAGGGCGAGCCCGGCCACCAGCGGGGCGATCTCCCGGGTGTTGAAGTACGCCGACAGGAACGCCACGAAGTTGGAGGTGCCGAGCTGGTTGAGGGCCGCGTAGCCCTGGAGGCCGACCTCCGTGCCGGTGAAGAAGGACAGGAAGGCGATCACACCGACCGTGCCGCCGACGACGGCGAGCGCACCGCGCCCGAAGCTGACCTCGGCGAGCAGCCGCAGGATCTCCTTCTTGTAGCGGCGCAGGGTGCGGCCCGTCCACGCCAGCGAACGGCCGTAGAAGGAGAGTTGGGTGCCCAGCTCTTCGAGGGAGCGCAAGGGGCGGTCGAGAAGTCTCATCGGTTACCCCCTCTGCGGGACGACCTGGAAGTACACCGCGGTCATCACGAAGTTGGTCACGAACAGCAACATGAAGGTGATCACCACGGACTGGTTGACGGCATCGCCGACACCCTTCGGACCGCCCTTCGCGGTCAGTCCCTTGTACGAGGCGACGATCCCCGCGATCGCCCCGAACACCAGCGCCTTGATCTCGGCCGCCCACAGGTCGGACAGCTGGGCGAGGGTGGTGAAGGACGCCAGGTAGGCGCCGGGTGTGCCGTGCTGAAGGACGACGTTGAAGAAATAGCCGCCCGCGACGCCGACGACCGAGACGAGGCCGTTGAGGAGGACGGCCACGACCATCGACGCGAGCACACGCGGTACGACGAGCCGGTGGATCGGGTCGATGCCGAGCACCTGCATCGCGTCGATCTCGTCGCGGATCTTGCGCGCCCCGAGGTCCGCGCAGATCGCCGTGCCACCCGCGCCCGCGATCAGCAGCGCGGTGACGATCGGTGAGGCCTCGCGCAGCACGGCCAGCACGGACGCGGCACCGGAGAACGACTGCGCGCCCAGCTGCCGGGTGAGGCTGCCGATCTGCAGCGCGATGACCGCCCCGAAGGGGATCGAGACCAGCGCCGTCGGCAGGATCGTGACGCTCGCGACGAACCACGCCTGCTGGATGAACTCCCGTGCCTGAAAAGGGCGTCGGGGCAGCGTCCGGACGACGTCCAGCGCCATCGCGAACAGATTGCCCGAGTGCCGGAGCGCGCCCGTCGGGGAAAGGCTCACAGGCCCGTCACCCCCGTACCGTGCAGCTCGGCCTCCCGTCGGGCGATCGCCTCCCAGCGGGGTGGGCGGGTGATGCCCGGGCTCGGCAGCAGACGGGGAGTCAGCTCCTGTGCCGGCGGACCCTCGCCGATCTGGGCCAGCTCCTGCTCGACCTGGGCCGCGTCCTTCTCCTCCGCCATCCCGATCGGCCCCTGCATCCGGCCGTTCAGGAACTGCCGTACGACCGGCTCGTCACTGGTCAGCAGCTGCTCGCGGGGCCCGAACATCACCAGCTCGCGCCGGAAGAGCAGCCCGATGTTGTCCGGGACCTGGCGGGCCGAGGCGATGTCATGGGTGACGATCAGGAACGTCGCGTCGATCTGTGCGTTGAGGTCGACGATGAGCTGGTTGAGGTAGGCCACGCGGACCGGGTCCAGGCCCGAGTCCGGCTCGTCGAACAGGATGATCTCCGGGTCGAGCACCAGGGCGCGGGCGAGCCCGGCCCGCTTGCGCATCCCGCCGGATATCTCGCCGGGCAGCTTCTGCTCGGCGCCGATCAGCCCGACCATGTCCATCTTCTCCAGGACGATCCGCTTGATCTCGCTCTCGGACCTGCGGGTGTGCTCGCGCAGCGGGAAGGCGATGTTGTCGTACAGGTTCATCGAGCCGAACAGCGCGCCGTCCTGGAACAGCACCCCGAACAGCTTCCGGACCTCGTACAGGTCGCGCTCACGCAAGCGGGTGATGTCCCGGCCCGCGACCTTCACCGAGCCGCGCTCCGGCTTCAGCAGCCCCACGAGCGTCTTGAGGAACACCGACTTGCCCGTCCCCGAGGGGCCGAGCAGTACCGAGACCTCCCCGGCGGGCAGCGTCAGCGAGACGTCCTGCCAGATGACCTGGTGACCGAAGGACTTGGTCAGCCCTTCCACACAGATCTCGACACCCATCCGGTTCCACCCTTCGCCCGTGGAGCAGCTCCGACATCTGCTCTACGGGGAGGGGCGGGGCGTCCGTCGCGGCGACCGCGAAGTTTTTTTCGGATGTGTGTACGGCGTGCTACGGCGGCTCGACCTGCTACGGCAGCTTCACGGAAGGCACGCTCGGGGAGGGCACGCTCGGGGACGGCACGCTCGGCGTGGGAACGGGGAGGGAAACGGACCCGAGGTGCGGCGCCGAAGGGAGCGGCGGCACCGACGGCACCGCGGACTGCGTCGGCAGCTGGGGAAGCGAAGGGGAGGAGACCTTCGGCAGAGGCGGCACGGAGAGCGGCAGGACGGCCGTGCCGGAGGGCGGTCGGGTCCCCGCCCGAGCCGGGGCCGCCGACGGCCCGGGTGTCCGGGGAGCGCGCGGCTGCCCGGTGCTGCCGGTGGCCCGCGCCCCGCTGGACACCGCCGACTGCGGCGCCGGAGCCGCCGCGCCACCGCCCCCGTCCAGCGCGTACGGCAGCACGAAGCCCGCCGCCGCCAGCGTCGCCGCCGTCGAGGTGACCGCCACGGCCTGCACCTTCCCGCCCCCGCGCGGCCGCCCGCGCCCGACGAGGAACAGCACGAGGCCGAGCGTCGCGGCCAGCGAGGCGCGCAGCGTGCGCCGGGCCCGGGCGAGCAGCGACTCGACGGTCCGGTAGCTGAGCCCCATCCGCACGGCGACCTGGCTCACGTCCAGGTCCTCGGACTTCAGCCGCAGCGCCTCCGCCTGCCGGGCGGGCAGCTCCCCGCTGCGCACGGCGAGCCACTTCGCCTCGGCCCGGTCGCACACCGCCTCCTCGACGGGCACCGGGCCCGGCGCGACGAGCGTGGGGCGGCTGCCGACCTCGGCCTCGCGATTGACCTGCCGGTACCGGTCGACGCACAGCCGCATCGTCACCGTCGTCAGCCAGGCGCCGAGCCGCTCGTCGTCGAGGTCCGGGCGCTCGGCGGCCCGCAGCATCGCCTCGTGCACGGCGTCCTCGGCGTCCTCCCGGCTCATCGAGCGGCGCCGGGCCACCTTGAGCAACTGCTCGCGGTGGCTCCACATGCGCTGCCAGCGCTCGTCGGCGGCTTCCGTCTCCGCGGGCATGTCCGTCGCCATGAGGGCCCCTTCGCGCTCACCCACCGGTCCTGTACATCCGGCGGGTGGCGACATTACCGCCGGGTATCCGCGGTTGTGGAGGGGGAGACGCCCATCGTGTTCCAGCTGTTGCCGGTGGTCAGCGGCCCCGTGCCGGGCAGCACACCGCCGCCGGGCAGGGTGAGGGTCGGTTCCGGAGCGGGGACCGGCGGGGTCCGGGACTCCTTGGGGGCGCCGGCCGTACGGGACGGGGCGGGGGAGGGTGCGGCGGGCGGTGTGGACGGCGTGCGCGAAGGCCCGGGGCCCGGCTTCCGGCCGTCCGACGGCTTCGGCGAGGCCTTCGGCGTCTTCGAGGTCTTCGGCGTCTTCGGGCGGGACGGCCTGGGCCGGTCCCGGGACTCGGCGGCCGCGTCCGGAACCACGCGGTGTCCGGTCAGGTAGTACGCGTACCAGGCCCTGACCGTGCGCAGATAGGCCTCCGAGTGGTTGTAGCCGAGGATCGCCCGGTCCAGGTCGGCGGGGTCCGACAGATCCCGGCCGTCCGCACACAGGTAGCGGCCGGCGGCGAGTGCCGCGTCGTAGACGTTGTCCGGGTCCGCGTGTCCGTCGCCGTTGCCGTCCGCGCCCCAGCGGCCCCAGGTCGACGGGATGAACTGCATCGGGCCGACCGCCCGGTCGTACACCGGGTCCCCGTCGTACGCGCCGCCGTCGGTGTCCGTCACGACGGCGAAGGCGCCGCCGGTCAGCCGGGGGCCGAGGACGGGCGTCACGGTCGTACCGTCCGGGGTCACCCGGCCGCCCCGGGCCTGCCCGGACTCCACCTGGCCGATCGCGGCCAGCAGCTGCCAGCGCAGCCCGCAGCCCGGCGCGGTGCGCGCCAGCTCGGCTTCGGCACGCCGGTACGCGGCATAGACGGTCGCGGGGAGGACGCCGCCCGTCACCTCCTGCGCCGAGGCCTTCTCGCGGGTCCGCAGCGGAGGAAGATCCGTGCGGTAGGGGGTGTCACCGGACACGCTGCGGCCGTGCTCGACGGGTGCCGCCTTCCGCGCGGGCTCCGCGGCCTCGGCCGACACCGCCCCCGGCGCCTGCGACGCGGTCAGCGCGGCCATCGTCGCCGCCGCGATCGCCGTTCTGCCGGCACCTCTGAACACACCTCTGCCCCATGTGCGCACCTCGCGGTCCCCTCCCTGTGCTCTGCGTCTGCTGCCGCTCGCGTTCTCTGCTGCTCTGCTGCTCTACGCGGGCGGGCGGTGCGTCCGTCGCGGGAAGATCGCAGGAAGACGGCGGGAAACCGGACCCTCTGGCAAGGCCGGGTCGGCACACATCTCCGTTAAGGTCTCCCCAGGCGGCCGGGGCGGTCCGGTCCCCGTCGCCGCGGACCTGGCGGAACGCGCGGGCCGGAGCAGATGCCATGGGGGCACAGTGCGACTGAGAGTGGAGTTCACGACCGAGCCCTTCGACCTGGACGAGGCGCCCGCGCACGCGCTGGCGGCCCGCGAGGTGATCGAGGCGGCGGAGCTGGACGCGGTGGACGTCGGTCCGTTCGGCAACACGGCCGAGGGCGGCGCCGACGCGGTGCTGACCGCCGTGGACGCGCTGCTGCGCAAGACCCTGCAGGCCGGTGCCACCCGGATCTCGCTGCAAGTCAACGTGATCGGAGCGGGCGAATGACCGGCACCGGGGACGAGCCCTTCATCACGGCCGTGAAACCGCTGGTCGACGCCATGGGCGGGGAGATGCTCCCGCCGGACGAGGCCGGCCCCGAGGACGTCGTCCTCGCCTGGCAGGGCGTCGACGTCGTCGCCGTACGCCTGCCCCAGCTGGCCGACTCCCTCGACCACATCCTGGCCGCCATGGAGCGCAGGCGCGGCATGCCGCTGGCCGACCTGGACCGCAAGTCCAAGCAGGAGATCGTACGGATACTCGAGGCCCGTGGCGCCTTCGCCGTGCGGCACGGCGTGGAGACCGTGGCCGGCGCGCTCGGGGTGAGCCGCTTCACCGTCTACAACTACCTCAACCGGGAGAAGGGCGCCTGAGCGGGCGCTGACGGCGCCGGGGCAGGCGGGCGCTACGGAATCCGCGCCGTTACCCCGAATTTTCAACAAAGTGTTGACGTCGTGTTTCGGAGGGCGTTAGCTGTTCGCAGCCCGTTCAGCACGAAGGCCGAATCCGGCCACGGAGGCTCCCGTGACTTCGACTTCCACGCCCCCGGGCCTGGCCCGGTTCAACGCTCTGGAGGAGCGCGCGGCCCTCGCCGCCCTCCACGAGGCGTGCGCCTCCACCGAGTGGGCCCGGCGACTGCTCGCCGCCCGCCCCTACGCCACCGCTGAGGAGCTCTACGCCGCCAGTGACGCCGCCATGGCCGAGCTCAGCACCGCGGACCTCGAAGAGGCGATGGCCGGGCACCCGCCGATCGGGCGGCCCAAGCCCGGCGACCCGACCTCCGCCCGCGAGCAGCGCGGCATGGCCGGCGCCTCGGAGGAGCTCAAGGCCGAGATGCTCGAACTGAACCTGGCCTACCAGGAGAAGTTCGGCCATGTGTTCCTCATCTGCGCCACCGGCCGGACCGGCGAGCAGATGCGGGACGCGGTCAAGGAGCGGATCGGGAACGCGCCGGAGCAGGAGCGGGAGATCGTCCGCACCGAGCTGGGCAGGATCAACCGCATCCGACTGGCCCGACTCGTCGAAGAGGACGCCTGACACCATGAGCACCAGCACCACCGCCTCCGTGTCCACCCACATCCTGGACACCTCGATCGGCCGCCCCGCCGAGGGCGTCGCCGTCCAGCTCGCCGCCCGCTCCGGGCGCAAAGGCGACTGGCAGGCGCTCGGCGGCTCCGCGACCGACGCCGACGGCCGGTGCAAGGACCTGCCGGCCCTGCCGGAGGGGACCACACACGTACGGCTCGACTTCGCGGTGGAGCCGTATTTCGAGAAGAAGCAAGCCGATGCGCAGCAGGACGCCCCCGCGAATCGGGACAGCGGACCGGCCGTGTTCTTCCCGGAGGTGGCGATCACGTTCGCCGTCGTACCGGGGGAGCACTACCACGTACCGCTGCTGCTCAACCCGTTCGGCTACTCCGTTTACCGAGGGAGCTAGCTAATGCCGACCATCCTGGGACAGAACCAGTACGGCAAGGCCGAGAACCGAGTCGTAAAGATCACGCGGGACGGCGCCACCCACCACATCAAGGACCTCAACGTCTCCGTCGCGCTGAGCGGCGACATGGAGGAGGTCCACTACTCCGGCTCCAACGCCAACTGCCTGCCGACCGACACCACCAAGAACACGGTGTACGCGTTCGCCAAGGAGTACGGCATCGAGTCCGCCGAGCAGTTCGGCATCCACCTCGCCCGCCACTTCGTCACCTCGCAGGAGCCGATCCACCGCGCCCGGATCCGGATCGAGGAGTACGCCTGGGAGCGGATCGAGACCTCCGACGCCAACTCCAAGTTCATCGGCGCCGACGAGGTCAAGCACTCCTTCGTCCGCAAGGGCCAGGAGATCCGCGTCACCCAGGTCACCTACGACGGCGAGAAGTGGGAGGTCGTCTCCGGCCTGAAGGACCTGGTCGTGATGAACTCGACGAACTCCGAGTTCTGGGGTTACGTCAAGGACAAGTACACGACCCTGCAGGAGGCCTACGACCGCATCCTGGCCACCCAGGTCTCCGGCCGCTGGCGGTTCAACTGGACCGACGACGAGCAGAAGATGCCCAACTGGGAGAAGTCCTACGAGCAGGTCAAGAAGCACATGCTCCAGGCCTTCGCCGAGACCTACTCCCTCTCCCTGCAGCAGACGCTGTACCAGATGGGCGCGCGCATCATCAACAACCGCAGCGAGATCGACGAGGTCCGCTTCTCGCTGCCGAACAAGCACCACTTCCTGGTCGACCTGGAGCCCTTCGGGCTCAAGAACGACAACGAGGTCTACTACGCCGCCGACCGGCCCTACGGCCTGATCGAGGCGACCATCCTCCGGGACGGCTGTGAGCCGAAGATCCCGGTCGACATGACCAACCTCTGACGCGGGACGCGTGTCCCCGGTCCCGCCCGCCCGGGCCGGGGGCACGCCACACCGGAGGGAACACCATGGCACAGCCTGCGCAGGGGCCCGCCGAAGCCCCCTGTCCCACCATCGTCCTGGTGGCCGTGGCGCTCGTCGCGGTCCTGCTCAACCTGTTCTTCCATCACCTCGGCACCCGGAGCCGCCACCCGGCTCCGGCACTCAAATCCTCCTAGGGTCCTGCCGTGCCCTCCCCGTGGACGCTCCCCCTCCCCCTGTTCACGGGCCCGCCACTGAAAGACAAGGAAGCACGATGGCACCATCGGCAGCCCAGCGCATCGTCATCGAGAACTGCGCGATCGCGACCGTGGACGCAGACGACACCGAGTACGCCTCCGGGTACCTCGTCGTCGCCGGCAACCGCATCGAGTCGGTCGGCGCGGGCCAGGCCCCCGAAGGCCTGGAGAACGTGGTGCGCCGGATCGACGCGAGCGGTCATCTGGCCACGCCCGGCCTGGTCAACACCCACCACCACTTCTACCAGTGGATCACCCGGGGTCTGGCCACCGACCACAACCTGTTCAACTGGCTCGTCGCGCTCTACCCCACCTGGGCGCGCATCGACGAGCAGATGACCTACGCGGCCGCGCAGGGGTCCCTCGCGATGATGGCCCGCGGCGGTGTCACCACCGCCATGGACCACCACTACGTCTTCCCGCACGGCTCCGGCGACCTGTCCGGCTCGATCATCCGGGCCGCCGCCGAGATGGGCGTCCGCTTCACGCTGGCCCGCGGCTCGATGGACCGCAGTGAGAAGGACGGCGGACTGCCGCCGGACTTCGCCGTCGAGACGCTGGAGGGCGCGCTCGCGGCGACCGAGGCGACCGTCAAGCAGCACCACGACGCCTCCTTCGACGCCATGACCCAGGTGGCCGTCGCCCCCTGCTCCCCGTTCTCCGTCTCCACCGAACTCATGCGCGAGGGCGCTCAGTTGGCCCGTCGGCTCGGCGTACGGCTGCACACCCACGGCTCGGAGACCGTGGAGGAGGAGAAGTTCTGCCACGAGCTGTTCGGCATGGGCCCGACCGACTACTTCGAATCCACGGGCTGGCTCGGTGAGGACGTGTGGATGGCGCACTGCGTCCACATGACCGACTCCGACATCGCCGCGTTCGCCCGCACGAGGACGGGCGTCGCCCACTGCCCGTCCTCCAACGCCCGTCTCGCCGCCGGTATCGCCCGCGTCCCCGACATGCTGAAGTCCGGCGTCCCGGTCGGGCTCGGTGTCGACGGCACCGCCTCCAACGAGTCCGGCGAACTCCACACCGAGCTGCGCAACGCTCTGCTGATCAACCGCCTCGGCGCCCACCGCGAGGCCGCGCTCAACGCCCGCCAGGCGCTGCGGCTCGGCACCTACGGCGGTGCCCAGGTTCTCGGCCGGGCCGAGCAGATCGGCTCGCTGGAGCCGGGCAAGCTGGCGGACGTGGTGCTGTGGAAGATGGACACCCTGGCCCACGCGTCCATCGCGGACCCGGTGACCGCGCTGGTCTTCGGCGCGGCGGCCCCGGTCACGGCATCCTTCGTCAACGGCCGCCAGATCGTCGACAACGGCCGCCTGGTCGCGGTCGACGAGGACGCCATCGCCCGCAGCACCCGCCAGGAGGCCCAGCGCCTCGCCCGGATCGCCGCCCAGCCCTGATCCACCCGCACTCCGACGGCCGGCCCCTACGGGCCGCCCCGCCGACAAACCTGGCGGTCGCCCCGTAGGGGCGGTCGGCCGGAGGGTCTGGACGGTCGTCCTGTACGGGCGGTCGGCCGGAGGGTCTGGACGGCCGTCCCGTGCGGGCGGGCGGCCGGGAGCCCTGGCGGTCGGCCGTAGGGCCTGGCGGTCGCCCCGTACGGGCGGTCCGCCGAAGGACCGGACGGTCGTCCCGTGTGGGCGGTCGGTCGGAAGACCTGGTGGTCGCCCCGTACGGGCGGGCCGTCGACAGGTCAGGCGGTCGGCCGGTGTGCGGGCCGGTCGTCGAAGGAGCAGGCGGTCGCCCTGTGCGGCCGGCTCGCCGGAGGGCTCGGCAGGCCGGACCATGCGGTCGGCTCGCCGGAGGACTTGGCAGGCTGCCCCGCACGGGCAGCGTGCCGGAAGACGCGGCGGTCGCCCCTGCGGGCGGCCCGCCGGAACGCTCCGGCCGGGAGGGACGGCTCCCGGCCGGGGTCCGTGGACCCGAGCGGGGTCCACGGCAGCCGTCTCCGGGGCGCGTGTGGAAGCACGCGCCCCGGAACGGTCACCGCGCTCGGCCCGCTCAAGCTCCACCCCGTCCTGGTCCCGCACGACCACACGCACCACCTCCATGAAACCCGCGTCGACAACGACGCGTCAGCCGCTCGGAGGAGCCGCCGTGGCCGCCCATCCTGTTGACGAGAAACTCCCCGCCCTCAAAATGGCGACCAGCGGCCTGCAGCACGTGGCCGCCATGTACGCGGGAGTCGTCGCACCACCCCTGATCGTCGGCGCGGCCGTAGGCCTCTCCGCCACCGACCTCACCTTCCTCACCGGAGCCTGTCTGTTCACCGCCGGGCTCGCCACCTTCCTGCAGACCCTCGGCTTCTGGAAGATCGGCGCCCGGCTGCCGTTCGTCAACGGCGTCACCTTCGCCGGCGTCGCCCCCATGACGGCGATCGTCGCCTCCGCCAAGGACAAGTCCGATGCGCTGCCGGTCATCTTCGGCGCGGTCATCGTCGCCGGTCTCCTCGGCTTCCTCGCCGCCCCCTTCTTCAGCAAGGCGATCCGCTTCTTCCCGCCCGTCGTCACCGGCTCGGTCATCACCCTGATCGGTGTCTCACTGCTCCCCGTCGCATTCGGCTGGGCCCAGGGCCCCGACCCCAGGGCGAGCGACTACGGTTCGACGACCTACCTCACCATCGCCGGCATCACCCTGGCCATCGTCCTCGTCCTGCGCCGCTTCACCCGCGGTTTCGTCAAGCAGATCGCGGTCCTGCTCGGCCTGATCACCGGCACGCTCATCGCGATACCCTTCGGCGTCACGGACTTCAGCCCCGTCGCCCACGCGGACGTCGTCGGCTTCCCGGTCCCGTTCCACTTCGGCGCACCGCAGTTCCAGATCGCGGCGATCCTGTCGATGTGCGTGGTCATGGTCGTCTCCATGACGGAGTCCACGGCCGACATGCTGGCGCTCGGCGAGGTCGTCGAACGCCCCGCCGACGAGAAGACCATCGCCGCCGGACTGCGCGCCGACACCCTCGGCTCCGCCCTCAGCCCCCTGTTCAACGGCTTCATGTGCAGCGCCTTCGCCCAGAACATCGGCCTCGTCGCGATGACGAAGATCCGCAGCCGCTACGTCGTCGCCGTGGGCGGCGGCTTCCTGGTCCTGATGGGCCTGTGCCCGATGGCCGCCTCGCTCATCGCGGTCGTACCCCGGCCGGTCCTCGGCGGTGCCGGTGTCGTCCTGTTCGGCTCGGTCGCCGCGAGCGGCATCCAGACCCTGGTCCGGGCCGGACTGGAGAAGGACAACAACATCCTGATCGTCGCCGTCTCCCTGGCGGTCGGCATCATCCCCATCACCGCGCCGGGCTTCTACCACGCCTTCCCCGAGACCGCGAGGATCGTCCTGGACTCCGGCATCTCGACCGGCTGCGTCACCGCCGTTCTGCTCAACCTTGTCTTCAACCACATCGGCACGGGCAAGGACGCCGAGGACGTGACCCATCCCATGGAGGCGGGCCAGGAACTCACGTCCGCGCACTGAAAACCGGCGCGGGGCACGTCTGCGGCCGTGCCCCGCGCCGTCGTATGCGGCAGTCTCGGCGACATGAACGAGTCCGGCCGTGTCGAGGCGTTCACGGCTCGGGCACCGCTGTAGCGGCCACGGCCGCGCATCCGCGTTCAGGTGCGCGGGCCCACCCGGCAGGGCGTGACCGCAGGCAGCCGGCCGGTGAGGTACGACCTGGGCGGCACCCCCATCAGGGCTCGGAAGTCGGACGTCATGTGCGACTGGTCGAAGTAGCCCGTAGCGGCGGCGAGCTCGGACCAGCGGGCGCTCCCGGCCCGGGTGACGACCGTACGGACGCGGTCGATACGGGCGTAGTGCTTGGGGGAGACTCCGACGCCGTCGGCGAACAGGTTGCGCAACTGACGCTCACTGACGGCCAGTTCCCGGGCGACGTCCCGGACCTGCGCGGGCACTCGGTCCAGCCGTACCGACAACGCCGCCACGCCCGCCCGCAGCAGTGCCGTCCGGTCCGCGACCGCGGCGTCCGGCAGCAGCCCGGGCAGCACCTCGGCGAGCCCTGGCAGCGCCTCCCGAGGATGCAGCCGGCGCATCGCGCGCGCGAGCCGGCGCGCCGCCCCGCCCGGCAGCTCGTCCAGCGACACCACCCGGCCGACCAGCGCGGCCGCCGGAACACCCAGCAGGGGCCGGGCCGTACCCGGAGCCAGGTGCAACTCCATACAGGAAATGCCGGCCTTGCCCTCGTGGTAGGAGGCCCGCACCCGCGGTCCGACGGCCAGCACGTCACGCTGTCCGTCCGCCGTCACCCGCAGCACCACCTTGGTCACCGCGTCGGGCAGATGGACGAACGCCTCCTCGGGCTGCTCGGCGAAGGACACGGTCCGCACAGCGGCGAGCCACGGGCGCAGTACTTCGGGCGTCCTGGGGGACTGCCAGGCGGTGGTGTTCGGCACCCTTCCACCGTAAGCGCCCGGCGCCGTGGGACGGGCGGCCCGGCCGTGCCGGAATTTCCAAGAGCCGGGCCCCTCGGCCGGCCCACCGTGGACCCATGATTCTGGTGACGGGTGCCACGGGCACCATCGGCAGTGACGTCGTACGACAGCTGGCAGCGCGCGGGGAGAAGGTCCGCGCCCTCACCCGCGACCCGGCGAAGGCACGGGTGCCCTCCGGGGTGGAGGTGGTGCGCGGGGACCTTCGCGAACCGGCCTCCTTGCAGGCGGCGCTGGAGGGTGTGACGGCCGCCTTCCTGCTGCGTCCGCCCGGCCCCGACGAGGGCCAGGACGCCGCGCTGGTCGCGGCGGCCGGTGCGGCGGGCGTACGACGGCTGGTGAAGCTCTCCGCCATCGGCACCGGCGATCCCGCGGTCGGCCCCTCCGGGCTCTGGCACCTGGACGGCGAGCGTGCCGTCCGCGACAGCGGCGCCGAGTGGACGGTGCTGCGGCCGTCGTCGTTCGCCTCCAACACGCTGAGCTGGGCGGAGCCGCTCCGGGCGGGCGGGCCGGTGCCCAACATGACCGGGGAGGGGGCGTCGGGTGTCGTCGATCCCCGTGATGTGGCCGAGGTCGCGGTGGCAGCCCTGGTCGACTCCGGGCACGCGGGGCGCACGTACACCCTGACCGGGCCCGAGGCCGTCAGCGTCCCCGGCCAGACCGTCGTGCTCGCCCAGATCCTGGGCCGCCCGGTCCCGGTCCGGAACCTGTCGCCCGACGAGACCCGCGACTTCCTGCGCACCGTCTGGGGCTTCGACGAGGTCCGGGCGGACGCCATCCTGACCGGCGTCGGGTACGTCCGTGCCGGCGGCAACGCGACGGTCACCGAGGACGTGCCCGAGGTGCTGGGCCGGCCGGCCCGGACCTTCCGGGAGTGGGCCGAGGACCACAAGGAGGCCTTCGGCGCGGGCTGAACCGCCCGGCGGGAGGGCGGGAGCCGAAGGCGGGGCTCGGTCACAGCGCCGCTCCCGCCCCCGATCGCCAGGTGAACGCACCCTCCAGCTGCTGACCGGCCGGAGCTGTTCGACGGGTGTGGGGACGCGGGGACTACAGGCCGAACAGGGCGAGGTCCGTCGTCAGCTCCTCGAACACCTCGCGCGGGTCGGCGACCAGCTTGCGCTCCTGGAGATCCAGCAGACCGCCGACCCCGCTGACCTCGGCCGCGAGGGTGCCGTCGGTCCTGCGTATCTCCTGCACGATCCGGAAGGTCTTGCCGCCGCTCCACTCGAACTCACAGGTCACATCGACCTCGTCACCGGCGAGCAGTTCGCGCCGGAAACGGATGGTCGTCTCCAGCGCCACCGGACCGACACCCCGGCCCACCAGCCGGGCCTGGCTGATGCCGGCCGCCTGGAGCAGCGACCAGCGGGCGTGCTCCGCGTAGTTGAGATACACGGACTGGTTCAGGTGTCCCTGGGTGTCCGTCTCGTAGCCGCGGACGGTCACCCGGACGGAAAACGGTTCGGCCACTGCTTGCCCTTCTCGTGTTCGAATCTCCGGTCGGTCGATCTTGGCACGCCGTTCACACCCGGCGCGGCGAGGCGAGCAGATAGCGCACGCGCGTCCGCGGTTCGGTGTACTCGCCGGGCTGCCAGCCCGCGCGCTCCAGCGTGGTCGCGCAGGCCGCCAGGCTCTGTGCGTCCGGCGCGTACACGGCGACCGCTTCCGGCTGCGGGGTCGCACGCACCCGGTAGCCGTCCGTGCTGCTGCTCGCCGGACGGTGCCCGGCCGCCTCCAGGGCCAGCGCCGCCGCCCGCACCAGGTGCGTGCGCTCCCAGCCGCACGGCCGGTCCACCGCGCCGTCGGGGTTGGTCATCCGGCGCAGCTCCAGCAGCCCCTGCCAGGCGCCGTGCACCTCACGCAGCCGCGCCGGACCGTCCGCGGGCGGCTCTTCCGCACCGCCGGCCCGCGCCGCGAACGCCCCGGTGCCCGCCGCGGGTTGTGCCGTCTGCGTCTTGGGCACCGCCTCCCGTATGCGGTGTCCCGCCGGGGTCAGGAAGTGCTCGTGCGGCGGCCGGGGATGCCGGAAGGCCAGCCCCCGCTGCACCAGCGCCGTCAGTTGCGCCTCCGTACCGTGCAGCCGTCCGGTCACCGGATCGGCGGCCTCGATCAGACGCCGCTGCGCGGCGGTCGGCGGTCGGCTCACAGCGCACTCCCTCCGGTCCTGTCCCCGGTCCGGGACCGCGCCCGTCACACGGCCCGCTTCGCAGAGTACGGCCCGGGACCGACAACGCGGCCGGCGCCTGCGGCCGGCGCCTGTGTCCGGGCGCCCGAATCCGGCGCCTACTCCTGCGGCCGGATGTTCCACCCCGCCACCACCGGCCGCCCGTGCTCCGTGCCCAGGCGGCACAGGGTTCCCGTTGCGAGCTGGAACAGGGCCCCGTGCCGGGGCGAAAGGCCGAGGCGGCGGGCGGTCAGCACGCGCAGGAAGTGGCCGTGGGCGATCAGGACGACGGCGCCGTCGGTGCCGGCGAGGGCGGCGTCGGCCTTGGCCAGCACCCGGTCGGCGCGCTCGCCGACCTGCTCCGGGGTCTCGCCGGGATGCTCCGGCGGCCCCGGCGCGACCCCGTCCGTGAAGAGGAACCAGCCCGGCCGGCTCCGCTGGATCTCCACGGTGGTCACGCCCTCGTAGCCGCCGTAGTCCCACTCGCGCAGGTCGGCGTCGACCTGGGCGTCCGGGATCCCGATGAGCTCGGCGGTCTCCCGGGCCCGCTGCAGGGGGCTGACGAACGCCGCCCCGATCCGGTGCGAGCGGATCAGCGGCACCAGCCCGCGCGCCTCCTGCCGCCCGTGCTCGGTGAGGGGCACGTCGGTCCAGCCGGTGTGCCGTCCGGACCGCGACCACTCGGTCTCACCGTGCCGGACGAGAAAGAGGTCACCCACGTCAGCGCCCTTCCCGCTCGCCTGTGAGCACCGTGTCACAGGGAGGCGGCCGACCGCAGGACCGACTCGGCCAGACGGCCGTTCTCCGGGGCGGCGCCCACCCCTGAGGGGAAGGCGAACCGGCGCCGGGTGTAGGCGTAGGCGATGCCGTTCGCCGGGTCGGCGAAGCCCAGCGAGCCGGTCGCACCGCTGTGCCCGAAGGTGCCGGCGTCCAGGACCGGGTACAGCGCGGGGGTGTGCTCGAAGCCGCGCGCGAAGTGGTCCTCGCTGCCCACGACCAGGTCAGGGCCGCCCGGGGTGCGCAGCTCGCCGAACAGGGCCGCCGTCGCGGGCGTGAGCAGCGGCGGCCTGCCGTCCACGGTGCTGATGGCGGCCGCGTACATCCCGGCGACCCCGCGCGCGTTGCCCACGCCGCCCGAGGACGTCGGCCCGAGCGCCTTCACCCGGGGGTGGTTGCCGAAGGCCACGAGGTCGGTCGGCGCCGGCCCGTGCGCGTTGAAGGCGATGCCCCGGATGCTGTCCGCAGCCGCCGCCCGCTCCTTCAGCAGCGCGGCCTCCTCCGGCGTCGGCACCAGCGGCTGCACGTCCACCCAGCGCTTCTCGGCCGCCGCGGGCAGCCCCAGGTAGTAGTCGAGTCCGTACGGCGCCCGGATCCGCTCCTCGTACAGCTCCTGGATCGACCGGCCGGTCACCCGGCGCACCACCTCACCGGTGAGGGCGCCGATGACGAAGGCGTGATAGCCCCAGGCGCTGCCCGGCTCCCACAACGGTGTGCGCGCCGCCAGGCGGGCCGCGACGATCCGGTCGTCGGCCAACTCCTCCACGGTGAAGGCCTGTTCCGCGTCGCCGACGAGTCCGGCCCGGTGCTCCAGCAGCTCGCCCAGGGTCAGCCGGTCCTTGCCGTGCACGCCGAACTCCGGCCAGTACGCGGCGACTTCCCGGTCGAGGTCGAGCACCCCGTCCTGCACCAGGAGCGCGACGACGAGGTGCGCGGCTCCCTTGGCGATGGAGTACAGGGTCGTCAGCG
The DNA here is from genome assembly GCF_055572255.1 of Streptomyces sp. NPDC030799. Lineage (NCBI taxonomy): Bacteria > Bacillati > Actinomycetota > Actinomycetes > Kitasatosporales > Streptomycetaceae > Streptomyces > Streptomyces sp. NPDC030799. The sequence goes on along the minus strand of NZ_JBVIDS010000004.1, from coordinate 340,472 downwards.
AGTCCCCGTCGATGCCGTCGCCGCCCCACAGGTCCACCACGCGCCGCCCGTGCCGGTACACCACGAGCTGTGCGCCCGGATCGTCCCGTTCCCCGGCGAGCACCGCCGCGAACTCCTCGCGTACGCCCTCGAATCCGTCCGCCACCGTGCCGTGCACGTCGATCGCCATACGTCGTTCCCCCTGTTCGCTGATCGCCGACAAGGATCGTCAACGGGCAGCGGGCGCCGGGCATTCCCGTGGCTCAGGTGCCCGGCGGGACCAGTGTGTTCTCGGTGCCCAGGGCCTTGGCGCCGCTGTTCGCGTACAGCGTGGTCTCGCCGTCGGACCAGCGCACGACCAGGTCGTTGCCCGTGTGGTCGGAGGTGAGGTCGCCGGTGGTCATGACCTGGGCGTGCGGCCAGGTGCCGTTCGGGCCGCGCAGCCGGGACCGGGTGCCGAGCCCGCCGGCCGAGACACCGGTGTAGCTGTCGAGCGAGCCGTCGGACCAGCGCACGAGCAGGTCCGCGCCGACCGTGCCCCGCAAGGCGCCGCCGCTGAGCAGCGCGGACTTGGTCCAGGTGCCGTTCGCCCCGAGGAGCTGCTTGCCCGTGCCGAAGGACCCGGCGCGGACCGCGGTGTAGAGGACCAGACTGCCGTCGGAGCGGCGCGCCAGCACATCGGTCGCGCCCTCGGCCCCGTGGAACTGCCCGGCAGTGAGCTGTACGACGTTCTTCCAGACGGAGTTGGGCTTCGCCATCTGCACCTCGCGGCCCACTCCGGAAGGGCTGAGATCCGGGTACAGGGTGGCCTCTCCGTCCGACCAGCGCACCAGCAGGCCCGGCCGTCCGCCGGTGAAGGCACCGGCGGTGATGTTCCGGGCGTGCGTCCAGGTGGAGTTGGCCTTCAGCAGTCGCTTCTCGGCCCCGAAGGCGCCGTTGCCGTCCCCGGGGTACAGCGTGACCCCGCCGTCGGACCAGACGACGAGCAGGTCGCCGAGGTGGTCGCCGGTGTAGTCCGCGGAGGCCATCAGCGCGGCCTTCTGCCAGCGGGCGGCACCGCCCGGCAGCTGGAGCCCCTGGTACGCGGGCAGACCGGCGGGCGGGTCCTGGTTGGCGACCGCTCGGGCGAGCAGGTTGGCCGCGTCGGCGCCGAATGCCGGGGCGTAGCTGATGTAGTCGACGTTCGCGTCGTTGCCGCCGCCGTTGTAGCCGCCGAGGTTGCCGATGACGTGGCCGGTGCCCGCGTCGTCCCGGTAGTCGGTGATCCACGGGCTGCCGGACACGCCGCCGTAGTAGCCGCCGCAGGTCATCGACATCTGCCGGTAGCCGGGCAGTTGCTTCGTCGGCACGGTGCACTTGACGGCGCGCCCGGCGCTGTTGTGCCCGTAGGAGGGGTAGCCGACGACGGTCACGTTCGTGTGGGTGTAGCCGTTCGCGCGGGTGAAGGTCAGTCCGCCGCCGACCGCGTCCTGCAGGCTCTGGCCGCGCTGGTTGGCCGACACCCTGGCGAACGCGGTGTCCAGGTCCGACGCGGGCTTCTTGGTGGTCGTCGACCCCTTGTCGGGCACGTACCGGGGGTCGGTGAAGACCCGCTGGATGTGGAAGATGCCGTACGGCTGCTGGTCGGGGCTCGCGCCCTTCACGAACCGGGGGACGAAGACGTAGTCGCCCCTCATGCTCAGCGCGCAGTGGGCGGCGGTGAGCACGATGTTCCGTGCCGCGGTGTCGATCACACTGCCCGTGCAGTGCCAGGTCGTGCCGCCCGGCCCGTCGGACCCGAAGAACGTCCCGACGACACGGGTCCCTTGGAAGAGAGTGCCCTGCGGGCGGCCCGCCGCCGCGGCCCCCGGACCGGGCCCGTCCGGCCGTGCCCGGTCCCCGTCCAGCGGCGCCGCGTCCGCCATCCGCTGCGCGGTCCAGAAGCGGGCGGCCTGCCGCGCCTCCTGCCCGGTGGAAGGCGCCGGCGACGCGGCGGACCCGGCCTGCGCGGGCGCGACCCCGCCCCCGAGGGCCGCGCCGCACACCACGGCGACGGTCGTCCGGCGTATGCGCGACGAGGACGGTCTTCTGGACGAGGACAACGGTGCTCCCCCTGGTCTGCTGCGGGTCTGTCAAAACCGGCCCGGGGGAACGGCTGCGCGGCGCTGGTCGGGCGCGAAGATCCCCCCGGTTCGTGCGGGGCGATCCTCGCACAGGCGCGCGAATACGCGAAACGGGCTACTGCCGGTACCCGCCGAGGAACCGCCCGATCCTGCCGATCGCCGCCTCCAGGTCCTCCGCGTGCGGCAGGGTGAGGATGCGGAAGTGGTCGGGGGAGGGCCAGTTGAAGCCGGTGCCCTGAACCACCTGGATCTTCTCGCGCAGCAGCAGGTCGAGGACGAACTTCTCGTCGTCGTGGATCGGGTGCACCTTGGGGTCGATGCGCGGGAACGCGTACAGGGCGCCCTTGGGCTTCACGCAGGACACACCGGGGATCTCGTTGAGTTTCTCCCAGGCCACGTTCCGCTGCTCGTGCAGCCGGCCGCCGGGCAGCGTCAGTTCGCGGATGGACTGGCGGCCGCCGAGCGCGGCCTGGATGGCGTACTGGGCGGGGGCGTTGGCGCACAGGCGCATGGAGGCCAGCATGGTCAGGCCTTCCAGATAGTCCTTCGCGTGCTGCCGGGGACCGGTCACGACCAGCCAGCCGGAGCGGAAGCCCGCCACCCGGTACGTCTTCGACAGGCCGCAGAAGGTGAGCACGACCAGGTCGGGGGCGAGGGCGGCGGCCGAGTGGTGGACCGCGTCGTCGTAGAGGATCTGATCGTAGATCTCGTCGGCGAACACCATCAGGCCGTGCCGGCGGGCCAGGTCCAGGATGCCCTCGACGACCTCCTTCGGATATACCGCGCCCGTCGGGTTGTTGGGGTTGATGATGACCACGGCCTTCGTCCGGTCCGTGATCTTCGAGGCCATGTCGGCCAGGTCCGGGTTCCAGTCGGCCTGTTCGTCGCACAGGTAGTGGACCGCCTTGCCGCCGGCCAGGGTGGTGGCGGCCGTCCAGAGCGGGAAGTCCGGTGCGGGGACGAGGATCTCGTCGCCGTCCTCGACGAGCGCCGTCACGGCCATGGAGACCAGTTCGGAGACGCCGTTGCCGAGGAACACGTCGTCGACGCCGACCTCCAGGCCCAGGGTCTGGTAGCGCTGGGCGACCGCCCGGCGGGCGGAGAGGATGCCGCGGGAATCGGTGTAGCCGTGCGCCTGCGGCAGCATCCGGATCATGTCCTGGAGGATCTCCTCGGGCGCCTCGAATCCGAAGGCCGCGGGGTTGCCGGTGTTCAGGCGCAGGACGCTGTGCCCGGCCTCCTCCAGCGCGTTGGCGTGTTCGATCACCGGGCCGCGGATCTCGTAACAGACCTCGCTGAGCTTGTTCGACTGCCGGAACTCCATGCGCCCCTCCGGAAACTCGTGTTGCTTGGTTTTACCAAGTAGGAGCTTGGAAAGTCCAATGACATGTCTAGACTGCGGGTCATGTCACCTCGCCGAAGCTACGACCAGTACTGCTCCGCAGCCCGCGCCCTCGACCTCGTCGGCGACCGCTGGACCCTGCTGATCGTCCGGGAGCTGCTGGCCGGGCCCCGTCGCTACACGGACCTGCACGCGGACCTGCCCGGCGTGAGCACGGACGTGCTCGCCTCCCGGCTGAAGGACATGGAGCGCGACGGCCTCACCACCCGCCGCCGGCTGCCCCCGCCGGGAGCGGCCTACGTCTACGAACTCACCCGGCGGGGCCGGGAGTTGCTGCCCGTGCTGCAGGCGCTGGGCAGCTGGGGCGAGACCGAGCTGGGCGAGCGCCGGCCGACCGACGCGGTCCGCGCCCACTGGTTCGCGCTGCCCCTGCTGCGGGCCCTGGAGGGGGAGGGGACCGTGGAAGTACGGCTGGCGGAAGGCGAGTTCCATCTGCGCCTCGGCGCAGAGGAGGGCCCGCTGTACGGCGACGGCTCCGCACCCGGCGAGGCCGACGCCCGGCTGGAGCTGGACGCGGCGACCTGTGAGGCCGTTGCCCGTGGCGAGTTGAGCCTGCCGGACGCGGTGCGGGACGGCCGGGTGACGGTGACGGGTGACGGCACCCTCGCCAAGGCGTTGCGGGAGGCGTGAAACCAGCCGCACGGGGTGGGCCGGTGGCCGAACAGACGGAAGGCCCGCCGGCAGGCGGGCCTTCCGATGCGAGGGCTCACACGTTCGGCGGCACCCGGGACGGCCGCCCGGACCCCCGGGTCAGTGCGTACCCGCCGACCCCGGCGAGAGCCGCCAGCGCACCCCCGACCGCGGTCCACACCCACCGGTCGGACCACCAGCCGGAGGACCAGCCGTCGTCGGAGCCGAAGCTCGACAGCACCGCCGGCTTCGAACCCTTCCCGTCCGCCTCGGACTTGACGGCGATGCCGGGAACCAGCGGCTTGCCCAGCGAGCCGTCCACCGCCGCCGCGCCGCCGATGTCCTCGGAGTCGGCACGGACGTCGACGCTCACCGGCTTGCCGAGGTCGGCGGAGCCGAGGTCCACGACGGTCAGCCGGATGTAGTACGTGCCCGGCAGCGGGTCGTTGCCCCACGGCTCCGACCACCCGCGCACCGTCCGCAGCACACAGGCCAGTGCGACGGAGGACGCCCCCTGCCCGGCCGTACGGGTCGCCGCCCCGTACTGGCAGGCCTGACGGCGCCGCAGTCCGTCGTACACATCGATCTGCCAGGTCTGCGCCCCGTGCGCCGCAGGCAGCTTCACGCTCGCGCTGACGGTGGGCCGCTGCCCGGTGTCCGCGGGGAACGACCAGTACAGGTAGTCACCCGTCGAACCGGACGCCGTGGCCTGCTGCCCCTGCCGGATCTCCGTCGCCGTACGGAACGAGGTGCCCGCCCGAGTGGGCGCCTTGCCGTCGGCGGAGGCGCCGGGAGACGGGGAGGAGTCGGCCGCGGCCGGTCCGGCCGCGAGCCCCAGCGCGAGCAGCGCCGCACCCATCACACGTGTGATCCGCATCAGTTCGTCCTCCAGACCGCGACCCGCCAGCGCGACAGCCAGCCCCACAGCAGACCCGCCAGGAAGCCGGCCAGCACCAGCGCACCCAGCAGCCACCAGCCGCGGCCGAGACCGAAGGAGGCCACGTCGTGATGGCCGGACGGTCCGTCCACGACGTCGACGGTCAGCTCCAGCGGCAGACCCGGCGTCGTCTTGACACCGGCCGCGGCCGAGAAGGAGTTGGTGACCTGCAGGCACACCGTCTCCGCGGGCGCGTTGTCGTCGTCGCTCTCCTGCTTCGGGTAGCGCAGACCCGTCGAGATCACGTCCGTACGGCCCGTCCCCGCTGCCTCACCGCGCACGATCTCCCGTCCCTGCACGGTCACCGCCCGCAGCAGCAGCCCGTAGTCGGGGTTCACCGCCCGGTCGTCGGCCACGCTCACCGAGGCGCGCAGCTCCTTGCCGGGGTCCACCTCGACCTTGTACCAGCGCTGCTGCCCGAACTCCGCACGGTCCGTGTACAGCCCCGACTTCAGCGTCGGTGCCTTCTCGCACTGCGCGGCACCCTCGGTGGCCACCGGCGTCACCACCGGATCGGCCGCCCGGTCCACCAACTGCCCGACCCGGTCGGACAGTTCTTCCTTGTGCCGTACGTCGGTGTAGGTGCCGCCGGTCGCGTCCGCGATACAGCTGAGCTGGTCGCGGGTCTTGGCGTCCGGCACCAGACCGAGGGTGTCGATGGTCAGCCCGATGCCCTTGGCCGCTATCTCGCGCGCCACCTCGCAGGGGTCGAGCGGCTGGCAGGTGTCCTCGCCGTCGCTGATCAGGACGATACGACGGCTTCCCGCGCCGCCGTTCAGATCGTCCGCCGCCTTCAGCAGCGCGGGACCGATCGGCGTCCAGCCGGTCGGCTGCAGCGTGGCCACCGCCGTCTTGGCGTCGGTCCTGTTCAGCGGGCCGACCGGGTAGAGCTGCGCGGTGTCCTTGCAGCCCTCCTTGCGGTCGCTGCCGCGGTAGTTGGCGCCCAGGGTGCGTATGCCGAGCTGTACCTCCTGCGGCGTCGCGTCCAGCACCTCGTTGAACGCCTGCTTCGCCGCGGCCATCCGGGAGCCGCCGTCGATGTCCCGCGCCCGCATCGAACCGCTGACGTCCAGCACGAGTTCGACCTTCGGGGCGGCCGCCTGTGTCTCGTCGGCGACGGCTGAGCCGGGCAACGCGATCCCGGCCGCCAGGGCGGCGAGCAGAGCACAGACTCCCGCCGCCAGCCGTTGTCTTGTGATCATCGCCGGATCTTATGGAGCGGACGGGCCGGGCTCCAAAACGAGCGGGTTCGGCAGGGACGTCCACTGGTCGCCCGGGGTCCCGGGGGACAGGCGCATCAGGGTCAACGCCTTGGCCGGCAGCGGGCCTTCGCGCAGGGCGCGCAGGTCGGGGGTGTCCGCGAGGTCCGGTACGGCGGCGGACAGGGCCGCTCCCAGCGCCGCGCCGGAGCCCGCCGTACCGGCCAGCGCGCCCGCCACCAGGGAGCCGAACAGCTTGCGGCGCAGGGCCGTCTCGTCGTCGGTGACCAGGCGCCCGGTGAGCGCGGGCGGGACGATGCCGTGCCGGGCCAGGCGGGCCGGGCTGATCCGGATGTCGGCCAGGTCGCGGTAGACCAGCCGCAGCGGGGTGCCGTCCGCCGCCAGGATCACCAGCAGGTTCTGGCCGTGCGCCTCCAGGGCCACGCCGAGGTCGAGCAGGCGCAGCCCCACGGTCAGGGTCAGGCGGGTGAACGCGGCCATCCAGGCGGGCGCGTCCGGCAGGCAGGTGGTGGCGAGCGCGGCCACCGGCAGGACCCGTTCCCCCGGGCCCGTGTACACCTCGGGTGACTCGCGCAGCAGCGCGGCCAGGTCGGGGGATCCGGCCGAGACCGCGCCCAGCGTGCGGGTGAGGTGCAACAGGCCGTCGGTGCGGGCCGCCAGCTCCTCGCCGAGGGCCGTCAGCGGCGCGGCGGCCCGGACCGAGTACGCGGAGATGTCCCGCACGGAGGACGTCAGCCGGGCGCTCAGCGCGGTCTTCACATGCGTGCCGCCCGGGAGTGCGAGGGTGCGCAGGGACAGCAGGGGACGCCCCGGGCGCCAGGGGCCGTACGGCCGCTGCAGGACGTGGCCGGCCTGCCAGGGGTGCACGGGCACCAGCAGCCGTCCGCCGTCGCGCAGTTCCTCCGGCCAGTCACCGTTCACCAGGCAGTCCGCCGCCGGCACCGGTACCGTCCCCAGCTCCACCACCGGCCGGTGCTCCGGGCCGTACGCCAGCTGGTCGGCCACCGAGAAACCGGGACGGGAACGGCAGCCCGGGTGGTAGGGATGCCCGTCGGTCACCCGCTGCTCCCACTCCCAGTCCCTCCCCCAGCCTTCGGTCGTGGGGACCCCCGCGGGCCACTCCTTCGGGTGATCCGCGCCGGCCCGTGACAGCGCCAACGAGGCGACACTGTCCGCCAGTTCGGCGGCGAATGCCGCGCCGTGCGGCACCGCGAGGGCGGTCATCAGCGCGGCCGGATCCACCTGGCGCTCCCGGTCCAGGCGGACGCCGGTGACGTACGCGCTGGTGGCGTACGGGTCCGCGGGCGGCCCGTACAGCGTCCGGCCGTCGGCGAGCCGCAGCGCCAGGCCGTGCGCACCGTGCACCCGGCCGGTGATCCATGGCAGCGGCTCGTGGGCCAGCGCCCGCCACAGCCGGGTCAGCACGGCGGCGCGGGCGCCCGGCAGCTCCGCCGTGTAGCGGGGCAGCAGCGCCGGCCGGACGGCGGCCAGCTCCTCGGCGACCCGGGCCTCGGTGGTGGCGGGACGGTGCACGGTCGGCTCCTCGGTTGCACGCTGCACGCAGGACGGTCGCACGCTGCACGCAGGACGATTGTCGGGGACGACAGACATACTGAGCGCGACGACCCCCGACGAAACGAACGGATCGCGTGGACCTGACACCCCCCACCGACGCCGTCGGCCGCCGCGCCGACGCCTACGCGGCCGCTCCGGTGCTGAACTGCCTGCTGCGCGAGGTGGCCGAGCCGGACCCCGCTGACCCACGGGTGCACCGGCTGCCGAGCGGGCGGCTGCTGCGCGTGCGCCCCGGCCGGCGCCCCACCGACCCCGAGGTGTGCTCGGCCGGGGTCTGGCACCGCGTCGTCCACACCGAACTGGTCAAACTCGTCGCCGAGGAACTGCGCCGGCACACCGGGCTGTCGGGCGGCGACCTGCCCGCCGAGATGATCGACAGCCGGGACGCGGTCGCCGCGCTGCTCACGGCCCGCGCCCGGGCGACGCCGCCCGCGGATCCGTATCTGCTCTCCGAGCAGTCCCTGATCACCGGCCACCCCTGCCACCCCGCTCCGAAGGCGCGCGGCGGCGGCCCGGTCGCGTCCTGGCTGCCCTACGCCCCCGAGGCGCACGCCCGTTTCCCGCTGGTGCTGCTCGGGGTGCGCGAGGACCAGGTGGCCGAGGAGGGCGACACCGGCGCCCTGGACGCGCTCGGCACGGCCCCGCCGGGCTACCGGCTGCTGCCGGCCCATCCCTGGCAGCTGGACCTGGTCGGCCGGGAGCTGGCGGAGGCCTTCGCCGACGGCCGCCTGCTCCGCCTCGGCGACACCGCCTTCGACACCTGGCCCACGGCGGCGATCCGCACGGTCTACGAGCCGCGGCGCGATGTGTTCCTGAAGTTCAGCCTGGACGTCCGCATCACCAACGACATCCGCCGGCTGTGGCGCCACGACCTGCGCAGAATGCGCCGCACCGACCGGGCCGCCGGGCAGGCCTTCGCGGCGCTGGGCCCGCCCGCGGCCTGGCTGAGCGACCGCGGCTACCGCACGGTCGCCTTCGCCTTCGAGGAGCTGGCCGTCCTCGTCCGGGACGGTCTGCGCGGCCATCTGCTGCCGGGCGCCACCCCGCTGCTCGCCGCCGGCCTCACCGAGGGCTTCGACGGCAGCCCGCTGGCCGGTGCGGCCGACCCGGCGGCCTGGTGGGAGGCCTATCTGTGGCAGGTCGTCCCGCCCGCCCTCAGGGCCTTCGACGAGCACGGAGTCGTCCTGGAGGCCCATCTCCAGAACACCCTCGTCGCCGTGGACGCGGCCGGCACGCCCGTCCAGGCCCTGTTCCGGGACGCCGAGGGCGCCAAGCTGCTGCCGGACGTGAGCAGGGCCGCGGGCTGGGAACGGCTGGTCTACTGCCTGGTGGTGAACCACCTCACCGAGATCGCCGCAGCCCTCGCCGAACACCACCCGGGCTTCGACCCCTGGCCCGCCGCCCGCGGCGAACTCGCCCGGCACCGCCTGCCCGAGATCCCCGCCCTGCTCACCGCGCCCACCCTGCCCGGCAAGACCAACCTGCTGCTGCGCTGGACCGGCGCGGACGGCGCGGACGCCCGCTACCTGCCCCTGCCGAACCCGCTGGCGGCGCGTTGACCTGCCTGCCGACTACCGGGCCGTGCCGAAGTCCTGGGTCCAGTAGCTGCCCGGCTGCGCGAGACCGACGCCGATCTGCTGGAAGGAGCAGTTGAGGATGTTGGCCCGGTGTCCGGGGCTGGACATCCAGCCCGCCATGACCTCGTCCGCGGTGCTGTAACCGTAGGCGACGTTCTCGCCGTAGGCGCTCCAGTCGTAGCCGGCGGCCGTGATGCGGTCGCCCGGGGCGGACCCGTCGGACCCGGTGTGCGACATGTTCTGGTGCGCCGCCATGTCCGCGCTGTGGTCCTGCGCGGCCTTGGTCAGCGCCGTGTTCAGCGTCAGGGGCCGGCAACCGGCCTTGGCGCGCTCGGCGTTGACGAGCTGCACGATGCGCGCGACGACCCCGGACGCCGTGGCGGGGGCCTGGGGCGTGCTCGGCGTGGCCTTAGGCGTGCTCGGCGTGGCCTTCGGCGTGCTCGGCGTGGCCTTCGGGGTGCTGGGCGCGGCCGGGGCCGTGGACGCGGCGGGGGTGGAGTGGGGAGCGGGGGTCGTCGCCGGCCTGGGGGTGGCGGCCTTCGACGTGGCGCTCGGGTGAGCGGTGGCCCGGGGCGTGTGCGGCGCCGCGGCCGACGGCGTACCGGTGTGGTGCCCGTTGCGGTGGTGATGGTGGTGATGCCGGTGGGGGTGCTGCCACTGCTGCGGGGGCGCGGTCGCCACGGCGGCCTGGGACGGGTCCTCCGGGCCGTACGGCCAGGTGGAACAGGCCAGGGCGACGGACGGTACGCCGACGGCGCCGATGGTGACGGCGGCGATGACTATCCGCCGGTAGTGCTGCGTCCTGCGGTGCTTACCCATGCGTGAACCTCACTCGGTGATCGCCGAGCGGTCATTCTCAGGACGGCCTCACAGAGAGCGCAAAGGCCTCTTCTACTACCCCGCCTCGTAGGATGGGGCGGGTCTTGCCAGGCGGGCGGAGAGATGCCGACTTCGCATCCGCGACGTTTGCTCACTGCTGTCGCCTCGTCAGACATGTGCGCCCGGCGAGGAATAGGGGAAGCCATTGGGCGGGTGGCGGGAGCTCGCTCGGGAGCGGCAACGAATCTGTGGCAAGACGGACAAGTCCTCTTTGTCCCACGGGTGGCATCTACTACCCGGCCTGCTTAGTCGCCGACGCCGGTGTGAGGGATGTCACCCGGCCGCCCTGCTTTAGGGTGGCTGGTGTGCTGCGCGACGTGACTGCTGTTCGATACGTGACCCCGCTGCGGTCGGGCGGCTCCGTCCCGGGAGTCGTCGAGGCCGACGACGACGGCACGTACGTCGTCAAGTTCACCGGCTCGGCACAGGGACACAAGGCGCTGGTCGCCGAGGTGATCGTCGGCGAACTCGCCCGCGCGCTCGGACTGCGCTTCCCCGAGCTGGTCCTCGTCCACTTCGACCCCGCCATCGCCGCCGGCGAACCGCACCAGGAGGTGCGCGAGCTGCACGGCGCGAGCGCGGGCGTGAACCTCGGCATGGACTACCTGCCGGGCGCCCGGGACTTCACCCCTCGGATCGCGCAGTCCTTCCCCGTGGACCCGCTGGAGGCCGGCCGCATCGTCTGGCTGGACGCACTGACCGTCAACGTGGACCGCACGGTCCACAGCTCCAACCTCATGGTCTGGCCGACACTCGGCACCACGCCGCCGCGCCTGTGGCTCATCGACCACGGCGCCGCCCTCGTCTTCCACCACCGCTGGGACACCACGACCCCGGGCAAGAGGTACGACTTCCGCCACCACGCCCTCGGCCACTACGGCCCCGATGTCCGCGCCGCGGACGCCGAACTCGCGCCACGGGTGACCGAGGAGCTGCTGCGCGGCATCGTCGCCGAGGTCCCGGACGCCTGGCTGGCCGAGGACGCCGGCTTCGCCACGCCCGACGACGTCCGCGCCGCCTACGTCGACTACCTCCTCGCCCGGGTCCGCCGCTCGCCGGAGTGGCTGCCCACGGACTTCCCGAGCCGTGCAGAGCTCGCGGCCGAGGAGGCCGCCCGCGCCGAGAAGACGCAGGCGGGCCGCCCGGACTGGCTCAAGCGCGTCCCCGACCTGCACGGCAAGCCGGCGGCGGAACAGGACTGGTCGGCGCACCTGGGCTGAAGGTGCGCGAGCGGCCCCGGACGCCGTCCGGAGCCGCTCGGTGCGCCTGTGCGGCCGGGGTGTCAGCCCTTGAGCTGCTCGTACGCCGGCAGGGTCAGGAAGTCGGCGTAGTCCTCGTCCAGGGAGACCGTCAGCAGCAGGTCGTGCGCCTCCTGCCAGTGGCCGGCCGCGAAGGCCTCCTCGCCGATCTCCTTGCGGATGGCGTCCAGTTCCTCGGCGGCGACCTTCCGGGCCAGTTCGGGCGTGGCCTTGTCGCCGTTCTCGAACTCGACGCCCGCGTTGATCCACTGCCAGATCTGGGAGCGGGAGATCTCGGCGGTGGCCGCGTCCTCCATCAGGTTGAAGATGGCGACCGCGCCGAGCCCGCGCAGCCAGGCCTCGATGTACCGGATGCCGACCTGGACGGCGTTGACCAGACCGGCGTACGTCGGCTTCGCGTCCAGCGAGTCGATCGCGATCAGGTCGGCCGCCTCGACGTGCACGTCCTCGCGCAGCCGGTCCTTCTGGTTCGGCTTGTCGCCGAGGACCTTGTCGAAGGACTCCATGGCGATCGGGACCAGGTCGGGGTGGGCGACCCAGGAGCCGTCGAAGCCGTCGTTCGCCTCGCGGTCCTTGTCGGCGCGGACCTTCTCGAAGGCGATCTTGTTGACCTCCGCGTCCCGGCGGGACGGGATGAACGCCGCCATGCCGCCGATGGCGTGCGCGCCGCGCTTGTGGCAGGTGCGGACGAGCAGTTCGGTGTACGCCCGCATGAACGGGGCGGTCATCGTGACCGCGTTGCGGTCCGGCAGGACGAACCGGGCGCCGCCGTCACGGAAGTTCTTGACGATGGAGAACAGGTAGTCCCAGCGGCCCGCGTTCAACCCGGCGGCGTGCTCGCGGAGTTCGTAGAGGATCTCCTCCATCTCGTACGCGGCCGTGATCGTCTCGATCAGGACGGTGGCGCGGACGGTCCCCTGCGGGATGCCGACGTAGTCCTGCGCGAAGACGAACACGTCGTTCCACAGCCGGGCTTCGAGGTGCGACTCGGTCTTGGGCAGGTAGAAGTACGGGCCCTTGCCGAGGTCCAGCAGCCGCTGGGCGTTGTGGAAGAAGTAGAGGCCGAAGTCGACGAAGGCGCCGGGGACGGCGCGGCCGTCGGCGTCGACGAGGTGCCGCTCGTTCAGGTGCCAGCCGCGCGGGCGCATGACGACGGTCGCCAGCTCCTCGTTCGGGCGCAGGGCGTAGGACTTGCCGGACTTCGGGTCGGTGAAGTCGATGTTCCTGGTGTAGGCGTCGATCAGGTTGATCTGGCCGAGGACCACGTTCTCCCAGGTGGGCGCGGAGGCGTCCTCGAAGTCGGCGAGCCAGACCTTCGCGCCCGAGTTGAGCGCGTTGATGGTCATCTTGCGGTCGGTGGGGCCGGTGATCTCGACGCGCCGGTCGTTCAGCGCGGGCGGGGCCGGGGCGACCTGCCAGGAGTCGTCCGCGCGGATCGCGGCCGTCTCGGGCAGGAAGTCGAGCGTGGAGGTGCGGGCGATCTCGGCGCGGCGCTCGGCCCGGCGGGCGAGGAGTTCGTCACGGCGCGGGGTGAACCGCCGGTGCAGCTCCGCCACGAAGGCGAGCGCCGCGTCCGTGAGGACCTCTTCCTGCCGGGGCAGGGGCTCGGCGTCGACGATGGCCAGCGGGGACGGCGCTGGTGCGGACATGAGCTGTCACTTCCTTCAGCGGTGGCACCGGGTGCCTAGTGGCACTTATAGGGCAAACAGCGCCCGCTGTGCGGTCAGGCGCTTCTGAGCAGTGGATAGTAGTTTCCTCATTGTGGAACTTCAATGGTTTGTTGATGTCGAGATTCTCTGAGTCGAGGAAAGGTGGCGCCCAGTGCCACCCCCTTCACTCAAGGTGGCGCAGGTCGGCCTCGATGTCGATGTCGTACGGCTCGGCCACGTCCGCGCACTCCACGAGCCGGATCTGCCCGGCGTGCTCCTGAAGGTAGGCGCGGGCTCCGCGATCCCCGGTGGCCGTCGCCGCGATGCCCGGCCAGTGGGCCGCGCCGAACAGCACCGGATGCCCGCGCGTCCCGTCGTAAGCGGCCGAGACCAGCGATTTCTCGTCCTCGTACGCACCGAGTACCCGCGCCATGGCCGCCGGTCCGATGCCCGGCTGGTCGACGAGGCTCACCAGGGCCGCGTGCACCCCCGTACCGGCGAGTGAGGCCAGCCCCGCCCGCAGGGAGGAGCCCATGCCCCCGGCCCAGTCGGGGTTGTCCACGAGCACACAGCCGGTCAGGTCGGCACGCGCCCGTACGTCGTCGGCGCGAGCGCCCAGGACGACGTGCACGCGTGCGCACCCGGCCGCGCGCAGCACCCCGGCCGCGTGCTCGACCAGCGGGCGCCCCCGGTGCTCCAGCAGCGCCTTGGGACGCCCGCCGAGCCGTCTGCCCCCGCCGGCGGCGAGCAGCAGCCCGGCGACCTCCTCGCGATGCTTGTCCGTCATGCGTCCTGCATACCTGACGCGAGGGACGACGGCCCGATTCCCTTGGGCTGAATTTCGGTCCGCGCGGTGGCGCTCCCGGACGCGGTGGCGTTTACTGGCCCGCGCACGACGGAGTGTGAGGGGGAGGGCTGTGTTGCGGAGCTTGGGGCAGAGGCCAGTGACCGGCAGCGGCGAGGACCCGAGAGTGGCGGAACTGCGAACCGCGGTGTCCCGGCTGCGCCGTGAACTCGCCGCGCTCCCCTCCGAGTTCCCCGACCGCGCCATAGCCGAGGACGAACTGGCGGCGCTGGCGGCGATGGCCTCCGGCGGTGCGCCGGAGATTCCGCGCCTGCGCAGCTCCCTGTTACTGATCGCCGGCGCCATCGGCTCGGTGAGTGCCCTGGCCAGGGGGCTCGGGGAGGTACGTCAGGCGGTGGATCTGTTCGGGGGGCCGACACAGCGGGGCTGAGTGCGGTTCCCCAGGGGCGCGGAGCTGTGTCGACATGCGGCTCCGCCGCGTGGGCGCGACAAGCCGCGACGCGCGTTCGGCGGCTGCGGGCCCCTCGCGGTACGTCGCGCAGTCCCCTGCGCCCCTCAGGTGCTTCAGGCGCCCGAACTCGCGAGGGCCTGGGCGAGTTCCCGGGCCACTTGCTGCAGCACCGGCACGATCTTTCCGGTCGCCTCCTCGGTGACCCGCCCGGCAGGCCCGGAGATGGAGATCGCCGCGGCCGTCGGAGACTCCGGCACCGACACCGCCAGGCACCGGACCCCTATCTCCTGCTCGTTGTCGTCGACGGCGTAACCGGCCCGCCGTACGTCCTCCAGCGCCGCCAGGAACCCGTCCGGCGTGGTGATGGTCTTCTCCGTCGCGGCGGGCATCCCCGTACGGGACAGCAGCGCCCGCACCTCGTCGTCCGGCACACCGGCGAGGAGTGCCTTGCCGACACCGGTCGAGTGAGGAAGGACCCGTCGGCCCACTTCCGTGAACATCCGCATCGAATGCTTCGACGGCACCTGCGCCACGTACACGATCTCGTCGCCGTCCAGCAGCGCCATGTTCGCGGTCTCGCCGGTCTCCTCGACCAGTCGCGCGAGGTACGGCCGCGCCCACGTGCCGAGCAGCCGGGAGGCCGACTCGCCGAGCCGGATCAGGCGCGGGCCGAGCGCGTACCGCCGGTTCGGCTGCTGGCGGACGTATCCGCAGGCGACCAGCGTGCGCATCAGCCGGTGGATGGTCGGCAGCGGCAGCCCGCTGGTCGCGGACAGCTCGCTCAGGCCGACCTCGCCGCCGGCGTCCGCCATCCGCTCCAGCAGGTCGAAGGCGCGCTCGAGGGACTGGACCCCGCCGGCGGAGGACTTGGCGGAGTCGTTGGTGCTGGCGCTGGACGTCGGCACGGCGCGTTCCTTTCGGGGCTGACAGGAGGGCAGAAGCCTACCCGGCGGCCGGTTGACTCCCTGCTCGTACATAGCTACGTTCTGCTTGCTGGAATTCTAATTCCGCTTTGTGGAAAAGTCCAGAGCGTGTGCGGCCGCGCGCTGCCCGGAAGTGTGCCCCTTGACGGCGGGGGAGCGGGAGTGAAGACTCCTTCAACAGAACGTTGAAATCCGTTTCGTGGGTGTAAATCCCGTTTCCTGGGCGTAAAACGGCGATACAGAGAGGGGTTCGGGTGTCCGACGCTGAACTGGTCCTGCGCTCGACGCGCGTCATCACTCCGGAGGGGACACGGGCCGCCGCGGTCACCGTGTCCGCCGGGAAGATCACGGCCGTCCTGCCGTACGACGCCCAGGTCCCGGCCGGGGCGCGGCTGGAGGACTTCGGCGACCACGTCCTGCTGCCCGGCCTGGTCGACACCCACGTGCACGTCAACGACCCCGGCCGCACCGAGTGGGAGGGCTTCTGGACCGCCACCCGCGCGGCGGCGGCCGGCGGCATCACCACGCTGATCGACATGCCGCTCAACTCCTTCCCGCCGACCACGACCGTCGAGAACCTGCGGGTCAAGCAGGAGGTGGCCGCCGACAAGGCGCACATCGACGTCGGATTCTGGGGCGGCGCCCTGCCGGACAACGTCAAGGACCTGCGCCCGCTGCACGACGCCGGTGTCTTCGGCTTCAAGGCGTTCCTGTCCCCGTCCGGCGTGGACGAGTTCCCGCACCTCGACCAGGACCAGCTGGCCCAGTCCCTGGCGGAGATCGCCGGCTTCGGCGGCCTGCTGATCGTGCACGCCGAGGACCCGCACCACCTCGCCGCCGCCCCGCAGCACGGCGGCCCCAGGTACGCCGACTTCCTCGCCTCCCGCCCGCGCGACGCCGAGGACACGGCCATCGCGAACCTCGTCGCGCAGGCCCGCCGCCTCCACGCGCGCGTGCATGTCCTGCACCTGTCCTCCAGTGACGCGCTGCCGCTGATCCGCGCCGCGCGCGCCGAGGGCGTGCAGATCACCGTGGAGACCTGCCCGCACTACCTCACCCTGACCGCCGAGGAAGTCCCCGACGGCGCCAGCGAGTTCAAGTGCTGCCCGCCCATCCGCGAGGCCGCCAACCAGGACCTGCTCTGGGAGGCGCTGGCCGACGGCACCGTCGACTGTGTCGTCACCGACCACTCGCCCTCCACCGCGGACCTGAAGACCGACGACTTCGCCACCGCCTGGGGCGGCATCTCCGGCCTCCAGCTCAGCCTGTCCGCCGTATGGACCGAGGCCCGTAGGCGGGGTTACGGCCTGGAGGACGTCGTCCGCTGGATGTCCACGCGGACGGCCGCCCTGGCCGGCCTGGAGGCCGCCAAGGGCGCGATCGCCCCCGGCCGCGACGCCGACTTCGCCGTCCTCGCCCCGGACGAGACCTTCACCGTCGACCCGGCCGGTCTCCAGCACCGCAACCGGGTCACCGCGTACGCCGGCAAGACCCTGTACGGCGTCGTGAAGTCCACCTGGCTGCGCGGCGAACGCATCGTCGCGGACGGCGAGTTCAGCGAGCCGAAGGGCACGCTGCTCAGCCGCCCCCGGTGAGCCACCTCCGCACCCGGCCGACGCCCAGAAAGGAACCCCTGATCACCGTGACGGCGATACCGAGTTACACCGGCGACGCGAACCCCTACGGAGGCGGCGACCCGTACGCGGACTACCGCACCGCCGATTTCCCCTTCACCCAGTACGCCAACCTCGCCGACCGGCAGCTCGGCGCCGGTGTCATCGCCGCCAACGACGAGTTCTTCGCCCAGCGGGAGAACCTGCTGGTGCCCGAGCCCGCCGAGTTCGACCCCGAGCACTTCGGGCACAAGGGCAAGATCATGGACGGCTGGGAGACCCGCCGCCGGCGTGGAGTCTCCGCCGAGCACCCGTGGCCGACCGCCGAGGACCACGACTGGGCGCTGGTCCGCCTCGGCGCGCCCGGGGTGATCCGCGGGATCGTCGTCGACACCGCCCACTTCCGCGGCAACTACCCGCAGGCGGTCTCGATCGAGGCCACCTCCGTACCCGGCTCGCCGTCTCCGGAGGAGCTGCTGGGCGACGACGTGAAGTGGACGACGATCGTTCCGCGCACGGCGGTGGGCGGCCACGCGGCGAATGGCTTCTCCGTATCGGTGGAGCAGCGCTTCACGCACCTCCGGGTCAACCAGCACCCCGACGGCGGCATCGCCCGGCTGCGCGTGTACGGCGAGGTCGTCCCCGACCCCGAGTGGCTGGCGGTCCTCGGCACCTTCGACGTGGTCGCCCTGGAGAACGGCGGCCGGGTCGAGGACGCCTCCAACCTCTTCTACTCCCCGGCCACCAACACCATCCAGCCCGGCCGCTCCCGCAAGATGGACGACGGCTGGGAAACCCGCCGCCGCCGTGACCAGGGCAACGACTGGATCCGCTACGGGCTGGCCGCCCAGTCCCGGATCCGCGCGATCGAGATCGACACCGCATACCTGAAGGGCAACAGCGCCGGCTGGGCGTCGGTGTCCGTGAAGGACGGCGAGAACGGCGACTGGGCGGAGATCCTTCCGCGCACCCGCCTGCAGCCCGACACCAACCACCGCTTCGTGCTCCCCGAGCCGGCCGTCGGCACGCACGCGCGGATCGACATCTTTCCCGACGGCGGCATCTCCCGCCTGCGCCTGTACGGTTCCCTGACCGAACAGGGCGCGACGGGCCTCGCCGCCCGGCACCAGGAACTGGGCGGCTGACCCCACCCCCCTGCGCGCGCGGGGCGCCCCGGCCCGGACAGCACCGGAGCGCCCCGCGTGTCACCCGTACGGACCCAGTTCGCGGCTCCCTGGAATTTATGGGTCCGGCTTGCGCGTTCTTCTCGCGTGACCCTTCAGCAAGAGATCGTCGGCAACGCCATGCAGATGGCGGTCGTCAACCTGCAGCCCGGCCAGACCGTGTACTGCGAGGCCGGAAAGTTCCTGTTCAAGACCACGAACGTGACCATGGAGACGCGGCTGTCCGGACCATCCGGGAACGGCGGGCAGCAGGGGCAGAGCGGCGGGGGCGGCGGCATGGGCGGTCTGCTGCGCCAGGCCATGGGCACCGCCATGCAGGTGGGCCAGCGCATGCTCGCGGGCGAGTCCCTGGCGTTCCAGTACTTCACCTCCCAGGGCGGCGAGGGCACGGTCGGCTTCGCCGGCGTGCTCCCGGGCGAGATGCGGGCCCTGGAACTCGACGGCACCCGCGCGTGGTTCGCCGAGAAGGACGCCTTCGTGGCCGCGGAGTCCACCGTCGACTTCGGCATCGCCTTCGCCGGCGGCCGCACGGGCATGAGCGGCGGCGAGGGCTTCATCCTGGAGAAGTTCACCGGGTACGGCACGGTGATCATCGCCGGCGCGGGCAACTTCATCGACCTCAACCCGGCGGACTTCGGCGGCCGTATCGAGGTGGACACCGGCTGTGTGGTCGCCTTCGAGGAGGGCATCCAGTACGGCGTCCAGCGCGTCGGCGGCCTCAACCGCCAGGGGATCATGAACGCCGTGTTCGGCGGCGAGGGCCTGTCCCTGGCCACCTTGGAGGGCAACGGCCGGGTGATCCTGCAGTCCCTCACCATCGAGTCCCTCGCCAACGCCCTGAAGAAGGCCCAGGGCGGCGACAAGCAGGGCCCGACGGGCGGCCTGTTCTCCACCAACGCCGGCTGAACCGATGAGTTACGGGTGCGTGCGGGGTCTGAGCCGATGACACGGACCCCGCACCCGGAAAGAAGGCACCCGCCATGGGCAAGCTCGTCTCCACCGTCTTCATCACCCTCGACGGCGTGTACCAGGCGCCCGGCGGCCCCCAGGAGGACACCCGGGGAGGCTTCGAGCACGGCGGCTGGAGCTTCACGTACGGCGACGACGACTTCGGCCGGTTCGTCACCGAGGTCTTCGAGCGCGCGGGCGCGTTCCTGCTCGGCCGCCGTACGTACGAGATCTTCGCGTCGTACTGGCCGAAGGTGACCGATCCCGCCGACCCGATCGCCGCCAGGCTGAACGCCCTGCCGAAGTACGTCCCCTCGTCCACCCTCACCGACCCCGGCTGGTCCGGCACCACCGTGATCGGCGGCGACCTCGCCAAGGAGGTCACCGCCCTCAAGGAGCGCACCGACGGCGAGCTCCAGGTGCACGGCAGCGGCGCCCTGGTCCGCTCCCTGCTCGACCTCGGGCTCGTCGACACCCTCCACCTGGTCACCTTCCCGGTGGTGCTCGGCACCGGCCTCCGCCTGTTCGCCGAGGGCGCCGTACCGACCGCCTTCACGCACACCGCCGGACGCGTCACCGCCGCCGGTGTCTCCATCCAGTCCTACGACCCGGCCGGGAGGCCGCGGTACGGCTCCTACGAGCTCCCGGAAAACCCGTAGGCCGAGCTCGTCCCCGCCGGTACGGTGATCGCGCCCCGTGTGAGCCGCCGACGTCTCCGCACCCCCTCCGGAGACCGGGAGACCCGCACCCATGTCGTCGATCGCCGCCCCGGGAGCCGCCCTCGCGCCCCGTCGCCGGATACCCGCCTGCCCGGCGGCGTCCGGCACGCACGCTCGCCGCGTTGCCGAACCGCCCACGTGGCTCCGTCACGAAGGCGCTCCGGCGCCTTGCGATCGCACCCACCAGACGCCGCCGGGCCCGCCCTCCGGGCGGACGACGGGAATCCGGCGGCGGGACGCCGCGCCCCGTCGCGCCTGGCACACCGACCTGCCCGTGCTGCTCGTCGCGGTCTGCTGGGGCGCCAGCTACCTGGCGGCCAAGGACATCACCACGGCCCGTACGGTGCTCGCCGTGCTGGTCCTGCGTTTCGCGCTCGCCGTGCCCGTCCTGGCGGTGGCCGGCCGTCGGGCGCTGCGCGCGCTCACCGGCGCCCAGTGGCGCGGCGCCTGCCTTCTGGGGCTGATCCTCAGCGGGATCTTCCTGCTGGAGACCTACGGGGTGGTGCACACCTCGGCGACCAACGCGGGCCTCATCATCAGCCTCACCATGGTCTTCACCCCGCTCGCCGAGGCCGCCGTCACCCGCACCCGGCCCGCCCCCGGCTTCCTCGGCGCGGCGCTGCTGTCCGTGCTGGGCGTCGTGCTGCTCACCCAGGGCGGCGGCTTCACCCGGCCGGGCACCGGCGACCTGCTGATGCTGCTCGCCGCGCTGGCCCGCACGCTGCACGTGCTCGCCATGTCCCGGATCAGGGCCGTACAGGGCGCCGACGCGCTGCCGCTCACCACGGTCCAGCTCGGCGCGTCCGTCGCCGTGTTCGCCCTCCTGTCCGCCGTCTCCGGTGGCCCTGCGCCCTGGACGGCAGCGGCGCACTTCGGCTCGCGGGAATGGGCCGGGCTGCTGTTCCTGTCGGGGCTGTGCACGGTGTTCGCCTTCTTCGTCCAGATGTGGGCGGTCCGCCGTACCTCCCCGTCCCGGGTCGGACTGCTGCTCGGCACCGAGCCGCTGTGGGCCGCCGCTGCCGGTATCGCCCTCGGCGGGGAACGGCTCGGCGCGCCGGGGCTCGTGGGTGGCGCGCTGGTGCTTGCGGGGACCGCGTGGGGACGCCGGGCGGCAGGTTAACTTCGCGAAAACTCCTCGGACTTGACGGGAAAATTTTCAACTTTGTCGTTGACATGCCAACATCTACGCGCGTCATCATGAAGGCATGAGATTCCCCCCACGCGCCACTCGTATCGGCGCCGCAGCAGCCCTCCTGTCCGCCCTCCTCGTGGGCGGCACCGTCTCCGCCACCACGGCGGACGCCGCCGCCGCGTCGGTCGGCAGCATCTGCTACGGCGCCCTGCCCTCGCAGGCCCACCACACCCTGGACCTGATCGACCAGGGCGGCCCCTACCCGTACGCGCAGGACGGCACCGTCTTCTCCAACAAGGAAGGCGTCCTGCCCAGCGAGCAGTCCGGCTACTACCACGAGTACACGGTGGTCACCCCCGGTTCCCCGACGCGCGGTGCCCGGCGCATCGTCACCGGTGAGGAGTCCCAGGAGGACTACTACACCTCCGACCACTACGCCACGTTCGCCCTGATCGACTTCGGCTGCTGAGCCGACCGGTCCCGTTCACCGCCCCGACGCCCGCCCCGCGACCTGCCCCCACGCCGGCCACGGGGCGAGCGTCGAGGCGCCACAGGACCGCTCCGCCGCGTCACGCCATCGAAAGTCCACACGCGTGCGACTTTGGTCGCTGATCCGGCACACGGCAGGGTTCCCGCGGCCGATCCTGCGTAGATTTGGCGACCGTGAGCAAGGACGAACCGATACGGGTGACACAGGGGTTCGCAGGCCGCCGCTGGCTGTTTCCCTCGGCCCTGGTGTACGAGTTGGACCCGGACGCCCGCGCCTCCGGCCGGCGGCCGCGGCGCACCGCGCGCGACTGGGTCGTCGACTTCTCGTGCTTCCTGCTGGCCGCCGTCCTCGCTCTGGCGGCCGCGCAGTCCGTGTCCGACGAACCCGGTCTGCCGTACTCCCTCGCCGTCCTCGACCAGGCGCTCGGCGCCGTCGCCTGTGCGGCGGTCTGGCTGCGGCGCCGGTGGCCGGTCGGGCTCGCCGCCGCGCTGGTCCCGGTCGGCCTGCTGTCGAACACCGCGGGCGGCGCGGCGATGGTCGCCACGTTCACGCTCGCCGTGCACCGGCCCTTCCGCTATGTGGCCTGGATCGGCGGCGTCGACCTCGCGCTGGTCCCGCTCTTCTACTGGCTGCGGCCCGACCCCGACCTGCCCTACGCCGGAACGGTCGCGTTCACCACGCTGCTCACCGTGTCGATCATCGGCTGGGGCATGTTCGTCCGCTCCAAGCGGATGCTGATGCTGAGCCTCAGGGACCGGGCCCACCGGGCGGAGACCGAGGCACGGCTGCGCGCCGAGCAGGCCCAGCGCCTGGCCCGCGAGGCCATCGCCCGCGAGATGCACGACGTCCTCGCCCACCGGCTCACCCTGCTCAGCGTGCACGCGGGCGCCCTGGAGTTCCGGCCGGACGCGCCGCGCGAGGAGATCACCCGGGCCGCCGGAGTGATCCGGGAGAGCGCGCACGAGGCGCTGCAGGACCTGCGGGAGATCATCGGCGTGCTGCGGGCCGGCGAGTCCGAGGAGACGGCCGGCGAGCGGCGCCCGACGCTGGCCGCGCTGGACGCCCTCGTCGCCGAGTGCCGCGATGCGGGCATGAAGGTCACCCTCGACCACCGCGTCGCCGACCCGGCCGCCGTCCCCGCCTCCGTCGGCCGCACCGCCTACCGCATCGCCCAGGAGGCCCTGACCAACGCCCGCAAACATGCCCCCGGCGCCGAGGTCGCCCTCAGCCTCACCGGCACGCCCGGCGACGGACTCACCCTGGCCGTCACCAACCCGCCGCCCACCACCGAGCCCGCGCCCGTCCCCGGCTCCGGGCAGGGCCTGATCGGCCTCACCGAACGCGCGAGCCTGGCCGGTGGCCGGCTGGAGCACGGCACCACGTCCGACGGAGGGTTCGCGGTACGAGCCTGGCTGCCATGGGCCCGGACAGGACCCACGTCCTGACGATGCCGTCGTCCGCCGGCAGGGCCTCCATGCGCCGCCCGCACCGTGATTACGTAAGGCCCATGACACCGATCAGACTCCTCCTCGTCGACGACGACCCGCTCGTACGCGCCGCACTGGCCCTGATGATCGGCGGGGCCGAGGACATCGAGATCGTCGGGGAGGCCGCGGACGGCGCCCAGGCCGAGGAACTCGCCGTGCGCACCCGGCCGGACGTCGTCCTCATGGACCTGCGGATGCCCTCGGTGGACGGGCTCACCGCGACCGAGCGGCTGCGCGCACGGGCCGATGCCCCGCAGGTCGTGGTGCTCACCACCTTCCACGCCGACGAGCAGGTGCTGCACGCCCTGCGCGCGGGCGCCGCCGGATTCGTCCTGAAGGACACCCCGCCCGCCGAGATCGTCGACGCCGTGCGCCGGGTCGCGGCTGGCGACCCCGTCCTGTCGCCCGCCGTCACCCGGCAGTTGATGCGGCACGCGGCCGGCGGCGCCGCCGACGCACGCCAGGCACGCGCGCGTGACCGGCTCGCCGCCCTCAACGACCGCGAACGCGAGGTCGCCGTCGCCGTCGGCCGCGGCCTCGCCAACGCGGCGATCGCCGCCGAACTGTTCATGAGCGTGGCCACCGTCAAGACGCATGTCTCCCGCATCCTCGCCAAACTCGGCCTCGACAACCGCGTGCAGATCGCGCTGCTCGCCTACGACGCCGGACTCCTGGAGGAGGACGGTCACTGAGCCCGCGCGCCACGCGTTGTCCCTGCACCGGGAGGCACCCGGCGAGCCTCGACCAGGAGATGATCGGCAAGCACCTGCCGGCCACCGCTCCGCCCCGGCACAGCGTGGCCCGGGGCCGCCCGCGTGGTGGCCGTCGTCACGGGGCCGTCGCTCGTCCGTCGCTCGGCCGGTGGGCGTGTCGTGGTCAGCCGTCGGACGGGCGTGGGCGGTCCGGGATGTCGGTGAGGGGCACCGGGCGCCGCTCCCGCCGGGAGACCTCGCAGGCCTCGGCGATCCGCAGGGCCTGCAGGGCCTCGTGGCCGTCGCACGGATTGGCCCGCTCGCCGCGGATCACGTCCACGAAGGCGTTCAGCTCCGCCTCGTACGCGAGCCCGAACCGTTCCAGGAAGCCGGTCCACGGCTTGTCCGCGGGCGGCGGCCCGGTCGGCTCGGTGGACGCGAGCGGCGTACGGTCGTCCAGCCCCACCACGACCGTGTCCCGCTCCCCGGCCAGCTCCATGCGCACGTCGTAGCCCGCGCCGTTCAGCCGGGTCGCCGTCGCCGTGGCGAGCGTGCCGTCGTCCAGCGTGAGCAGCACCGCGCCGGTGTCCACGTCACCGGCCTCGCGGAACATGGCGGGGCCGCCGTCCGAGCCGGTGGCGTACACCTCGGCCACCTCGCGGCCCGTCACCCAGCGCAGCACGTCGAAGTCGTGGATCAGCGTGTCCCGGAACAGCCCGCCGGACAGCGGCAGCCACTCGGCCGGGGGAGGGGACTGGTCGCAGGTCATCGCGCGCACGGTGTGCAGCCGGCCGAGCCGTCCCGCGCGCACGGCCTCGCGGGCGCCGGCGTATCCCGCGTCGAAGCGCCGCTGGAACCCCATCTGCAGGACCGTCCTGGCCGTCTCCACCTCGGTGAGCGCCTGCAGCGTGCCCGGCAGATCGAGCGCGATGGGCTTCTCGCAGAACACCGGCAGGCCCGAGCGGGCTGCCCGGCCGATCAGTTCGGCATGGGCCGCCGTCGCCGTGGTGATCACCACCGCGTCCACGCCCCATGTGAAGATCTCGTCCACCCCCGGCGCCGCCGTCTCGCCCAGCCGGTGCGCCAGGGCCTGCGCCCGCGCCGGATCCGCGTCCGTCAGGATCAGCGATCCGACTTCGCGGTGGCGGCTGAGCGTTCTCGCGTGAAGGGTGCCGATGCGGCCCGTACCGATGACCCCGATGCGCATGGAAACAAAGTGAGGGCCGAGACCGCACCCTGTCAATGCGTATGTCCTGACAATCGGACTACACAACTTCCCGTCAACCGATCACGGGGCTACGCTCGGGCTCGTGCCGAAACCAGATGTGGACCCGACCGTGTCGCTCGACCTCCGCGTGGACCGTAGCTCCCCGGTGCCGCTGTACTTCCAGCTCTCCCAGCAGCTGGAGGCCGCCATCGAGCACGGCAGCCTCACCCCGGGCAGCCTGCTGGGCAACGAGATCGAGCTGGCCGCACGGCTCGGCCTGTCCCGGCCGACCGTCCGCCAGGCCATCCAGTCCCTGGTCGACAAGGGACTCCTCGTGCGCCGCCGCGGTGTCGGTACGCAGGTGGTGCACAGCCAGGTCAAGCGCCCGCTGGAGCTGAGCAGCCTCTACGACGACCTGGAGGCGGCCGGCCAGCGCCCCGCGACCAAGGTCCTGGTCAACAGCGTCCTGCCGGCCTCCGCCGCCGTCGCCGCCGCGCTCGGCGTCCCCGAGGGCAGCGACGTGCACCGCATCGAGCGGCTGCGCCTCGCGCACGGCGAGCCGATGGCGTACCTCGTCAACCACCTCCCGCCCGGCCTGCTGGACCTCGACACCGGCCAGCTGGAGGCCACCGGCCTGTACCGGCTGATGCGTTCCGCCGGCATCACCCTGCACAGCGCCCGCCAGTCCATCGGCGCCCGCGGGGCCACGGCCGCCGAGGCCGAGCGGCTCGGCGAGACCGAGGGCGCCCCGCTGCTCACCATGCAGCGCACCACCTTCGACGACACCGGCCGCGCGGTCGAGTTCGGCGACCACACCTACCGCCCGACGCGCTACTCCTTCGAGTTCCAGCTGCTCGTCCGGCCCTGACGGCACCCCGCTGCTCGTCGCAATGTCCGGACAATCGGACGGGGTGGGTGCTCCCTGCCGCGTCATGAGTGTTACCTGTGTTCGATACTGGAGCGTTTGGGGCTGCCGAGGCCATCGGCGGTCCCTCTCGTCCGTCGGAGCAAGAACACAGCAAGAAGGGGCACTGCCTCGTGGCACGGTTTCGGATCTGGGCGGTCATCGCGCTGACAGGGGCACTTTCGGTGTCCCTGGGGGCCTGCAGCAGCACCGGAGGCAAGCGGGCCGAGGACGCCCGCAAGGCCGCCGCGGCCCAGGGGAGGGCGGCGGTGAACACCCCGCGCTGGACCTTCGCGATGATCACCCACTCGGGAGACGGCGACACCTTCTGGGACATCGTGCAGAGCGGCGCCAAGCAGGCCGCCGTCAAGGACAACATCAACTTCCTCTACTCGCACGACGACGAGGCCCAGCAGCAGGCGCAGCTGGTGGACGCGGCGGTCGACAAGAAGGTCGACGGCATCATCGTCACCCTCGCCAAGCCGGACGCCATGAAGGCCGCGGTGGCCCGCGCCGAGAAGGCCGGCATCCCGGTCATCACCGTGAACTCCGGCTCCGCCGAGTCCAAGGCTTTCGGCGCCCTCACCCACATCGGGCAGGACGAGACGATCGCCGGCGAGGCCGTCGGCGACGAACTGAACGAGCGCGGGAAGAAGAAGGCCCTGTGCGTGCTGCACGAGCAGGGCAACGTCGGCCACGAACAGCGCTGCGACGGCATCGCCAAGACCTTCCACGGCACGCTGCAGAAGCTCTACGTCAACGGCACCAACATGCCCGACGTCCAGTCCGCCATCGAGGCCAGGCTCCAGGCCGACGGCTCCGTCGACTCCGTCGTCACCCTCGGCGCGCCGTACGCGGACACCGCCGTGAAGGCCAAGGCCGACGCCGGCAGCAAGGCCGAGATCGACACCTTCGACCTCAATGCCAAGGTCGCTGCCTCCCTGAAGGGCGGCACCCTCGGCTTCGCCGTGGACCAGCAGCCGTACCTCCAGGGCTACGAGGCGGTCGACCTGCTGTGGGCCTACAAGTACAACGGGGACGTCCTCGGCGGCGGCAAGCCGGTCCTGACCGGCCCGCAGATCATCACCAAGGACCAGGCCTCCGCGCTGGCCGCGTACACCGAGCGGGGCACCCGATGAGCACATCCGCTGATGAAAGGATTCTGCAGACCTCGCCGCTGAGAAGACTGCTCTCCCGGCCCGAACTGGGCTCGGTGGTCGGCGCACTCGCCGTCTTCGTCTTCTTCGCCTTCGCAGCCGACGGCTTCCTGCGCGCCGCCAGCCTCAGCACGGTCCTGTACGCCTCCTCGACCATCGGCATCATGGCCGTACCCGTGGCCCTGCTGATGATCGGCGGCGAGTTCGACCTGTCGGCCGGCGTCCTGGTGACGTCGTCCGCGCTGATCTCGTCGATGTTCAGCTACCAGATGACGGCGAACACCTGGGTCGGCGCCGGCGTGTCCCTCCTCGTGACGCTGGCCGTCGGCGCCTTCAACGGCTTCCTGCTCACCCGCACGAAACTGCCCAGCTTCATCGTCACGCTGGGCACCTTCCTGATGCTGACCGGCATGAACCTCGGCTTCACCAAGCTGATCGACGGCACGGTCTCCACCAAGACCATCGCCGACATGGAGGGCTTCCCGAGCGCCCACGCCGTCTTCGCCTCGGCCCTCACCCTCGGCGGCGTCGACTTCAAGGTCACCATCCTGTGGTGGCTGGGCCTGGTCGCCCTCGCCTCCTGGATCCTGCTGCGCACCCGAGCCGGCAACTGGATCTTCGCCGTCGGCGGCAACGAGGACGCGGCCCGCGCCGTCGGCGTCCCGGTCGCCAGAACCAAGATCGCCCTCTATATGGGTGTGGCCTTCGGCGCCTGGATCTCCGGCCAGCACCTGCTCTTCTCCTTCGACGCCGTCCAGTCCGGCGAGGGCGTCGGCAACGAGCTGATCTACATCATCGCGGCCGTCATCGGCGGCTGCCTGATCACCGGCGGCTACGGCAGCGCGATCGGCTCCGCCGTGGGCGCCCTCCTCTTCGGCATGACCAGCAAGGGCATCGTCTTCGCCGAGTGGAACCCCGACTGGTTCAAGTTCTTCCTCGGAGCGATGCTGCTCCTCGCGACCCTGCTCAACGCCTGGGTCCGCAAGCGCGCGGAGGCGAGCAAGTGACACTCGTGGAGCTGACCGACGTCAGCAAGCACTACGGCACCGTCCGCGCCCTGGAAGGCGTCTCCCTGGAGGTCCACGCGGGCGAGATCACCTGCGTCCTGGGTGACAACGGCGCGGGCAAGTCGACCCTGATCAAGATCATTGCGGGCCTGCACCGCCACGACGGCGGCACCCTGCGCATCGAGGGCGAGGAGACCCGCCTCACCTCCCCGCGCGAGGCCCTGGACCGGGGCATCGCCACCGTCTACCAGGACCTGGCCGTCGTCCCGCTGATGCCGGTCTGGCGCAACTTCTTCCTGGGCTCCGAGCCCCGCAAGGGCGTCGGCCCCTTCAAGCGCCTGGACACCGACCTCATGCGGCGCACCACCCGCGAGGCACTGCTCCGCATGGGCATCGACCTCCGCGACGTCGACCAGCCCATCGGTACCCTCTCCGGCGGCGAACGCCAGTGCGTGGCGATCGCCCGCGCCGTCCACTTCGGCGCGAAGGTCCTGGTCCTGGACGAGCCGACGGCGGCGCTGGGGGTGAAGCAGTCCGGTGTGGTCCTGAAATATGTGGCCGCGGCACGTGACGAGGGCCTGGGCGTTGTCTTGATCACCCACAATCCGCACCACGCACACCTGGTGGGGGACAGGTTCGTGCTGCTGCGAAGGGGCACCATGGTGGGGAATTGCACACGGGACGAAACAACACTGGACGAGCTGACCAAGCAGATGGCGGGCGGAGCCGACCTGGACGCTCTGGTCCATGAACTGCAGCGAGGTTGAGGGGCGCGGGGCAGTGCGCGAGTGACCGCGACGCATGCCGCACCCGGCGACGCTCGCGCCTTCCCCTCCCCCTGTCCCGTACGTCACCCACATCCGCGGTGAGGCAGAATCGACAAACGATGAGCACCTACCGCGACCTCACCGCCCCCATCGGCTCCCGCCGAGCCCCGGTCCTCCGTACGGTCGGGACCAGGGAACGCCGCTCCCACCTGACCGCACCCCGGGTGCCCACGGTCGGCATCGACATCGGCGGCACCAAGGTCATGGCGGGCGTCGTGGACGCCGACGGCAACATCCTGGAGAAGCTCCGCACGGAGACCCCGGACAAGTCCAAGAGCCCGAAGGTCGTCGAGGACACCATCGTCGAACTGGTCCTGGACCTGTCCGACCGGCACGACGTGCACGCGGTCGGCATCGGCGCGGCCGGCTGGGTCGACGCCGACCGCAACCGCGTGCTGTTCGCCCCCCACCTGTCCTGGCGCAACGAACCGCTGCGCGACCGGCTGAGCGGCCGCCTCTCCGTGCCGGTCCTCGTGGACAACGACGCCAACACGGCCGCCTGGGCGGAGTGGCGCTTCGGCGCAGGGAGGGGCGAGGACCACCTCGTCATGATCACGCTCGGCACCGGCATCGGCGGCGCCATCCTGGAGGACGGCCAGGTCAAGCGCGGCAAGTTCGGGGTCGCCGGCGAGTTCGGCCATATGCAGGTCGTCCCCGGAGGGCACCGCTGCCCGTGCGGCAACCGCGGCTGCTGGGAGCAGTACAGCTCCGGGAACGCTCTCGTCCGCGAGGCCAAGGAGCTGGCCGCCGCCGACTCGCCGGTGGCCTACGGGATCATCGAACACGTCAAGGGCAACATCGACGACATCACCGGCCCGACGATCACCGAGCTGGCCCGCGAGGGCGACGCCATGTGCGTGGAACTGCTCCAGGACATCGGCCAGTGGCTCGGCGTCGGCATCGCCAACCTCGCCGCCGCCCTCGACCCCTCCTGCTTCGTCATCGGCGGCGGCGTCTCGGCCGCCGACGACCTGCTCATCGGCCCGGCCAGGGACGCCTTCAAGCGCCATCTCACCGGCCGCGGCTACCGCCCCGAGGCTCGCATCACCCGCGCCCAGCTCGGCCCCGAGGCCGGCATGGTCGGCGCCGCCGATCTGGCCCGGCTGGTCGCCCGCCGGTTCCGCCGGGCCAAGCGCCGCCGGGTGGAGCGCTACGAGCGCTACGAGCGGTACGCCCAGGCCCGCCGCGACCGGGACACCGCATGACCGCGTCGCTGCCCCGCCAGGCCGCCCCGCCGGACCAGCCGCACCGCACCGCCGAGACCCCCCGGCACAGGGCCCGGCGCCGCGCGCTCACCCTGCTGATCATCGGCCTGCTGATCGGCGTGCCCGCGCGCTACCTGGTGATCTCCGCCAACCTGAGCCGCGACAGCGGCAAGGACAAGGAGGCGAAGTACTCGGCGACCGGCCTGACCCCGGGCGCGCCGTCGAAGGTGCAGTGCCGTCTCTACCAGGTGCCCGTGCCGCACCCGGCCGACGCCACCGCCTCCTACGAGACGAACAACTGGAAGACCAGCCGGCTCTACGCGCAGTTCCGCACCAACGCCGCCGGCCTGGACAGCTTCCTGCAGACCATGGGCACCCGCCGGGACCGGCTGAAGAAGGGCGACATCGCCATCGGCACCCGCGACCAGAAGGTCAGCGGCTGGCACTTCACCGGACCCGGCCCCTGGTGGGGACTGACCCATGAGCAGAAGAACCCGGCGCCGACCCAGGACGTCGTGGTGAACCTGTCCGACCCGAAGAACCCGATGGTCTACGTCGTCTCCCGCACGGTGCCGTGAACACCGGCCCCGGCCGGTGTCCGGGGCCGATTGTCAGACCCCGCCCGTAGAGTCGAAGACATCTGATCCGACACACGGGCGGGAGGTGGCAGGACGTATGACAGAACGGATGTACGGCGGCACGGCCGCGGTGGCCGACCGCACGCGAGGTTCCGGCCCGGCCGGGAACCCGGCCCCGGTGCGCCTCCCCTCCGTCTACCTGCCCGCGCCCCTCCCGCGCGAGGGCCGCATCGCCTTCTGGGACCCCGACGGCGGCTCCGTCGAGGGCGGCACCGCCGAGCTCACGGTCGTACGACGCCACGGCGCCGGTGTGCGCCGCCGGCAGGTACCCGCGCTGACCCTGCCGCTCACCGAGGCCCTGCCGCTGCTGGTCCGGGCCCGGCGCGACCCGGCCGCCCATCCGGCCACGGCCTGCTGGGGCGCCGCCGCGCTGCACGCGCTGCGGCTGGTCGCGCGCGGCCGCCTGCTGCCGGGCCTGACCCCGGGCGGGCACGACGCCTGGCGGGCCGGCCCGCTGGAGCCGGACGACATCGCCCACGCCCGCGCGATCGCCGCGGCTCTTCCCCCCGAGGGCCATGCGGTACCCCTCCCGGACCCGGGGCCGCTGCGGCTGCCCGAGCCGGAGGCGCTCGTCCGTCACTTCCTGGACGCGGTCGCCGACACCCTGCCCCGCACCCCGGCCGCCCCGTTCACCTGCGGGCGGCCCTTCGCCGCCCCGGAGCCGGTGGCGCTGCCGCAGGCTCATGAGTGGGCGGCCGAGGTCGCCGCCGGCATGGACGCGGGCGTACGCATCTCGCTCCGCCTGGATCTGTCGGCGTACGACGTCTTCGACGCCGGCGCGAGCGACGACACCCCCCAGACGACCGACCTGAGGAACGCCGGCGCCGCCATCGTGCAGGTGCACAGCCTCGCCGACCCCACCCTGGTGGCCGACGCGACGGCCCTGTGGGCAGGGGAGGCCGACACGGCGTTCGGGCCCCGCGCGCGCGTGGACGCCGCCCTCGCCGTGCGGCGCGCGGCACGCGTGTGGCCGCCCCTGGACCGGCTCGCAGAACAGGACGTGCCCGACGTCCTCGCCCTCTCGGAGGACGAGCTCGGCGACCTGCTCGGTGTGGCGGCCACCCGGCTGGCCGCAGCCGGGGTCGCCGTGCACTGGCCCCGGGACCTCGCCCGCGACCTCACGGCCACCGCGGTGGTCCGCCCGGCGCCCGGCTCGGCGACCGACGGCACCGGCTTCTTCGAGAGCGAGGACCTGCTCCGGTTCCGCTGGCAGCTGGCGCTGGGCGGGGACCCGCTCAGCGAAGCCGAGATGGACGCCCTCGCCGAGGCCCACCGTCCGGTCGTACGACTGCGGGACCGTTGGGTGCTGGTCGACCCGGCCCTCGTCCGCAAGGCCCGCAAACGCGAACTGGGCCTGCTCGACCCGGTCGACGCGCTGTCCGTCGCGCTCACCGGCACCGCCGACGTCGACGGCGAGACCGTCGAGGCCGTCCCGGTCGGTGCGCTGGCCGCCCTCCGTGACCGGCTCACCGCGGGCCTGCGCCCCGCCGAGCCGCCCGCCGGCCTCGCCGCCACCCTCCGCGACTACCAACTGCGCGGTCTGGCCTGGCTGGACCTGATGACCTCCCTCGGCCTGGGCGGCTGCCTCGCCGACGACATGGGCCTCGGCAAGACCGTCACCCTCATCGCCCTGCACCTGAAGCGGGCCCGCACCGAACCGACCCTCGTGGTCTGCCCGGCCTCCCTGCTCGGCAACTGGCAGCGGGAGATCACCCGGTTCGCGCCCGGTGTGCCCGTCCGCCGCTTCCACGGCCCCGAACGCACCCTGGACGGCCTGGACGGCGGCTTCGTCCTCACCACGTACGGCACCATGCGCTCCACCGCGGCCCGCCTGGCCGAACAGCCCTGGGGCATGGTCGTCGCCGACGAGGCCCAGCACGTGAAGAACCCGTACTCCGCGACCGCCAAGGCCCTGCGCACCATCCCGGCCCCCGCGCGCGTGGCGCTGACCGGCACCCCGGTCGAGAACAACCTCTCCGAACTGTGGGCCCTGCTCGACTGGACCACCCCGGGACTCCTCGGCCCGCTGAAGTCCTTCCGCGCCCGGCACGCGCGAGCGGTGGAGAACGGCGAGGCCGACGAGAACCCGGCGGCGGTCGAGCGCCTGGCCCGCCTGGTGCGGCCGTTCCTCCTGCGCCGCAAGAAGTCCGACCCCGGCATCGTCCCCGAACTGCCGCCCAAGACCGAGACGGACCACCCGGTGCCGCTCACCCGTGAACAGGCCGCGCTGTACGAGGCGGTGGTGCGCGAGTCGATGCTCACCATCGAGACAGCCGAGGGCATCGCCCGCCGGGGCCTGGTCCTGAAGCTGCTGGGCGCGCTGAAGCAGATCTGCGACCACCCGGCGCTGTACCTGAAGGAGGAGACACACCCCGACCGGCTCGTGGCCCGCTCCGGCAAACTCGCCCTGCTGGACGAGCTGTTGGACACCGTCCTCGCCGAGGACGGCTCGGCGCTCGTCTTCACCCAGTACGTCGGCATGGCCCGCCTCATCACCGCCCACCTGTCCGCCCGGGGGATCCCGGTCGACCTCCTGCACGGCGGCACACCGGTCCCCGAGCGCGAGCGCATGGTCGACCGCTTCCAGGACGGCGAGACCCCGGTCCTCGTCCTCTCCCTCAAGGCAGCGGGCACCGGCCTGAACCTCACCCGCGCGGGCCATGTCGTCCACTTCGACCGCTGGTGGAACCCGGCCGTCGAGGAACAGGCCACCGACCGCGCGTACCGCATCGGCCAGACCCAGCCGGTCCAGGTCCACCGCCTGGTCACCGAGGGCACGGTCGAGGACCGCATCGCCGAGATGCTCGCCGCCAAGCGTGCCCTGGCCGACGCCATCCTCGGCTCCGGCGAGGCGGCCCTCACCGAACTGACCGACCGCGAGCTGTCCGACCTCGTCTCCCTGCGGAGGACCGCATGACAGCCCCCGCCCCCCGCCCCGGCGACGCCGCCCGCCGCGCCCTGCGGGCAGCACGGCACCAGGCCGCGACCGAGCCCGCGGAACGGGCCGGTGGCACACCGGACGCGTCGTCGACGGCAGTTCAGCACGGGCCCGGCGTGAGCGGCGGTTCGGTTCAGGCCGGTCCGGGCGCGTCCGAGCGGGGCGGTCACTCCGGACCGGGCGCCTCGGAGGAGTCTTTCCAGGCCGGGCCCCATGCGTCGGAGGGGCCGGAGGCGGCTGTTGGCCCGGTGGCCGGTGTTTCCGACCGTGCTGTTGAGCGAGTGGCTGCTGTTTCGGTGGGGGCCGTCGGGCGAGCAGTGGGTGCTTCGGAGGGTGCTGCGGGGCCAGTGACGGGCGCTTCGTCGGGGGCCGTCGGGCGAGCGGGGGACGCCTCCGCGACCACCGTCTCCGGCGCGGCGGGGGCTACGGATGTGCCGGGCGAGGTGGCGCCGGGACGCCCCGCGACCACCGGCCCGAGGCCCGGCGACGCGGCGCGCGCGGCACTCCGGGCCGCGGTGTCCGCGCGGCGGAACGAGCGCGAAGCTCCGACGGCTGCTGCGGTGCCCCCGAGCCGGGGCGACGACGAGGTACAGCCGGCCTCCGCTTCCCCCACCGCCGCTTCCGCGCCGGCCGGCGCGAGCAGCCCCCGTCAGGACGACGCCCCGGACGGTGTCGGGACGGTGCCGCAGGCCCGTGCCGAGGGCTCGGCGGGCGGACGCCCCGCCGACGTCGCGCGGGAAGCGCTGCGTACGGCCCGGCGCGAGGCGCTGCGTGCGGAAGCGGACGAGGCCGCGCGACAGGGTACGCGGGTGGCGGAGCCGCGGGTCCGACACCAGACACGCGCCACGGGAAACCCCGGCTCGCCGGTGCCGAGCGCCGGGTCGGGGCCGGACGCCGCCTCCCGGGCCGCCCGGCTCAAAGCCGCCCAGGACATGCGGCACTACCTGGCGAACGCCTTCCGGATGCCCACGTGGTCGGACACCCCGGAGGACGACACAAGCACGGTCGGAGCCGGCGACACCACCGGGAACACCGACTCCGCCGAGCCGCGCCGCACGCCTGCGTCGACCGCGTCACCGCACCCACCGCTCACCGACTCCGCCGAGCCGCGCCCCACGCCTGCCGCCCCCGCCGGGGACCCCACGGCCACCGAGTCGGCCACCCCGCACACGCCTCCTGCGACAGCCACCCCCGCCACCCCGCACCTGACGACTCCGCATCCCGCCACCCCGCCCACTACGACCCTGCCCGCTACGACCCCGTCTTCCACCGCCCCGCACCCGACGGCCCCGCCCCCCACCGCCCCGCACCCCACGACGCCCAGCCGCTCCACCCCCGCTTCCCCCCACGTGCCGCCCACCATGGCCAGCCCCCACCGCGACACCGAGCTGCGGCGCACCTTCGCGGCGTTCGGGGCACGTGAGGCCGGGGCCGGGGAGGTGCCGTTCGCGGCGACCTGGTGGGGCAACGCCTGGGTGGAGGCGCTGGAGCAGGGCGCGTTGGATCCCAAGCGGCTGGCCCGCGGACGCGGATACGCGGACCAGGGCCACGTGGACGCGATCACCGTCACCCCGGGGCTCGTGCTGGCGTACGTGCGCGGGAGCCGCCCCCGGCCGTACCGGGTCCAGGTGCGGGTCCGCACGCTGGAGGACGAGGACTGGGCGCGGTTCCTGGAGGTGGCCGCCGACCGGCCGGGACACATCGCCGCACTGCTCGACAAGGAGCTGCCGCACTCGCTCGCCGACTGCGGGGTCCCCCTGCTGCCCGGCCCCGGTGACCTCGTCCCGCGGTGCAGCTGCCCCGACTCCGGGCACCCCTGCAAGCACGCGGCAGCGCTCTGCTACCAGACGGCACGGCTGCTCGACGCCGACCCGTTCGTGCTGCTCCTGCTGCGGGGCCGGGGTGAGAAGGACCTGCTCGACGCGCTCTCCCGGCGCAGCGCCGCCCGCGCGGCCCGCGCCGCCCAGGAGCGGCAGCCGCAGTCCCTGCCCGGGGTACGGGCCACCGATGTCCTGGCTCCGCGCGCACTCCCGCCGCTGCCGCCGCCGTTGCCGGCACCCCCGCACCCCGAGCAGCCACCGGTGTATCCGGCGGCACCCGGCGGCCCGGACCCCTTCGCGCTGGACCAGCTGGCGACCGACGCCGCCGCCCGCGCCCATGCGCTGCTCGGCACCGGACGTGACCCGGTGGGCGAGCTGACGCTGTGGCAGGACGCGGTGCGCCTGGCCGCCGCCCGCCCCGGTTCCGGCCTCACCGCCACCACCCGCACTCTCTACGCCGCGCTCGCCACGGCCACAGGCCGCACCCCGGCCGACCTCGCGCGTGCCGTCGCCGCCTGGCGGCAGGGCGGGCTCGCGGGACTGGCCGTGCTGGAGGAGCCGTGGGATCCGCCGGCCGGCCGCTTCGACCGGGCCCGCCCGTTGCTGCTCGCCGCCGACCTGCCGGCGTTCCGCCCCTGGCGCAACCGCCTCACGCACCCGCGCGGCCATGTCCAGCTCCGCCTGGGCCGTGACGGCCTGTGGTACGCCTACGAGTCGGAGCCAGGCCACGACGACTGGTGGCCCCGCGGCACCCCGGACCTCGACCCGGTGGGCGCGCTGACGGGCCTCGGCACACCGGACGCCACCTGACCGGGAACCAGGGGCGCGGTCACCTCCCTGCCGGCGAACGGCCGCCCCGGACCGGGTGGCGCCGGCGCTTGCCAAAACGGATCTTGTTCGTGAATGATCACGCCCGGCGGGGTGTGCCGAGCTGACGGTGGCTTTTGTTCCGTCTCACTGCCGCACACCGCCCCATCGTGAGGCGACCGCTTTCATCAGCAAGAACTTCGGGGGATACATGTCTGCTCAGGATGCCATGGGCATGCCAATAACGTCGGAAGCGCGGGCGGCACAGACGGAGGACCGCCCGCTGCCGCCCGCCCGGTCCCGGGGCAGTGCCCTGGTCGGCTGGTTCCTCACCATCGCGCTGAACGTCGCGGCGCCGATCCTCACCTACAACGCCCTGCGCGATCAGGGGTGGAGCGAGTTCGCCGCGCTGCTGGCGAGCGGTGCCTGGCCGGTGCTCGACAGCGCCGTGCACCTTGCCTGGCGGCGCCGCCTCGACGAGTTCGCCATCGTGACCCTGGTGTTCCTGGTCATCACGGCTGTCGTCTCACTCGTCGGCGCCCACTCGGCCCGGGCCCTGCTGGTCAAGGACTCGGTCATCACCGGGCTCTTCGGCCTGCTGTGCCTGGTGACGCTGCTGGCGCCGCGACCGCTCATGTTCTACTTCGGCCGCAAGTTCGCCACCGACGGCAGCGCCGCGAGCACCTCGTGGTGGAACGGCCTCTGGGAGTTCGAAGGCTTTCGCACCACCATGCGGACGATGACGGCGGTCTGGGGTGTGGCCTACTGCGCCGAGGCGGTGGTCCGCGTTGCGCTGGCCTCCGCGCTGAGCATCGACACCATGGTGGCCCTGAGCCCGGTCCTGATCTACGGCGTCCTCGGCAGCCTCATCCTGTGGACGGTGCTGTACGGCAAGCGGGCACGCCGCAGAGGCGAGGAGCGCACCGCCGCGGCAGCCGCCCAGCGGTAGGGCCCGGCGCACTTCCGGCCCGCCGAACCGACCCGCCACGCCGAACCGGCCGGCCACGCCGTCGGCCGGGCCCGCGCCGTCCGCGGCCACCTGCGCAGGCGCGGCATCCGGCAGCACCCGTCACCCGTCGAGTGCGTCAACCGCCCGCACGGTCGGGGGTGCGTCAACGCCCGCACGCCCTAGGCGTCCGTCAGCCGGGCCTCCTCCAGGTCCAGTGCGCGCTGCAGCCTGCGGCGGGTGGTGTCGCTGATGGCGTGGGCGTCGTAGAGCCGCTGGAGTTCCCCCGCCTCGACGGCGATCAGGTCGCGCCGCAGCTGGCGGTAGACCAGGTCGGCGGACTCGGCGGCCGCGCCGTCGGTGCCCTCGCTCCCGGCCAGGCGGTCGCGGGCGTCGTCGAGGCGGGCGGTCAGGCCGCGGCGGAGCCGGTCGAGAACGACGTCGGGTACGACCTCGAGCTCCGCGAGTTCCTCCAGTCGGGCCAGGCCGGCGTGGGCGAGGTGGGAGCGGGCCCGGGCCTCCTCGCGTGCGGTGTGGGCGGGCTCCAGGGCGATGCCGGAGGCGCGCACGACCGGGGCGAGGGTGAAGCCCTGCCCGACCAGGGTGACGACCACGACCGAGGTGGTCAGGACCAGCACCAGCGGGCGGTCGGCGAGCGGGGTGCCGTTCCCGGTGACCTCGGGGATGGACAGGGCGGCGGCCAGCGGCATCACCCCGCGGGTGCCGGCCCAGGTGAGCACCATCGGCAGCCGCCAGTTCCCACGGCTGAGGCCGCCCTCGCGCTGCACGACCGCGGACAGCGGCGCCAGCCACAGCAGGCGTACGGCGATGAGCGTGGCGGCGACCGCGAGGGCGTACAGCGGCCAGGTCCGGTCGCCGTCGGCCAGCGCCCGCACCTGCGCGGGCAGCGCCAGCCCTATGAGGCTGAACACCACGCTTTCCAGCAGGAACACCACCGTGCCGTACACGGCGTGCAGCTGGAGCCGGATACGGGCGTTGGTGAGCCGGTCGCCCCGGCCGCCCAGGACCACTCCGGCGACCACGCACGAGGTGACACCGGAGGTGTGCGCGACTTCCGCCAGCAGATAGGCGGCGTACGGGGTGACCAGCGCGATCACCGTCTCCAGCACCGGATCCTCGGTGCGGCGCCGGATCAGGGTGATCACCCCGGCCACCGCCGTCCCGATCACCGTGCCACCGCCGGCCAGCAGCAGGAACTGGCCGCCCGCCGCACTCCAGTGGGCAGCCGTCGACGCCACCGCGATACCGGCCGCCACCCGGACCAGCACCAGCGAGGTCGCGTCGTTGAAGAGGCTCTCCGCCTGCACCAGGACCTGTACCCGGGGCGGCAGGGCGAGCCGGCGGCCGAGCGCGGTGACCGCCACCGGGTCGGTGCTGGCCAGCACGGCCCCGAGCACGAATGCCATCTGCCACGACAGGGGAGTCACGAACGCCGCCACCGCCCCTACGGCGGCCGCCGAGGCCAGGACCAGACCGATCGCGAGGACACCGACCGGTTTCCACACCGCCCGCAGCTCCCGCCACGGCATGTCCTCGGCGCTTGCGTACAACAGGGGCGGCAGCACCACGAGTCCGATGATCTGCGGGCTGATCTCGATCTGCGGGGTGCCCGGCAGCAGTGCCACGGCCAGGCCGGCGACCACCAGCAGGGAGGGAGCGGGAACGCGCCACCGGCGCGCGAAGGTGGCGACCATCGTGGCGAGGACCACGAGGGCGAGAACCGTACCGACGCTGCGCATGCCGTCCCCCTGGGAGAACGGAAGCCACCCTGGCCCCCGGCCGACCAGACTTCCCGGCACACCTGCTCTCACCCTAGCGGGCCGGACCACGTCAAGACAGTGTCAAGGTCGTCCGGGCCGCCGCCGAGAAGCCGCCCCGCGGCACCCGAGAGCCCGTCAAGGTCCCGTCAGAATCCGCAGGCTGGGTGCGAAGATGCCGCAAGGAACAGCCGGATGCGGTCGGAATCGGTCAGAACCTGAGTGCATCCGCGCACACGTCAGCCCTCGTGCGCGCTCGGACCAAGAAGCCGGCGAAAGAAGCCGGAGGAAGGAGCACGCGCCCATGCCCGTCCTGACCGCCGAGCCGGATGCCGTCCCCGCCGGCGAGGAGCCCCCTGATACCGGCGAACCCCACCGCCTGACCGCGATCACGGGCCTCGCGGCGCTGTCGCTGGACGCGATGGCTTCGGTGGCGTACGGCCCGGAAGCGATCGTGCTCGTGCTGGCCGGCGCGGGCGCCCACGGCCTCGGCTTCACGATGCCGGTGACGCTGGCCATCACCGCCCTGCTGGCCGTGCTGGTGGCGTCGTACCGGCAGGTGATCGCGGCCTTCCCGGACGGCGGCGGCTCCTACGCCGTGGCGAGGACGCATCTGGGGGCGCGCACGAGTCTGGTGGCCGCCGCCTCGCTGGTGCTGGACTACGTCCTCAACGTCGCCGTCGCCGTGACGGCGGGCGTGGCGGCCCTGACTTCCGCCTTCCCCGCTCTGTACGACGACCGGCTGTGGCTGTGCCTCGTGGTGCTCGCGCTGATCACCGGCGTCAATCTGCGCGGGATCGCGGAGTCGGCGCGGGTGTTCATCGTGCCGACGGCCGTGTTCGTCGGCTCGGTCCTCGTCCTCGTCGCCGTCGGCCTGTTCCGTTCGCATCCGGTGAGCACGGTGACGGCGGCCGGGCACGCCTCGGTCGTCGCGGACAACGCCTCCGCCGTGGGCGCCCTGCTCCTGCTGAAGGCCTTCGCTTCCGGCTGTGCCGCACTCACCGGCGTCGAGGCCATCGCGAACGCCGTTCCGTCCTTCCGGGTGCCGCGGGTCCGCCGGGCCCAGCGCGCGGAGGTCGCCCTCGGTGCCGTACTCGCTCTGATGCTCATCGGTCTGTCGGTGCTGATCCGCCGCTTCCACCTGCAGCCGGTCGAGGGCGTCACGGTCCTCGCGCAGCTCGCGGACGCCTCGCTCGGCCACAACGGGGCGTTCTACGTCATCCAGTTCGCGACGATGATCCTGCTGGCGCTGTCCGCGAACACCTCCTTCGGCGGGCTGCCGGTCCTGCTGAAGCTGCTCGCCCGCGACAACTACGCGCCGCACGTCTTCGCCCTGAAGGCCAACCGTCAGGTCCACCGGCACGGCGTCCTCGCACTCGCGGTGGTCTCGGCCGCGCTGCTGGTCTTCTCCGGCGGTGACACCAACACCCTGGTGCCGATGTTCGCCGTCGGTGTCTTCGTCGGCTTCACGATCGCGCAGACCGGGATGGTCCGGCACTGGCGTCGGGCACGGGGGCGGAGGTGGCGCGGGAAGGCGCTGCTCAACGGCTTCGGCGCGCTGCTCACCGGTGTCGCGACCGTGGTCGTGACCGCGAGCAAGTTCGAGGAGGGCGCGTGGCTGATCGTGATCGCGCTGCCGGTGCTGGTCGTCGCCTTCGAGACCGTGCACCGCGCCTATGGCCGGATCGGCGAGCGGCTCGGCCTCGGCCGGATACCGCAGGCCCCGCACCGGGAACGCTCGCTGGTGGTCGTTCCGGTGTCGTCCCTGTCCCGGCTGACCTCGGAGGCGCTGACCGCGGCCGGCTCGCTCGGCGACGAGGTGCAGGCCGTGACCGTGGGCTACCCGGACCCCGAGGACCGGGCCCATCTGTGCGCCCTGGAGCGGGCCTGGGCGGAGTGGGACCCGGGGGTGGAGCTGGTGCGGCTGGCCGCCGAGCGGCGCAGTCTGGGCCGTCCGATCGCCGCCTATGTGCGTGAGGTGGCCGCCACCGAGCCGGGCACGCGGGTCACCGTGCTGATCCCGGAGACCGAGCCCGAACGGCTGTGGCAGCGGCTGCTGCAGAACCAGCGGGGTGCCGTCGTCGCCCATGCCGTGCGCCGGGAGACGGACGCGGTGATCTGCCGGCTGCGCTTCCGGCTGCCGTGAGCCGTAAGGGTCCCGTCAAAGCCGTACGGGCCGCCGTAAGAGAGCCGTCAACGACGACCGGATCCGGCCGGACAGGCGGTTTTCTCTAACCGTCCGTTTCCACCGAACCTCACTCCAGGAGTTCACGATGGCCGATCTGGCCTTCGTCGTCACCGTGCTCGCGGGTTTCGC
Organism: Streptomyces sp. NPDC030799; assembly: GCF_055572255.1. Classification (NCBI taxonomy): domain Bacteria; kingdom Bacillati; phylum Actinomycetota; class Actinomycetes; order Kitasatosporales; family Streptomycetaceae; genus Streptomyces; species Streptomyces sp. NPDC030799. Next base: position 299,268 of record NZ_JBVIDS010000004.1, on the reverse strand, counting down.
GCTGGTGGCCCTCGTCGCCAAGGGGGTGACGAAGCTGTGACCGCCGAGAACATCACCGGCCTGGTCATGGCCGTCGCCCTGCTGGGCTATCTCGTCCTCGCCCTGATCTTCCCGGAGAGGTTCTGAGAACAGCACATGAGTCCAGAAGTCGCGGGCTTCCTCCAGCTGCTCGCCCTCATGGGCGCACTGGCGCTCGCCCACATCCCCCTCGGCAACTACATGGCCAAGGTTTACTCCTCGAAGAAGCACCTGCGGGTGGAGAAGTGGATCCACCGGGCCATCGGTGCCAACCCTGACGCCGAGATGACCTGGCCCGCGTACCTGCGCGGTGTGCTGGCCTTCTCCGCCGTCAGCATCCTCTTCCTCTACCTCCTCCAGCGGCTCCAGGGCGTGCTGCCCGGTTCGCTCGGCTTCTCCTCGGTCGGCCCGGCGCAGTCGTTCAACACGGCCGTGTCGTTCGTGACCAACACCAACTGGCAGTCGTACTACGGTGAGCAGACGATCGGGCATGTCGTCCAGGTCGCCGGTCTGGCCGTGCAGAACTTCGTGTCGGCGGCCGTGGGCATGGCGGTGGCCGTGGCGCTGATGCGCGGGTTCACCTGCTCGCGCGGCGGCGAACTCGGCAACTTCTGGTCCGACTTGGTGCGCGGCACGCTGAGGATCCTGGTGCCGGGCGCCGCGATCGCCGCCGTCGTACTGGTGGCGTGCGGGGTGGTCCAGAACTTCTCCGGCATCCATGAGGTCGGGCAGTTCACGGGCGGTGCCCAGCAGTGGAACGGCGGCGCGGTCGCCTCGACGGAGGCCGTCAAGGAGCTGGGCACGAACGGCGGCGGCATCTTCAACGCCAACTCCGCCCACCCCTTCGAGAACCCGACCCCGTTCACCAACCTCCTGGAGATCTTCCTGATCCTGGTGATCCCGTTCTCGCTGACCCGCACCTTCGGCGTGATGGTCGGCTCGGTGAAGCAGGGGTACGCGATCCTCGCCACGATGGGCACGATCTGGCTGGGCTTCACCGCGCTGATGATGTGGACCGAGTTCGCGCACCACGGCCCGGCGCTGCAGATCGCGGGCGGGGCGATGGAGGGCAAGGAGGTCCGCTTCGGGGTCGGCTCCTCGTCGATCTTCGCGACGTCGACGACGCTCACCTCGACGGGTGCGGTGGACTCCTTCCACTCGTCCTTCACCGGCCTGGGCGGCGGGATCGCGATGCTCGGCATGATGCTGGGCGAGATCGCGCCCGGCGGCACCGGCTCCGGCCTCTACGGCATGCTGATCATGGCGGTCATCGCGGTGTTCATCGCCGGCCTGATGGTGGGCCGTACGCCCGAGTACCTGGGCAAGAAGATCGGCGGCCGGGAGATGAAGCTGGCCGCCTGCTACATCCTGGTCACCCCGGCGCTGGTGCTGGTCTTCTCCGCGGCCTCGATGGCGCTGCCGACCCCGCCGCACTCGATGCTCAACTCCGGTGCGCACGGGTTCTCCGAGGTGCTGTACGCCTTCACCTCGGCGTCGAACAACAACGGCTCCGCCTTCGCCGGCCTGAACGCGAACACCGACTGGTTCAACACCATGACCGGACTCGCGATGCTGCTCGGCCGCTTCCTGCCGATGGTGTTCGTCCTGGCCCTGGCCGGTTCGCTCGCCGGGCAGAGGCCGATCCCGGTCACCGCGGGCACCCTGCGCACCGAGAAACCGCTGTTCGCCGGCCTGCTGGTCGGCGCGATCCTGATCATCACCGGTCTCACGTACTTCCCGGCCCTCGCGCTGGGGCCGCTCGCCGAAGGACTGGCGTGATGACCACCCGAACGGAAAACCACGAGGACTCCATGTCCACCCCCACCCTTGCGCCCCACCAGGACGCACCCACCGGGCACAGGCCCGCCGAAGGCCGGGTCGGAGCGGGTCTCTTCGATCCCGAGCAGCTGGTCAGGTCCCTGCCGGAAGCCTTCCGCAAGCTCGACCCGCGGGTGATGGCCAAGTCGCCCGTGATGTTCGTGGTGTGGATCGGCTCGGTCCTGACCACCGTCTTCTCCGCCAAGGACCCGACCGACTGGTTCGGCTGGACGATCAGTGTCTGGCTGTGGCTGACCGTGCTCTTCGCCAACCTCGCCGAGGCGGTCGCCGAGGGCCGGGGCAAGGCGCAGGCGGACACCCTGCGCAAGGCCAGGACCGACACGGTCGCCCGCCGGATCACCGGGGACTTCGAAGAGCGGGTTCCCGGCACCGATCTGCGGATCGGCGACCTGGTGGTCTGCGAGGCCGGCGATGTCATTCCCGGTGACGGTGACGTCGTCGAGGGTGTCGCCTCGGTGGACGAGTCGGCGATCACGGGTGAGTCCGCTCCGGTGATCCGGGAGTCCGGCGGTGACCGTTGCGCCGTCACGGGCGGTACGAAGGTCCTGTCCGACCGGATCGTCATCAGGATCACGACGAAGCCGGGCGAGACCTTCATCGACCGGATGATCAACCTGGTCGAGGGCGCCGCCCGGCAGAAGACGCCCAACGAGATCGCGCTGAACATCCTGCTCGCTTCGCTGACCATCGTCTTCCTGCTGGCCTGCGCCACCCTGCCGCCGTTCGCGACCTACGCGGGCACGCACCTGACCATGGTCGTGCTGGTCGCCCTGCTGGTCTGCCTGATCCCGACCACGATCGGCGCCCTGCTGTCCGCGATCGGTATCGCGGGCATGGACCGGTTGGTGCAGCGCAATGTGCTGGCCATGTCCGGGCGTGCGGTCGAGGCCGCCGGTGACGTGTCGACCCTGCTGCTGGACAAGACGGGCACCATCACGCTCGGCAACCGCCAGGCCGCCGAGTTCGTGCCGGTCAAGGGCACCACCGAGGCGGAGGTGGCCGACGCGGCCCAGCTGTCCTCGCTGGCCGACGAGACCCCCGAGGGCCGTTCCGTCGTCGTCCTCGCCAAGGAGAAGTACGGGCTGCGCGAGCGCCACCAGGGCGAGCTGGTCGGCGCCGAGTGGATCGAGTTCACCGCCCAGACCCGCATGTCGGGTGTGGACGTCGACGGCCGGAAGATCCGCAAGGGTGCAACTGCTTCCGTCCTCGCCTGGGTGGAGGAGCGGGGCGGCACGGTCGCCAAGGACGCGGACGCGACAGCCAACCGCATCTCGGCGGCGGGCGGCACCCCGCTGCTGGTCGCCGTGCACGACGACAGGGGCGCCCGGGTGCTGGGTGTCGTCCACCTCAAGGACGTCGTCAAGCAGGGCATGCGGGAGCGGTTCGAGGAGCTGCGCCGCATGGGCATCAAAACGGTCATGATCACGGGTGACAACCCGCTGACCGCGAAGGCGATCGCCGAGGAGGCGGGCGTCGACGACTTCCTCGCCGAGGCCACGCCCGAGGACAAGATGGCCCTCATCAAGCGGGAGCAGGCGGGCGGCAAGCTGGTCGCGATGACCGGTGACGGCACCAACGACGCCCCGGCCCTCGCCCAGGCGGACGTCGGCGTGGCGATGAACACCGGTACGTCGGCCGCCAAGGAGGCCGGCAACATGGTCGACCTCGACTCCAACCCGACCAAGCTGATCGAGATCGTCGAGATCGGCAAGCAACTCCTCATCACCCGGGGTGCGCTGACGACGTTCTCCATCGCCAATGACGTCGCGAAGTACTTCGCGATCATCCCGGCGCTGTTCGCGGCGGTCCACCCGGGCCTGGACAAGCTGAACGTCATGCACCTGTCCTCGCCCGACTCCGCGATCCTGTCGGCCGTCGTCTTCAACGCGCTGATCATCATCGCGCTGGTGCCGCTGTCCCTGAAGGGTGTGCGGTACCGGCCGATGAGCGCCGACAGGATGCTCCGCCGCAACCTCGGGATCTACGGCATCGGCGGCCTGGTCGCACCCTTCATCGGCATCAAGATCATCGACCTGCTCATCTCGCTCATCCCCGGGATCGGGTGAAGTCCACCATGAACAACTCCCTTGCGAACGCAGTCCGGTTGCTGGGCGCGGGCCTCAGGGCACTGCTGGTGCTGACCGTGCTCACCGGCGTCATCTATCCGCTGGCCGTCACAGGTGTGGCCCAGGCGCTCTTCGCCGACCGGGCGAACGGCTCGGAGATCAAGGCGGACGGCAGGGTCGCCGGCTCGTCCCTGATCGGCCAACAGGGGTACGACCTCGCGTACTTCCAGCCCCGCCCGGCCGACGGCCTCGGTACGAACAGCCTCAACACGCAGTACAGGCTGATCCTGTCCGGCGCCACCAACCTGTCCGCCGACAGCAAGAAGCTCGTCGGCTCCGTCGAGCAGGCGAAGGCCGAGGTGGTCAAGGACAATTCCGTACCCGGCTACACGGTCGAGCCGTCCCGGGTCCCCGCCGACGCCGTCACCTCCTCCGGCTCCGGCCTGGACCCGGACATCTCCCCGGCCTACGCGGACCTTCAGGTCCACCGGGTCGCCGTGAGGAACGGCCTGTCCGTCTCCGCCGTGCAGAAGCTGGTCAAGGACCACACCACCGGCCGCACCCTCGGCTTCATGGGCGAACCCCGCGTGAACGTCCTGGAGCTCAACATCGCGCTCAAGGACCTTGTGACGCGCACGTGACCGCCTTATGCATGACAGGAGAGGCACACGCCATGACCAGGGTGCTCGTGGTGGAGGACGACCCGCAGCTCGTGCGGGCCCTCGTCATCAACTTGCAGGCACGTCACTACGGCGTGGACGCCGCCCCCGACGGTGCCACGGCCCTCCGGCTCGCCGCCGCGCGCCGGCCCGACGTGGTCCTGCTCGACCTCGGCCTGCCCGACATGGACGGCATCGACGTCCTCCAGGCACTGCGCGGCTGGACCCGTGCCCCGGTCATGGTCCTGTCCGCGCGGCAGGGGTCCGACGAGAAGGTGGCCGCGCTCGATGCGGGTGCCGACGACTACGTCACCAAGCCGTTCAGCATGGACGAGTTGCTGGCCCGGCTGCGGGCCGCCGTCCGCCGTACCGAGGACACACCGCTCGTGCCGGAGTCGACGCTGGTCGAGACGGCGGACTTCAGCATCGACCTGCTCGCCAAGAAGGCAGTACGCCACGGGCGGGACGTACGGCTCACCCCGACCGAGTGGCATCTGCTGGAGATCCTGGTGACCCACCCCGGCCGGCTGATCACGCAGAAGCACCTGCTGCAGGAGGTGTGGGGCGTCTCGCAGCGCAACAAGACCAACTACCTGCGCGTCTACATGGCGCAGTTGCGCCGCAAGCTGGAGACGGACCCCTCCCACCCCCGCTATCTGATCACCGAGCCCGGCATGGGCTACCGCTTCGAAGGGCGCGGGCGCTGAGGTGCTCGCCGCGCAGCCGGCCCCCAGCCGCCGGGCGGTACGGCCCCGAACTCCCTTCGCGTGTCTCCCTCATACCCTCTGACCAGGGACGTCAGCGCTCCGTCCGCCCCGGACGCCGGGGGCGCCCAGGTTCCTGCCGGGGCGCCCCCGCTGTCCGCTCCGCTCGTGAGATGTGCGAGCGTGAACGGGTGAGCACGACGACGACTGAACTCCTGGAACACGGCTTCGACGGACCGGAAGGCGCACCGGTCCTGGTCCTGGGACCGTCCCTCGGCACGACCCGCCACATGTGGGACCGCCAGGTGCCGGAGCTGACCAAGCAGTGGCGGGTCCTGCGGTTCGACCTGCCCGGTCACGGCGGGGCCCCCGCCCACCCGGCCGGTTCCGTCGCCGAGCTGGCCGGCCGGCTGCTGGCCACGCTGGACGCCCTCGGTGTGCAGCGGTTCGGCTACGCGGGCTGCGCGCTGGGCGGTGCGATCGGCATCGAGCTGGCCCTGCGCCACCCCGCACGGCTCGCCTCCCTGGCGCTGGTCGCGGCCTCGCCCCGGTTCGGGACCGCCGACGAGTTCCGGCAGCGCGGGGTGGTCGTACGGACGAACGGGCTGGACCCGGTCGCCCGGACCGCCCCCGACCGCTGGTTCACCGGCGGGTTCGCCGCGGCGCAGCCCGCGATCACCGAGTGGGCGGTGCAGATGGTCCGCACCACCGACCCGGGCTGCTACATCGCCGCCTGCGAGGCGCTCGCCGTGTTCGACGTACGGGCCGAACTGGGCCGGGTCGGCGTGCCGACGCTCGTGCTCGTCGGCGCCGACGACCAGGTCACCGGGCCCGCCGAGGCCCGCACGCTGGTCGCCGGCATCCCGGACGCCCGGCTCGCGGTCGTCCCCGGCGCCTCCCACCTGGTCCCGGTCGAGCAGCCGGCGGCCGTCACCGACCTGCTGGTGCACCACTTCTCCACCGCCTGGCAGCAGCCCTACGAGACCGGCCAGACGGTCCTGCCGGCGGCGCCGGCCGTCCCGGTCCCGGCGGTGGCGCCGTCGGCCGCGCCGGTCGCCGAGATCGCCCCGGCCGCCGCACCGGCGCAGCCGGCCGCGCGGCCCGACCGGTACGAGACCGGGCTCAAGATCCGCCGGGAGGTGCTCGGCGACGCACACGTGGACCGGGCGCTGGCCGAGGCCGACGCGTTCTCCGGGGACTTCGAGGACCTCGTCACCCGCTACACCTGGGGCGAGATCTGGGACCGGCCCGGACTGGACCGCCGTACCCGCAGCTGCGTCGCGCTGTCCGCGCTGGTCGCCGGGGGCCATCTGGAGGAGCTGGCCTCCCACACCCGGGCGGCCCTGCGCAACGGGCTCACCCCGGACGAGATAAAGGAAGTGCTGCTGCAGACGGCCGTGTACTGCGGGGTGCCGGCCGCGGCCGGCGCGTTCCGGGTGGCCCGGCAGGTCATCCAGGAGGAGACCACGCCCGCCGAGTGAGCCGCGCGCCGCCGGGCCCGGCCGGCGGCCGGGTTCGGCAGGATGGTGAGCCATGAAGCTCACGAAGAAGTCCCACGCCTGCGTCCGCCTGGAGAAGGACGGGCAGACGCTTGTCATCGATCCGGGCGGCTTCAGCGAACCGGACGCCGCGCTCGGCGCGGACGCCGTCCTGGTCACGCACGAACACCCGGACCACTTCGACGAGTTCCGGCTGCGCGCCGCCATGGAGAACAACCCGGCCGCCGAGATCTGGACGCTGAAGTCCGTCGCCGACCAGATCTCGGCGGCCTTCCCGGGGCGGGTGCACACCGTCGGTCACGGCGACACCTTCACCGCGGCCGGCTTCGAGGTGCAGGTCCACGGCGAGCTGCACGCGGTGATCCACCCGGACATCCCGCGCATCACCAACGTCGGCTATCTGATCGACGACGGCAGGGTCTTCCACCCCGGCGACGCCCTCACCGTGCCCGGCCGGCAGGTGGAGACGCTGATGCTCCCGGTGATGGCCCCCTGGAACAAGATCTCCGAGGTCATCGACTACGTCCGCGAGGTGCGGCCGCAGCGCGCCTACGACGTCCACGACGCCCTGCTCACCGATCTCGCCCGCCCGATCTACGACCGCCAGATCGGCGCCCTGGGCGGCACGGACCACCAGCGGCTGTCGCCGGGGGCCTCCACCGAGATCTGAGTCCGTTGTCAGAGGCGCCGGGTAGGTTGTGAGGCATGCGCATCGCTACCTGGAACGTGAACTCGATCACCGCCCGCCTCCCGAGGCTGCTGGCCTGGCTGGAGAGCAGCGGCACCGACGTGCTCTGCCTCCAGGAGGCCAAGGTCGCCGAGGACCAGTTCCCGTCCGACGAGCTGCGCGAGCTGGGCTACGAGTCGGCGGTCCACGCGACCGGCCGGTGGAACGGCGTGGCGGTGCTCTCCCGCGTCGGCATGGAGGACGTGGTCAAGGGCCTGCCTGGCGACCCCGGCTTCGACGGCGTCACCGAGCCGCGCGCCATCTCGGCGACCTGCGGCCCCGTCCGCGTCTGGTCGGTGTACGTCCCCAACGGCCGCGAGGTCGAGCACCCGCACTACGCCTACAAGCTCCAGTGGTTCGAGGCCCTCAAGGCGGCCGTGTACGGCGACGCACAGGGCAGCCGCCCCTTCGCGGTCATGGGTGACTACAACGTGGCGCCGACCGACGACGACGTCTACGACGTGGCCGCCTTCGAGGGCTCCACACATGTCACCCCCGCCGAGCGCGCCGCTCTGGCCTCCCTGCGCGAGGCGGGCCTGGCCGACGTGGTGCCCCGCCCGCTGAAGTACGACCACCCGTTCACGTACTGGGACTACCGCCAGCTCTGCTTCCCGAAGAACCGCGGCATGCGCATCGACCTGGTGTACGGCAACGAACCGTTCGCCCAGGCCGTCAAGGACGCCTACGTCGACCGCGAGGAGCGCAAGGGCAAGGGTGCCTCCGATCACGCTCCGGTGGTGGTCGACCTCGACGTCTGATGCCACGCTGGTTCCATGAATCTTCCGTTCCTGGGCCACCGGCGCAAGAAGAACGGTGACGAGGGGGGTGCCCCCGCGCGAGCCGATTCGAGGGTGGGGGCACCCCCTGCCGACCCCGAGGCGGTCGCCGCGCTGCTCTCCGAGTGCGAGCTGCTGCGCGCGCAGGCGGCCCGGGCGGGTGTCCGCCTCGACGACACCCCGGCCTCCCTGGAGGCCTTGGACCAGCTGGTTCCGCGCTGGCGCGACGACACGGAGACCCTGCCCTGGCTGGGCCATGACGCGGGGCTGTACCTGGGCACGGTCGTGGTGCGCACCGTGTCCGGCGCCGCCTGGCGGATCCGCCCCGACGGTGAGGCGGTCGTACGGCTGGCCTCCGGCCGCGAGATCGAGGTGGTGGGCGCCGGGCAGGACTGGGCGGCGAGCGGTGTCCCCGAGCTGTCCCAGCTGTACGCGGAGATCGCCGAGACCTGAGCTTCCCTCAACCTCGCCGCCCAGTGGATCGTTTCGGCACCGGGGAAGCTCAGCACCTCCGGCCTCGACTAGGATGTGCCGTTCATCCCTGTGGTGATGGTGAGCTCGCCGATCTGCACCGGGATGTGCGTGCTGCGAAACCCCAGGGGGCGGCAGTTCACACGGGCCAGGCTCGTCCGGCGGCAGCCGGAGATCACTGCTCGCGCACGGGGACGGACACGTACGACGGGTCGTCCGAGGGCGAGGAGAAGGTCAGCTGCGCGCCGGACGGGTTGTGCTCGATGTACAGCGGGTCGACCGTGTCGACCACCAGCGCCAGGCGGTGCCCGGCGGGCACGTCGTAGGCGGTGGAGAACAGGTCCAGGTCGACGCGGAACGGCTCGCCGGGCGTCCGCCCGTGCCAGGTGTACGGCGCGTTCGTGACCAGTTTGCCGATGCCGAGCGGCCCCACGTCGTACAGGTAGGCGACGAGGGTGCCGCTCTCCGCCGTCGGCGTCAGTGTGGTGTGCAGGCGTGCCGTGCCGCGCACCCGCTGGGCGCTGCCGTACCGCTCCGACTGCCACACGGCCGCCCAACGGCGCGGCAGCAGGGGGATGGAGGCCATCGGCGGCAGTTGGGCGATCTGGTCGAGGATGCTGGAGAGGAAGACGATCCCGCCGTCCGCGCCGGAGTCGACGTTCGCGTGGATGGTGCTGGAGCCGTCGAGCGTGAACTTCCTGCGTGTCGCCTCGACCGACTTCCAGTCCGGGTAGCCCTCGTATTCCCCCGCGCTACGGGACTTCAGCCGGACCGGCTGTTCACGGTCGATGCCGTTGTCGGCTCCCTTGAGGTAGTGGTCGAACCAGCGTCCGGTGTCCGTCCACACGTCGTTGGGCAGTCCGAACAGGCCGGGCAGCTCGGCGGTCGCGTGGTCGCCGGGCCGCAGTTCGAGCCGCTTGGGCACGGTCAGCTTCTCGTAGAAATCGGCGTACTGGTTGACCGGGAAGACCGTGTCGCCCCAGGCGTTGGCGAGCATCACCGCCGCGCCGTTCTTGTTCAGCTGGTCGACATGGGTCGCGACGGAACGCTTCCGTCCCCAGTCGATCATCTCCTGTTCCTTCGACAGGTTCGAGGAGTACAGGTTGTCGAAGATCTTCCTCAGTTCGGGGCTCTCGCGGCCGGTGAGGGTGGCCGTGCCGTCCAGGACGGCCGCCGCCTGCACATGCTGGGTGCGGCCCGAGTAGATGGACTCGATCAGGTCCGCCCAGCCGCTGAGCGCGGCCACGGCCTTGATGCGCTTGTCGTGCGCGGCGGCGAGCAGGCTGATCCCGGCGCCGTAGGACACTCCGGCCATGCCGACGTGCTGCGGGTCGGCCGGCGTGTTCGCGAGGGCCCAGTCGATGACCTTGGAGGCGTCCGCTACGTCCGGCGGACCGGCCACTTCTATCTGACCGCCGGACTGCCAGAATCCGCGGACGTTGTAGGTGAGCACCACATAGCCGGCGTCGGCGAGCTTCTGCGCCTGGGCGAGGTACTCGACCTGCGGGAAGGACCAGCTCGTGGGCAGCACGAGAAGCGGGTAGCGGCGCGAGCCGTCGGCGCCGGCGGGTGTGACGACGTTCCCCTTCAGCAGGGTGCCGCCGTCGCCCGTGATGTCCACGAAGCGGACGGACGGGGCGTCGGCCTGAGCGGCGGGCGCCAGGCCGACGACGGTACCGGCGATCAGCGCGGCCGAGACGGCTGTGGCGGCGGTGCTGCGCAGCGTGGTGCGACCATGTCCCATGGGTCACTCCTTCACTCGTCAACAGTGCAAAGTGACCCGACGGTAACCTTTCTTCCTTACCGCAAGTAACCCGTCGGTAAGTTACGTGCCAGTAAAGATTGTTGAGGGTGTCATTCACCCGCGGCGGCAGCCGGTTCCGGCAGGGGCGTCCGCGCCGCCCGCGTCACGTCCGCCACCAGCTCCACCACATCCGGGCCGTACGCCTGGGAGTTGACCACCTTCAGCAGCAGGACGAACGAACCGGTGCCGTACTTGCGGTGCAGCCGCTCGTGGTGGCGGGCGAGATACCGGGTCGCGGCCTGGTTGGTGATGGCGCGCTGGCCGCAGAAGAGGAACACCGGGCGGGAGTCCGCCCGGCCGTCCGCGGTGAGCCGGGCGAGCAGCACGTACTCGTTCCGGCCGCGCTCCATGCGGTAGTTCTCCCCGCCGATCCGCAGGGCGCCCAGCTGCGGACCGGCGTCCGTCTCCACGTTCATCCACACACCCGGCAGAAGGGAGGACAGGTGAGCCTCCGTCCGGCGGTTCGAGTAGGGCCCGCCCACGCAGAACTCCGTGCGCTCACCGAAGCCTTGCTGGATGTCGTCGTGCCCCACGACCCGGACGTGCGCGTTGCAGTCCTTGACGAGGGCGGAGAGTTCCAGCAGGGCGAACACGTCGTGGCGTTTCACCGACAGCTCCGGCCCGCCCGCCGTGTGGTTGACCACGAGCAGCGACTCCGAGTGGTCCGGCATCCCGAAGAAGGCCTGCTTGCGGCGGAGTCTGCGGCGCCACAGACAGGTCCGGGCGAGCCAGCCCAGTGAGGCCGAGATCCCGGTCGCCACCAGGCCCAGGACGATGTTGCGCACGTCGTCGTTCATGGCCGCGCATGGTAGCGGGCGCGGGCGACGGCAACGTACTTGTGTTCGACGCGTGACGTTCGTGTGGCAGGGCGCGGACGCGTACTGTCGGTACTGGACCGATCTGGTTACGCTGCGCGGACTGTCCCGACGGGAGGTACGCATGGGTCGCCCAGGTACGCGGAAACTGGCGGTTCTGGCGGTCTCGGCCGCCGTGGTGTCGGTGGGGGCGGCGGCGCCACCCGCCCCGGCAACGAGTCGTACGGCCGCCAAGGTTCCCGTGGCCGTCGGCTACGGCGGTGCCGTGGCCAGCGTGGACGCGGACGCGTCCGCCGCCGGCATCGAGGTGCTCAGACACGGCGGCAACGCGGTCGACGCGGCCGTCGCCACCGCCGCGGCGCTCGGCGTCACCGAGCCCTACTCGGCGGGCGTCGGCGGAGGCGGCTACTTCGTCTACTACGACGCCAAAACCCGCACCGTGCACACCATCGACGGCCGTGAGACGGCGCCGCTCAGCGCGGACTCCGACCTGTTCACGGAGAACGGCAAGCCGCTCGCGTTCGCCGACGCCGTCAGCAGCGGCCTGAGCGTCGGTACCCCCGGCACGCCCGCCACCTGGCAGCAGGCGCTGGACGAGTGGGGCAGCGAGCGGCTCGGCACCGTCCTGAAGCCGGCCGAGCGGATCGCCCGGGACGGTTTCACGGTGGACGACACCTTCCGTTCGCAGACCGCGTCCAACGAGACCCGGTTCCGCTACTTCCCGGACACCGCGAAGCTGTTCCTGCCGGACGGAAAGCTCCCCGTCGTCGGGTCCACCCTGAAGAACCCCGAACTCGCCCGCACCTACGAGGAACTGGGCCGCAAGGGCATCGCCGCGATCTACCGCGGGGACATCGGCGACGACATCGTCAACACGGTCGAACACCCGCCCGTGGACCCCGCCTCCGGCTGGAACGCCCGCCCCGGCAAGCTCGCCGAGAAGGACCTCGCCGTCTACCGCGCCAAGTTCCAGGCGCCCACCAGGACGTCGTACCGCGGTCTGGACGTGTACTCCATCGCACCCTCCTCCTCGGGCGGCACGACGGTCGGTGAGGCCCTCAACATCCTGGAGAACACCGACCTTTCGAAGGCGAGCGAGGTGCAGTACCTGCACCACTACATCGAGGCCGGCCGGATCGCCTTCGCCGACCGCGGGCGCTGGGTCGGCGACCCGGCCTTCGAGGACGTACCGACGCGGCAGCTGCTGTCGCAGAAGTACGCCGACTCGCGCGCCTGCCTGATCAAGGACGACGCGGTCCTCACCAGCCCGCTGGCCCCCGGGGACCCGCGCCACCCGGCGGCCTGCCACAAGGGTGGTACGGCGGCCCCGACGACGTACGAGGGCGAGAACACCACGCATCTGACCGTGGCCGACAGGTGGGGCAACGTCGTCGCCTACACGCTCACCATCGAGCAGACCGGCGGCAGCGGCATCACCGTGCCCGGCCGGGGCTTCCTGCTCAACAACGAGCTGACGGACTTCTCCTTCACCCCGGCCAACCCGGCCGTCCACGACCCGAACCTGCCCGGTCCGGGCAAGCGGCCCCGCTCGTCGATCTCCCCGACCATCGTCCTGGACCGGCTGGGCCGGCCGGTGGTGGCCCTCGGTTCACCCGGCGGCGCGACCATCATCACCACCGTGCTGCAGACGCTCACCGGGTTCCTGGACCGGCATCTGCCGCTGGTCGACGCGATCGCCGCACCCCGCGCCAGTCAGCGCAACGCCGCCCAGACCGAGCTCGAACCGGCCCTGTACAACAGTGAGTTGCGCAAGCAGCTGGAGGCCATCGGGCACTCGTTCAAGCTCAACCCGGAGATCGGCGCGGCCACCGGTGTGCAACGGCTGCCGGACGGCAGGTGGCTGGCCGCCGCAGAGAAGGTACGACGCGGCGGCGGCTCGGCGATGGTGGTGTGTCCGGCGCCGTAGCGCGGCCGTGGACCCGGCGCCGGGACCACGAGACGACCTCACCGGCGGACGGCCGGCGTCACAACTCGGCTGCGGGCGGCGGCGCTTCCTCGGCGCGGAAGTCGAGCCGGCCGTCCCTCGCGTCCACCGTCACCCGGCTGCCCTTGGAGATCGTGCCGTTCAGCAGCAGCCGGGACAGCTGGTTGTCCACCTCCCGCTGGATGGTGCGGCGCAGCGGGCGGGCGCCGTACTCCGGCTGGTAGCCGCGCTCGGCGAGCCAGTCGACGGCGGCGGGCGTGAACTCCACCCCGATGCCCTGCCCGTCCAGCAGCCGCCGGGTGCCCTCCAGCAGCAGGTCGGTGATCTGCCGCAGTTGCTCGCCGGTCAGCTGCCTGAAGATGACGATCTCGTCGATGCGGTTGAGGAACTCCGGCCGGAAGTGCTCGCGCAGCGGGCGCAGGACCTGCTCGCGCCGCGCCTCCTCGTCGGCCTCCGCGCCGCCCGGCCCGAACCCGATCCCGGCACCGCGCCGGGTGATCGCCTCCGAGCCGAGGTTGCTGGTCATCACGATGACCGTGTTGGTGAAGTCCACCGTCCGGCCCTGGGAGTCGGTCAGCCGGCCGTCGTCCAGGACCTGCAGCAGGATGTTGAAGACGTCCGGGTGGGCCTTCTCCACCTCGTCGAGCAGGAGCAGCGAGTACGGGTGCCGGCGCACCACCTCGGTGAGCTGACCGGCCTCCTCGTGCCCGACGTATCCGGGCGGGGCGCCGACCAGCCGGGAGACGGTGTGCCGCTCCTGGTACTCGCTCATGTCGAGGCGGACCATGCGGTCCTCGCTGCTGAACAGCGCCTCGGCGAGCGCCCGGGCCAGCTCGGTCTTGCCGACGCCGGTCGGGCCGAGGAACAGGAAGCTGCCGATCGGCCGGTGGGGGCTCGCGAGCCCGGCGCGGGAGCGCAGTACCGCCTCGGCGACCACGCCGACGGCCTCCTCCTGGCCGACGACCCGCTGGTGCAGGTGCTCCTCCAGGCCGAGCAGCCGTTCCTTCTCCTCCTGGGTGAGGCGGCTGACCGGGATGCCGGTCTGCCGGGACACCACCTCCGCGATGGCCTCCGCCGTCACCTCCAGGTCCAGCCCCTCGTCGACCTTCTCCTCGCCGCTCGCCTCCATGATCCGCTGCTTGAGCTCGCCGATCCGGTCGCGCAGCTGCTTGGCCTCGTCGTAGTCCTCGTCGGCGACCGCCTGGTCCTTGTCCCGGACCAGCTGCTCGACCTCGCGCTCCATCGCCCGTACGTCCGTGTCCTTGGTCCGCGCGCCGAGCCGTACCCGGGCGCCCGCCTGGTCGATCAGGTCGATGGCCTTGTCGGGCAGCCGCCGGTCGGTGAGGTACCGGTCGGACAGCTCCACGGCGGCGGCCAGCGCCTCGTCGCTGTAGCGGACCTGGTGGTGAGCCTCGTACCGGTCGCGCAGCCCGCGCAGGATCTCGACGGTGTCCTCGACCGTCGGCTCGGGCACCAGGATCGGCTGGAACCGGCGGGCCAGCGCCGCGTCCTTCTCGATCCGGCGGAACTCCTCCAGCGTGGTCGCGCCCACGATGTGCAGCTCGCCCCGGGCGAGGGCGGGCTTGAGGATGTTCGCGGCGTCCATCGCGCCGCCCTCGCCGCCGGAGCCCGCGCCGACGACGGTGTGCAGCTCGTCGATGAACACGATCAGCCGGTCGGAATGGGCACGGATCTCCTCCACGATGGTGTTCAGGCGCTCCTCGAAGTCACCCCGGTAGCGGGTGCCGGCCACGACCCCGGTGAGGTCCAGCGCGACGACGCG
This sequence comes from Streptomyces sp. NPDC030799, assembly GCF_055572255.1. NCBI lineage: Bacteria > Bacillati > Actinomycetota > Actinomycetes > Kitasatosporales > Streptomycetaceae > Streptomyces > Streptomyces sp. NPDC030799. Next base: position 284,162 of record NZ_JBVIDS010000004.1, on the reverse strand, counting down.
GCGGCCCGCCAGGACGTCCGGCACGTCCCCGTCGGCGATGCGCTGGGCGAGCCCCTCCACGATGGCCGTCTTGCCGACGCCCGCGTCCCCGATGAGGACGGGGTTGTTCTTGCCGCGCCGCGACAGCACCTCGATGGTCTGCTCGATCTCGTTCTCCCGGCCGATGACCGGGTCGATCCGGTCCTGCCGGGCCAGCTCGGTCATGTCGCGCCCGTACTTGTCCAGCGTCGGAGTGCCGGTGGCGCGCGGCCGCTCCGGGCGGGCCGGGGTGCTCTCCGGGACCTCGGTCGGCAGGGAGCCGGCCGAGAAGCGTGCCGCGTGCAGGATGTGGCCGGCCGCCGAGTCGGGGTTGGCTGCCAGCGCGCTCAGCACGTGCTCCGGGCCGATGTACCCGGCGCCGCTCGCCCGCGCCATGTCGTGCGCGTCCAGCAGGGCGCGCTTGACGGCCGGAGTGAGCGACAGCGAGGTGGGCGGCGGCACCTCGCCCGGCGGGTGCTGCACCGGGCCGGCCCGGTCGTCGATCTCGGTGGCGAGCGAGTCCGGGTCGGCGCCCGCCCGGCTCAGCAGGCTCCGGGTGGGCTCGGCCGCCACCGCCGCGCGCAGCAGGTGCTGGGTGTCCAGATCCCGGCTGCCGTGCTCGGCGGCGTACAGGGCGGCCCCTCTGACCAGCTCACGAGCCGGCTGGCTGAGCAGACGGCCGATGTCGATGTGGCGTTTGGCTCCGCTGGGGGGCCCGCCGAAGAAGCGGGCCAGGAACTCGCCGAAGGGGTCAGGAGGGTAGCCGTTGGTCATGGCGTTGCGCTTCCTTCGCTGACGACTGGCTCCGCCGGGTAACCGGGTGGGGGGCTGTTCATGCCCACGATGACACGATCCGTTTGCGGAGGCATGTTCGCCTACGGGCGGTGGGACGCGGTCCGGTACGGCGGCTGCGGGCCGTGTACGGGTGCTGGGGCCCGCGGCGGAACCGCACATCGACACGGCCCCGCGTCCCTTCGGGGGCGCCTACCTCGCCGTGAGAACCCTGGGACCGGTCTCCGTGATCGCCACCGTGTGCTCCACATGGGCGGCTCTGGAGCCGTCGGTCGTGCGCAGGGTCCAGCCGTCGGGTGCCTCGTAGTAGCCGTCCTCGCCGCTCGCGATGAGCATGGGCTCGATGGCGAGGACCATGCCGGGGCGCAGGGGCAGGCCCCGGCCGGGACGGCCCTCGTTGGGGACCTCGGGGTCCTCGTGCATGCGGCGGCCGACGCCGTGGCCGCCGAAGCCCTGCGGAATGCCGTAGCCGGCCGTACGGCAGACCCGGCCGACGGCGTGGGCGATGTCGCCGATGCGGTGGCCGGCGACGGCCGCCTCGATGCCCGCCGCCAGGGCGCGCTCGGCCGTCCGGATCAGGCGGAGGTCCGCCGGGCGCGGGCGGCCCACCGTGAAGCTGACCGCGGAGTCGCCGGCCCAGCCGTCCAGCTCCGCGCCGCAGTCCACGGAGAGCAGGTCGCCGTCGCGGAGCCGGTACCGGGTGGGGATGCCGTGCACGATCGCGTCGTTCACGGAGGCGCAGATCACGGCCGGGAAGGGGGTCGGGGCGAAGGAGGGGCGGTAGCCGAGGAACGGGGAGGACGCCCCGGCCTCGCGCAGCACCTCCCGCGCCACCTCGTCCAGCTCCAGCAGCGAGACACCGACGGCCGCGGCCTGCCGTACGGCCGTCAGGGCCCGTCCGACGACCTGGCCCGCCGCGTGCATGGCGTCGATCGATGCGTCCGTCTTGAGTTCCACCATGCCAATTACTATACCGGTATTTTAATGGGGTGGCGGTCGAGGGGCCGGTATTAGAATGGGGGGATGGTGCGCACCCCTCTCACTCCCGAAGAGCGCGAACGCGGCGAGCGGCTCGGGCAGTTGCTGCGCGAGGCGCGCGGCGGCCGGAGCATGGCCGAGGTCGCCGCGCAGGCCGGCGTGTCCGCCGAGACGCTCCGCAAGATCGAGACGGGCCGGGCGCCGACACCCGCGTTCTTCACCGTGGCCGCGCTCGCCCGAGTCCTCGGGCTGTCGATGGACGAGCTGATGGCGCAGTGCCTGCTCGTGGCCGCGTGAGACGCCCGGTCCGCGCAGCGGCCCCGGGGCCGCGATGAGGCGTCCGCGCACTGCCGGAAAACTCTGCGTAGCAGCGCCGTAACACAACTGGTGTTGCCTGCCCGTTGGAAGTGCCGGCGGTCGGGCGGGAGCTGAGCGATGGCGGTGGATCGACTCCCTGGTGGAGTACGGGAGTTCGCGAGCTACCTGGACGGTCTGCTGGCACGCCTGGACCAGGGCGGGGGCTGGAGCGGGGTCTTCTGGCAGCGCGACCCCGACGGCATGCGGGCCTGCCTGGACGGCAGCGAGGTGCCGCCCTGGGACGTGGTGGAGGCGCTGCTGGAGGACCTCGCCGCGGCGTACGGCCGCGCCGCGGCGGTGGCCGAGCGGGAGCGCGCCCGCGCCCTGCACCGGGCCGCTCTGGCGGCGTACGACGCCCACCCGGGCGCACGCGACACCCTGCTCGACCGGCTCGACGTCATGCTCCGCGAACAGCGCTACGCCGCCGAGCGCCAGGCCGAACTGAGCCGTCTGCTGTCCACACCGTCCTCCGCCGAAGAGGCCGACTCCCTCCGCCTCGACCTCGCCTGGGCCCACGACGACCACGCCCGCGCCACCGCGAGGTGCACGGAACTCCGTGGCCGCCTGGCGGAGTTGGACCGACAGGAACCGAGGAACGCACACGCGGTGCGGCGCCCGACCGACTCCGCGCCACCACGGACCGAGCCCACGCACCGGGGAACGCCGACGACACGGAACCCACCCGCCGAGCCCCCCGCACGCACCCCGAACCCGGATGGCGATGCCGTCTGGCACGGTCGGGGGGCTGACGGCGATACTGCCCGGCGTGGTCGGGGGGCCGATGGTGATGCCGCCTGGGATGGTCGGGGGGCTGAGGGGGGTGCCGTCTGGCGTGGTGGGAGGGCTGAGGCCGATGCCGTCTGGGGCGGTCGGGGGGCCGATGGTGATGCCGCCTGGGGCGGTCAGGGGGCTGAGGGGGACGCTGCCTGGCGTGGTCGGGAGGCCGAAGGCGACGCCGCCTGGGACGGTCGAGGGGCCGCAAGCGACGCCGCCTGGGACGGTCGGGAGGCCGAAGGCGACGCTGCCCGGCGCGGTCGAGGGGCCGAAGGCGACGCCGCCCGGCGCCCGTCCGAGTCCGCTTCTGTGGAGCTCCCGGCCCGTTCCACGGTCGGCTCGGAGCCCAGGCCCGACGGCCCCGTCTCCGGCACCGCGGGTCGCGTCGCCGCGTCCGCGTTCGGCGAGGACCCCCGCCGCACCGGCTCCGCCACCAGTCCTCCCGCCCCGGCCCAGCCCTCCCCGCTCGCGGATGCCGCCGCGTCGGACCCGCGCTCCGATGGCTCGGTGGGTGGTCCGTACGGGCCTGTCTCCGCGCCCGGCTCCGCCGTGAGGCCTTCCGTCCCGGCTCCGCCGTCCCTGCCCGCCCCCGATGCCGCAGCCGCTGCCGTTCGGACCTCGTATGCCGCCGCGTCCAGCGCCGCCGCCGCGCCTCCTCGCGCGGCCCAGCCCTTCCCGGCCGTCGGCGGATCTGTCCGGGGGCCGTACGTCGCCGTGTCCGATTCGGACCCGCAAGCGGCCGTGCCGTCCCCGGCGGTCCCCGGAGGGTCCGCTCCGGAGGCTGTCCCTCCGCCCCCTCCGGCCAAGCCCCGTAAACGCAGGCGCGGCAGTGCGCGGTTCGCCGGGGTGGTGGAGGACGGGGACGCTCCTGGTGTCGTGCAGCAGGTGCCGCTGCCGGTGATGCCGGAGGCGCCTGTACGTCGGGTGCCGCGAGGGGCCCGGTTCGCCGGGGGTGCCGAGGGCGTCGAGGCGGAGGGCGCAGGCGGGGAGGTGGTGGACGTCGAGGCGGGGGCGGCCGTCGCCGGAGTGGTGGAGGGGCTGGCGCGGTTGCGGGCCGAGGGGCGCAGTGGAGAGGCGCATGTGCTGTTGACCGAGGCCGCGCAGTGGCCCGCCGGCCGGTTCCCGGCGCTCGCGGACGCGCTGGCCCGTGCCGGACTCGGTGCCGACTGGGCGACGCTGCTGTGGGAAGCCGCCTCGCTGCCCGCGGAGCGGCTGGTCGCCGTCGCCGACGCGCTGACCGCCGCCGGACGGGACGAAGACGCTCGGCAACTGCTGCGGCAGGGCGTCGCCCGCCCGCCGGAGCAGATCGGCGCGGCCGTGCTGCGGCTGGCGGAGGCAGGGCGCCGGTGGGAGGCGGAGGCCTTACTGGACGCGTGCGTGCGCGTCCGTACCGCCGAGGAAGCCGCCCGCAGCGCCGCACCCGATCCACGCCGGATCGTGCCGCTGCTGCTCCGCTCCGCGCAGGCCGTCTCCGACGAGCGGCACTGGGACCTCGTGCACGCCCTGCGGGTGGCCGGGTACACGATGTGACCGGCGCCGGGAGTCATCGTCCCGGTCTGCCCCGCTTCACCCCTCCGACCGGCCGCTCCGCTCACCCACAGGGGTGTGAAACGTGACCGACTCCGCGGGTTGACGACGATGGTCTTGGCAAGGGCCTCCGGCCAGGCTTACTTTCGTCCCTCTACCGCCTGCTCTACGGGCGTAGAGACTTTGACGGTCCCGTCGAAGGAGCAGCTCATGACCGACGTCGTACGAGCCGCACTGGTCCAGGCCACCTGGACCGGCGACACCGAGTCCATGGTGGCGAAACACGAGGAGCACGCCCGCGAGGCGGCCCGTCGGGGTGCCAAGGTCATCGGGTTCCAGGAGGTCTTCAACTCGCCCTACTTCTGCCAGGTCCAGGAGCCGGAGCACTACCGCTGGGCCGAGCCGGTGCCCGACGGGCCGACGGTACGGCGGATGCAGGACCTCGCCCGGGAAACCGGCATGGTCGTCGTGGTTCCCGTCTTCGAGGTCGAGCAGTCCGGCTTCTACTACAACACCGCCGCCGTGATCGACGCCGACGGCACCTACCTCGGCAAGTACCGCAAGCACCACATCCCGCAGGTCAAGGGCTTCTGGGAGAAGTACTACTTCAAGCCGGGCAACCTCGGCTGGCCCGTCTTCGACACCGCCGTCGGCAAGGTCGGCGTCTACATCTGCTACGACCGGCACTTCCCGGAGGGCTGGCGGCAACTCGGGCTCAACGGCGCCCAGTTGGTCTACAACCCGTCGGCCACGCACCGCGGGCTGTCCGCGCATCTGTGGCAGCTGGAGCAGCCCGCCGCCGCCGTCGCCAACGAGTACTTCGTCGCCGCCATCAACCGGGTGGGACAGGAGGAGTACGGAGACAACGACTTCTACGGGACCAGTTACTTCGTCGATCCGCGCGGGCAGTTCGTCGGCGAGGTCGCGAGCGACAAGTCCGAGGAACTCCTCGTCCGTGACCTCGATTTCGACCTGATCGAGGAAGTGCGGCAGCAGTGGGCCTTCTACCGCGACCGCCGCCCCGACGCCTACGAAGGACTGGTGCAGCCGTGAACGACCTCTACTCCCGCCACCGCCAGGTCCTCCCCGACTGGCTCGCCCTCTACTACGACGAGCCGATCGAGATCACCCACGGCGAGGGCCGCCACGTCTGGGACTCCGCGGGCAACAAGTACCTGGACTTCTTCGGCGGCATCCTGACGACGATGACCGCGCACGCGCTGCCCGAGGTGACCAAGGCGGTCAGCGAGCAGGCCGGGCGGATCATCCACTCCTCGACGCTGTACCTGAACCGGCCGATGGTCGACCTGGCCGAGCGCATCGCCCAGCTCAGCGGCATCCCGGACGCCCGGGTCTTCTTCACCACCTCCGGCACCGAGGCCAACGACACCGCGCTGCTGCTCGCCACCGCCCACCGGCGCAGCAACACGGTCCTGGCGATGCGCAACAGCTACCACGGCCGTTCCTTCAGCACGGTCGGCATCACCGGCAACCGCGGCTGGTCGCCGACCTCGCTGTCCCCGCTGCAGACCCTGTACGTCCACGGCGGCGTGCGCACCCGGGGCCCGTTCGCGGAGCTGGACGACCGTGCGTTCATCGACGCGTGCGTCGCCGACCTGAAGGACATCCTCGGGCACACCCGGCCGCCCGCCGCGCTGATCGCCGAACCGATCCAGGGCGTCGGCGGCTTCACCTCCCCGCCCGACGGGCTCTACGCCGCCTTCCGCGAGGTCCTCAAGGAGCAGGGCATCCTGTGGATCGCCGACGAGGTGCAGACCGGGTGGGGCCGCACCGGCGAACACTTCTGGGGCTGGCAGGCGCACGCCCGCAGCGGCCCGCCGGACCTCGTCACCTTCGCCAAGGGCATCGGCAACGGCATGTCCATCGGCGGGGTGATCGCCCGCGCCGAGATCATGAACTGCCTGGACGCCAACAGCATCTCCACCTTCGGCGGCACCCAGCTCACCATGGCCGCCGGGCTGGCGAACCTGACGTACCTGCTGGAGCACGACCTGCAGGGCAACGCCCGCCGCGTCGGCGGCCTGCTCATCGAGCGGCTGCGCGCCGTCGCCGCCCAGCTGCCCGGCGTGCGGGAGGTGCGCGGGCGCGGCCTGATGATCGGCATCGAGCTGGTCAGGCCCGGCACCGACGAGGCCGACCCGCAGGCGGCCGCCGCCGTGCTGGAGGCGGCCCGCGAGGGCGGCCTGCTCATCGGCAAGGGCGGCGGCCACGACACCAGCGCCCTGCGCATCGCCCCGCCGCTGTCGCTCACCGTCGCGGAGGCCGAGGAGGGCGCGACGATCCTGGAACGGGCGCTCAGGAGTACGTACTAGAGAACGGCGGTACGGTCATGACCACCACCTCGGAGAGCCGATACGCCTGGGAACCCGCCCTCTCCGTCCGCCAGGTGCTCACCCTGGAGCGGGTGCTCGCGGGGGAGCCCGAGGTGGTGGCCGGGGCCGGGCAGCTCGACCGCCCCGTGCGCTGGGTGCATGTCGCCGAGGCCGCCGACGTCGGCGTGATGCTCAGCGGCGGCGAGATGGTGCTCACCACCGGCGTGCTCCTGGCCGGCGACGAGGCCCGACAGGCCGAGTACATCCAGTCGCTGCACCGGGCGGAGGCCGCCGCCGTCGTGCTCGGTCTCGGGCGGGCCTTCCCCGCGCCGCCGGAGGTGATGCGCCGGGCCGCCGAGCGGTGCGGACTGCCGATGGTCGTCCTGCACCGGCCCTTCCCCTTCGCCGAGCTGACCGAGGAGGTCCAGTCCCGGCTGGTCCGGCGCAAGTTCGCCGCCGTCAGTCTCTCGGAGACCGTACGGACCGAACTCACCGCCCTGATCACGGCCGGTGCCCCCCTGCAGCGCCTGCTGGACGGGGTCGCCCGGTACAGCGGCTGTCCGGTCGTGGTCACCAACCTCGCCCACCGCGTCCTCGCCACGGCGGGGGAGCGGTCCGCGGTGGACGACGTGCTGCGCGACTGGGAGCGGATCGCCCGCCAGGCCTCCGCCTGCGCCGACGGCGGCTGGATCAGCGCCGAACTCGGCGGCCGCGGCGAGCGCTGGGGCCGGCTGCTGCTGTGCGGCTACCGGGCAGACGCGGCCACCGGGCGGCTGCTCGCCGACCGGGCCGCCGAGGCGCTGGTCCTGCACCGCATGCTCGGCGGCGGCTCCGCGCACTCCTGGGAGGAGGAGTCCGCACAGAGTCTGCTGACCGACCTGGTCTCCGGGGTCGTACCGGCCTGCCGGCTGCTGCCCCGGGCCCGTGCGGCCGGGCTGCCGGTCAGCCGGCGCACCTTCGTCCCGCTCGTCGTCCTGGACCGCACGGCGGCCGAACTCGACCGCGTGCTGCGGCTGCTGGGCCTGCCCGGGCTGGTCGCCGAACTCGCCGACGGCATGGCCGCGGTGCTGCTCAGCCTCGCCCGCGACCAGGACGCCGAGGTCCTCACCGCCCACTTCGCGGCCCGGCTGCGTGCGCAGGCGCCGGCCGTGGTCGCCGCCGGCCCCGGTACGGCCTGGGACGAGGTGCCCGCCGGACTGCGTGAGGCCCGGCATGTCGCCGACGCCGTCGCCGGCTCCCGTGCCGCCCTCGACCTCCCGCCCGTCGTCCGCCTGGGGGACGTCCACCTGCGCGGACTGATCCGCTTGCTGCGCGACGACCCGCAGGTGCAGTCCTTCGCCGAGCGGGAGCTGGACGGGCTGCTGGGCGAGGCCGAGCCCGAGCTGCTGAACGTCCTGCGGACCTATCTCGCGACCGGCCGCAACAAGTCCCGCACCGCTCAGCTCCACCATGTCTCCCGGCCCGCCCTCTACCGCCGCCTGGAGGCCATACAGGCCCGCCTCGGTGTCGACCTGGACGACTTCGAACAGGCGGCCTCCGTGCACATCGCGCTCCTCGCGCATGACGCGCAACAGGGGTGAAATATGCGACGACCTGCGAAAACGGCGGTGAAACATGGGATCGCGAACGCGTGACACGGTGGCACGCCGCACGCCCGCAGACGTGACACGCTGCCACTCAACCGGTCCTCGCGGGCTTCCTAGGCTCACGGCACACCGAGCTACCGGAGGTCCCGATGAGCCGAGTGATCCGTGCCGCCCTGTTCCAGACCGCGTGGACCGGCGACAAGGAATCCATGATCCAGGTCCACGAGCAGGCGGCGCGCGACGCGGCCGCGCAGGGCGCCCAAGTCCTCTGCTTCCAGGAGCTGTTCTACGGCCCCTACTTCTGCCAGGTGCAGGACAAGGCCTTCTACGAGTACGCCGAGCGGATCCCGGACGGCCCGACCGTCCGGCGCTTCCAGGCCCTCGCCCGCGAGCTGGGCATCGTCCTCGTGCTGCCGATGTACGAGGAGGAGCAGCCGGGAGTGCTGTACAACACCGCGGCCGTGATCGACGCGGACGGCTCCTACCTCGGCAAGTACCGCAAGACCCACATCCCCCAGGTCCAGGGCTTCTGGGAGAAGTTCTACTTCCGACCGGGCAACAGCGGCTGGCCCGTCTTCGACACGGCCGCCGGGAGGATCGGCGTGTACATCTGCTACGACCGCCACTTCCCGGAGGGCTGGCGGGCCCTGGGCCTCGCCGGTGCCGAGATCGTCTTCAATCCCTCGGCCACCTCGCGCGGCCTGTCCCGCTACCTCTGGCAGCTGGAGCAGCCGGCGGCGGCCGTGGCCAACGAGTACTTCGTCGGCGCGATCAACCGGGTCGGCGTGGAGAACCTGGGCGACAACGACTTCTACGGCACGACCTACTTCGTGGACCCCGAGGCCCAGTTCGTCGGCGAGGTCGCGAGCGACAAGGAGACCGAACTCGTCGTACGCGACCTGGACCTGGCGAAACTCCGCGAGGTCCGCGACCGCTGGCAGTTCTACCGGGACCGGGCGCCGGGGGCGTACACACCGCTGACGGCGCCGTGACCGTATGCCGTTCGACACAGGAGGCAGCATGAGCAGCCGTACAGTGATCCGCGGTGGCCTCGTCATCACCGCCTCGGACGAGATCCACGCCGACATACTCATCGAGGACGGCCGCGTCGCCGCGCTCGCCGCCTCCGGCACCCCCGCCGCAGAGGCGTTCACCGCCGACCGGGTCATCGACGCGACCGGCAAGTACGTCATCCCGGGCGGTGTCGACGCGCACACCCACATGGAGCTGCCGTTCGGCGGCACCTCCGCCTCCGACACCTTCGAGACCGGCACCCGGGCCGCCGCCTGGGGCGGTACGACGACGATCGTCGACTTCGCGGTGCAGAGCGTCGGCCACACCCTGCGCGAGGGCCTGGACACCTGGCACGCCAAGGCCGAGGGCAACTGCGCGATCGACTACGCCTTCCACATGATCGTCTCCGATGTGAACCAGGAGACGCTCAAGGAGATGGACCTGCTGATCGAGGAAGGGGTGACGAGCTTCAAGCAGTTCATGGCCTACCCGGGGGTCTTCTACTCCGACGACGGCCAGATCCTGCGCGCCATGCAGCGCTCCGCCGAGAACGGCGGGCTGATCATGATGCACGCCGAGAACGGCATCGCCATCGACGTCCTGGTCGAGCAGGCGCTCGCCCGGGGCGAGACCGACCCGCGCTACCACGGGGAGGTCCGCAAGGCCCTGCTGGAGGCCGAGGCCACCCACCGAGCCATCCGGCTCGCACAGGTCGCGGGCGCCCCGCTGTACGTCGTCCACGTCTCCGCCATGGAGGCGGTGGCCGAGCTGGCGCGGGCGCGCGACGAGGGCCTGAACGTCTTCGGTGAGACCTGCCCGCAGTACCTGTTCCTGTCCACCGACAACCTCGCCGAGCCGGACTTCGAGGGTGCGAAGTACGTGTGCTCGACGCCCCTGAGGCCGCGCGAACACCAGGCCAAGCTGTGGCAGGGCCTGAGGACGAACGACCTGCAGGTGGTCTCCACCGACCACTGCCCCTTCTGCTTCTCCGGCCAGAAGGAACTGGGCCGCGGCGACTTCTCCAGGATCCCCAACGGCCTGCCCGGCGTGGAGAACCGCATGGACCTCCTCCACCAGGCCGTCGTCGACGGGCACATCTCCCGCCGCCGCTGGATCGAGATCGCCTGCGCCACCCCGGCCCGCATGTTCGGCCTGTACCCGAAGAAGGGCACCATCGCGCCGGGCGCCGACGCCGACATCGTCATCTACGACCCGCACGCCGAGCAGGTCATGTCGGCACAGACACACCACATGAACGTCGACTACTCGGCCTACGAGGGCAAGCGCGTCACCGGCCGGGTCGAGACCGTGCTCTCGCGCGGCGAGCCGGTCGTCACCGAGCGGGAGTACACCGGACACGCCGGCCACGGCGTCTTCACCCCGCGCTCCACCTGTCAGTACCTCACCTAGGAGTCGCGCTCATGGACTTCGGACTCGTCCTGCAGACCGATCCGCCGGCCTCCCGCGTCGTCAGCCTGATGAAACGGGCCGAGCGCAACGGTTTCACGTACGGCTGGACGTTCGACTCCGCCGTGCTCTGGCAGGAGCCGTTCGTCATCTACAGCCAGATCCTCGCGAACACGAAGAAGCTGAAGGTCGGCCCGATGGTCACCAACCCGGGCACCCGCACCTGGGAGGTCACCGCCTCCACCTTCGCCACCCTCAACGACATGTTCGGCAACCGCACCGTCTGCGGCATCGGCCGCGGCGACTCCGCGATGCGCGTCGCGGGCCGCAAACCCAACACGCTCGCCCGCATCAGCGAGGCCATGAAGGTCATCCGCGCCCTGGGCCGGGGCGAGGAGGCCGACCTCGGCGGCACGGTGATCAGGTTCCCGTGGATCAAGCCGGGCGCCGAACTCCCCGTCTGGATGGCCGCGTACGGCCCGAAGGCACTGAAGATGACCGGCGAGGAGGCCGACGGTTTCATCCTCCAGCTGTCCGACCTCTACCTGACCGAGTACATGGTGAAGGCCGTCAAGGACGCGGCCGTCGCCGCCGGCCGCGACCCTTCCGCGGTCACCATCTGCGTCGCGGCCCCCGCGTACGTCACCGAGGACGACTCGCCCGAGGCACTCGCCCACGCCCGCGACCAGTGCCGCTGGTTCGGCGGCATGGTCGGCAACCACGTCGCCGACCTGGTCGCCAAGTACGGCGAGCACTCCTCCCAGGTCCCCGAGGAGCTCACCGACTACATCAAGGCACGGCAGGGCTACGACTACGCCCACCACGGGCGCAGCGGCAACCCCGACACCCAGTTCGTACCGGACGAGATCGTCGACCGGTTCTGCGTCATCGGACCGGCCGAGAAGCACATCGAGAAACTGACCGCGCTCCGCGCGCTGGGCGTCGACCAGTTCGCGGTGTACGACATGCACGACGCACAGGAGACCACCATCGACGCCTACGGCACGAAGGTGATCCCGGCCGTCAACTCCTGAACCCCCACCGCGATTCCGAGTCCCCCGCCTCCTGGTCACCCCTCCCCGCAGTCCCCGGGGAGGGGCTGGTGCCCGCACGGCCTCTCCCGTCCCACCTCGTTCGATTGGCCTGCCCATGACCGACACCGCCCCCACGGCCATACCCTCGTCCTCCCAGGTCACCCTCCCCGACGGCCGGGTGACGATCGCCCCCGGCGCTCCCCAGCCGAGCGGCCCCTACGCCAACGCGGACCTGCTGCCGGTCCCGGTCGAGAAGCGCACCTGGACCACGTACAACTTCTCCGCCCTGTGGGTCGGCATGGCCCACAACACCGCCTCCTGGACGCTGGCCTCCGGTCTGATCGCCGTCGGCATGGACTGGAAGCAGGCGGTGTTCACCATCGCCCTCGCCAACCTGGTCGTGCTGGTGCCGATGCTGCTGACCGGACACGCCGGCCCCAAGTACGGCATCCCCTTCCCGGTATTCGCCCGCGCCTCCTTCGGCGTGCGCGGCGCCAATCTGCCCGCCGTCGTACGGGCGTTGGTGGCGTGCGGCTGGTTCGGCATCCAGACCTGGATCGGCGGCGAGGCCATCTACTTCCTCGCCGGGAAGCTGATCGGCGACAGCTGGTCGAACGCGGCGCACATCGGGGGCTACGCCTGGACCATGTGGCTGTCCTTCGCGATCTTCTGGGCGATCCAGGTCGCGATCATCCACCGGGGCATGGACACCATCCGCCGCTTCGAGAACTGGGCCGCGCCCTTCGTGCTCGTCGGCGCGTTCGTGATGCTGGGATGGATGAGCAGCAAGGCGGGAGGCGTCGGCCCGCTCTTCGACCAGCCCTCCAGGCTCGGCTGGGGCGGGAGCTTCTGGAAGCTGTTCTGGCCCTCCCTGATGGGCATGATCGGCTTCTGGTCGACACTCTCGCTGAACATCCCGGACTTCACCCGCTACGGCAGGAGCCAGAAGGCCCAGACCTGGGGCCAGGCACTCGGCCTGCCGACCACGATGACCCTGTTCGCGTTCCTGTCCGTCCTGGTCACCTCCGGCTCGCAGGCGGTGTACGGCAAGCCGGTCTGGGACCCGGTGCAGCTGGCGGCGAAGACGGACAACGTGGTGGGTCTGCTCTACGCCCTGGTCACGGTGCTGGTGGCCACCCTCTCGGTGAACATCGCGGCCAACCTGGTCTCGCCCGCCTTCGACTTCTCCAACGTGGCGCCGAGAAAGGTGAGTTTCCGCACCGGAGCGCTCATCACGGCCGTCCTCGCGGTCCTGATCTTCCCCTGGAAGCTGTACTCCGACCCGCAGGGCTACATCTTCACCTGGCTGGGCCTGGTCGGCGGCCTGCTCGGCACGGTCGCGGGCATCCTCGTCGCCGACTACTGGCTGCTGCGCCGCACCCGCCTGGACCTCACCGACCTCTACCGGAGGGGCGGCCGTTACTGGTACACGGCCGGCTGGAACTGGCGGGCGGTCGTCGCGTTCCTGGCGGGCGGCGTCCTCGCCGTCGGCGGCGCCGGCTTCAAGCCCCTGATCGACGGCCGCCCCATCCCGGCCCTGTCCTCCCTCGCCGACTACGGCTGGGCGGTGGGCCTGGGCACGTCCCTGGTGCTGTACCTGACCCTGACCAAGCTGACCGGCCGCAAGGGGGCCCTGGCCTGAGGGGGTCCGGGGGCGGTCAGCCGGACTGGGACTGCCCGCCCCCGAGCGCGCCGACCGCGGCCCGCGCCGCCTGGATGGCCCCCTTGTTGATCTCGTCCGTCCCCGGAGCCTTCTTCGTCTCGAAGTCGCTGCCGTTGTAGGTGACGACCACCAGAGCGTTGGACACCCGGACCATCACCACGCCCTCGCGGGTCTGCTGCTTGTCCTCGGTGGTCAGGTTCACCACGGAGTAGGCGCCGTCCCCGAGCCCCGGCACGGTCCCGCCGCCGCTCTTCTCGCTCATCCGCTGCTGGTACTCCTGCTTCGCCTCCTGCTCCGACTCGCTGATCTCGAACGACACGTCGAGCCAGCGGTAGTCGTAGCCCTGCAGCGCGTTCCAGGAGCAGGTGCGGCGTAGCTTGGGGTCCGTCGACGGGATCTCCTTGCCCGCCGTCTTCGCCCCCGGCACCAGGGACTTGACGGTCGCCACGGGCACGCTGGTGCAGGGAGAGGGCGCGGCGGAGTACGCCTTCGCGCCGGCCGTCGGGTCGGAGGAGCCGGAGGGTCCGGAGGAGCCCGGGGCGGACTGGGTGGACGTCTTCTGGGCTGCCTGGTGCCCGGCGGCCGCCGGCGGCGCGGCCGGTCCGGACGTCAGCGCCCAGCCGGCACAGGCGAGGACCGCGACCGGCGAGATCCGCGCGGTCAGGGCGAGCGGCAGAGGAAGGGAACGCACGGCGCACTTCTCGTGGGGGAGCGGGTACGAAGGGGTCCGCGGGGCGGTGTGGGGACGCCAGTGTCACATGAGTCCCTGTGCGGCGGAAGCGAAAACTCGCAGCGTGCCCGCGCGATCACGGCAGCATGTTCAGGACGTCCTGGGATGCCCGTTATGCGCCTCCAGTCGGCGACGGGCGCCGACTTCGCTGGGGTATGCGCGGACGGTGAAGGCCGCGACGGACCAGCCGACGGCCCAAGCGGCCGACGCGGGCAGGACGGGTGCCGCGACCAGCCAGAGGACGCGACCGGCGACGGCCAGACCGGTGGAGCGGCGGTGCTCGTCCCGTTTGGCGGCACGGAACTCGTCGGGCCCAGGCGGATCGAGGAGCCTCCTGCGGTGCTCCCGGCGCTGCACCAGCCACCCCCACACGAGGGCCACGACGGATGCCGCCACCTGCGCCCAGTCCCACACGCGGCGGACCCCCGGCGGCAGGGCGCCGTAGCCGGCGATCAACGGGGCAAATCCGGCTGTGTCGGGGTGCAGTGACGGCGGCACACGGAACTCATACGACCGTTTGGCCGAGGCGAGGGCAGCCCTTGACCTGTTGCTGAACCAGGGCTTCCGGCCGGGCCGGCGGCTACGGCACCCGCGCCGTCCACTCCGCAGAGGTGAACTTCGTCCGCGCCAGCTCCTGGGCGCGCGCCAGCTCCTCGTCAGTGATCTTGCCCGGTGCCAGGCCGTACCGCGCGCGGAACGACTCGATCATCCGGTCGATGACGGCCTCCCGTGGCAGCCCCGTCTGCCGCCGCAGCGGATCGACCCGCTTCTTCGCGCTTCTCGTCCCCTTGTCGGCCAGCTTCTCCCGCCCGATGCGCAGCACCTCGGTCATCTTGTCGGCGTCGATGTCGTACGCCATCGTCACGTGGTGCAGCACGGCTCCCGGGCCCCCGCCGGGTCCGACGATCCGCTTCTGCGCCGCGCCCGCGATCTTGCCCTGGTCGGTCGCGATGTCGTTCAGCGGCTGGTACCAGGCGCGGATGCCCATGTCGCCGAGGGCGCCCAGCACCCAGTCGTCCAGATAGGCGTAGCTGTCCTGGAAGGACAGGCCCTGGACGAGGGACTCGGGCACCGACAGGGAGTACGTGATCGTGTTGCCGGGCTCCACGAACATCGCGCCGCCGCCGGAGATCCGCCGCACCACCTCGATGCCGTGCCGCGCGGCACCCTCAGGGTCCACCTCGTTGCGCAGGGACTGGAAGCTGCCGATGATCACCGCGGGGGCGGCCCACTCCCACACCCGCAGGGTCGGTGGCCGCCGGCCCGCGGCGACCTCGGTGGTCAGCACCTCGTCCAGGGCCATGTGCAGTGCGGGCGGCTGCGGGTCCTCGTGGATCAGCTGCCAGTCGTAGTCCGTCCAGTCCGTGGCACGCGCGAGCGCCCGGCGCACGGCGATCCCGACACCCTCCGGCGTCAGGCCGTACATCACGGTCCCCGCGGGCAGCGCCGCCTCGATCCGGGCGGCCAGCCCCGCCGCATCCGTGTCCGCGAGAGCACCCTCCAAGGCGCCGTTCACCGCGTCCAATGCCTCGTCGGGTTCCAGGAAGAAGTCGCCCGCCACGCGCACCTGCCGCAGCACGCCGTCCTCGGCCTCCACATCCACGACGACGAGCTTGCCGCCGGGCACCTTGTACTCACCGTGCACTGCCTGGCCCTCCGTTCCTGCCGCACGAGATCAACGCCTCGGCGGGCCGCCGTGTTCCCCGGACGGTGATCACACCCGCACGCTCACCTGCGACAGCTCCTGCCGCTCCTGCCGCTGCGAAGGCGAGCCGCAGGGGCCGGCGGTACCGCTTCGGCGCCCGCCGACCGCCGCGGTTCAGGAGTGGCCCTCGCACTGAGGGAGTCTTGCCACGGGGGTGTCGGCCGCTGCCCGGTCTCCCTGTGACGTCTCTTCGATGACGCATCATGTGGTGTGCCTGGTGACCTCCGAACGTGCCGCGAAGCCCCAGCGTCCCGGATCCTCCCCAAGGCGTGTCCTGAGCCTCACCGGACCGACCGATGCCCATGAACAGCGAGGTGAGAGATGCAGTTCACCACCCGGCCCACCCTGCAGGGCACCTTCGGCATGGTGTCGTCCACCCACTGGCTGGCCTCCCAGTCGGCGATGGCGGTGCTGGAGAGCGGCGGGAACGCCTTCGACGCCGCCGTGGCCGGGGCGTTCGTGCTGCATGTGGTCGAGCCGCATCTGAACGGGCCGGCCGGAGAGGTACCGATTCTGCTCGCCCCGGCGGGCGATGCGGTGCGGGTGTTGTGCGGGCAGGGGGTCGCCCCGGCCGGGGCCACCGTCGCCCACTACCGGGGGCTCGGGCTGGACCTCGTACCCGGCACCGGACCGCTCGCGGCCGCCGTGCCCGGCGCGTTCGACGCCTGGCTGCTGCTCCTGCGCGACCACGGCACGAAGGCCCTGGACGACGTCCTGCGGTACGCCATCGGATACGCCGAGCACGGGCACGCGCCCGTGGAGAAGGCCGCCGCGACCGTGGAGACCGTACGGGAGCTGTTCGAGACCGAGTGGACCTCGTCGGCCGAGGTGTACCTGCCCGGCGGCCGGGCGCCCCGGCCCGGTGAACTCTTCCGCAATCCCGCGCTCGCCGCCACCTGGAAGCGGCTGCTGGCCGAGACCGCGGGCGCCGGTGACCGGGAGGCCCGGATCGACGCCGCGCGCGAGGTGTGGCGCTCGGGATTCATCGCCGAGGCCCTGGTACGGCAGTCCCGGCGGCCCACGATGGACACGAGCGGGATGCGGCACACCGGCACGCTCACCGAGGCCGACCTCGCCGGCTGGTCGGCGACCTACGAGACCCCGGTGACCTACGACTGGAACGGCTGGACCGTGTGCAAGGCCGGCCCCTGGAGCCAGGGCCCCGCACTCCTGCAGCAGCTCGCCCTGCTCCCGGCCGAGCTGCCCGCCTACGGCTCCGCCGAGTACGTCCACCTGCTGATCGAGGGCTGCAAACTCGCCATGGCCGACCGGGAGGCCTGGTACGGGGACGCCGCCGAGGTACCGGTCGCCCAACTGCTCTCGGACGGCTACAACACCGGCCGGCGGGCCCTGGTCGGTGCCAAGGCCTCCTGGGAACTGCGGCCCGGCAGCCCCGGCGGACGCACCCCGCGGCTCCCGGCGCAGGCGCACGCGCGCGTGGAGACCGGCAACGAGCGGGGTTTCGACCCGATGGGCGCGGGCGAGCCGACGGTCGCACAGCTCCCCGGCGAGCCTCAGGTGGCCGCCGACGGCACGACCCGCGGCGACACCTGCCACCTGGACGTCGTCGACCGCTGGGGCAACATGATCGCGGCCACGCCCAGCGGCGGCTGGCTGCAGTCGAACCCGGTCGTGCCCGAGCTGGGCTTCCCGCTCGGCACCCGCCTGCAGATGACCTGGCTGGAGGAGGGCCTGCCGAACTCCCTCACCCCCGGCCGCCGCCCGCGCACCACCCTCACCCCCTCCCTCGCGCTGCGCGACGGAGTGCCGGTCCTGGCCTTCGGCACGCCCGGCGGCGACCAGCAGGACCAGTGGCAGCTGCACTTCTTCCTCGCCGCGGCCCTGCGCGCCCCGGTCCGCGGCGCCCTCGACCTCCAGGGCGCGATCGACGCACCGAACTGGCACACCGACAGCTTCCCCAGCTCCTTCTATCCGCGCGGCCGCCACCCCGGCAGCGTCACCGTGGAGTCCCGCATGGCCCGCGGCGTCATCGAGGAGCTGCGGCGGCGCGGCCACGACGTCACCATCGGCCCCGCCTGGTCCGAGGGACGCCTGTGCGCGGTGGCCCGGGACCCGGTGACCGGCGTGCTGTCGGCGGCGGCCAACCCACGCGGGATGCAGGGGTACGCCGTCGGCCGCTGACCGATCATCCGG
Organism: Streptomyces sp. NPDC030799; assembly: GCF_055572255.1. Taxonomy (NCBI): domain Bacteria; kingdom Bacillati; phylum Actinomycetota; class Actinomycetes; order Kitasatosporales; family Streptomycetaceae; genus Streptomyces; species Streptomyces sp. NPDC030799. Next base: position 266,090 of record NZ_JBVIDS010000004.1, on the reverse strand, counting down.
CACCCGTTCTTCATCCCGATTCCACCGGGCGTGCACCGGGCGGGCGGGGATTGTCAGTGGGGCGTGCTCTCATGGAGGCATGATCGAAGAGACGGAAACCATCGACGAGTTTCTCGACCGGTGCTCGGCCGACGTGGAGGAGGCGGTCCGCAAGGCGGCCGCGGCCGAGATCCTGCCCCGCTTCCGCCGCCTCGCCGAACACGAGGTGGACCAGAAGAGCGGCCCCCACGACCTGGTGACGGACGCAGACCGGCTCGCCGAGCTGCGGCTCACCCAGGACCTCGGCGCCCTGCTGCCCGGCTCGGTCGTGGTCGGCGAGGAGGCGGTGCACGCCGACCCGGCGACGTACGCCGCGCTCCAGGGCGACGCGCCGGTCTGGATCGTCGACCCGGTCGACGGCACCCGCCAGTTCGTGCACGGTGACGACGGGTTCTGCACCCTGGTCGCGCTCGCCCACCGGGGCGTCGTCCGCGCCTCCTGGACCTACGCAGCGGCGCGCGACCAGCTCGCCACCGCGGTCCGTGGCCGGGGCGCCTTCCTCGACGGCGAGCGGCTGTTCGCGGGCACGCCGACGCCCGGCCGGGACCTCGTCGTCGCCACGTCCCACCCGGACTACACCACCGACGAGCAGAAGCGCGCCCTGCGTGCCCTGTGGACCGACGGCCTCGCCCCCCGCCCCTGCGGTTCGGCGGGCCTGGAGTATCTCGCCGTCGCCCGGGGCGAGTTGGACGCCGTCGCCTTCTCCTGGGAGGCGGCATGGGACCACGCGGCCGGCCTGCTCCTCGTCGAGGAGGCGGGCGGCACGCATCTCACCCGCGCCGGCGAGCCGTTCCGCGTGACCGGCGGCAACGCGCTGCCGTTCACGGCGGCCCGGGACACCGCGACCGCCCACCGACTGACCGAACTGCTGCGCACGACCCCCTGAGGCCCAGGCCTGCCCGCCCCGGTCCGCGGCGGTCGGGGGCTCGCGGTTCGCTGTGTGGGGCGAATGGGGGTGCGGTTGTGTTTGCGTTCGCTGGTTGTCCGGCGGTCGGGGGGCTGACGGTCGGCTGGGCCCGGCGGCCGACGACCGGCGGGCCCGTGCCGTCGCGTCGGATCCGTTCTCGGTGGTCGGGTGCGGGTGACGGTCGGGGCTTGGCGCTCGGCTGGGAGCGGCGCACGGCAAGGCCGTGGCGTTCCGGTCTGTCCTCCTCGGGGGCGAGGCGGCCGTGGCGTCCGGTCCGCCCCTGCCACCGGGCGGCCGGGAGGTGCTCGCGGGTCCGCCGGGCCCCGCCGGGTACGGCTCCTCTCGGCCCCGCCCGCGGGCCGGAACCGGTCGCACGGACCACCCGGACGGGGAGAGCGTCAGTCCTCCGGCATATCCTGGCCCCGAGTGGCCATCGGCTGACGAAGGGGTCCGAAGGTGCCGTCGATGCTCGATGCGGTCGTGGTGGGTGCGGGACCGAACGGACTGACCGCTGCCGTGGAGCTGGCCCGCCGCGGCTTCTCCGTCGCGCTGTTCGAGGCGAGGTCCACCGTGGGCGGCGGCGCCCGCACCGAGGAACTGACACTGCCCGGCTTCCGGCACGACCCGTGCTCGGCCGCCCACCCCCTCGGCATCAACTCACCGGCGTTCCGCGCCCTGCCCCTGGACCGCTACGGCCTCCAGTGGCTGCATTCCGAGCTGCCGATGGCGCACCCCTTCCTCGACGGCAGCGCGGCCGTGCTCGCCCGCTCGGTCGCCGAGACGGCCGCCTCCTTCGGGCCGCGCGACGCGGGCGCGTACCGCAGACTGGTCGAGCCGTTCCTCCACCACTGGGACACCCTCGTACAGGACTTCATGTCCCTGCCGCTCAGCGCGCTCCCGCGAGACCCCGTCACCCTGGCCCGCTTCGGTCTGACCGGGCTGCCGCCGTCCACCTGGCTGCTGCGCCGCTTCAAGGACGAGCGGGCCAAGGCCCTGTTCGCCGGTCTGGTCGCGCATGTGATCGCGCCGCTGAACGGCCTGGCCACCGGCGCCATCGGCCTGGTCTTCGCGCTGTCCGCGCACGCCCGCGGCTGGCCGGTGCCCCGCGGCGGCTCCCAGGCGATCTCCGACGCCCTCGCCGGCTATCTCAAGGACCTCGGCGGCGCCGTACACACCGACTACGAGGTCAAGCGGCTGGACGACCTGCCGCCCGCGCGGGCGTACGTCTTCGACACCTCGCCCACCGCTCTCGCCCGCATCGCCGGCTTCGGCGACCACTACCGCACCTACCGCTACGGCCCGAGCGTCTTCAAGATCGACTACGCGCTCGACGGCCCCGTGCCCTGGACCGCGCCCGAGGCCCGCGCCGCCACGACCGTCCAGATCGGCGCGAGCCAGGCCGAGATCTCCACCGCCCTGCGCGCCGCCGCCCGCGAGGGCCGCGCACCCGGCCGGCCGTTCATGATCACCGTGCAGCCCAGTGTCGTCGACCCGACCCGTGCCCCCGAGGGCAAGCAGGTCTTCTGGGCGTACGGCCATGTCCCGAACGGCTGGTCCGGCGACCTCACCGACGCCATGGAACGCCAACTGGAGCGCTTCGCCCCCGGTTTCCGCGACCGCGTCCTCGCCCGCGCGGTCTCCGGCCCCGCGGAGCTGGCCGCCCACAACGCCAACTACGTCGGCGGGGACATCGCCTGCGGCGCGGCGTCCGGACTCCAGCTGCTGCTGCGCCCGAGACCGTCCCTGTTCCCGTACCACACCCCGCATCCGGCCGTCTTCATCTGCTCCGCGGCCACCCCGCCGGGACCGGGCGTGCACGGCATGTCGGGGCACAACGCGGCCAAGGCCGTCTGGCGCAGACTGAGGCAGACATGACCACCATCACCCTCGTCCAGGGAGACATCACCCGGCAGAGCGCCGACGCGATCGTCAACGCGGCCAACTCCTCCCTCCTCGGCGGCGGCGGGGTCGACGGCGCGATCCACCGGCGCGGCGGCCCCGCCATCCTTCAGGAGTGCCGTGCCCTGCGCGCCTCCCGGTACGGCAAGGGCCTGCCCACCGGCCAGGCGGTCGCCACGACGGCGGGTGCACTGGACGCCCGCTGGGTCATCCACACGGTAGGTCCGGTGTACAGCCAGAGCGAGGACCGTTCGGAGCTGCTGGCCTCCTGCTACCGCGAGTCCCTGAAACTCGCCGGCGAACTCGGCGCCCGCACGGTCGCGTTCCCGGCGGTCTCCACCGGTGTGTACCGGTGGCCGATGGAGGACGCGGCCCGGATCGCCGTGGAGACGGTGCGGGCCACGGACACGGCGGTCGAGGAGGTTCGGTTCGTCCTCTTCGACGAGCGGGCGTACGAGGCGTTCGCCGCGCAGCTCCGCTGACCAGATCGCCGTGGGTTCCTGGCCCCCCGATGTCCGTGGTGGCGCAACCAGGCATGGCGGACTACGGACGGGTCAGGTGCCAGGCGTCCCCTGTGTGGTGACCTTCCCGACGCCTCCCAGGACGGTTAATCCTGAGGAGGGTTCGTCCCGTCAGGACAGTTCGCACAGGGTTCTGCCGAGCAGGGCCACGCCCTCGGCGATGGCTCCCGGAGCGGTGGCCGCATAGCCGAGGACGAGTCCGGGCGGGCCCGGCAACTGCCGGTGCCAGGACAGCGGTTGGCACTTCACGCCCCGTGCCAGCGCGGCGGCGGCCACCTCGGTGTCGGGTACGTCCGCCGCGTACGTGACCGTCAGATGCAGCCCGGCCGCGGCGCCGTGCACGGTCCCGCCGGGCAGGTGCTCGGCGAGGGCGGCGATCATCGCGTCGCGGCGGTCGCGGTGCCGGCGCCGCACCAGCCGTAGCCGTCGCTCCAGGTCACCGGAGGCCATCAGCCGGGCGAGCACCAGTTGCGGCAGCACGGGGTTGCCCAGATCGTTGAACCGCTTGGCGTCGACCAGGCCCGCACGAAGACGGGGCGGGGCCACCAGCCAGCCGATGCGCAGCGCCGGGGCGAGCAGCTTGGACACGCTGCCCATGTAGCACACCCGGTCGGCCAGCAGTGCCCGCAACGCGGGGACCGGCGGGCGGTCGTAGCGGTGCTCCGCGTCGTAGTCGTCCTCCAGGATCAGCCCGCCGTCCCGCGCCCAGCCCAGCAGTTCACGCCGGCGCTCGCCGCTGGTCACCACCCCCGTCGGGAACTGGTGGGCCGGCGTGAGCAGTACCGCCGGGGCGCCGGTCGCGCGCAACGCGTCCACCCGGACCCCGTCCTCGTCCACCGGCACCGGCGGGGTACCGAGGCCCCCGTTGCGCAGGTGCTGACGGCTCCCGAGCGAGCCGGGGTCCTCCACGGCGACGGTGTCGATGCCGTCCGCCCGCAGCACCTGGTGCAGCAGCGTGAGGGCCTGGGCGGTGCCCGCGACGATCAGCACTTCGTCCGGCTCCACCCGCACGCCCCGCATCCGCGCGAGCCAGTCGGCGACGGCCCGCCGCAGCGCGGGTGCGCCCCGGGGGTCGCCGTACCCGAGGTGCTCGGCGGCCAGGTCCGCCAGGACGGCACGCTCGGCACGCAGCCAGGCGGTACGCGGGAAGGTGGCCAGGTCCGGCCGCCCCGGGGTGAGGTCGACGACGGCCGGTGCGGTCCGCAGCGCGTCGAAGACATCGGCCTCGGGGACGCGGGAGGACGGCGTCGGTGTCCCGGACGTGGGGCGGGGTGATGCGGGGTGGGGCCGGGTGTCGGTCGGGCCGGGGGGCACGGTGCCGGGCACGCCGGTGTGCGGCGATCCGGGCGTGTGGACGGGCGGTGTCGCGGACGTGCCGGGAAGAGGGCTGCCCGGTGCGGTGTGCGCCGGGCCCTTCGGCGGCCCCCCACCTCTCAGCGGCCCCCCGTCCTCGGCAGACCCCCCGTCCTCGGCAGACCCCCCGTCCTCGGCAGACCCGCCGTCCTCGGCGGACCCGCCGTCCTCGGCAGACCCCCCGTCTGCCGCAGCCCCGCCGTCGTCCGGAGACCCCCCGTCTGCCGCAGCACCGCCGTCGTCCGGAGACCCGCCGTCCAAGACCCCCCGCGTCCGAGCGAACGGCGCCGGGACGAACGGGGCCGCGACCACCACCGTGCCCCCGCGGCGGCGGCCCTCCAGGTGGCCGTCCTCGGCGAGGCGGCGGTACGCCTCGGTGATCACCCCTCGGGAGACGTGCAGTTCGGCGGCCAGTACCCGGGTGGGCGGCAGTCTGCTGCCCACCGCCAGCCGGCCGTCCGCTATCGCCTGCCGCAACCGGCCCGCCAGCCACTCCGCCTTCCCGCCGGCGGGCACGTCACCGGCCGCCAGCTGCAGGAAGTCCGAGCCCCGCCCCGGGAGTTCACCTGTGGCGGGCATGAGTGTCCCCTCGTTCATCCTGCCGATGCTGCCATGCCGCCCGGCTCAGTCGCCGAAGACGAACTCAGGCGCGCCCCTGGTGAGCACGGCCGTCCCGGTGACCGCTCCCCAGTGCGCCGCCACCTCCTCCTGCACCGTCTTCAGCAGCTCGGATACGGTCTCCGCGCCGCCGTCGTGCATGGCCTCCGCCACCACCAGCACCCGGTGGGTGTGCTCCCCGACCGCCGAGTGGCCGCTCTGCCGGTGGGTCCAGCGCCGGGCGTGCGCCCGTCCCGCGGAGTCGACGAACGTCACCTCGCCGGGCGCGGGCCGCTCGACGCCACCGCCGAACGCCGTGTACGTCTCGTCGCCGACGGCCGGCCGCACCTCCAGCAGCGGCCCGGCGATCCGGTCGGCGTCGAGAACCGCCACCGGGACGGCGTACGCCACCGACAGCGCGTTGCACAGGTCGACCAGCGGATGGATGCGCGGCAGCGCCCCGTCCTTGCGCAGCCGCCGCAGCAGCGACTCCGAGGCGGACCGGTACTGCGTCGGCTTCACTCCCAGCCGGGTGAACGCCCGCCGCCAGGCCAGTACTTCGGGGAACTCGCCCTCGCCGGCGCCGGCCAGCCGGGCCCGGGCGCGGCTGGTGTACGCGGCGGCGCGCGGGCCGGTGTCCGCAGCGGCGCCGACGCCGGTGGCGTACAGCGCGCCGGAGGCCAGTTCGGGGAACGTGGCCCAGATGGTGTCCGCGTGCCGGAATCGCATGGTGAGGGTCTCCTCGGGGTCGCTCCTCGGGGTCGGGAACACCACCCTGCCGGGAGCGTGGTCCACTCACCAGAGCCAAAGTGGGTGCGTCTCACCGGTCCATAACCGCGGCCACGGGTTCACGACCGCGTTCACCGGTCCACGACCGCGCCGCGGGCGCCCGTGCCGCCGCCCCGGGAGCGGTGGACGACGTACGGACGCACGACGTGGCCGAAGGGGACGGCGAACGCGTGCACCGGACGGCCGAACGGCCACAGCGCGAACAGGGCCGGGGCGAGCAGCGCGTGGCACTGGTAGACGAGCGGTGCGTGCGCCATCGCCCGACGACCCGCTGAACCCGGCGCCGTAGCGGCCCGGGATTCCGGCGTCCGGGTGCCCGCCCGTCGTCTAGAGCTGTCCGGAAGGACGTGACAGACGCTTGCCCTCCCCCTCGCCCCTGGCCCGGCTGCCCGCGTGACATCATCGGCCGAGGTCAGGAACGCCGTCGTACGAGGAGCACGATGAACCCCGCTCTCACCGTCCCCCCGGCCGTCGGTGCCGCTCTGCTGGACGACTTCTCCCTGGAGATGACCGGCAAGGACGTGCCGCGGCTGGAGGAGGCGCAGGGCAGCATCCCGCGGGGCACCCGGATCAACATCACCTTCCTCGCCAACGAAGACCTCGGCATGCGGCTGGCGGCCGCCCGCGCGGTCAAGCGGCTCGGCTTCGTCCCCGTACCGCACATCTCCGCGCGCCGCCTGCCCTCCCGCGCAGCCCTGGAGGAGTTCCTGTCCGGGCTGTCCGAGGACGGCACGGCCGAGAACGTCTTCGTCGTCGGCGGCGACCCCGCCCACCCCGAGGGCCCCTACGAGGACGCCCTCGCCGTGCTGCGTACCGGACTGCTCCAGCGCCACGGCGTCCGCCACGTCGGTATCAGCGGCTACCCGGAGGGCCACCCCGCGATAACCGACCGCACACTGTGGTCGGCGCTCACGGACAAGGCGGCGGCCATCGGGGCGCACCGGTTCGGCGGCGACGTCATCACCCAGTTCGGCTTCGACGCCGACCCGGTCCTCACCTGGCTGGAGGCCGCCCGCGCCCGGGGCGTGCACCTGCCCGTCCGCATCGGTGTGCCCGGACCGGCGGGCGTGCGCCGGCTGCTCGGCTACGCCACCCGCTTCGGCGTCGCCACCAGCGCCTCGGTCGCCCGCAAGTACGGTTTCTCGCTGACCAACCTCATGGGCACGACCGGCCCGGACCGCTTCCTGCACGCGCTCGCCCGCCGCTACGACCCCGAGCGGCACGGCGCGGTGAAGGTGCACTTCTACACCTTCGGCGGGCTGCGGCACACCGCGGAGTGGGTCACCCGCTTCCGGCAGGAGACCCCCGCCTAGGGGGTGTCGGCCGGCCTGATCCAAACGACACCCCCTGGGCCGCGGCACGGCTCCACGGCGGCCGACCCCCGGCTTGCACCGGCCCCCGGGCATCCCTCGCACCCCACCCCGGATTCGGGAACCGGGCAGGCCGGCGGAGGCTGGTGTCGGATTTCCGCCAGCACGGGCTGCCCCGGGTGGCCGATGCTGGAGGCATGCAGACAGCGACCCACCTCGACCGTGAGCACTGCGTACGCGCCGTGCAGTCCAAGGATGCACGGTTCGACGGGTGGTTCTTCACGGCGGTTGTGACCACCCGGATCTACTGCCGGCCCAGCTGCCCCGTCGTCCCGCCCAAACCGGAGAACATGACGTTCTACCCGAGCGCGGCCGCCTGCCAGCAGGCCGGGTTCAGGGCCTGCAAGCGCTGCCGCCCGGACACCAGCCCGGGCTCGCCGGAGTGGAACCAGCGCGCCGACCTGGTGGCCCGCGCCATGCGGCTCATCGCCGACGGCGTCGTGGACCGCGAGGGCGTGCCCGGCCTCGCCGTCCGGCTCGGCTACAGCACCCGCCAGGTGGAGCGGCAGTTGCTCGCCGAACTGGGCGCAGGACCCCTCGCGCTCGCCCGTGCCCAGCGCGCCCAGACCGCGCGGCTGCTCATCGAGACCACCCCACTGCCCATGGCGGAGATCGCCTTCGCGGCCGGATTCTCCTCCATCCGCACCTTCAACGACACCGTCCGCGAGGTCTTCGCCCTGACCCCGAGCGAGCTGCGCACCCGAGCGCCCGAGTCCGGGACCGGCACACCCGGCGGGATCAGCCTGCGGCTGCCGTTCCGCGCCCCGCTCAACCCCTCCAACCTCTTCGGCCACCTCGCCGCCACGGCCATACCCGGCGTCGAGGAGTGGCGGGACGGCGCCTACCGGCGCACGCTCCGGCTGCCGTACGGCCACGGGATCGTCGCGCTCACCCCCCGCCCCGATCACATCGCCTGCCGTCTCACCCTGAGCGACCTGCGCGACCTGACCGTGGCGATCAGCCGCTGCCGCCGCCTGCTCGACCTGGATGCCGACCCCGTCGCCGTCGACGACCACCTGCGCACGGACCCGTTCCTCGCGCCCCTGGTCGACAAGGCGCCCGGCCGCCGTGTGCCACGCACGGTCGACGAGGCCGAGTTCGCCGTCCGTGCCGTACTCGGGCAGCAGGTGTCCACGGCCGCCGCCCGCACCCATGCGGCCCGCCTGGTCACCGCGCACGGCAAGCCCCTGGACGACCCCGAGGGCGGCCTCACCCACCTGTTCCCGTCCCCCGAGGCCTTGGCCGCCGTCGACCCCGGGACGCTGGCGATGCCCCGCACCCGGCGCACCACCTTCACCACCCTCGTCCGCGAACTCGCCGACGGCACCCTCCACTTGGGCGTCGAGAGCGACTGGTCCGAGGCCCGCGCCAGGCTCCTCGCCCTCCCCGGCTTCGGCCCCTGGACCGTCGACGTCATCGCCATGCGCGCCCTCGGCGACCCCGACGCCTTCCTCCCCACCGACCTCGGCATCCGGCGCGCGGCGGGGGAGCTGGGCCTGCCGTCCACCCCGGCCGCGCTCACCGCCCGCGCCGAGGCATGGCGGCCGTGGCGGGCGTACGCGGTGCAGTACCTGTGGGCGACCGACAGCCATCCGATCAACTTCCTCCCCGTGTAAGAAGGTTGCACCCGTGACTTCCATGACAGCCGCGACATCCGTGGCCTGCCACACCGTGATCGACAGCCCCTACGGCCCGCTCACCCTGGTCGCCGACGCCGACGGCGCCCTGTGCGGGCTGTACATGAACGGCCAGCGGCACCGCCCGGCCGAGGAGAACTTCGGCCCGCGGGACGACACCCCGGCCGTCTTCGCCGAGGCCGGGGAGCAGCTGACGGCGTACTTCGCGGGGGAGTTGACGCAGTTCACCGTCGAACTCGCCCTTGGGGGAACGCCGTTCCAGCGCAGCGTCTGGGCACAGCTCACCCGCATCCCCTACGGCGAGACCCGCACCTACGGCGAACTCGCCGACGCCCTCGGCAGCCCCGGTGCCTCCCGTGCCGTGGGCCTGGCCAACGGGCGCAATCCCGTCGGGATCATCGTCCCCTGCCACCGCGTCATCGGCTCCGACGGCAACCTCACCGGCTACGGCGGCGGCCTGGACCGCAAGCGCCGGCTGCTGGACTTCGAACGCGGCACGGCCCTCTTCTGAGCAGGAGACGGCCCTCTTCCCGCTCCTCGACCCATGGCCGGCTCCGGCGGCGTGCGGTCCGCCGGAGGCCGCGACGGGCACGTCAGCCGAGGAGCCGGACCGGGGCGCCGTCGAGATAGGCCTGGATGTCCTCCACGGCCTGGCCGTAGTAGCGCGCGTAGTTGGCGCGGGACACATAGCCCAGATGCGGGGTGGCCAGCAGGCGCGGCGCGCTGCGCATCGGGTGGTCGGCGGGCAGCGGTTCCACGTCGAAGACATCGACACCGGCGCCGGCGATACGGCCCTCGTGCAGCGCGGCGAGCAGCGCGTCCTGGTCGACGATCGCGGCCCGCGAGGTGTTGATCAGGTAGGCGGTCGGCTTGAGCAGGGAGAGTTCGGCGGCGCCGATCAGCCCGCGGGTCCGGTCGCTCAGCGAGAGGTGTACGGACACGAAGTCGCTGCTCGCGAGCAGTTCCTCCTTGGAGGGGGCGAGGCGTACGCCGGCCTCGTCGGCGCGCTCCTCGGTGAGGTTCTGGCTCCAGGCGACGACCTCCATCCCGAAGGCGAGCCCGACCTGCGCCACCCGGCTGCCGATCCTGCCCAGGCCGAGCAGCCCGAGCGTACGGCCGTGCAGGTCGGCACCGACGGTGGACTGCCAGGGGCCGCCCGCGCGCAGCGCGTTGTTCTCCTCGACGATGCCGCGGGCGAGGCCCAGCAGCAGGGCCCAGGTCAGCTCGACCGGCGGTGTGCCGGAGCTCTCCGTCCCGCACACGGTGACGCCACCCGCCTTCGCCGCCGCGTGGTCGATCACCGAGTTGCGCATACCGGAGGCGATCAGGAGCCTCAGCCGGGGCAGCCGGTTCAGCAGACTCGCCGGGAACGGCACACGCTCGCGCAGTGTGACCACACAGTCGAAGTCGGCGAGCGCGGCGGCGAGTTCGTCCTCGCTCGCGAAGTGCTCACCGAACGAGACGACTTCAACGCGGTCGCCCAGCACCGACCAGTCGGCGGACGTGACCGCCACGTTCTGGAAGTCGTCGAGTACGGCGCAGCGGAATCGCATGTCGTTCCTCCCGGAGAATTGCGCTGTCGGAGCACAGACACGGGTGGCCGCCCGGCCGGGCGGCCACCGCAGGAAGATCTTGCCCCTACCGGTCGACGGGCCGGGCGAGGGGGGCGCCGACGGACAGCGACGGGGTGCGCAACCGGGCCCCGGACGCTGTCGAAGCGTCATGTACCCGAGCGGGAGCGGTGCGGTGGAAAGCAGGTTGCAGCGGAAACTCCGGGAGCACCGGGAAAAGGCCGCGCTGAAGATCATCGAGGACAGGCTCGGCGATGTGCGCACCGGCGGCAGCCTTCAGCCGGGTGCGGAGCCGGAGTGGGTGACGGCTGCGATCAGGCGATCCCGGTGCATCCACACGGCCCCGACCGACCGGCTTCCCGACGACACGTCGCCGGAGGAACTCGACGCGTGGCTGGACGGGTTGCTGACCCGGACCTCCATGAGCGGCCGGCTCTACGTGAGGAGCCATCTCGGTACCTTGCCCTGGCTGGAGTGCGAGGTCCCCGGGCAAGGCTGGACGGCCCGATTGCGGAAGGCGATCGAGGATCCGTGGATGTTCCTGTCGGGGACACTGGACTCCCTCGTCATCGTGTCCGAGGCCGAGTACTGGTACGAGGCCTATGTGAGCTGCGGCGGCCCCTGACGGATGATCAGGCGGGCGCCGTGGTCGGCGACGCCGACGGGGTCCAGCCGTTCGCCGAACATCACCGTCGCCGACTTCCGGATCTTCTGGACCTGCACTGCTCTGCAACAGAAGCGCCACAAGGGCGGCTGTTTCACTCGATCGTCGTGTGAGTGACATTGATGTGGGGCACGATGCGGACATCGCATGGAGCCGGGGGGCCGATCATGAACAGTGCACAGTGGGCAAGTTTGTTGGCCGGCATCGGCGGAGTGGTCGCTGGATCAATTGCCCCGATCTACGACAAGCACAAATCCAAGCTGGTGGGCCTGGGAGCTGTTCTGATTGTGGTCGCGTTGATCACTGGGGTGGTCGGGACCTTCAGTGGCGGTCGAGACAAGGTTGATGCACATCCCGGATCACGTTCGCCTTCGAGTGCTCCTTCGAAAAGTGCACCGGTGCCCACCACGCAGAGTGAGGTTCCCTCAGCAGCCGGCGTCTCGGAAACGCCGGACAGAACTCCGGAATCGGACCCGGCGCACGCGCTGGACAAGTACATGGACGCCCCACAGGACATCGAGGTTGGTGACGGAAATTACCTCGATGTTGACAGCATGCGTCTCGGTCGGGAAGGGGGACAGAATTACGACGTTCATTTGGATGGCGAGCGGCTCTTCTATGGCCAAACTTATGAGACGGCCGATACTACGGTGTCAGTAATCACCAATGACCTGGTCCCCGCGTGTGCTTCCCGCGGGCGCCCTGAGGACGTGGTTTTTCTGTATGAGATGCACGCGAATGAAAGCGTTTGCGTAAAAAGCAGCGCCGGGCGCTGGACTCTTCTTGTTCCCGTCAAATACGACAGTGACACTGCCGTGGAAACATTCCGGGTGGGCTATCTCAAGAATCCTACGTAACGGACGATACGGCTGCGTAAGGCCAAGACCGAAGGACGCCTTGAGGAGCCTAGAGCGTGCTCTCGGCGCTGAACCTGCGGAGGATTCTGGGCAGTGCGGTGCCGATCGGTTCCCGTACGACTTCGTCGGCGCGGTCGTCATACGGCGTGGGCTCGGCGTTGATGATGATCAGTCGGGCGCCGTGGTCGGCGGCGAGGCCTGCGAGGGCAGCGGCGGGCTGCACCTGGAGGCTGGTACCGACGGCGATGAACACCTGGCAGGCTTTGGTGATGGCCACGGCTTCGCCGAGCACCATGGGGTCGAGCCGTTCGCCGAACATCACCGTGGCCGACTTGAGGATGCCGCCGCACTCCAGGCACGCCGGGTCCTCCTCTCCGGCCTCGACACGGGCGAGGGCGTCCTCCATCGGCCCGCGCGCGCGACACTTCGTACAGACCACGCTCCGTGCGCTGCCGTGCAGTTCGAGCACCTTGCGGGCGGGCATGCCGGCGAGCTGATGGAGTCCGTCGACGTTCTGTGTGATCACCCTGACCGGTATCCCGGACCGCTCCAGCTCGGCCACGGCCCGGTGTGCGGCGTTCGGCTGGGCCTGGAGCGTGCGGTTCTTGCGCCGCATCTGCCAGGAGCGCCGCCGGATCTCCGGGTCCGCCATGTAGTACTCGTACGTGACGAGCTTCTCGGCCTCCGGATCCCGCCGCCACAGTCCGTTCGGACCGCGATAATCGGGGATCCCCGAATCCGTGGAGACACCGGCACCGCTGAGCACGGCCACGAGAGGCTTGGTCATGCCGTCGAGGGTAGGCCGGGCGGGCGTGGCGCCGCGAACGGATAACGCCGCCCACCCCTCAGCCGAGCGTCGCCCAGCGCCGGCCCAGCACCCGTCGGCCGAGCAGCCGCAGCCCGAGCGCGGCCGCCGCGGCGGCGAGGGTGGGAAGGCAGGGCAGGACGATGGCGGCGTACGCGTCGTGGTCCCAGGTGCCCGACGGGCGGGTCACCAGTGCCGCCCGGCAGAAGAAGCCGGCGACGAGGGTGAGCAGGGTCAGCGGCACGGCGAGGACCAGGCGCAGGCAGCCGCGGTCGGTGTCGGCCCGACCGGGGTCGCTCATGCCACCCGGTGGCCGTTCTCCAGCTCCGCCGTGCCGGAGCCGGCCGTCAGGACGTCCAGTGCGGTCAGGACGCGGCGGCCGAGGGCGCCGGGCAGGTGGGCGGTGATCTCCTCGCGCGGGACCAGCCGCCAGGAGAGCAGTTCCTCCTCCTGCAGGCGGATCGCCTTGAGGTCGGCGTCTCCGAGGACACCGCCGTCGTACAGGTAGGCCACCAGCGGCGGGCGGCCCTCGCCGTGCGTCCAGTCCACGGCCAGCAGCCGGCCGAGCTGCCGGTCGAGCCCGATCTCCTCCAGCGTCTCCCGGCGGGCGCCCTGGCGCGGTGTCTCCCCGTCGTCCGACTCGATCGTGCCGCCCGGAAGCGCCCAGCCCTCGCGGTAGTTCGGCTCGACCAGCAGCACGCGCCCCTCTTCGTCCCGGAAGAGCGCGGCGGCACCGGCGAGGACGCGGGGCAGGCTCGCGATGTACGTGGCGAAGTCACCAGTCGTGGTCATTGGGGAAGGGTAACCAGCCGCCGTACGGCTATGGGGCCGCCGTCGCCAGGCGCACGGTGCGTTCCGCCAGCGCACTGATCCGAACGCCGTCGAAGCCGAACACCGCGCTCCGTACCGTGTCCTGAAGCGGGTCCTTCCACTGGGAAGGAATCGCCTCCGCGCCGGTGAGGACCCCGGCCACCGAGCCGGCCGTCGCCCCGTTGGAGTCCGTGTCCAGGCCGCCGCGCACGGTCAGCGTGATGGTCCGGGTGAAGTCGCCGTCACCGTACAGCAGCCCGGCGGTGAGGACCGCGGCGTTCGGGACGGTGTGGATCCAGCCGAGCCCGGCGGTCTCCGCGGACAGCGTGGCCAGGGTCTCCTCCCAGGGCAGCCGCGTCTCGTGCAGGGTCATGACGCGCCGTACGGTACGGGCGAGGCGGCTGCCGGCCGGGATGACGGCGAGCGCGCTCTCCAGCGCGTCCCGCACGCTCGGCGCGGTGAACGCCGCCGCGATCAGCGCGGCCGCCCACATGGCTCCGTAGACGCCGTTGCCCGTGTGCGAGAGCACCGCGTCCCGGCGGGCCAGGGCGGCGGCGCCGGCCGGGTCGCCGGGGCGGGTCCAGCCGTGCACGTCGGCGCGGATCAGCGCGCCGATCCACTCCTGGTACGGGTTGTCGTACGTCGCCGTCAGCGGCGGCTTCAGCCCGTTCGCGAGGTTGCGGTACGCCGCCCGTTCCGCGGTGAACGTCTGCAGGTACGGCAGCCTGAGCAGCCACAGGTCGCCGACCTGCTCGGTGCTGAAGCCGAAGCCGTGCGTCTCCAGCAGGTGCAGGCCGAGGATCGCGTAGTCGACGTCGTCGTCCCGGCAGCTGCCGTGGATCCGGCCGCGCACGCAGACACGCCACTCCGGGCGCAGTACGGCGGTCTCGGCCGGGTCGGCGGGCTCCGGCAGGTAGTCGGTGAGCGGCAGGGCCGCGGCCCCCCGCAGATAGCGGTCGATGCGCTCGCGGGTCCACACCTCGCCCTGCTCGACCGGCTTGCCGAGCATGTTGCCGGCGATCCGGCCCAGCCAGCCGCCGTGGATGCGGTCGGCGAGGGCGGCAGGTCCGGGGCGCTGGCTGGTCATGGCTGGGGTCTACCCGTTTTCCCCAGGTTCTTCCCGGCTCCTCCCGACGTCCTCCCGGCTGCCTCCCAGGCGCTTCCCGGCCGTTCCCGGGCGCTTCCCAGCCTTCGGTCGGGGCATGACGGCGAGGGTGTCCTCCGGTTAAGGTCGCAGCGGCGCGACTGGCCCTGACGTGCGCGGGGCCCGGAGAGCAAGGGGAAAGCAAGGTGGCGGACGCTGCAGTGAACGAGACCCGTCGGGTGCTCATCGCCGCGGACAAGTTCAAGGGCTCGCTGACGGCCGTGCAGGTCGCCGAGCGGGTGACGGCCGGGCTGCGCCGGGTCGTGCCGGACCTGTCGGTCGAGGCGCTGCCCGTGGCCGACGGCGGCGACGGGACCGTGGACGCGGCGGTCGCGGCCGGTTTCGAGCGGCGGGAGGTCCGGGTCGCCGGGCCGCTGGGCCAGGAGGTGACGGCCGCGTTCGCGCTGCGCGGCGACACCGCCGTCGTGGAGATGGCCGAGGCGAGTGGCCTCCAGCGCCTCCCGGCCGGGGTCTTCGCGCCGCTGACGGCCTCGACGTACGGCTCCGGCGAGCTGCTGCGGGCCGCGCTCGACGCGGGCGCGCGGACGATCGTGTTCGGCGTCGGCGGCAGCGCCACGACGGACGGCGGCGCGGGCATGCTGGCTGCGCTGGGTGCGCGGTTCCTGAACGAGGACGGGGAACCGGTCTCGCCGGGCGGCGGCGGGCTCGCCGACCTGGCGCGTGCGGACCTGTCCGGCCTGGACGCGCGGCTGTCGTCCGTGGAGCTGGTCCTCGCCAGCGACGTCGACAATCCGCTGACCGGGCCGAAGGGCGCGCCGGCGGTGTACGGCCCGCAGAAGGGCGCCACCCCGGACGACGTGGACGCCCTGGACGCGGCGCTCGCCCATTTCGCCAAGGTGCTGGAGGCGGCCGTGGGCCCGCGTGCCGCCGAGCATGCGGCGGCCCCGGGTGCGGGTGCCGCGGGTGGCATCGGCTACGGCGCGCTGCTGCTGGGCGCCCGTTTCCGGCCCGGCATCGAGGTCATGCTGGACGTCCTGGGCTTCGCCCCCGCGCTGGCGCGGGCCTCCCTGGTGATCACCGGTGAGGGGTCGCTGGACGAGCAGACGCTGCACGGGAAGGCACCGGCGGGGGTTGCTGCCGCGGCGCGCTCCGCGGGCAAGGCCGTGGTGGCGGTGTGCGGGAGGCTTGCGCTGCCGACGGAGGCGTTGCTGCAGGCCGGGATCGAGCGGGCCTACCCGCTCACCTCGGTCGAGCCCGACGTCGCCAGGTGCATCGCGGATGCGGGGCCGATCCTGGAGCGGGTCGCCGTCCGGATCGCCGAGGACTACCTGGGCTGAGAACCCCTGGGGACTGAGGCCCCCAGGGGGTGAGGACAGCGAAGGGCCCCGAACCCGTCACCGGGTCCGGGGCCCTTGCCCGTATGCCGGGCTACGGCAACTGCGCCGCCCGAGCCTCGCGGCGGTTGTCGCGGAAGTTGTTCACCCGCCGAGCGGTGGCGAACAGCGGAATCACCGCGCCCATGACCAGCTGCAGCGCGCACCCCGTCTGCAGCAGGAGCTGGCCGCTCGGCGCGTCGAAGGCCCACGCCGCCAGCAGGCCCATGGACAGCACGATCCAGGACAGCATGGCCCCGGCCAGGCGCCCCCTCGGCTTCGGGTACTCCACCCGGCTCACCATCAGCCAGGCGGTCCCGAGGATCGCCAGCAGCGTCGCCACGAACGGCAGCTCCAGCAGCACGATCGAGACGACCGTCAGCGCGCCGAACGGCGAGGGCATGCCCTGGAACATGCCGTCCTTCATCGTCACGCAGCTGAAGCGGGCGAGTCTGAGCACGACCGCCAGCAGCACCACGATCGCCCCCACCGCCGCCACCCGCTGGTGCGCGTCGTCCGCGACCATGCCGTAGACCAGCACGAAGTACGCGGGCGCCAGCCCGAAGCTGATCAGGTCGGAGAGGTTGTCCAGCTCCGCGCCCATGGGGGACGAGCGCAGCTTCCGGGCCACCAGTCCGTCGAACAGGTCGAAGACGGCCGCGCAGAGCATCAGGATGACGGCCGTGGCGGCGCTGTGCCGCGCCATGCCCGCGGACTCGTCATTGCCCGTCAGGTGCGGGATCAGGATGCCGGTGGTGGTGAAGTACACCGCCATGAAGCCGCACGTGGCGTTCCCCAGGGTGAGGGTGTCCGCTATCGACAGGCGGAGCGAGAGGGGCATCTCCTCTTCTTCGTCCACCTCGTCGGCCTCGGGCACCCAGCCCGCCTGGGTCTCCGGATCAATCACGGTCAATGCGAGTCACCCCAGCCACGGTCTTCTGTCCGACCTCGACCGCGACCTCCACACCCTCGGGCAGGTAGAGGTCGACACGCGAGCCGAAGCGGATCAGACCGATACGGTCGCCCTGCTCGACCTTCGTGCCCTCCGGGATGTAGGGCACGATGCGGCGGGCCACCGCGCCGGCGATCTGGATCATCTCGATGTCGCCGAGTTCGGTGTCGAAATGCCAGACTACGCGCTCGTTGTTCTCGCTCTCCTTGTTGAAAGCCGGAACAAAGCCGCCGGGGATGTGCTCGACGGACGTCACCGTGCCCGCGAGGGGTGCGCGGTTGACGTGGACGTTCAGCGGGCTCATGAAGATCGCGACGCGGGTGCGCCCGTCCTTCCACGGCATGATGCTCTGCACCACACCGTCGGCGGGCGAGATGACCCGGCCCGGGGCGATCTCGCGCTCGGGGTCGCGGAAGAACCACAGCATGCCCGCCGCCAGGGCGGTGGCGGGGACGGCCACGGCCCGGGCCGCGCCGGAGCGTCGGGCACGGGCCAGGCTGAGGGCTGCGGTGGCGACGGTCGGGAGAAGCCACGGCGATGCTCCGCGCGCGAGGCGTACGCCGGCTCGGCTGTCGCGAGGTGCAGAGGTTTGGCTGTGGGGCATGGATGACCTTCGTAGCGGATGATGCCGCGCTATGACGGGGGACGGCGGCTTTCCGGGGATCGTACCGGTCGCGGCCTACAACTGGGCAAGCTGGGAAGCCGAGTCGGCGGCCGAACACCGTCAACGGGGTGTGATCTTCTTCTCGAAGAAAACACCCCGTATCCGGACATTCAGCCCTGGAACCGGTACTCTTCGAGCAATCGGCGGCCGATGATCATTTTCTGGATCTCGGCGGTACCTTCACCGATGAGCAGCATCGGGGCCTCGCGGTAGAGGCGCTCGATCTCGTACTCCTTGGAGAAGCCGTAGCCGCCATGGATGCGGAAGGCGTCCTCCACGACCTCCTTGCAGTACTCGGAGGCGAGGTATTTCGCCATTCCGGCCTCGAGATCGTTTCGCTCGCCGGAGTCCTTCTTGCGTGCCGCGTTGACCATCATCGCATGCGCGGCCTCGACCTTGGTGGCCATCTCCGCCAGCTTGAACTGAATGGCCTGGTGCTGGGCGATCGGCTTGCCGAAGGTGTGCCGCTGCTGGGCGTACTGCACACCCAGCTCGAAGGCGCGCTGGGCGACGCCGCAGCCGCGCGCCGCCACGTTGACCCGGCCGACCTCGACGCCGTCCATCATTTGGTAAAAACCTCGGCCGGTGACCCCGCCGAGCACCCGATCGGCCGGAACGCGCAGGCCGTCCATGATGAGCTCGGTCGTGTCGACGCCCTTGTAGCCCATCTTCTCGATCTTGCCGGGAATCGTCAGGCCCGGCCGGACCTCGCCGAAGCCCGGCTCCTTCTCGATCAGGAAGGTCGTCATCGACTTGTGGGGCGCGGTTCCCTCGGCGTGTCCTTCGTCACTCCGGACGAGAACGGCCACGAGGGAGGACGTGCCGCCGTTCGTCAGCCACATCTTCTGGCCGTTCAGGACGTACTCGTCGCCGTCCTTCACCGCCTTCGAGGTGATCGCCGACACATCGGAGCCCAGACCCGGCTCCGACATCGAGAAGGCGCCCCGGATGTCGCCGGCCGCCATCCTCGGCAGGAAGTGGTCCTTCTGCTCCTGCGTACCGTGCTGCTTGAGCATGTACGCGACGATGAAGTGGGTGTTGATGATGCCGGACACCGACATCCAGCCCCGGGCGATCTCCTCCACGCACAGCGCATAGGTGAGGAGCGACTCGCCCAGACCCCCGTACTCCTCGGGGATCATCAGGCCGAAGAGGCCGAGTTCCTTCAGGCCGTCGACGATCTGCTGCGGGTACTCGTCGCGGTGCTCCAGCTCGGTCGCGACCGGAATGATCTCCTTGTCGACAAAGTCACGGACCGTCGACAGGATCTCCTGCTGGACGTCGGTCAGACCGGCGGTCTGGGCGAGGCGCGCCATTACTTCTCCTGCTGCTTCAGCTCCGGGCGGCCGGGCTGCTCGCCGCCGCGCTCCTTGATGTAGGTCTCGGTCGGCACCATGACCTTGCGGCGGAAGACACACACGAGCGTGCCGTCCTGCTTGTAGCCCTTGGTCTCGACGTAGACGATCCCGCGGTCGTTCTTCGACTTCGACGGCCACTTGTCGAGCACGGTCGTCTCGCCGTAGATGGTGTCGCCGTGGAAGGTCGGCGCCACGTGCCTGAGCGACTCGATCTCCAGGTTGGCGATCGCCTTGCCGGAGATGTCCGGCACGGACATGCCGAGCAGCAGCGAGTAGATGTAGTTCCCGACGACGACGTTCTTGCCGAAGTCCGTCGTCTTCTCCGCATAGTTCGTGTCCATGTGGAGCGGGTGGTGGTTCATGGTGAGGAGACAGAACAGGTGGTCGTCGTACTCCGTGACCGTCTTGCCCGGCCAGTGCTTGTACGTCGCCCCGACCTCGAACTCCTCGTAGGTGCGTCCGAACTGCATCGTGCTCAGGGCTCCTTAGCTGGCGGGGATCTCGAACTTCGACGTGCGCTGCATGCCGGCGGCCCGGCCCTTGCCCGCGATGACCAGGGCCATCTTGCGGCTGGCCTCGTCGATCATCTCGTCGCCGAGCATCGCGGAGCCCTTCTTGCCGCCCGCCTCGGACGTGTAGTAGTCGTACGCGTCCAGGATCAGCTCGGCGTGGTCGTAGTCCTCCTGCGAGGGCGAGAAGATCTCGTTGGACGCCTCGACCTGGCCCGGGTGCAGCACCCACTTGCCGTCGAAGCCGAGCGCGGCGGCACGCCGGGCGACCTCGCGGTAGCCGTCGACGTTGCGGATCTGCAGGTAGGGGCCGTCGATCGCCTGGAGGTTGTTGGCGCGGGCGGCCATCAGGATCTTCATCAGGATGTAGTGGTAGGCGTCCGCCGGGTAGCCGGGCGGCTGCTCGCCCACGACCAGCGACTTCATGTTGATGGAGGCCATGAAGTCGGCCGGGCCGAAGATGATCGTCTCCAGGCGCGGGGAGGCCTCGGCGATCGCGTTGACGTTGTTCAGGCCCTGGGCGTTCTCGATCTGCGCCTCGATGCCGATCTTCCCGACCTCGAAGCCCATCGTCTTCTCGATCTGCGTGAGCAGAAGGTCCAGCGCGACGACCTGCTCGGCGTTCTGCACCTTCGGCAGCATGATGCAGTCGAGGTTCTGGCCGGCACCCTCGACCACCGTGACGACATCGCGGTACGTCCACTCGGTCGTCCAGTCGTTGACGCGCACCACCCGCGTCTTGCCCGTCCAGTCGCCCTCGTTGAGGAACTTGACGATGGTGTGCCGCGCCTCCGGCTTGGCGAGCGGCGCGCACGCGTCCTCCAGGTCCAGGAAGACCTGGTCCGCCGGAAGACCCTGCGCCTTCTCCAGGAAGCGCGGGTTGCTGCCCGGTACGGCCAGGCAGGAACGCCGCGGACGGAGGCGGTTGACGGGGGTGGTCATGCGGGGACCTCCAGAGGGTCGAGCTTGTTCGCTTTCCGGATCTCGTCGACGATGCGGCCGATGATTCCGGTGATGTCGAAGTCCTTCGGGGTGAAGACGGCGGCCACTCCGGCGGCCCTGAGCTGGTCGGCGTCCCCGTTCGGGATGATGCCACCTGCGATCACGGGTATATCTGTGGCACCGGCCACACGCAGCCGCTGGAGCACGTCCGGCACCAGCTGGGCGTGCGAACCGGACAGGATCGACAGGCCCACCGCGTGCACGTCCTCGGCGAGGGCCGCGTCCACGATCTGCTCCGGGGTGAGCCGGATGCCCTGGTAGACCACCTCGAAGCCGGCGTCACGCGCGCGTACGGCGATCTGCTCGGCGCCGTTGGAGTGCCCGTCCAGGCCCGGCTTGCCGACCAGGAAGCGCAGCTTGCCCACGCCCAGGTCGCGCGCCGTGGCGTCCACCTTGGCGCGGACCTCGGCGAGCGCGGAACCCGGCTCGGCGGCGACGGCCACCGGAGCGGAGGAGACCCCAGTGGGCGCCCGGTACTCGCCGAACACCTCGCGCAGGGCCGCGGCCCACTCGCCGGTCGTGACCCCGGCGCGGGCGCACTCCAGCGTGGCCTCCATCAGGTTGTCGGTGCCCTTGGCGGCCTCCTTCAGCCGCTCCAGCGCCTTGCAGGGGCGCGGGTGGTTGAAGGGCGGCTGGTAGCGCGTGTCGCGCCACTGCTGCAGCGAGGCGATGACGCGGGCCTCGACCGCCGGATCGACCGTCATGATCGCGGTGTCCAGATCGGCCGTCAGCGGGTTGGGCTCGGTCGTCTCGAATATGTTGACGCCGACGATCTTCTCCTGGCCGGACTCGATCCGCGCCCGCCGCTCGGCGTGCGAGGAGACCAGCTGCGCCTTGAGGTAACCGGACTCGACGGCGGCCATCGCGCCGCCCATTTCCTGGATCCGGTCGATCTCCGCGAGGGACTCCTCGACGAGGGCGTTCACCTTGGCCTCGATGACGTGCGAGCCCTCGAAGATGTCCTCGTACTCCAGCAGGTCGCTCTCGTGCGCCAGCACCTGCTGGATGCGCAGCGACCACTGCTGGTCCCAGGGGCGGGGCAGGCCGAGGGCCTCGTTCCAGGCGGGCAGCTGCACGGCACGCGCGCGTGCGTCCTTGGAGAGGGTGACCGCCAGCATCTCCAGCACGATCCGCTGGACGTTGTTCTCCGGCTGCGCCTCGGTCAGGCCGAGCGAGTTGACCTGGACGCCGTAGCGGAAGCGGCGCTGCTTGGGGTTCTCGATGCCGTACCGCTCCCGTGTGACCTTGTCCCAGATGCGGCCGAAGGCCCGCATCTTGCACATCTCCTCGATGAAGCGGACGCCCGCGTTCACGAAGAAGGAGATGCGGGCGACGACGTCACCCATGCGCTCCTGCGGCACCTGGCCGGAGTCGCGCACGGCGTCCAGGACGGCGATGGCGGTGGACATCGCGTACGCGATCTCCTGCACCGGCGTGGCCCCGGCCTCCTGCAGGTGGTAGCTGCAGATGTTGATCGGGTTCCACTTCGGGATGTGGGAGACCGTGTACGCGATCATGTCCGTCGTCAGGCGGAGCGACGGCCCCGGCGGGAACACATGGGTCCCGCGGGACAGGTACTCCTTGACGATGTCGTTCTGGGTCGTGCCCTGGAGCTTGGTGATGTCCGCGCCCTGCTCCTCGGCGACGACCTGGTAGAGCGCCAGCAGCCACATGGCGGTGGCGTTGATCGTCATCGAGGTGTTCATCTGCTCCAGGGGGATGTCCTGGAACAGCCGGCGCATGTCACCGAGGTGCGCGACGGGCACGCCCACCCGGCCGACCTCGCCGCGGGCGAGGATGTGGTCGGGGTCGTAGCCGGTCTGCGTCGGCAGGTCGAACGCCACCGACAGACCGGTCTGGCCCTTGGCGAGGTTGCGCCGGTACAGCTCGTTGGACGCCTCGGCCGTCGAGTGGCCGGCGTACGTCCGCATGAGCCACGGACGGTCCTTCTGACGCTCTGTCATCTATGGCTCTCAGACGTTCCGGAAGCGGTTGATGGCGTCGATGTGCTTGGCGCGCATCTCCTCGTTGCGCACACCGAGGCCTTCCTCGGGCGCGAGGCAGAGCACGCCGACCTTGCCCTGGTGGACGTTGCGGTGGACGTCGTGGGCGGCCTGGCCGGTGTCCTCCAGCGAGTACACCTTCGACAGCGTCGGGTGGATCTTGCCCTTGGCGATGAGGCGGTTGGCCTCCCAGGCCTCGCGGTAGTTGGCGAAGTGGGAGCCGATGATCCGCTTCAGGGACATCCACAGGTACCGGTTGTCGTACTGGTGCATGTAGCCGGACGTGGAGGCGCAGGTGACGATGGTGCCGCCCTTGCGGGTGACGTAGACCGAGGCGCCGAAGGTCTCGCGGCCGGGGTGCTCGAAGACGATGTCGACGTCCTCGCCGCCGGTCAGCTCGCGGATGCGCTTGCCGAAGCGCTTCCACTCCTTCGGGTCCTGGGTCTCCTCGTCCTTCCAGAACTTGTAGCCCTCGGCGTTGCGGTCGATGATCGCCTCGGCGCCCATCGCGCGGCAGATGTCCGCCTTCTGCTCGCTGGAGACGACGCAGATCGGGTTGGCGCCGCCGGCCAGGGCGAACTGCGTGGCGTAGGAGCCGAGGCCGCCGCTCGCGCCCCAGATGAGCACGTTGTCGCCCTGCTTCATGCCGGCGCCGTTGCGGGAGACCAGCTGGCGGTAGGCGGTGGAGTTCACCAGGCCCGGGGCCGCGGCCTCCTCCCAGCTGAGGTGGTCCGGCTTCGGCATCAGCTGGTTGGACTTGACCAGGGCGATCTCGGCGAGGCCGCCGAAGTTGGTCTCGAAGCCCCAGATGCGCTGCTCCGGGTCGAGCATCGTGTCGTTGTGGCCGTCGGAGGACTCCAGCTCGACGGACAGGCAGTGGGCGACGACCTCGTCACCGGGCTTCCAGGCGTTGACGCCCGGGCCGGTGCGCAGGACGACGCCCGCGAGGTCGGAGCCGATGATGTGGTACGGCAGGTCGTGGCGCTTGGCCAGCTCGTTGGTGCGGCCGTAGCGCTCCAGGAACCCGAAGGTGGACAGCGGTTCGAAGATCGAGGTCCACACCGAGTTGTAGTTGACCGAGGAGGCCATGACGGCCACCAGGGCCTCGCCCGGGCCGAGTTCGGGCACGGGCACCTCGTCGAGGTGGATGGACTTGCGCGGGTCCTTGTCGCGGGTCTCCAGACCCGCGAACATCTCCGTCTCGTCCTTGTGCACGGTGATCGCACGGTACGACTCGGGGAGCGGCAGGGCGGCGAAGTCGGCGGACGTGGCGTCCTTCGACTGGATCGCGTCCAGGATGTCCTTCACGGTCACGGTGTTGCCTCCGGCGGTGAGCGCCCTGAGGGAGGGGCGCTGAGGGTTCGTCGGTGCTGCGTTGAGTGCTGCTGCTGAGGGTTTTGGAGGTGCCGTCGGTTCGGCTCGGTGGTGCTTCGGCAGCGCTTTGTGGCGCGGGAGGTGCCTGTGACGCAGGCGACCGGGCGCGCAGGCGGTGGGCCTGCCGGGACAGCCCGGACACCTTCAACGTATGACACCGCGTGTCAGGTGACAAGGCACTGAGTGCCAGAACTTGGCCTCAGGTGAAATCTTTACGTAACAAATGAGCGATGATCGATCGAACGGGCCCTGAAATCTGCTGGAAAACAGGCCCTGACATGCCAAAACGGCCACCCGGTCGGGTGGCCGTCGTCACAGCGGGGAAGCGGGCTCAGCGCTCCTTCAGTGCCTCTTCGATGGTCCGCATGACCTCGTCCAGCGGGGCGTCGGTGCGAGCGACCGTGACGAGGACCTCGCCGTGCGCGGACGCCGTCGCGGGGACCGTGGCCGCCGGCTTCGCGGCGGTGCCGCGGCCGGCGCCGATGCCCGAGCCGAACGTCTTGCGTACGATCGCGAAGGCGTGGTCCAGCTGCGCCTCCACGTCCCCCTGGCCGCCCGCCCGGAGCCAGCGCCTGAGGACGTGGTTGTGGGCGGTGACGACCGCCGAGGCGGCCACCTCGGCCAGCAGTGGGTCGTCGTTGGCGTCGTCGGCGTGCGCGTGCTCGTCGAAGTGGCCGAGCAGGTAACGGGTGAAGAGGCGCTCGTAGCGGGCGACCGAGGCGATCTCGGCCTCCCGCAGAGTGGGCACCTCTCGGGTGAGCTTGTAGCGGGCGACCGAGATCTCCGGCCGGGCCGCGTACATCTTCATGACTTCCTTGATGCCGCGGCACACGGTGTCGAGCGGATGCTCGTGCGCGGGGGCGGCGTTGAGGACCGCCTCGGCGCGGATCAGCGTGTCGTCGTGGTCCGGGAAGATCGCCTCTTCCTTGGAACGGAAGTGGCGGAAGAAGGTGCGGCGGGCGACCCCGGCGGCGGCCGCGATCTCGTCGACGGTGGTCGCCTCGTACCCCTTGGTCGCGAACAGCTCCATGGCTGCGGCCGCCAGTTCTCGGCGCATCTTGAGCCGCTGGGCGGCGGCGCGACTGCCTGCGGCACTTTCCGGCGCGTCGGGCGTAGCTGGTGTACGGGAGGACTTGGCGGGCTGGGACATGACCCGAACGTACTGCATGTGCGCAGTTCGGTGCGCGGGTGCGGGGTTTCTCCCGCCCCCGGGACCGCCCCCGCCCCAGGAGGGCGGGGGCACGTCCGCGGGGCCGAGCAGTCCGCCCCAGTCGGTCTCCGCGTGGGACCAGTCGCCGCCGCCGTCAGCGGCGGGCATACTCGCGGAAGCCGCGGCCGGTCTTGCGGCCGAGGCAGCCCGCGGCCACCAGGTGCTCCAGCAGCGGGGCCGGGGCGAGGCCGGGGTCGCGGAACTCGCGGTGCAGGACCTTCTCGATGGCCAGCGAGACGTCCAGGCCGACCACGTCCAGCAGCTCGAAGGGACCCATCGGGTAGCCGCCGCCGAGCTTCATCGCCGCGTCGATGTCGTCCAGGGACGCATAGTGCTCCTGGACCATCTTGATCGCGTTGTTGAGGTACGGGAACAGCAGCGCGTTCACGATGAAGCCGGCCCGGTCGCCGCAGTCCACCGTATGCTTCTTGATCTTCGTGCAGACCTCGTGGACGGTCGCGTGGACGTCGTCGGCCGTCAGCACGGTCCGCACGACCTCCACCAGCTTCATCGCCGGCGCCGGGTTGAAGAAGTGCATGCCGATCACGTCCTGCGGGCGCGAGGTGGCGCGGGCGCAGGCCACGACGGGCAGCGAGGAGGTGGTGGTGGCGAGGACCGCGCCGGGCTTGCAGATCTTGTCCAGCGTGGCGAACAGCTGCCGCTTGATCTCCAGGTCCTCGGCGATCGCCTCGACCGCCAGGTCGACCTCGGCGAAGGCGTCGTAGGAGCCCGCCGGGGTGATCCGGTCCAGGATCTGCGCGGCGGCCTCGGCGGTCAGCCGGCCCTTGTCGACAGAGCGCGAAAGAGACTTGCCGATACGGGCCTTGGCGGCCTGGGCCTTCTCCGCGCTGCGGGCGGCCAGGACGACGTCGTAGCCCCCCTTGGCGAAGACCTCGGCGATGCCGGACGCCATGGTGCCCGAGCCGGCGACGCCGACGGAGCGGATGTCGCGGCCCCGAGTCGTCGCACCGTCCGCCGCAGGGGTCAGCGCGTCCGGCACGACCGTGGCGCTGCCCGGCGCCGCATAGGTGTAGAAGCCCCGCCCGGACTTGCGGCCGGTCAGCCCCGCCTCGCTGAGCTGCTTCAGGATCGGCGCCGGGGCGTGCAGCCGGTCGCGGGACTCGGCGTACATGGCCTCCAGGACCGTACGCGCCGTGTCGACGCCGATCAGGTCCAGCAGCGCGAGCGGGCCCATCGGCAGGCCGCAGCCGAGCCGCATCGCCGCGTCGATGTCCTCGCGGGAGGCGTACCGGGCCTCGTACATCGCGGCGGCCTGGTTGAGGTAGCCGAAGAGCAGGCCGTCCGCGACGAAACCGGGACGGTCGCCGACCGCGACCGGCTCCTTGCCCAGCTCGATCGCGAGGTCCGTGACCGCGGCGACGGCCTGCGGTGCGGTCAGCACCGAGGAGACCACCTCGACCAGCTTCATCGCCGGGGCCGGGTTGAAGAAGTGCAGGCCGAGCACCCGCTCGGGGCGGGCCGAGTCGGCCGCGAGCCGGGTGACGGACAGCGCGTTGGTGCCGGTCGCGAGGATCGTCTCCGGGCGGACGATGCCGTCCAGCTCGCGGAAGATCTGCTGCTTGATCTCGTACGACTCGGGAGCCACCTCGATGACGAGGTCGGCGTCGGCCGCCGCGGCGAGGTCGGTGCCGGTGCGGACCCGGGCGAGGGCCTCGGCGCGCTCCTGCTCGGTGAGCCGGCCGCGCTCGACACAGCGGGCGGTGGAGGCCTCCAGGGCGGCGCGCGACTTCGCGGCCTGGGCCTCGCTGATGTCGATGCCGATCACCTCGCGGCCCGCCTTGGCGAGGACCTCGGTGATGCCGGTGCCCATGGTGCCGAGGCCGACGACGGCGATCGTCTTGAGCGGGGACAGAGCTGAGTCGGAAAGGGGAGTGGCCATCGCGGGACTCCAGGAATGAGGGTGACGACGAGGAACGCGCCGGGTGCGCCGAGGGGCGCACCGCGGAGCGGAAGGGATGCGGGTGTTGCCGGGCTGCTGAGCGCACACGCCCGGTGCCGCCGGTGCCACGGGCGATGCACATCGCCCGCGAGTGGCACTCGGCAGGGAATCCGACCGGCCCTGTCCCGGAGCCGGGTCGTACTGCGGTACACGTCGTACCGAACCGACCAATGCTCACGACGGCCGCGTCACCAGACCGTCGTCAGCGGAAGCGCGAGTGGGTAACTCGCTCGTCTGAGCTTAACCGGCGGGTAACGAGCGCGCCAGCCCCCAGTTCGCACCGGACTTTGTGATGTAGCTCCCTCCGGCCTCGCCACCCCCCTACGCTGGCCTTCGTGGACGAAGAGTTGCGATCACTCACGGAGCGCTTACGGCAGGAGTCGGGCGGCTCGGCGGCGTACGACCGGCTGCTCGCGACCGAGGACCACGACGAACTCGCTCATGTGCTCACCGCGCCCGGACAGCCGCTGTGGGCCAGGGAACTGGCCGCGTTCCGGCTCGGCCTCGCGGGCGACCGGCGCGCCTTCGAGTCCCTGGTGCTCCTCCTCAACCACCGCGACCCGCCCCGCTGCGCCTCTGCCGCCTACGCCCTCGCCCGCCTCGGCGACCCCCGCACGGCCCGCGCGGCGGCGGCCCTGGCGACGAACGAACTGCGCGTGGCCTACGCCCTGCACCCGGTACGGCTGCTGGCCGAACTCGGCGCGCCCGAGTCCGTGCCCGCCCTGATCACCACCCTGGAACGCCGCCTGCGCCCGCACGACCCCTACCGCCGGGTCGCCCTCGCCTGCGTGGAGGGCCTCGGCCTGCTGGGCGACCCCCGCGCCCGCCGGGTCCTGACCGAGGCCCTGGCCCACCCGGCCCTGGCCGAGGCGGCGGTGCACGCACTGGCACGGATCCCGCAGCAGAAGGAGGAGACGAGGTGAAGGACGGAGACGAGGTGACAGAGCACGCCGCCCCCACCCCCTAGTCGCCCACCACCGCGAGCGCCTCGATCTCCATCAGGAACTCCGGGGCCACCAGCCCGGCCACCCGCACCGCGGAGGACGCCGGGAGGCGGTCGTCGGGTATGTGGGCGGCGCGGGCCGCGCGGATCGCGGGGAGATGGGCCGTGTCGGTGACGAAGTACGTCAGTTTGACGACGTGTTCGAAACCGGCACCGGCGGCGGCCAGACAGCGCTTCAGATTCTCGAACACCTGGCGTGCCTGAGCCGCGGGGTCGCCCCTGCCGACCAGCTTGCCCTGCTCGTCCAGGGCGAGTTGGCCGGACACGGCGACGAAGCGGCCGGCCGCCGAGACGACATGGCTGTACTGGGCCGCGGGGGCGACGCCGTCCGGGGCGGCGATCCGGGTCGGTTCACTCATGGCCCCATGATGGACCAGCCCACTGACAGCGCCCCGAAGCGGGGAACTGCGCGACCGGCCACCTGCATGCCGCAGACGGCAGACGACGGCAGACGGCATTCGACGGCAGACGGCATTCCGCGGCGCCCTCAGCGGAGCGCCTGGCGCCTAGCGGAAGCCCAGCAAGCGGTGCAACGCCAGTCCCCGCGATGCCGCCGACGCCGCCCTCGGCGCCTCCGGCTTCGGGTCGGGGGACTTGGCGCAGACCGCGTCGGCGACCCCCGAGCCCCGCGGCACCCGGCCGTCCGTCAGATAGGCGGCCAGGTACCGGTCCAGGCAGTCGTTGCCGCTCAGCGTGATGCCGTGGTTGCCGCCGCCCTCCTCGACCACCAGGCTGGAACCGGCGAGCAGACGGTGGACCGTCACACCGCCGGGGTACGGCGTGGCCGCGTCGTCGGTCGCCTGGAAGAGCAGGACCGGCGGCAGCTTGGCGTTGGCGATGTCCACCGGCTTGCGCCGTGCGGTCGGCCAGAAGGCGCACGGCGCGTTGTACCAGAGGTTGTTCCAGGCCATGAAGGGCGCCTTGGTGTACACCGCCCAGGCGTCCGTGCGCCACTGCTGCCAGCTGCCGGGCCAGGAGGTGTCACGGCACTGCACCGCAGAGTAGACGCTGTAGCCGTTGTCGCCGGAGTCGTCCACGGCACCGAGGTTCTCGTACGCCTCCATCAGGGGCCCGGACTTCTTGTCGCGCGCGTACGCCGCGAACGCCTCGGCGAGGTCGGGCCAGTAGCCGTTGTAGTAGCCGCCGGGGATGAAGGTGTCCTCCAGCTCGGAGGCGCCCACCTCGCCGCCGGCCGGCTTCTTCGCCAGGGCCGCCCGCATCGCGTACCACTCGGCCTCGACCTGCTGGGGGTCCTTGCCGAGGTGGTACGTCGCGTCGTACCGGGCGATCCAGGCCATCAGCGCGCGGTGACGGTCGTCGAAGGCGTAGTCCTGGCCGAGGTTGTCCTCGTACCAGACGCCGGTCGGGTCGACGACCGAGTCCAGCACCATACGGCGGACCCGCTGCGGGTACAGCTTCGCGTACACCGCGCCGAGGTAGGTGCCGTAGGAGTAGCCGAAGTAGCTGACCTTCGGCGCGCCGACGGCCGCACGGATCAGGTCCATGTCGCGCACGGTGCTGACCGTGTCGATGTACGGCAGCACGTCCGCGTACTTGCGGCCGCAGGCGGCGGCGAAGGACTGCGCACGGTCGAGGTTCGTCCGTTCCAGCGCGACCGTGGCGGGCACACTGTCGGGGCGCACCGTCGTGAAGTGACCGGGCGCGCAATCGAGGTCCGGGCTGCTCGCGCCGACGCCGCGCGGGTCGAAGCCGATGACGTCGTACTGCGCCGCGACGCTCCTGGGCAGTCCCGAGGCGACGAGTCCGGCGAGGTCCAGGCCGCTGCCGCCGGGCCCGCCGGGGTTGACCAGCAGCGGGCCCTGGAAGGTCTGCGCGGTGTGCGGGACGCGGGAGAGGGCGAGCGTGATCTGCCGGCCCGACGGGTCGGCGTGGTCCAGCGGCACCTTGAGGGAGGCGCACTGCAGCGTCGGATAGTCGTCGGTGCCGCACTTCGTCCAGGCGAGCCGCGCGGCGGGGGCGGCCGGGGCGGCCTGCGCGGGCAAAGCGGTGACCGAGCCCGCCAGCACGACGGCGGCTGCGCACAGCACGGCTGCGCGTGTTCTCATGCGTCCTCCCGGGACGGAGGTTTCGGCGGACCGCGAGGGTCACCTCTCTCGCCGCATCGTCCCGGAATGAGCGCTCTGAAGAACGCCTTGTAGGGATAGTTGACCCGTTTGGGTTGCCCGAAGCCCTCGAACGCTCCCCCCTGCGGCCGGGCGGGCCTCACCCCCTGGACGAGGCCCTCACAGGAGCGTCAGCTGCGTCGGCTCGGACACGTCGGCCGGTTCCGGCGGGCGGATCCTGCGGGCCAGGCCCGCGCGCGTGGGCCCGATCCCGTACTCCTGGGCCAGCTCGTGCACCTGACGGGTGATCCGGCGCTGGTACCACCTGGGTGCGTAGGCGCCCTCCGCGTACAGCCGCTCGTAGCGCCGCACCAGGTGCGGGTGGTGCCGGGCGAGCCAGGCCATGAACCACTCCCGCGCACCGGGGCGCAGGTGCAGCGTGAGCGGGGTCACCGAGGTGGCCCCGGCCTCCGCCAACGCCCGTACCGTGGCGCGCAGCTGGTCCGGATGGTCGCTCAGGAACGGGATCACCGGTGCCATCAGCACCCCGCAGCCGATGCCGTGTTCGCCCAGGGTGCGTACGACGTCCAGCCGGCGCTCGGGCGCGGGCGTGCCCGGCTCCACCGTGCGCCACAGCTCGGTGTCGAGGAAGCCGACGGAGACCGAGATGCCCACGTCCGTCACCTCGGCCGCCCGCACCAGCAGGTCCAGGTCGCGCAGGATCAGGGTGCCCTTGGTGAGGATCGAGAACGGATTGGCGTGCTCGGTGAGGGCGCCGATGATGCCCGGCATCAGCCGGTAGCGGCCCTCCGCGCGCTGGTAGCAGTCGACGTTCGTGCCCATCGCCACGTGATCGCCCTGCCAGCGCCGGGAGGCCAGCTGGCGGCGCAGCACCTCGGGCGCGTTCACCTTGACGACGATCTGGGTGTCGAAGCCGATGCCGGTGTCGAGGTCCAGATAGCTGTGGGTCTTCCTGGCGAAGCAGTACACGCACGCGTGCGTGCAGCCGCGGTAGGGATTGACGGTCCACTCGAACGGCATGCGCGAGGCGCCCGGCACCCGGTTGAGCACCGAGCGCGCCCGGACCTCGTGGAAGGTGATCCCGCGGAACTCGGGCGTGTCGAAGGTGCGGGTGGTGACGGCGTCCGCGCCGAACAGCGCGGTCCCGGCCCGGCCGTGTTCGCTCTCCTCGGTGAGGTTCTCCCAGCGCATGACGCCCTCCTCGCTAGCACTGGGCACAGAATAGAACATGTGTTCCCATGATCGTGCGACCCCCGATTTGGGCGGCCGGGCACCGGGGTGGTTGGCTTGCCCCAACCCCGAGAAACCAGGTCCTGGAGGAACGCAATGGCGCAGGTCGAGGCCACTACGGAGCGGGTCGTCGCGGCGGACGCGGAGAAGGTGTTCGACGCCCTCGCCGACTACCGCGGCACGCGGCAGAAGCTGCTGCCCGAGCACTTCAGCGAGTACGAGGTCCGCGAGGGCGGCGACGGCGAGGGCACCCTCGTCCACTGGAAGCTCCAGGCCACCAGCAAGCGCGTGCGCGACTGCCTCCTGGAGGTCAGCGAGCCCACGGACGGCGAGCTGGTCGAGAAGGACCGCAACTCCTCCATGGTCACCACCTGGCGCGTCACCCCGGCCGGCGAGGGCAGCTCCCGGGTCGTCGTCACCACCACCTGGAAGGGCGCCGGCGGCATCGGCGGCTTCTTCGAGAAGACGTTCGCGCCCAAGGGCCTCGGCCGGATCTACGACGCCGTGCTCGCCAGGCTCGCCGCCGAGGTCGAGAAGTAGCCCGAACCCCGGGACGGTGAAGGGGCGTTGCCCCCTGGGGACCCCTTCACCGGTTCGAGTGGACCTCCCGCTCGTCCAGAACCGTGCCGTAACTCGCCGAAGTTGTTCGCAGTTGTCGCCTTACGCGGGAATTGTGACAGGTGCGACGAGGGGAGCGGTACGTGGGCGGGACGACTCTGATGCGGGACGAGCCGCTCACGGCGCCCGCCGGCGCGCCCGCGGCCCCAGGGGCCGAGACCGGCTCGCTCGGCGCCCGCCGCGTGCGGCTCGTGGTCTTGGGGCTGGTGCTCGCCCTGCTGCTCGCGGCCCTCGACCAGATGATCGTCGCGACCGCGCTGCCGAAGGTCGTCGGCGAACTGCACGGCCTGGACCGGATGTCCTGGGCGATCACCGCCTATCTGCTCACCTCCACCATCGGCCTGCCGCTGTACGGCAAGCTCGGCGACCTCTTCGGCCGCAAGGGCGTCTTCCAGTTCGCCATCGCCGTCTTCGTCGTCGGCTCCGCGCTCGCCGGCCGGGCGCAGACCATGGACCAGCTGATCGCCTTCCGCGCGCTCCAGGGCGTCGGCGCGGGCGGCCTCATGATCGGCGTGCAGGCGATCATCGCCGACATCGTGCCGCCCCGGCAGCGCGGCCGCTACATGGGCCTGATCGGCGCCGCCTTCGGTCTCGCCTCCGTCGCCGGGCCGCTGCTCGGCGGCTACTTCACCGACCACCTCTCCTGGCGCTGGTGCTTCTACATCAACGTCCCCTTCGGCCTGGTCACCCTCGCCGTCATCACCCTCGTCCTGAAACTCCCCCGACCGCCCAGCCGGGGCCGCCTCGACGTGCTCGGCGCGCTGCTGCTCGCCGGCGCCTCCACCTGCCTGGTGCTGCTCACCAGTTGGGGCGGCACCGAGTACGCCTGGGACTCCCGGCGGATCGTCGGACTCGGCGCCGGCGCGTTCGCCGCCGTCGTCCTCTTCGTCGTCGCCGAGCGCTTCGCCGCCGAACCCCTCATCCCGCTCAGGCTGTTCCGCGACTCCGTCTTCAACGTCAGCGGCCTGGTGGGGCTCGTGATCGGCGTCGCCCTGTTCGGCGCCGCCAGCTATCTGCCGACCTTCCTGCAGATGGCCGACGGAGCCAGCGCCACCGAGTCCGGTCTGCTGATGCTGCCCATGATGGCCGGGATCGTCGGCGCCTCCCTCATCGGCGGCCAGCTCATCAGCCACACCGGCCGCTACAAGATCTACCCCGTCCTCGGCGGCGCCCTCTCCGCCGCCGGCATGTGGCTGCTCTCCCGCCTCGAAGCGGACACGCCCCGGCTGCACTACAGCATCTGGATGGCGGTCCTCGGCGCCGGCATCGGCATGGTGATGCCCGTCCTCGTCCTCGCCGTGCAGAACTCCGTACGGCCCGCCGACCTCGGCACCGCCACCAGCGCCAACAACTACTTCCGGCAGATCGGTGGCAGCGTCGGCGCCGCGGTCTTCGGCACCCTCTTCGCGAACCGGCTCACCTCCTCGCTGCACAAGGAGCTGCCCCCGCGCGCGGGCGCCGCGCTGCCCGACCCCGCCTCGGTCACCCCGCAGCTCGTCCACGCGCTGCCCCCGGCGCTGCGCGACGCCTACATCCGCGCCTACGCCGACGCGATGCCCCGGATCTTCCTCTACCTCGTCCCGGTGCTCGTCCTCGGCGTGCTCATCGCCTTCTTCCTCAAGGAGAAACCACTGGTGTCCCACCACACCACCGAGACCGGGACCGAGCCCGATCCCGAGCCCGAGACCGTGAACCCTCCGATCCCGCAGGCGCGTTCGCCCTACGCCGCCGCGGTCCCCGTCCGCGGCACGGTCCAGCACCCCGACGGCACCGTGGTGCCCCGCGCGGCGCTCACCCTGATCGACGCCGCCGGAGCGCAGATCGGCCGGGGCGCGAGCGGCGAGGACGGGCGGTACGCGCTCGGCACGCCCGGCTCCGGGTCGTACGTGCTCATCGCCGCCGCCGGCGGGCACCAGCCGCAGGCCGTCTCCGTCACCGTCGGCGAACGGCCCGTCGAACTCGATGTCGTCCTCGGCGGCGCCGGTCGCCTCGCCGGCAGCGTGCTCACCGCCGACGGCACCCCCGTGCGGGATGCCACCGTCACCCTCACCGATGTGCACGGCGAGGTCGTCGCCACCACCCGCAGCGGCCGCGAGGGCGGCTATGTCATCACCGAGCTGGTCGCCGGCGAGTACACCCTCGCCGCCGGCGCCCCCGCCTTCCGCCCGGCCGCCCTCCCGGTCACCGTGCAGGCCTCCCGGGAGACCCGGCAGGACATCGAACTCGCGGGCGGCGCCGTGCTGAAGGGCACCGTCCGGGCGAGCGGCGGACGGCCTGTGGAGGACGCGCGCGTCACGCTCCTGGACGCCGCCGGGAACGTCGTCGACACCCTCACCACCGCAGCGGACGGAATGTTCCGGTTCGTCGACCTCGCGTCCGGCGAGTACACCGTCATCGCCGCCGGTTACCCGCCGGTCGCAACGGTGCTCCAGGTCGCGGGCGGGGGCCGTACCGAACGGGACCTCCAGCTGGGCCACGAGGACTGAGCGGCCGCGGCGCACGCAGGGCGCTGAGCTGCGCGCCGGTGCGATCCGGTGAAACCAATTCCAGGATTGCCACACATCGCGACCGGCCGCCGCCGTACCGTAGTTGTGGGGCGGCACAGATCGTTTGCGTACAGCCGTGGGGAGAGAGGGCCTGGCCATGGACCGTGGCAGCGAGCGGGAGACACCTCCCGGGAGCGGCGCCGACGGCGCGGCGGCGGGCCGGATTCCGCTGGCCGTGGTCGTCGTCGACCGCGACGGCCTGGTGTCCCACTGGAGCAGCGGTGCCCGGCGCCTGTTCAACGTGGGCAGGGCGGACGCCGTCGGACGGGTCGCGGCCGACCTGCTGCCCGTCTCGGGCGTCCTGCCCGATGACCTGCGCGGCGACGCGATGCCGGACGCCCACGAGGAGTACGGCGTACTGGGCCCCGGCCTGGAGGCCTCCCTCGGCGGACACACCGGCTACGCCACCGCCGGCCGAGCCCGTCTCTTCCCGCCCGCGCAGGAACCGGACGGCGAGCGGCTGGACGTGCTGTGGTGGGCCTACCCGCTGGTCGGCCCCGGACCGTCCCGGCTGCTCGTGCTCGCCGCCGACGCCACGCGGCTGCGCGAGGAGCGCGGATACGACGACGAGACCGCCGAACGCATCGCGCCCGGCTTCGCCCGCCACACCGAACTGCCCGCCCCCGAGGAACTGGAACGGCGACTGCCCGAGATCCTGCCCAACATGGGCCCCGGTCTGAGCGGCCGCATCGTCTCGCAGGTGCTCGAACTGGGCTACCCCGTCCTGGAGTTCAGCCAGTCCGAGCGGGTACCCGTCACCCCCTACTGGGGCGTGCCCCGCCGTCCCGGACGCATCCGCACCGAAGCGGTCGTACCCCAGCAGCGGACGGCGCCGGTGGTGCTCCCGGAAGGCGCCGAGCAGGACCTGGAGTACGTCGCCGTGCGCGAACGGCTGGAGTTCCTCAACGAGGTCAGCTCCGCCATCGGCTCCTCCCTCGACCTCGGTGCGACCATCCGCGAGGTCACCAGTGCCGCCGTGCCCCGGTTCGCGGACTTCGCGGGCACCCATCTGCGCGCGGCCGTCCTCGCCGGCGAGGGATTCCCGGACGGCCCGCCGGACGCCCACACGGTGATGTTCCGCGTGTGGGTCGAGCACAACGACGAACCCGGCCGTTGGGACGACACCGTGCCGGTCGGCGAGTCCTTCGCCTTCCCCGAACACACCCCGTTCTACAAGTGCATGGTCACCGGTGAACCGGTCCTCATCCCGCGGGTGACCGAGGATCTGGGCGACCGCATCTCCGGCGAGTTCGAGAAGCGCGATCTCAGACCGCTCATCACCGGCCGCTCCCTGCTGATCGTCCCGCTCAAGGCCCGCAACGTCGTCCTCGGCTTCATGGTGCTGATGCGCCGCCCGGACCGCCCGGCCTTCGACGACATCGACCGCACCACCGGCGCCGAACTGGCCGCCCGCGCGGGCCTCGTACTCGACAACGCCCGCATGTACACCTACCAGGAGAACGTCGCCGACACCCTGCAGGACAGCATGCTCCCGCAGGTCAGCCCCCGGATGGCCGGCTGTGACATCGCCACCCGCTATCTGCCCGGCACCCGGCTCGGCCGGATCGGCGGCGACTGGTTCGACACCATCAAACTGCCCGGCTCGCGCACCGCCCTCGTGGTCGGCGACGTCATGGGGCACGGCCTCAACTCGGCCGCGATGATGGGCCAGTTGCGCACCGCGGTGCAGACCATGGCCACCATGGAGACGCCGCCCGCCCAGCTCCTGCGCAACCTCGACGACCTGGCCCGCAGGCTCGGCGACACCTACCTCGCCACCTGCCTGTACGCCGTCTACGACCCGATCCGCGGCGAGCTGCACCTCGCCAACGCCGGACACATCCCGCCCGTCCTGGTGCGCGCCGAGGACGGCAGCAGCGAACTGCTGGAACTGCCCACCGGTGCCCCCATCGGCGTCGGCGGCGTCCCGTTCGAGGCCACCCGGGTCAGGGTCCGGCCCGGCGACCGGCTGGTGCTGTGCACCGACGGCCTGGTCGAGGTGCGCGGCTGCGACATCGGCGAGGGCCTGGCCGCGCTCTGCGAGTCCGCCGCGCACCCCGCCGCCTCCATGGACGACGCCTGCGACACCATCATCCGCGCCCTGAACACGCGCGGCGGCCGCAAGGACGACGTCGCCCTCCTCATGGCCCGCCTCAACGGCATCCCCGACGACCACGTCGCCGAGTGGCGCTTCGACGCGGACCCGCGCGAGGTCGCCCGGGCCCGCCACGAGGTCCGCGCACAGCTCCTCACCTGGGGGCTGCCGCAGGCGGTTCGGACCGCCGAGCTGCTGGTCAGCGAGGTCGTCACCAACGCCGTCCGGCATGCCCGGAGCGAGCCCGTCGGGTTGCGTGTGGTCCGCACCGACGCGCTGCTGTTCGAGGTCACCGACGACGAGCCGGGCCTGCCCGAGATGCTCGCAGCCGGGCCGTACGACGAGTCGGGCCGCGGCCTGCGCGTGGTCAGCCGGCTGGCCCGGGAGTGGGGCGCCAGCGCCACCGGGCACCGCAAGACCGTCTGGTTCGAACAGGCCATCACCGGCAGAGGATGACGAGCAGGGGGCGTGCGACCTGCCGGTGCGCGCCCCCGGAGTGGTCCGGCGTCCGTACTTCCGGTGAAGGTGGCTGCGGGCCCCTTGCCCCGCCGCATGTCCCCGCGATATCCCGATCACGGAACCGAACCGTGGGGAGAGCGCATGAACGTCTCGGACAAGTACCGCCGCAACTGGGAGAGTTACTGGAGCGAGACCTCCGACGAGGCGGGCGAGGCGATCTGGGACTGCGACCCCGCCCTGTCCGCCGCACCGCACAGCGCCCTGCTGCTGCCCCACGCGGATCCGGCGCGCACCATCGTCGACCTCGGCTGCGGCAACGGCACCCAGACCCGCTACCTCGCCACCCGGTTCGCGCGCGCCGTCGGCGTCGACCTCTCGCACGCCGCCGTCGAGCACGCCCGCCGCACCACGCAGGACGACACCGTGGAGTTCCAGCAGCTCGACCTCACCGACGGCGACGCCGTACGCGCCCTGCACGAGCGGCTCGGCGACGCCAATGTCTACATGCGGGCCGTCATCCACCAGAGCGAACCCGAGGCACGGCCCGCGGTCGCCGCCGCCGTCGCCGAGATCCTCGGCACCGAGGGCCGGGCGTTCGTCGTCGAACTCACCTCCGGCTCCCGGGACGTCCTGAAGCGCGCCGCCTCCGAGGGCCCGGGGCCCAAGCTCCAGCGCGTCTTCCACCACGGGCTCAAGCCCGCCGACGCCGACGACGACGAGATCCCGCGGCTGCTCGGTGCGGCCGGCCTCAAGGTCCTCGCCGAGGGCGACACCGCCCTGCCGCAGACCGAGCACCTGGCCGACGGCACCCGCATCGAGCTGCCGGCCCACTGGTTCGTCCTCGCCCGGGTGTAGGGCCCGCGACGGTCTTCCCCGGCCGAGAAGGCCGCCCGGCCGACGCGTCGGGGTCGTAGCCTGGCCGCTCCTCGACGCGTAACGTGACGCACCATGAAGATCCTCATCAGTGCCGACATGGAGGGAGCCACGGGCGTCACCTGGCCGGCCGACGTGCTGCCGGGCACGCCGCAGTGGGAGCGGTGCCGGTCGATGTTCACCTCGGACGTGAACGCCGCCGTGGAAGGCTTCTTCGACGGCGGGGCGGAGCAGGTTCTTGTCAACGAGGCCCACTGGACCATGCGCAATCTGCTGCTGGAGCGGCTCGACGAGCGGGTGGAGATGCTCACCGGGCGGCACAAGGCGCTGTCCATGGTGGAGGGCGTCCAGCACGGCGACGTGGACGGCATCGCGTTCGTCGGCTACCACGCGGGCGCCGGCATGGAGGGCGTCCTCGCCCACACCTACCTCGCGAACCAGATCACCGGGGTGTGGCTGAACGACGTCCGCGCCAGCGAGGGTCTGCTCAACGCGCACGTCGTCGCGGAGTACGGCGTGCCCGTCGTCCTCGTCACCGGTGACGACGTGGCCTGCGAGGACGCGCTCGGGTACGCACCGGAGGCACTGAAGGTGGCGGTGAAAGACCATGTGTCGCGGTATGCGGCGGTGTGCCGCACCCCGGCCCGCACCGCCGCCGACATCCGCGGCGCCGCCAAGGAGGCCGCACGGCTGGCGGTGCGCCACGCACCCGTGCAGGCCGGGCCGTTCACGGTCGCTGTCGAGTTCGACGCCGAGCATCTGGCGATGGCCGCGACCGTCGTGCCCGGGGTCGCGCGGATCGGGGAGCGGAAGGTGGCGTACACCAGCGCCACCATGTACGAGGGGATCAGGACGTTCAAGGCGGTCACCACGATCGTCTCGGCCGCCGTGGAGGAGCAGTATGGCTGACCAGCAGGCCGACGAACTGGCTCTGGCCGAGGTCGTGGAGTTCACCTCCGGCCTGATCCGCATCGACACCACCAACCGGGGCGGCGGGGACTGCCGGGAGCGGCCCGCCGCCGAGTACGCGGCCGAGCGGCTGGCCGGCGCGGGCGTGGAACCGCTGCTGCTGGAGCGCACGCCGGGCCGCACCAACGTCGTCGCCCGGATCGAGGGCACCGACCCGTCCGCCGACGCGCTGCTGGTGCACGGTCATCTCGACGTGGTGCCCGCCGAGGCCGCCGACTGGAGCGTCCACCCGTTCTCCGGCGAGATCCGCGACGGGGTGGTGTGGGGGCGGGGCGCCGTCGACATGAAGAACATGGACGCGATGATCCTGGCGGTCGTCCGCTCCTGGGCCCGGGCGGGCGTACGGCCGCGCCGGGACCTGGTCATCGCGTTCACCGCCGACGAGGAGGCCAGCGCCGAGGACGGCTCCGGCTTCCTCGCCGACGAGCATCCCGAGCTGTTCGAGGGCTGCACCGAGGGCATCAGCGAGTCGGGAGCCTTCACCTTCCACGACGGTACCGGCCGGCAGATCTATCCGATCGCGGCGGGGGAGCGGGGGACCGGCTGGCTGAAGCTCACCGCGCGCGGCCGGGCCGGGCACGGCTCCAAGGTGAACAAGGAGAACGCGGTGACCCGCCTCGCCGCCGCCGTCACCCGGATCGGTGAGCACCAGTGGCGCCGGAGACTCACCCCGACCGTGCGGGCCGCGCTCACCGAACTCGCCGTTCTCTACGGCGTCGAGCCCGACTTCACCGACATGGACCTGCTGCTGGAGAAGCTGGGCCCGGCGGCCAAGCTGGTCGAGGCCACCCTGTGCAACAGCGCCAACCCGACCATGCTGAACGCCGGTTACAAGCTGAACGTCATCCCCGGCGAGGCGGTCGCCTACGTGGACGGGCGCTGTCTGCCGGGCGCGGAGGAGGAGTTCACCGCCACCCTCGACCATCTGACCGGTCCGGACGTGAGCTGGGAGTTCGCGCACCGGGAGGTGGCTCTGCAGGCGCCGGTGGACTCGCCCACGTTCGCCAGGATGCGGGCCGCGGTGACGGAGTTCGCGCCCGAGGGGCATGTGGTGCCGTACTGCATGTCGGGCGGCACGGACGCCAAGCAGTTCTCCCGGCTCGGCATCACCGGCTACGGGTTCACCCCGCTGAAGCTGCCCGAGGACCTCGACTACCAGGCGCTGTTCCACGGCGTGGACGAGCGGGTGCCCGTCGAGGCGCTGCACTTCGGCGTCCGGGTGCTCGACCGCTTCCTGCGGACGGCCTAGGGGAGGGGAGACGATGCGGACGTCGCCGTACGGATCGTGGCCGTCGCCCATCGACGCGGCGCTGGCCGCCGCGCACGACGGGCAGCCGGAGTGGGTGGGATTCGTCGGGGACGAGGTGTGGTGGACCGAGCCCCGGCCGGCCGAGGGCGGTCGCCGGGCGCTCGTACGGCGCACGGCCGAGGGCGTGGAGGAGGTCGTGCTGCCCGCGCCGTGGAACGTGCGCAACCGGGTGATGGAGTACGGCGGCCGGCCCTGGTCCGGGGCGGTGGGCGCCGGCGGACCGCTCGTCGTGTTCACGCACTTCGCCGACCAGCGGCTGTACCGGTACGAGCCCGGCGGCGAGCCGCGCCCGCTGACCCCCGTCTCCCCGGTCGGCGCGGGACTGCGCTGGGCGGACCCCCATCTGGACCTCGCGCGCGGCGAGGTGTGGTGTGTGCTGGAGGAGTTCACCGGCGCCGGCCCCTCGGACGTGCGGCGGGTCCTGGCGGCCGTACCGCTGGACGGCTCCGCCGCCGAGGACCGGACCCTCGTACGCGAGCTCACCGACGGCGGGCACCGGTTCGTCACCGGGCCCCGCGTCTCGCCCGACGGCCGCCGGGCGGCCTGGCTGGCCTGGGACCATCCGCGCATGCCGTGGGACGGAACGGAACTGCTCGTCGCCCAGATCGCTGTCGACGGCACACTGCATACCGTCGACGCCGTCGCCGGCGGGCCCCAGGAGGCGATCGCGCAGGCCGAATGGTCGACGGACAACCGTCTTCTGTATACGAGCGACCGCAGCGGCTGGTGGAACCTGTACCGGGACGGCATCCCGCTGTGCCCGCGCGACGAGGAGTTCGCCGGCCCCCTGTGGAAACCGGGCCTGCGCTGGTTCGCGCCGCTGGACGACGGTCTGGTCGCGGTCGTGCACGGCCGAGGGTCGACCGTACTCGGAATACTGGATACAGAATCCGGGGAGATCGTCGACGCCGCCGGACCGTGGACCGAGTTCGGCGCCACCCTCGCCGCCCACGGCGGGCGCGTGGTCGGCGTCGGCGCCAGTCCGCGCACCGCGTACGAAGTGGTCGAGCTGGACACCGCCACCGGCCGGGCCCGCGCCATCGGCGCCCGGCACCGGGACGCCGTCGACCCCGCCTACTACCCCGAGCCGCACATCCGCACCTTCACCGGCCCGGACGGCCGCGAGGTGCACGCCCACGTCTACCCGCCGCACCACCCCGCACGGACCGCGCCCGACGGTGCGGCACCGCCGTACGTCATCTGGGCGCACGGCGGCCCGACCAGCAGGGCGCCGCTCGTGCTGGACCTCGCCATCGCCTACTTCACCTCCCGGGGCATCGGGGTGGCCGAGGTGAACTACGGCGGCTCCACCGGGTACGGCCGGGCCTACCGTGAGCGGCTGCGCGGGCAGTGGGGCGTGGTCGACGTCGAGGACTGCGCGGCCGTCGCCCGCGCCCTCGCCGAGGAGGGCACCGCCGACCCGGACCGGCTCGCCATCCGCGGCGGCAGCGCCGGCGGCTGGACCAGTGCCGTCTCGCTGACCACGACCGACGTCTACGCCTGCGGCACCATCGTCTACCCGATCCTCGACCTGGCCACCTGGGGCCCCGGCGAGACCCACGACTTCGAGTCCCGCTACCTGGAGTCACTGATCGGGCCGCTCGCCGAGGTGCCCGCCCGGTACGCCGAGCGGTCGCCGACCGCGCACGCCGACCGGCTCACCGTGCCGTTCCTGCTGCTGCAGGGCCTGGACGACGTGATCTGCCCGCCCGCCCAGTGCGAACGTTTCCTCGCCCGGATCGCGGGCCGGGGCCTGCCGCACGCCTACATCACCTTTGCGGGGGAGGGACACGGGTTCCGGCGGGCCGATACGATGATCCGCGCCCTGGAGGCCGAAATCTCCCTGTACGCCCAGGTGTTCGGGCTGGACGTGCCCGGTGTCCCCAGACTGGAGCTGCACTCGTGAAGGAACTGACACGGCCGAAGCGGCTGGCCCCGGGCGCCCGGGTGGCCGTCGTCGCCACCAGCGGGCCGGTGCCCGAGGAGCGGCTCCAGGCAGGGCTCGACGTGCTGCGCGGCTGGGACCTCGACCCGGTGGTCGGACCCCATGTCCTGGACCGGCATCCCGAGTTCGGCTACCTGGCCGGCACGGACGCCGATCGCGCCGCCGACCTGCAGAACGCCTGGTGCGACCCGGCGGTGGACGCGGTGCTGTGCGCCCGCGGCGGATACGGGACCCAGCGCATGGTCGACCTGCTGGACTGGGAGGCGCTGCGGGCGGCCGGGCCGAAGGTCTTCGTCGGCTTCAGCGACCACACCGTCCTGCACGAGGCCTTCGCCACCCGCCTCGGGCTGGCCACGCTGTACGGGCCGATGGCGGCCGGCGCCGACTTCGTCAAGAACACCCGGGCACAGGAGCATCTGCGGGCCACGCTCTTCGCCCCCGAGACCGTCCGCACCATCGCCTCCGGCGGCACGGCCCTCGTGCCCGGCCGGGCACGCGGTGTCACCCTCGGCGGCCTGCTGTGCCTGCTCGCCGCGGAACTGGGCACCCCGCACGCGCGTGCCTCGGCCGCCGGCGGGCTGCTGTGCCTGGAGGACGTGGGCGAGGAGACGTACCGGCTGGACCGGTATCTCACCCAACTCCTGCGCGCGGGCTGGCTGGAGCAGGTGCGCGGGGTGCTGCTCGGCTCCTGGGAGGAGTGCTCCCGCTACGAGGAGATACGGCCGCTGCTGGCCGACCGGCTCGGCCCGCTCGGTGTACCGGTGGTGGAGGAGTTCGGCTTCGGCCACTGCGCCGGCGCGCTGACGATACCCTTCGGCGTCGCGGCCGAACTCGATGCGGAGACGGCCACGTTGACGCTCGACGAGCCCGCGCTGCGCTGACCGCGCCCACTGAATCCCCGTCAAGAAACCACATGCGCGTCGATTGACCCGCGCCTGACACGTGTCACAGCATGCTCCTCGGCCAGACCTACTGGTCGGTATCCGTGTGCCTCAGTGTGGAGGACCCCGTGCCCCGACGTGTGCCCCGACCGGCGCGCCGCCGTGCGTCCCGATCCCGTGCCGCCCTAGGACAAAAGGCCCTCGCCGCGCTGCTCGGCGCGGCCCTCACCGCACCCCTCACGCTCGCCGCCGGCCCGGCCCGTGCGAGCGGCCAGTACACCGTCACCCCGCTGAAGTTCACCGTCGAGGCCGGCGGCCGCAGATGTGCGGTCGACGCCGACCTGTACCGCCCCGCCGGCGCCGACCACGCCCATCCCGCGCCCGCCGTCCTCGCCACCAACGGCTTCGGCGGCAGCAAGTCGGACGGCTCCACCGACGCCATCGGCAAGGTCTTCGCCGAGCGCGGTTACGTCTCCCTCGTCTACTCCGGCCTCGGCTTCGGCCAGACCGGCTGCCTGATCTCCCTGGACGATCCCGGCATCGACGGCAGGGCCGCCTCCCAGCTGGTCGACTTCCTCGGCGGCAAGCGCACCGCCGACGACGGCACCCGCGCCGACTTCGTCACCCTCGACGCCCCCGGCGACCCCCGCGTCGGCATGATCGGCGGCTCCTACGGCGGCGCGATCCAGCTGGCCACCGCCTCCGCCGACCCCCGCGTCGACGCCCTCGTCCCGCTCATCACCTGGAACGACCTCGTCTACTCCCTGGACCCGAACAACGCCGTCGGCGCCCCCCAGGTGCCCGGCGCCTTCAAGTGGCAGTGGACCAACGGCTTCTACCTGGCCGGCGAGAGCCAGCCGCTGACCGTCCCGAACCTG
The DNA here is from genome assembly GCF_055572255.1 of Streptomyces sp. NPDC030799. Classification (NCBI taxonomy): domain Bacteria; kingdom Bacillati; phylum Actinomycetota; class Actinomycetes; order Kitasatosporales; family Streptomycetaceae; genus Streptomyces; species Streptomyces sp. NPDC030799. Next base: position 221,871 of record NZ_JBVIDS010000004.1, on the reverse strand, counting down.
GACCCGTCCCGGATCAACTCGCTGGCCTGTCTGCACTTCGTCTCCGACGTCTGCGACACCGTGCGCACCCTCAACTCCGGCACCTACCCGGCCGACCGCACCGCCCGGCTGCTCGCCTACGCCCGCAGTGTCTCCCCGACGAGTTACCTCCCCCGCGTGCAGGCGCCCACCCTGCTCGTCCAGGGCCAGGCCGACAGCCTGTTCAACCTCAACGAGGCGACGGCCAGTTACCGCACCCTCAGGGCTCACGGCACCCCGGCCGCGCTGATCTGGCAGTCCTGGGGTCACAGCGGCGGAATCACCGACCCCGCGCCCGGCGAACTCAACCTGGTCCGGGGCGACCTGGAGTCCAGCTATGTCGGCCGGCGCATCCTCGCCTGGTTCGACCGCTATCTGAAGAAGGGCAAAAGCTCCGGCACCGGCCCCGCGTTCGCCTACTACCGGGACTGGATCACCGACCCCGCCCGCACCTACGCCACCGCCGACCGGGTCCCCGCCCTCAGCCGGACCCTCTACCTCTCCGGGGACGGCAAGCTGGTCGACAACAGTGCCAAGGTGACCCGCGGCAGCCGCAGCTACGCCAACGGACCCGTCCCGACGAGCCATTCGGAGAGCTCCCTGACCGGATCCGTCGGCCTGCCCGACCCGGAGCCGTACGACACCAAGGGCACCTACCTCGCCTGGACCGGCGCGGCCCTCACCAGGAACCTCGACGTCGTCGGCGCCCCGCAGGTCACCCTCAGGGTCGTCTCCCCGACGGCCGAACACACCCAGAACTCCGGCGACGCCGCCGACCGGCTGGTGCTGTTCGCCAAGCTGTACGACGTCGCGCCCGACGGCAGCCAGACGCTGGTCCACCGGCTGGTCGCACCGGTCCGGGTACCGGACGTGACCAAGCGCTTCACCGTCAGCCTGCCGGGCATCGTGCACCGGTACGCGCCCGGGCACCGGCTGCGGTTCGTGATCGCGGCGAGCGACGACGCCTACTTCGGCAACCGGGGGATCAAGCCGGTGACCGTGGTCAGCGCGCCCGGGGACACCGGTGTGCTGCGGCTGCCGGCCGTCGGCGGCTGAGCCGGTCCCGGGGCGCGGCGGGCGGAGTACGAAACCGGGCACCGCACGCCCGCAACGCCGTAAGCTGACCCGATGCCGCACACCGCGCCCCACTACCTCGCCGAGGGCCCCCGCGTGGCCATCCGTCACTTCACCCTGGAGGACGGCCCCGAGTTCACCGCGCGGACCCGAGAGAGCAAGGACCTGCACCGGCCCTGGCTGTTCCCGCCGGACACCGAAGAGGCCTACGCCGCCTACGCCGGCCGGCTGATCGAGGACCCGGCCAAGGCCGGCTTCCTGGTGTGTGAGAAGGACAGCGGGGACATCGTCGGATTCATCAACATCAACAACATCGTGCGCGGCGGCTTCCAGTGCGGTGCCCTCGGCTACGGCGTCTTCGCACACGCCGCCGGGCGCGGCCTGATGCGCGAGGGCCTCGACCTGGTCATCGGGTACGCCTTCGGGCCGCTGGGACTGCACCGGCTGGAGATCAACGCGCAGCCCGAGAACACCGCCTCCCTCGCGCTCGCCCGGGGCGCCGGGTTCCGGCACGAGGGCTTCTCCCCGAACATGATCTACATCGACGGCGCCTGGCGCGACCACGAACGCTGGGCGCTGACCAAGGAGATGAGGGCTTCCGGCTGAACGGCGGCGACCGCGACGCCGGCGTCCTCGACCCGTCCGTCGCACCCGCCGTCGACAGCCCCGCCCCGGACGGCCCGAACCCCGCCGAACCGGCCGAGCCGCCCGCCGGCCCGGCCGTGGACGCCTTTGCGCAATCCTGACCAGCAGGTCCCCTGGCCGAGTGCCGTGCCGCCGGGTTCCATGGTCATCGTGACGAGGATCCGACGTGAGGTACTGACGCTGCCCGCCGCGCAGTTGGGCCCGGACAACCCCCTGCCCCCGCTGCGCCCCCTCGACGAGGTGCACCGCATCGACGACCGCGACCGGGACGGCCTGCCCGGGGACATGGCCCGCCGGCTGGGCTACGCACCGCTGCACAGCCTCCTCCCGGTCCGCGTCCGCGACGGCTACGACAGAACCCGCGAACCCCGCGCCCTCGACGCCCTGGTGATCGAGAACGACCGGCTGCGCGCCACCGTCCTGCCCGGCCTCGGCGGCCGTGTCGTTTCCCTGCTCCACCTGCCCACCGGCCGCGAACTCCTCTACCGCAACCCGGTGTTCCAGCCGGCCAACTTCGCCCTCAACGGCGCCTGGTACTCCGGCGGCATCGAATGGAACATCGGCGCCACCGGCCACACCACCCTCTCCTGCGCTCCTGTGCACGCCGCCCGCGTCCGCGCACCGGACGGCACCGAGATGCTGCGCCTGTGGGAGTGGGAGCGCCTGCGCGACCTGCCCTTCCAGGTGGACCTGTGGCTGCCCGACGGATCCGACTTCCTCTACGCCGGTGTCCGCATCCGCAACCCGCACGAGCGGCCCGTGCCGACCTACTGGTGGTCGAACATCGCGGTGCCGGAGGAGGTCCGGGTCCTCGCCCCGGCCGAGGAGGCATGGCACCTCGACCACGAGCGCCGGCTGCGCCGCGTGCCCGTCCCGTCGTACGACGGCATCGACCGTACCCACCCCCTCAACAGCCCCTGTGCCGCCGACTACTTCTACGACGTGCCGGACGGGCGCCGCCGCTGGATCGCCGCGCTGGACGCCGACGGGCACGGGCTGGTGCAGACCTCCACGGACGTGCTGCGCGGCCGCAAGCTCTTCGTATGGGGCCACCGGCCCGGCGGACGGCGCTGGCAGGAGTGGCTGACCGAACCCGGTACCGGCGGCTATTGCGAGATCCAGGCCGGCCTCGCCCGCACCCAGCTGGAACACGTCCGGCTGCAGGCCGAGAGCGAGGTGTCCTGGCTGGAGGCGTACGGCCCGCTCGTCGCGTCGCCCGCCGGTGAGTGGACGCGCGTCGTCCAGGAGGCCGGGGAACGGCTGGAGTCGGCCCTGCCCCGCACCCGTGTCGAGGAGGCGTACGCGGCCTGGAAACCGTACGCCGACACCGAACCCGGCGAGACGCTGGCCACCGGATCCGGCTGGGGCGCGCTCGAAGTGCTGCGCGCCGACTGGAAGCTGCCCGGCACCCCGTTCCCGCAGTCCACCCTCGGCGAGCCACAGGCACCCTGGCTGGAACTGCTGCGCACCGGATGCCTGCCCGAGCCGCGCCGGGTACGGCCGCCCGGTGAAACCCTCGTCGGCCCGCACTGGCGGGACATGCTGGAGGCCGCGCCCGCCACCCCGCACACCGAGTACCACCTCGGGATCGCCCAGTGGCACGCAGGCGACCGTGCCCAGGCCGTCCGCAGCTGGGAGCGCGCCCTCCTGCTCGCCCCGTCGCTGTGGCCGTTGCTGCGCTGTCTGGCCGTCGCCGACCAGGAGTCCGGCCACCACGAGCGAGGCGAGATGGGAGTCCTCCCGCCCGAAGGGTGGCGGAGGGCCGCCGACCGCTACGCCGACGCCTTCGACGACCTGTGCCGGGAGCGGCGCGACGACGGTGAGGCATGGACCGCCGCCGTGGCCGCGCTCGGCCGGGAAACCCTTGAGGCGCTGCTCCGGGTGCGGCGGACGGCGGACGCCCGGGCCGTCTGGAACCGGCTGCTGCCCGCCGTCCGCCGGCGCGGCCGGTTCCGGCTCCTGGAGGCCGAACTGCTGCTCGCCGAGGGAAGGCCCGACGAGGCACGGGCCGTCTTCGACGCCGGGTTCGAGGTCGCCGACCTGCGGGAGGCGGAGGAGACGATCGGCCGGCTGTGGGCCCGCCTCACCGACGAGCCGCTGCCCGCCCGCTACGACTTCCGGATGCGGCCCGGGACGGCCTGAGCGGCTGGGGGGGCCGGGCTGCTCAGCTCCGCTGGTCGACGTACTCGAAGACCGACCCGTCCGGGTGCATCGCCAGCAGATTCCGGCCCACCGGCGTCGGCACCGGCCCCGCGACGATCCGCGCGCCCAGGTCGGTCAGCAGCCGGTGGGCTTCGTCCACGTCCTTGACCGCGATGGTCGCCGCCACCCGGCGCAGGATCTCCAGCTCCTCCTCCGGGCCGCTCATCAGCAAAAAGGAGCCGATCGCGGCGACCTGGACCCCGCCGCGCTCGAAACGCAGGGCTCTGCCGCCCGCCAGCCGCTCGTAGAAGGGGATCGCGGTTTCGAGGTCGTCGACGCAGATGCGCAGCGAGGCGCCCAGAATCTCCATGCGTCCGAGCCTAGTTGGGGCGTCCCCGGCCGTGCAGGGCGCCCGCGTTACCCACCGTGTCCGCCGGGTACCCGCAGGACATGGACCGTTTGGATCACCTGGAACACCTGGACAAGCACCTTGCCGAAGAGCTGGCGCAGGTGGCGCGCGAGACGGTACGCGACGAACTGCGCGAGCAGAGCCGCAAGCAGCGCCGTACGGCCTTGCTGTACGCCGCGTCCGGCGCCGTCGCCCTGTACGCGGGCGCGGCCGTGGCCCTGGCGGTGGGTCTCGCCCTGGCGATCGGCCTGCCCGGCTGGGCCGCCGCCCTGATCACGGCGGCGATCCTGGGCGCGGCGGCCTGTGTGCTGCGGGGCGCGGCCCGTCCGAAACACAGCCACCCGTCGCCGCCGGCCCGGGTCATCGGCGGCACCGCCCCGGCCGCGCCACCGAGCGGCCTGGGCATGCCGTACCCGCCGATGCCGACGGAACCCCCGGAGACCGGCCGCCACAGGGCCTGAGCTCCTCCGGGTACGTCACCCCAGCTGTGGCAGCACCTTCGCCCGATAGAAATCGAAGAACCCCCGCTGGTCCGGCCCGATCTGATTCACGTACACCCGATCGAACCCGGCGTCGGCGAACGCCCTCAGAGTGGACACGTGCTGCTCGGCATCGTCCCCGCACACCACCTTCTCGCCGACCATGTCCTCGGTGACCAGCTCGTGCAGCTGCTCGAAGTGCCGCGGCGACGGCAGCACCTGCCCCATCTCGCCGGGCAGCAGCTCGTTGTACCAGAGCGAGTGCACCGTACGGACGCACTCGTCGCGATCGGTGCCGTAACAGACCTTCGTGCCGCCGCTGACCGGCTTCGTGCCGCCCCCGCCCTTGCGGAACTGCGTGACCATCTCCTCCTCCGGCATCATCGTGATGTAGCCGTCGCCCACCCGCGCGGCCAGCGACGTCGCCTTCGGCCCGAAACCGGAGATGTCGATCGGGACGGGCTCGTCGGGCACCGTGTACAGGCGCGCGTTCTCCACGGTGTAGTGCGTGCCGTGGTGGTTGACCTCCTCGCCGGTGAACAGCCGGCGCATCACCTGGATCGCCTCCTCCAGCATCTCCAGGCGGACGTGCAGCGGGGGCCAGGGGTCGCCGAGGATGTGCTCGTTGAGCGCCTCGCCCGTGCCGACGCCGAGCCGGAACCGGCCCTCGGTCATCACCGCGCTCGTCGCCGCGGCCTGCGCCGTCACCGCCGGATGCATCCGCACGGTCGGGCAGGTCACCGCCGTCTCGATCGGCAGCGACACCGCCTCCGAGAGGGCGCCGATCACCGACCACACGAACGCGCTCTGTCCCTGCGCGCCGTTCCACGGGTGAAAGTGGTCCGAGATCCACAGCGCCCGGAAGCCGGCCTGCTCGGCCATCCGGGCCTGCTCGACGAGCGCGGCGGGGTCGTGTTCCTCGCTCGCCAGGAAATAGCCGTACTCGGGCATGGAACGTACCTCCGTGTCGGCGCGGCCGGTCAGGAGGTGATCCGGCCCGGGCCCGGGTAACCGGGGGCCCCGCTGCGAAACGCGGGACGGTGCCGCGTTCGGGTGCCGTGACCGGCGTACGGGTGACCCGCCCGGCGTTTGGGTGCCCCGGCCCCGGTTACGCGGAAAGCCTCGGACGAGCCACACCGCCGGAGGCGCACCGTGAGCCGACCTCACGTCGTGATCGTCGGCGCCGGTTTCGCCGGGTACCGGGCTGCTCGCACACTGGCCCGCCTGACCCGCGACCGGGCCGACATCACGCTGTTGAACCCGACCGACTACTTCCTGTACCTGCCGCTGTTGCCCCAGGTCGCCGCCGGTGTCCTGGAGGCCCGCAGGGTCACCGTGTCGCTGCCGGGCACGCTGCGCGGGGTACGGCTGGTGCTCGGCGAAGCGGACCGTGTCGACCTGGACGGGCACACGGTCCACTACACCGACCCGGAGGGCGGCGCCGGCACGCTCGGGTACGACCGGCTGGTACTCAGCGTCGGCAGCGTCAACAAGCTGCTGCCCATTCCGGGGGTCGCCGAGCACGCACACGGGTTCCGCGGGCTTCCGGAGGCGCTGTACCTGCGCGACCACGTGACCCGGCAGGTGGAGCTCGCCGCCGCGCAGGAGGACGCGGAGGCCTGCGCCGCCCGGTGCACGTTCGTGGTGGTCGGTGCCGGCTACACCGGTACCGAGGTGGCCGCCCACATGCAGTTGCTCACCGACCGGCTGGCGCGCCGGAGCCCGCTGCCCGGCGGGGTGCGGCCCCGCTGGCTGCTGCTGGACATGGCTGAGCGCGTGCTGCCGGAGCTGGACCCGCGGCTGTCCCGCACCGCCGACCGGGTGCTGCGGGTGCGGGGTGTGGAGGTACGGACGGGCACGTCGGTGAAGGAGGCCACCCATGACGGGGTGCTGCTCACCGACGGGGAGTTCGTGCCGACCCGGACCCTGGTGTGGTGCGTGGGTGTGCGTCCGGATCCGCTGGTGGAGGGCGTCGGGCAGCCGCTGGAGCGGGGCCGGCTGATCGTGGACCCGCATCTGCGGGTGCCGGGCCGGCCCGAGGTGTCCGGCTGCGGGGACGCGGCGGCGGTACCGGACCTGGAGCGCCCCGGGTCGTTCACGCCGATGACGGCACAGCACGCGTGGCGGCAGGGGCGGGTGGCGGGGGAGAACGTGGCCGCCTCGCTCGGCCTCGGCCGGCGCCGACGGCCCTACCGTCACCGCGACCTGGGTTTCGCGGTCGACCTCGGCGGGGTCCGGGCCGCCGCCAACCCGTTCGGCGTCCCGCTGTCCGGTCCGGCGGCCGGCGCGGTCACCCGCGGCTACCATCTGGCCGCGCTGCCCGCGGGCCGCATCCGGGTGGCCGCCGACTGGCTGCTGGACGCGGTACTGCCGCGCCAGGGCGTCCAGTTGGGCCTCGTACGCTCCTGGTCGGTCCCCCTGGACACGGCCTCCCCGGAACTGGCACGCGTCCCGGCCGGCCCTGCCCGACCCGACGGACCGGACCAGGCAGCGCCGCCGGGAGGGCCGGACGACCGGCAACGCACACGCGAACCAGCGCCCGCCGAACCCGGCAACCACCCGGCTCCCGGATCGGTCAGGCGTACGGACCCGCCGGAGCGCCCGGCTCCCGGTCGGGTCAGGCGTACGGAGGCGCCGGACCACCCCGCGCCGGGCCCGGTCAGGCGCACGGACCCGCCGGAGCGCCCCGCTCCCGGTCCGGTCAGGCGTACGGAGGCGCCGGATCACCCTGCCCCCGGCCCGGTCAGGCGTACCGACGCCCCGGATCACCCCGCTCCCGGGCCCGTGAAGCGTACGGACCCGCCGGAGCGCCCGGCTCCCGGATCGGTCAGGCGTGCGAATGGGCCGGACCACCCCGCGCCGGGCCCGGTCAGGCGTACCGACGCCCCGGACCGCCCCGCCCCCGGCCCGGTCAGGCCGGGTCACCCCGCCCCCGGGCCGGTGAAGCGTGCCGATCCTCCGGACTCTGCCGGCCGGTGACCGGTCGGGCGTGATTGCCGATCGGGGCCCGGCCGTGCCGCCCCCCGGACTCCACTCGACTCTGTGCAAGGAGACTCATGAAGACCGCCGAACTCGCAGAACTGGGACAGCAGTTGCGCGTGGACAGTGTGCGGGCGTCCGCCGCCGCGGGATCCGGGCACCCGACCTCCTCGATGTCCGCCGCCGACCTGATGGCCGTCCTCCTCGCGAACCATCTGCGCTACGACTTCGAACGCCCCGAACACCCGGCCAACGACCGCTTCGTGCTGTCCAAGGGCCACGCCTCGCCGCTGCTGTACGCCGCGTACAAGGCGGCCGGTGCCATCGAGGACGGCGAGCTGCTCACCTTCCGCAGGATCGGCAGCCGGCTCGAAGGGCATCCGACGCCCCGGCGGCTGCCCTGGGTGGAGACGGCCACCGGATCCCTCGGCCAGGGCCTGCCGGTGGCCGTCGGCATCGCCCTCGCCGGCAAGCGCCTGGAGCACACCGGCTACCGGGTGTGGGTGCTGTGCGGCGACAGCGAGCTGGCGGAGGGCTCGGTGTGGGAGGCCGCCGAACACGCCGGGCACGAGCACCTGGACAACCTGATCACGATCGTGGACGTCAACCGGCTCGGCCAGCGCGGCCCCACCCGGCACGGCCACGACCTGGACGCCTACGCCCGCCGCTTCCAGGCCTTCGGCTGGCACACCGTCGAGATCGACGGCCATGACGTCGACAAGATCGACCGGGCCTACGGCGAGGCGCTGTCCACGGCCGGGCAGCCCGTTGTGATCCTCGCCCGCACCCTCAAGGGCAAGGGCGTCGCCGCCGTCGAGGACCTGGAGGGCCACCACGGCAAACCGCTGCCGGACGCCGACGAGGCCATCGCCGAACTCGGCGGACCGCGCGAGCTGCACGTGAGGGTCAGCGAGCCGCCGGCCGCCGCCGCGCTGCGGGACCTGACCACCGAGGTGCTCCAGCTCCCGCGCTACGACGAGGGCGACGAGGTCGCGACCCGGGACGCCTTCGGCGCGGCCCTCGCCGCACTCGGCACCGCCCGCGGCGACGTCGTCGCCCTGGACGGCGAGGTCGGCGACTCCACCCGCACCGAGGAGTTCGCCAAGGCGCACCCCGAGCGGTTCTTCGAGTGCTACATCGCCGAGCAGCAGCTGGTCGCCGCGGCCGTCGGCATGGCCACCCGGGGTCTGCTGCCGTACGCCTCCACGTTCGCCGCGTTCCTCACCCGTGCCCACGATTTCGTGCGCATGGCGTCCATCAGCGGCTCCGGCATCAACCTGGTCGGCTCGCACGCCGGTGTCGCGATCGGGCAGGACGGGCCCTCGCAGATGGGCCTGGAGGACCTGGCGATGTTCCGTGCCGTGCACGGCTCGACCGTGCTGTACCCGTGCGACGCCAACCAGACCGCCCGCCTGGTCGCGGCCATGGCCGGCCTCGACGGCATCCGCTATCTGCGCACCTCGCGCGGCAAGACACCGGTGATCTACGGCCCCGACGAGGAGTTCCCGGTGGGCGGCAGCAAGACGCTCGTCACCAGTGAGGAGGACCGGCTGACGGTCGTCGCGGCCGGGGTCACGGTGCCGGAGGCACTGGCCGCGGCCGACCGGCTCGCGGAGGACGGCATCCGGGTGCGGGTGATCGACCTGTACTCGGTCAAGCCCGTCGACGTGGACACGCTGCGCCGGGCCGCCGAGGAGACCGGCTGTCTGCTCACCGTGGAGGACCACCACGCCGAGGGCGGCCTGGGCGACGCCGTCGCGGAGGCCTTCGCCGACGGCCGGCCCGTACCCCGGCTGGTCCGGCTCGCGGTGCGCACCATGCCGGGTTCGGCGGCGCCCGACGAGCAGTTGCACGCGGCCGGTATCGACGCCGTGGGCATCGCGGCGGCCGCCAAGCTGCTGGTGGAGGAGGCGGTCGTGCGATGAGCGACGCCGACGCGCGGACCCTGCGGGCGGGCCGCCGTTCGGTGGCGATCCAGCGGCCCGGGAAGGTGCTCTTCCCGGGCCGTGCGGGTGCGAAGGAGTACACCAAGGGCGACCTCGCCGACTACTACCGGTCCGTCGCGCCCTGGCTGCTGCCGCACCTGCGGGGCCGTCCGCTGATGCTGGAGCGGTATCCGGACGGTGTCGACGGGCAGCGGTTCATGCAGAAGAACACCCCGGACCACTACCCGGAGTGGATCAAGCGGGCCGAGGTCGCCAAGGAGGGCGGCACCGTCACGCACGTCGTGTGCGACGACACCGCCACCCTTCTCTACCTCGCCGACCAGGCCTGTCTCACCCTGCACCGCTGGCTTGCGCGCACCGACCGGGCCGGCGGCGCCGACCACCCCGACCGGCTGGTCTTCGACCTCGATCCTCCTCCGGCGCCCGAAGGGCCCGGGGGGACCCCCGGTGACGACTTCGCCCGGGTGCGGGAGGCGGCCGGATGGCTGCGGGAGCTGCTGGAGGAGCTGGGGCTGCCCGCCGCGCCCATGACGACCGGCTCGCGCGGACTCCATCTCGTCGTCCCGCTGAACGGCCGCCACGACTTCGACGAGGTACGCCGATTCGCCCGCGACGTGGCCGAGCTGGCCGCCTCCCGGCACCCGGACCGGCTCACCACCGCCGCCCGCAAGCAGGACCGGGGCGACCGTCTCTACCTCGACGTGCAGCGCAACGCCTACGCGCAGACCGCCGTCGCCCCCTACACCGTCCGGGCCCGCCCCGGCGCGCCCGTCGCCGTGCCGCTCGCCTGGGAGCAGCTCGACGACCCCGGGCTCGACGCGCGTCGCTGGACCATCGCCGACGCCCTCGACCAGGCCCGCACCGACCCCTGGGCCGGCCTGGCGAGCCGCGGGCGCGGCCTGGGCCCGGCGCGGCGGCGTCTCGCGGACATCCGCTCCTGAAGGTTTGGCCACGGGATGAGGGGCCACCCGCAGAGGGAGGTGGCCATGTCGAACACAAACAACACATCCCAGTCACAGAATTCACGGGAAACCCAGAATTCACGGGAGCCACAGAACGACACGCGGAGCGAGGCGGACGAGCGACGGCCGGCCCCCATCGAGGTGCTGCGCCAGGCCCGTAGCCAGCTCGCCGAACTCACTGGGCTGGCCCCTGAGTCGGTGACCTCCTTCGAGCAGACCGAGAACGGATGGGCGCTCGAAATGGAGGTCCTCGAACTCGCGAGGGTGCCGGACACGATGAGCCTGATGGCGAGCTACGAGGTCGAGCTCGACGGCGACGGACAGCTCACCGGCTACCGACGCGTTCGCCGCTACGAACGCGGGCGGGCCGACGCGCGCCGACCCGGCGGCCGGTAGGCCGCCCGCCCGCCTGCCCCGTCCGCGCAGCCACCGTGGCACCGACTACTCAGGAGGAGGAACGGCCGGCATGACCGTTGTCCCGGCACAGCAGACCGGAGGCGGAGGCGGCAGCAGCGGCCTCTACGACGTACTCGAACTCGTCCTCGACAGGGGACTGGTGATCGACGCCTTCGTGCGGGTCTCCCTGGTCGGCATCGAGATTCTGAAGATCGACGTGCGGGTCGTGGTGGCCAGCGTCGACACCTACCTGCGGTTCGCCGAGGCGTGCAACCGTCTCGACCTGGAGGCGGGCCCCCGCAAGAGCCCCGGGCTGCCCGACCTGGTCGGCGAGATCACCGAGTCCGGTGCCCGCGGCAAGTCCAAGGGCGCCCTGTCGGGAGCTGCGGAGACCATCTCCGACGCCTTCAAGCAGGCCCGCGAGGAGGGCAGCGAAGTTCGGCGCCCTCGTAAGTCCACCACCCGCCGGAAGGAGGAGCAGGAGTGAGCACCTACGTCTACGGGATCACCGCCCGCTCGCACCCTGCCCTCCCCGAGGGCATGACCGGTGTGGGTGAGCCGGCCCGCCCGGTGCGGGTCCTCACGGCGGGCGAGCTGGCCGCCGTGGTCAGCGACGCCCCCGAGGGGCTGCGGGCCAAGCGCCGGGACCTGCTCGCGCACCAGAACGTGCTCGCCGAGACCGGCGCGGCCGGGTGTGTGCTGCCCATGCGGTTCGGGAACGTCGCCCCCGACGACGACACGGTCGTCCAGGTGCTGACCGACCGCGCGGAGCACTACCTGGAGCGACTGAAGGCCCTGGACGGCAGGGTCGAGTACAACGTCAAGGCCAACCACGTCGAAGAGGCCGTGCTGCACCGTGTGATGGCCGAGAACGCGGAGATCCGCTCCCTCGCCGAGGCCAACAGGCGTGCCGGCGGCGGCAGTTACGACGACAAGCTGCGCCTCGGCGAGATGGTCGCGGCCGCCGTCAAGGCCAAGGAGGCCGAGGACGCCGCCGAGGTGCAGGCCGAGCTGGAGCCGGCCGCCGCCGCGGTCAGCGTCGGCCCGCAGTCCACCGGCTGGCTGCTCAACGTCTCGTTCCTGGTGGGCCGGGACGCGGCCGAGGAGTTCCTGGCCGCCGTGGAGCGGGTCCGCACCGGCCACCCCCACCTGGAACTGCGCGTCAACGGCCCGCTGCCGCCGTACAGCTTCGTCGAGCCCGGCCCCTCCCAGCCGGCGGCCGACACCGCGGCCGCGGACGCCGGGGCGTAGGCGACGGGGCGGGGCCCGCGCGGAAGGAGGAGTCCATGGGACTGATCAAGGAGGTGCTGCTGCTGCCGTTCGCACCGGTGCGCGGCAGCGGCTGGGCGATCGGCCAGGTGCTCCGCGAGGCGGAACGGATCTACTACGACCCCGCCACCGTACGGGCCGAACTCGCCCGACTCGAAGAACAGCTGGAGGCGGGTGAGATCACCGAGGAGGAGTTCGACCGGCGCGAGGACGAACTGCTCGACCGGCTGGAGATCGCCCTGCGCTCCGGCGACACCACAGGTGACGGGACGTGATGATGAACCGCACGGCACTGGGCCTCGCCATAGGGGCCGGATATCTGCTCGGACGCACGAAGAAACTGAAAATGGCGCTCGCGGTCGGCTCCCTGGTCGCCGGCAAGAAGCTGAACCTCGGCCCCGGGGCGCTCGCGTCGATGGCGCGCCAGCAGCTGCGCGACAACCCGCAGTTCAAGGAGATCGGCGATCAGCTGCGCCAGGATCTGCGGGGCGTGGGCAAGGCCGCGTCCGGGGCCATGGTCGAGCGGCAGATGAGCACGCTCGCCGACCGGCTGCACAGTCGCACCTCCCAGGTGCGCGACCAGCTCTCCGGGGTGCTGCCCGAGTCCGGTTCCGATGAGGAGCGGGAGGAGGACGGCGACCGCGAGACACGCGGGGAGGAGGACCGCGAGGCACCGGAGGACGGTGACCGCGAGGAGCGGGAGGACAGGCCGTCGGCCAAGAAGGCGGCCAAGAAGGCCCCGCCGAAGAACGCCTCCGCCAAGAAGACCGCGGTGAAGAAGACGGCCCCCGCGAAGAAGGCGGCGGCCAGGAAGACCGGCGGGGCGCGCAAGACGGCCGGGAAGAAGACGGCCGGCACCCGGGAGTCGAAGGGTGGTGAGGAGCGATGACCGAGACCCTCGGGTCGGTCACGTCCGGGGCCGGCAAGGCCACGGGCGCGGCGAAGGACAACCCGATCGCCGACCTCGCCCACAGCGAGGCCGCCGACCGGCTCAAGGCCGAGGCCCAGGAGTACCTGGCCGCTCAGGCCCAGCGACTGCTCACCGGGTTCGGCCGCAAGCTCGGCGAGACCACCGTCAAGCTCAACGACATCGCCGAGGGCAAGAGCCCCGGCTTCGCCAAGCTGGCCCTCGACGGCGGCCGCAAGCTCGCCGAGGGCAAGGGACCGCTGCGCTCCGTCCTGGAGCTGGGAGCCTCCCGCGCCAAGGAGAACGTGATGGACGCGGTCAAGAACCTCGGGGGCGGCAAGGGCAAGAGAAAGGGCCGCGGGGGCAACAAGCCCACCGTCATCATGGAGTCCGTCGACGTCGGCGTGCCGGTGCGTACCGCCTACGACCAGTGGACCCAGTTCCAGGAGTTCTCCACCTTCGCCAAGGGCGTCAAGAGCGCGAGCCGCGCCGGCGACACCGACTCGGACTGGCAGGCGAAGATCTTCTGGTCCACCCGCAGCTGGAAGGCGCACGTCACCGAGCAGATACCCGACTACCGCATCCAGTGGACGTCCGAGGGCGCCAAGGGCAGCGTCAAGGGCGTCGTGACCTTCCACCCGCTGGGGGAGAACCTCACCCGGGTCCTGCTGGTCATGGAGTACTACCCGTCCGGTCTGTTCGAGAAGACCGGCAATCTGTGGCGCGCCCAGGGCCGCCGGGCCAGGCTGGACCTGAAGCACTTCGCCCGTTTCATCACCATGAAGGGAGAGGCGGAGGACGGCTGGCGCGGCGAGATCCGCGACGGCGAGGTGGTCCGCAGCCACGAGGACGCGGTGCAGGAAGAGGCGGAGTCGGAAGAGGAGGAGCCCGCGGAGGAGGAGCCCGCGGAGGAGGAGTCCGAGGAGGAGGAGTCCGAGGAGCCCCGCGCCGAGGACGAGGAAGAAGAGGAAGAGGAAGAGGAGGAGCCCGAGGAGTACGAGGGCGAGAACGAGGAAGAGGAGGAGGAAGAAGAGGAGCCGGAGGAGTCCGAGGACGAGTACGAGGACGAAGAGGAAGACGAAGAAGAAGAGGAGCCCGAGTACGCCGGGCGCGGGAGCCGTCGATGACGACGCCCAGCCGGTTTCCCGATCCGTACGGCCACAGCAGCGGAGCCAACCTCGCCGACATCCTGGAGCGCGTGCTCGACAAGGGCGTGGTGATCGCGGGTGACATCCGGATCAATCTGCTCGACATCGAACTGCTGACCGTCAAGCTGAGGCTCATCGTCGCCTCGGTCGACAAGGCCAAGGAGATGGGCATCGACTGGTGGGAGAGCGACCCGGCCCTGTCCTCCCGGGCCCGCCGCGACGAGCTGACCCGGGAGAACGCCGAGCTGAGAGAACGGCTGGCCCGGCTGGAGGAGCTGGAAGCGGGCCACGTGCCGAAGGAGGCGCCATGACCGGACTGCGCTATGTCTACGCCGTCTGCCGCCCCTTCGGGACGCCCCTGCAGTCCCAGCTCACGGGCATCGGGGGCGCCCCGCCGGGGCTGCTGCACCACCATGGGCTGGTCGCCGTCGTCAGTCAGGTCCCGGAGGCCGACTTCAGCGAGGAGGCCCTCAAGGCCCATCTGGAGGATCTGGACTGGCTGGCCGCGACCGCCCGCGCGCACCAGGGTGTGATCGACGCGCTCACCACCGTCACCACCCCGCTGCCGCTCCGGCTCGGGACCGTCTTCCGGGACTGCAGCGGCGTACGCTCGATGATCGAGGCCCGGGAGGACGACTTCCGCCGCATCCTCGACCGGCTGGAGGGCCGGGTCGAGTGGGGCGTGAAGGTGTACCTGGAGCCTGAGCCTGCCCAGCCCGAACCCGAGGCGGCGAAGCCGGCCGGCGGCCGGGACTATCTGCGCCGGCGGCGCGAGAGCACCCACGCCCAGGAGGAGCAGTGGCAGCGCGCCGAGAAATTCGCCCGGTCGCTGCACGAGCGGCTCTGCCGGTACGCCGAGGATTACCGGCTGCACGCTCCGCAGAATTCCGCACTTTCCGCTGCGCCCGGCCGTAACGTCCTCAACGCGGCCTATCTTGTACCGCGCATGCATTCCGAGGAATTCGTGGAACTCGTGGACCGCACAAAGGACGAGGCACCCGGAATCCGGGTCGAACTCACTGGCCCCTGGGCCGCCTATTCGTTCACGGGGGAGGCCGGGTCGTGACCGTCGTGGAACGGCGCGAGATCGCACTCGTCGACCTGCTCGACCGGCTGCTGGCCGGCGGCGTGGTCGTCACCGGTGACATCACCCTGCGGATCGCGGACGTCGACCTGGTCCGCATCGACCTGAACGCCCTGATCAGCTCCGTGAACGAGTCGGTCCCCTCACCCTTCGAACTGGTTGTCCCCCCGCCCGAGGAGGTCGTGTGACCCCGCGCAACCGGCTCGACCTGGAACCCGACACGGTCGAGCGCGACCTGGTGAAACTGGTGCTGACCGTGGTGGAACTGCTGCGCCAGCTCATGGAACGGCAGGCCGTGCGGCGCTTCGACACCGGTGAGCTGACCGAGGAGCAGGAGGAGCGCATCGGGCTCACCCTGATGCTCCTGGAGGAGCGGATGGCCGAGCTGCGCGAGCGCTACGGACTGCGGCCCGAGGACCTGAATCTGGACCTCGGGCCGCTCGGGCCGCTGCTTCCGCGCGGCTGACCTCATTTCACCACCGATACCAGCGGCCCCTGCCGCCGTCGGCGGTGGTGCTGCGGACCAGGAAACCCAGCAGCCAGACGACGAGCACCGCCAAAGCAATCCACCAGAGAATCTTCACCGCGAATCCGACCCCGAAAAGAATCAGCGCCAGAAGCAGTACCAGCAGAATGGGAACCATAGTCTGAACCTCCTGCAGTCCGGGTTTCCCGAATTCCGGGATTCAGGCTTCTTTACGGCACAGAATCTCCCCGTGCAGGACCGCGAACCAGCCGTCCTCCCGCCGTCCCCAGGCGCGCCAGGCCTCGGACACGGCCCGCAGCTGTTCCACGGTCGCGTGACCGCCCTGCGTGGCCCGGTCGGCGTAGGCGGAGGCCAGGGTCCGGTCCGCCCACAGGCCGCTCCACCAGGCCCGCTCCTCGGGTGTGGTGAACGTCCAGGTGCTGGAGGTGGCGGTGATGTCCGTCAGCCCGGCGGCCAGCGCCCATGCCTTCAGCCGGCGCCCGCCTTCGGGCTCGCCGCCGTTGGCCCGGGCCACCCTCAGATACAGGTCCATCCAGTCGTCCATGCCGGGCGACGCGGGATACCACGACATTCCGGGGTAGTCCGCATCGCGTACGGCGATGAGTCCGCCGGGCCTGGTGACCCGCTTCATCTCGCGCAGCGCCTGCACCGGGTCACCGACATGCTGGAGCACCTGATGGGCGTGGACCACGCAGAAGGTGTCGTCCGGATAGCCCAGGGCGTGCACGTCGGCGACCGCGAAGTCCACGTTGGCCAGACCGCGCGCGGCGGCGGTGGCCCGGGCCTGCTCCAGGATGCCCGGCGCGTGGTCCACGCCGGTGACATGGCCCTCGGGGACCCGTTCCGCCAGGTCGGCGGTGATGGTCCCGGGACCGCAGCCGATGTCCAGGATCTTCATGTGGGGCTTCAGGGAGCCGAGCAGATGGGCCGCGGAGTTCTCGGCGGTCCGCCAGGTGTGCGACCGCAGTACCGACTCGTGGTGCCCGTGCGTGTAGACGGCGGTTTCCTGTGCTTTCGGCATGGCTGTTCCCCTTCACCCTCGTCGCCGGTGGTAAGCATCACGGTACGCGCGCATGCCGAATAATGAGATCTGTGTATCGAGATGTGGACTGACAGCCTGTCAAATGCCGGTCCGCAACGGGCGGTACACCGTCAGGGCCTCCGGCAGCTTCTCCAGGGTGAGCTCGCCCGACACCGCCGTCACCTCGCCGTCGTACGCCAGCGGGGTCCCCGGTGCGATACCGGTGAGCCGGAGCCGGTTCACCTGCACCGCGGCATGCTCCGGGGACCGGGTCAGCGGGCCCGCCGCCGCGGCGGCCAGCAGCCGCAGCGCCGGCCGGCGGCCGCCGTGCACCACGCGCACGTCCAGCAGCCCGTCAGCGAGATCGGTACGCCGGCCGGGCGCGAGCCCCATCCGGTGGTAGACGCCGTTGCCGGCGAACAGCAGCCACAGCGGCCGCCGTTGACCGCCCACCTCCACCTCCAGCGGATGCCGGTCCGCGCGCAGCACCCGCAGCGCGCCCAGCACCCCGGCCGGCCAGCCGCCGATCCGGTGCGACCAGCGCTCCCGCTCGCGCACCAGCTCCGGGTAGACGCCCAGGCTCAGGGTGTTCAGGAACAGGCCCTCGGCGCCGCCGCTGCGGTACCGGCCCGCGTCCACCCGCACCGCCTCGCCGTGCCGGACCGCACGGGCCAGATCGCGTTCGTCCTCCACGCCGAGGTCGTAGGCGAAGTGGTTCAGGGTGCCGCCGGGCAGCACCGCGAGCGGCAGTCCGTGCCGCAGGGCGACCCCGGCGGCCGTGTTCACCGTGCCGTCGCCGCCGCACACACCCAGCACGCGCGCGCGGGCCGCCGCCTTCGCCAGCTCGTCACCGATCTCCTCCGGCGCACACTCGACGACTTCCGCCGCCGGCAGCGCCGCCTGCAACGCCCGGGCCCGGTCGGCGCCGCCCGAACCCTGGTTGGCGACCATCACCAGACCGTCGCCCTCCGGCAGCGCGGGCGCCTCGGCGCGCGGCCGGGCCGGCCGCCGCACCTGGGCGCGGGTCGGCACCAGCCGTCGTACCAGGAAGGCCGCACCCGCGCCGAGCGCCGCCCCGGCCAGTACGTCGCTCGGGAAATGCACGCCCGTGTACACCCGGGAGGCCGCCACCGAGAACGCCACCGGCGCCACCGCCGCGCCCCACGCCGGGGACTCCAGCGCGACCCCCGTCGCGAAGGCGGCGGCCGACGCGGAGTGCCCGGACGGGAAGGACGTGGTGATCGGCTGCCGCTTCAGCTGCCGCACCAGCGGCACCGGGTCCAGTACCGGCCGCGCCCGGCGCACCGAGCGCTTGCCGATCGTGTTGATGGCCAGCGAGGCCACGCTGAGCGAGGCCAGGCCCCGGGCGGCCGCCCGGCGGGCCCTCGGGGTGCGGCTCGCGGCCATCGCGGCGGCTGTCGCGAACCACAGCACACCGTGGTTCGCGCTGCGGCTGAGACGGGGCAGCACGCGCTCCGCGCCGGGCCAGTGCCAGGCGGCGGCCGCCTCGAACAGCCGGCCGTCCAGATCGAGCAGCCGGCACAGCGGGCCGTGGCCGGTCGTACGGGCAGTCAGGTCCAGGTCTGGGCTCATGAGGTGCGGTTACCCTGAAGTGCCCGCTTCTTGTTCCTGCCCGCGCCGTGGTCCGGCCGGCGCGCAAGGAGTTCCCCCGTATGCGCCTGCTCCTCGTCCGCCACGGTGAGACCCCGTCCAACGTGGACCACCTGCTGGACACCGCCGTGCCCGGCCCCGGGCTCACCCCGCTCGGCGAGGCGCAGGCCGCCGCACTGCCCGAGGCGCTCGCCGACGAGGACATCGAGGCCGTCTACGCCTCCCCGCTGCTGCGCACCCGACTCACCGCCGCCCCGCTGGCCGCCGCCGTCGGGCTGGAGGTGCTCGTCCGCGACGGCATCCGCGAGGTCTCCGCCGGCGACCTGGAGATGCTGCCGGGCGAATCCCCCGAGGGCCGGGAGTACATGCGCACGGTGTTCGCCTGGGCGGCCGGCGACACCGCGCTGCGCATCCCCGGCGGGGAGAGCGGCGAGGAGGCCCTCGCCCGGTACGACGCCGTGATCGCCGAGGCCGCCGCGAGCGGTGCCCGTACCGTCGCCATGGTCAGCCACGGCGCCGCGATCCGCATGTGGACCGCCGCCCGCGCCGCCAACATCGACATCCCCTTCGCCGCGGCCCGGCCCCTCAAGAACACCGGCGTGATCATCCTGGAGAACTCCCCGTCCGGCATCTGGAAGGCAGTGTCCTGGCAGGGCGCCACAGTCCGACCAGCGGCCGAGGGCGGCCCGACGGGGGAGCGGGTGGAGACGGCGGGGTAGGGGGAGGCCGGCGGGGCTGGTAACCGATCGCCGGCCCGCGGCAACCGACAGCGCCTCCGGCGATCGTTTCGGCCCACCGGCAGCCGTATGGCCGTCCCCGGAAACCGTTGGTGCCCCCTATAACGGTTTGCCGTGTCCTTGAGTCGCCCGGGAGAATGCCCGGCCATGGGACATCTGGAAGCCGCGCACCTCGAATACCACCTCCCCGACGGGAGGACCCTGCTCGGGGACGTGTCCTTCCGGGTCGGCGAAGGGGCCGCCGTCGCGCTCGTCGGTCCGAACGGCGCCGGCAAGACCACCCTGCTCCGGCTGATCTCCGGCGAGCTGAAGCCGCACGCCGGCACCGTCACCGTCAGCGGCGGCCTCGGCGTGATGCGCCAGTTCGTGGGCTCCGTACGCGACGAGACGACCGTACGCGACCTCCTCGTCTCCGTCGCCCCGCCCCGCATCCGCCAGGCGGCGAAGGCCGTCGACGAGGCCGAGCACGCCCTCGTCACCGTCGACGACGAGGCGGCCCAGCTGACGTACGCACAGGCACTCGCCGACTGGGCCGAGGCCCGCGGCTACGAGGCCGAGACCCTGTGGGACGTGTGCACCACCGCCGCCCTCGGCGTGCCGTACGAGAAGGCCCAGTGGCGCCTGGTCCGTACCCTCTCCGGCGGCGAGCAGAAACGCCTCGTGCTGGAGGCGCTGCTGCGCGGCACCGACGAGGTGCTGCTCCTGGACGAGCCGGACAACTATCTCGACGTGCCCGGCAAGCGGTGGCTGGAGGAGCAGCTCAAGGAGACCCGCAAGACGGTCCTGTTCGTCTCCCACGACCGCGAACTCCTCGCCCGCGCCGCCGAGAAGATCGTCTCCGTGGAGCCGGGCCCGGCCGGCGCCGACGCCTGGGTGCACGGCGGCGGCTTCGCCACCTACCACGAGGCCCGCCGCGAACGCTTCGCCCGCTTCGAGGAGCTGCGCCGCCGCTGGGACGAGAAGCACGCCCAGTTGAAGAAGCTGGTCCTGAACCTGCGGCAGGCCGCCGCCGTCAGCCACGAGATGGCCTCCCGGTACGCGGCCGCCCAGACCCGCCTGCGCAAGTTCGAGGAAGCGGGCCCGCCGCCGGAGCCGCCGCGCGAGCAGGACATCACCATGCGCCTGAAGGGCGGCCGTACCGGCGTCCGGGCCGTCACCTGTGAGCGACTCGAACTGACCGGCCTGATGAAACCGTTCGACCTGGAGGTCTTCTACGGCGAACGGGTCGCCGTCCTCGGCTCCAACGGCTCCGGCAAGTCCCACTTCCTGCGTCTGCTGGCCGGCGAGGACGTCGCGCACACGGGCGAGTGGAAGCTCGGCGCGCGTGTCGTGCCCGGCCACTTCGCGCAGACCCACGCGCACCCCGAACTCCACGGCCGCACCCTCCTCGACATCCTGTGGAAGGAGCACTCCCAGGACCGCGGCGCCGCCATGTCGAGGCTGCGCCGCTACGAGCTGACCCAGCAGGCCGAGCAGACCTTCGACCGGCTCTCCGGCGGCCAGCAGGCCCGCTTCCAGATCCTGCTGCTGGAACTGGCGGGCGCCACCGCCCTGCTGCTGGACGAGCCGACCGACAACCTCGACCTGGAGTCGGCAGAGGCCCTTCAGGAGGGCCTGGAGGCCTTCGAGGGCACGGTCCTCGCCGTGACCCACGACCGGTGGTTCGCCCGCTGCTTCGACCGCTACCTGGTCTTCGGCAGCGATGGTCGCGTCCGCGAGACGCCGGAGCCCGTCTGGGACGAGCGCCGCGTGTCACGCACCCGCTAGGAGGCACGCACCCTCTCGCCGTCGTGGCTTGTCGCGCCCGCGCGGCAAAGCCGCATGTCGCCACGGCTCCGCGCCCCTTGCTCCCGCTGCCCGGCGCTCCATTGGCTCCGGCGCCATCGGTCATTTCCAGCGCAGCAGCGCCCCCAGGCCACCCGCCGCGACCTCGTCCCCGGTGTCCTGGAGCACCGGGGTGAGCGACACGACCGGTGCGTTCGTCACCACGGCCGCCCGGACCAGTGCGTCGTCCGCGCGGGCCGGCCATGCCTGCTGTTCGCCGATGTCCCTCAGCTCCGTACGGCGGACCGCCAGCTGGTCCGGGTCCTCGCCGATCCACACCTCGCGGTGCGTGTCGGGCGCGTCCGGGCGGATCAGCAGCTCGGCCAGCCGGTGCTCGCGCGCCGCCTCGATCAGCTGCGGCACGCCCTCGACGGCGGCCGCCCGCCGCTCCTCGTCCGGTGTCCGCGCCGCCCGGTACCGGTCCACCTCGGCCAGGATCCGCTGCCGTACGTGTTCCGCGCGTATCTCCTCCACTTCCTGCGGCAGCAGGTTGCTGTCCTTGCCGCGCGACGTCTCCACCGCACGGTCCTGCAGCGCCTTCGGCAGCTGCTCGTGCACCGACCTGCGCCCCCGCTCGTCACCGCACAGGATCAGCAGGTCGGCGCCGGTCTCCTCCTGGCACGCGGCGAGTGCCTCGGCGACCTCGCGCGCATTGTGCTCCCAGGTGTCCTCCACCTTCAGCTGGAAGTGCCGCTCGGACCAGTCGGACGCCTTCGACCGGTGCATGGGCCACTGCCGGCCCGTCACCCGCCCGGCCTCCTCGTGCAGCAGCGCACTGCGCAGCTCGATGCGGGCGCCGGTCCTGTCGATGCGGGCGACCAGCGACAGCGGGTCCTCGCCGGCGAGGTCCAGCAGCGGTGTCACCCGCGGCAGCGCACCCCAGTACGCCTCGCCGCCCTGCGGACCCCGCGTCAGCGGCACCTCCAGGACCACCTCGCCGTCCCGGGCGAATACCGCCCGCCCGTACGGCTCCGGCGCGTGGCGCATACGCTCCAGGGCCTCGTGCACCGCCTGGCAGGTGGGCTCGTCCGCCCCCTGCCGGGCCAGCTCCCGGGTCACCGCCTCCGCACTCAGATGACGGCGTTGCTGCTGGTCCTCCGTGTGCACCGAGGTGTCGACGTATGCGGAGGCCCAGGACCCCGGATGTTCGTACAGTGGACTCAGGAACGCGAGCTCCATGGATTCCTCCCGGAAACCGCTCGGGGGCTGTGCATGCCGGGCGGGTACCCGTACCCCATGAACGAACACGACGAGCGGGGCACCACGATGACCGGAGTCGACCCCAGCCGGCTGGACGACCAGCAGCTCATGAAGGAGCTGGAGACGATCCACCGCACGCGCCACGACACTCTGCTGTACGGCTCCAACGACGCGCTGCGGGCCCACAACGAGCGCATGGCACAGCTGGAGGGCGAATACCTGCGCCGCAACCCGCGCCGCCTGGTGAGCGCCGGACGCACCCGCGAGGGCGCCCGCGAACGCGGCTGCAGCGAGACGGCGAACCCCGGCACCTCGGGCACCTGAGCCGACAGCCACGGCAGAGAAAGGGCCGGCCCCGACAGGCCGGCCCTCACTCGTCGCCGCAGGTCAGCCGGGCTCCCCGGCGAACACGTGCAGGAACGCGTCGCAGAACGCCTTCAGATCGCCCGGCTTGCGGCTGGTCACCAGCTGATTGGAGCCGTGGTCGCAGATCTTGACCTGCTCGTCCACCCAGGTGCCGCCCGCGTTGCGGATGTCCGTCCGCAGGCTCGGCCACGACGTCAGCACCCGGCCCCGTACGACGTCCGCCTCCACCAGCGTCCACGGCGCGTGGCAGATCGCCGCGACCGGACGGCTCTGGTCGAAGAAGTCCTTCACGAACGCCACGGCCTTGTCGTCCATCCTCAGAAAGTCCGGATTGGCCACCCCGCCGGGCAGTACGAGACCGCCGAACGACCCCGCCGACGCCTCGCCCACCACCTCGTCCACGTCGAAGGTGTCCGCCTTGTCCAGATGGTGGAACGCCTGGACCTTCCCCGGCTCCGTCGACACCAGCACCGGCTCGTGCCCGGCGTCGGAGGCCGCCTTCCACGGCTCGGTCAGCTCGACCTGCTCGACGCCCTCGGGTGCCACGAGAAATGCGATACGCATGATGCTCAGTTCCCTTTCAGTTTCCTCACCGCGGCCCTGTGGGCGCGGGCGCGCCCCTTCCTCGCCCGGGCCGCCCGCCGGCAGCGCCACAGCTCCTCGCCGTACGGCAGCAGCACGAACGCGCCGATCGCCACGCCGATGCCCGCCAGATAGCCGGGCGACAGCGGGCGCCGGCGCGGCAGCAGCCGCCAGGCGTCCGGGTCCCCGCGCCCGCCCCGCAGCAGCGACCGCACCTGGTCGGCGTGCAGGCACATCAGCGAGGCCAGCGCACCGAACGGCAGCGACTCCAGAAAGCTGTGGATGTGCTGCTCGACCGGCCTGACCTCCCGGTCGCTGCGGACAGCCGTGCGCACGTCCCACAGCGCGGTCGCCTCGTGCACCGCCGCCGCCCCCAGCTGCACGCTCAGCAGCAGGGGATTGATCCGGTAGCGCAAGGTCAGCGCGATCGGCAGACCGACCTCCGCCATCATCAGCGCATGGATCACCGACTCCTTCGTGCCGACGGTGTCCTCGATCCGGGTGCGCCGGTGCATCACCCAGTCGGCGAGCCCCGGCACGAACCAGCCGGGCAGCAGTCCGTACAGCAGGAACCGGGTGGTCGCCACCTCGACGTCGACGCCGGCCCCGCTCGCGATCTCGGCCGCCTGGCCCCGGCTCATCCGCGGCCCACCAGCGCCTCGGCCAGCTGCTGCACGTTCTCGTAGCGGGCCGAGTGCGGCAGCCCGGCCACCGCGTCACCCAAAGCGGCCGGCGCGTTCCGCCGGCGCAGCATCCGCGCCAGGTCCCGCGCGGTCGCCGGGAAGCAACCGCGGCTCAGGGTCCGGGCCAGCTCCGTCCGCACCCGCTCCAGCGACGCCGGCGAACCCAGTCCGCCCACGGGACCGCTCCACACCTCCGGGTCGTCGTCCGCGGCCGGCTCCGGATCGTGCCACTCCTCCACCCGTGTCGGATGCCCGGACCTCAGCAGGCCCTGCAGCTCGTGCTTCATCTCGTCGTCCCGGTGGACGCTCAGCCGGTCACTGCCTCGCTGCATGTCTCCCTCCAGGGGACTAGCGCTTGTCCTTGCCGGGCAGGAACTCCTGCATCTTCGCCTTCAGCCCCTGCTTGACCATCGAGCCGCGGTCGGCATCCCCCTTCAGGATCGCCGCGGCCGTCGCCTCCATCTGCTCCCAGGTGGCATGCGGCGGGATCGGCGGTACGGCGGGGTCCGTGAGGAACTCGACCACCGCGGGCCCGTCGGCCTCCAGTGCCGTCCGCCAGGCCGCCTCCACCTCCTCCGGCTTCTCCACCCGGACACCGGTCAGCCCCAGCGAGCGGGCGAACGCCGCGTACTGCACGTCCGGGATCTCCTGCGACGGCAGGAACGACGGCGCGCCCTCCATGGCCCGCATCTCCCAGGTCACCTGGTTGAGGTCCCGGTTGTTCCACACGGCCACCACCAGCCGCGGATCCGACCAGCGGTCCCGGTACTTCGCCGCCGTGATCATCTCCGCCAGGCCGTTCATCTGCATCGCGCCATCACCGACCAGCGCGAACACCGGCCGGTCCGGATGCGCGAACTTCGCTCCGATCGCGTACGGCACCCCGGGCCCCATCGTCGCCAGCGTCCCGGACAGCGAACCGCGCATGCCCGGCCGCATCGTGATGTGCCGCGCGTACCAGTTGGCGACCGAACCGGAGTCCGAGGTCAGGATCGCGTTGTCCGGCAGCAGCGGATCCAGCGCCCGTGCCACGTACTCCGGGTTGATCGGGTCGGCCGACAGCCCGGCCCGCCGCTCCATCGTCTCGTGCCAGCGCGTCACGTTCGCGCAGACCGTGTCGTACCACTCGCGCCCGCCCCGGTCGGCGTTCAGCAACGGGATCAGCCGTCGCAGCGTCGCCTTCGCGTCACCGACGAGATTCACCTCGTACGGGAAACGCATACCGATCATGTGCGGATCGATGTCGATCTGCACCCCGCGCGCCTTGCCGAAGTCCGGCATGAACTGCGTGTACGGGAACGACGACCCGATCGTCAGCAGGGTGTCGCAGTCCCGCATCAGCTCGTACGACGGCCGGCTGCCCAGCAGCCCGATCGGCCCGGTGACGTACGGCAGCTCGTCACTGAGCACGTCCTTGCCGAGCAGCGCCTTCGCGACGCCCGCGCCGAGCAGTTCGGCGATCTCCTGCACCTCCGCGACCGCACCGGCCGCGCCCTGCCCGACGAGGATCGCCACCTTGTCGCCCTCGTTCAGCACATCCGCCGCGCGGCGCAGCGCCTCGTCCGTGGGCGTGGCGGTGTAGTCGCTCATGCCCAGGCTGGAGGGCACCATCTTGAACTCGTGCGTCGGCGGCGAGTAGTCCAGCTCCTGCACGTCGGCAGGAATGATCAGGGCCGTCGGGGAGCGCCGCGCGTAGGCCGTGCGGATCGCCCGGTCCAGCACGTTCGGCAGCTGCTCGGGCACCGTCACCGTCTCCACGAAGTCCGAGGCGACATCCTTGTACAGCGTGTGCAGGTCGACTTCCTGCTGGTAGGAGCCGCCCATCGCGGTCCGGTTCGTCTGGCCGACGATCGCCAGCACCGGCACATGGTCCAGCTTGGCGTCGTACAGGCCGTTCAGCAGATGGATCGCGCCGGGCCCCGAGGTGGCCGCGCACACCCCGATACGGCCGCTGAACTTCGCGAACCCGACCGCCTCGAAAGCGGACATCTCCTCGTGCCGGGACTGGATGAACCGCGGCCGGTCCTCGGCCCGGCCCCAGGCGGCGAGCAGCCCGTTGATGCCGTCACCCGGATAGCCGAAGACCTGTTCCACGCCCCAAGCGCGCAAGCGCTCGAGGATGTGGTCGGAGACCTTGGTGCTCATGGAGGAACCTCCTGGTGAGGTGCGAAGCGGACGATCCGGTCAGCAGATACCGAGTCACCTGCGCAGGGGACGGAAAACCTCGAAACGTCGTCAGGGAGGGGGCGGGAGACGCGCGGCCGGTGTGTTCACCCGGCCGGCCGTCCTTGTCCCGCGAATGGGGGCCGGCCGCGCGCGCCGCGGCGCCGCCGGGGCTGTGATGGCAGCGAGGGCACGCCCCGTGCCCCGTACCCGCGACACCGCCGGGCAGTGCCACCGGCACCGCCGGTACAGCACCGGAGGCACCGTCCCACCGGTTCCGGCGTACTGCCGTACCGGTGTCCGGCGTACCGCCGCCGACCGCCCGCCGTGCCCGCCGAGGAGCCCGCCCCATGCGCCGCACCGCCCGTGCCCTGTCCGTAGCCTTCATAGCCGGTGCCGCCATCACCCTGGCCGGGCCCACCGCGACCGCCGATGAGGGCGGCCCCGGCCCCGTGTCCCCGACCCACGCCGCCGGTCCGGTGTCCCCGACCCACGCAGCCGACCCCGTGCTGCCACCCCACAGCGCCGGCCCCGTCTCCCCGACCCGCGCCGCGGTCGGTGGCACCGACACCGCACCGTGTGCCGCGCCGCAGCAGTGCGGCGCGGCACACGCCTGCGCGGACGCCGCCGCCCCCTGCGACGACGGCGCCACGCCGTGCCGGGAGAGCGAGCCGTGCGAGGACGACGACGGCGGCTGCCCCAGCCCGGAGTCCTGCCCGGGTCCGGACGGTACGGGGGGCAGGGCCGGGGAGGACCGCGAGAGCGGTGCGGAGTGTGAGGCAGGGGAGGACTGCCAGCACAGCGGGGACGGTACGGGGGGCAGGGCGGGGGAGGACCGCGAGGGCGGCGCGGATTGCAGGGCGGGGGAGGACTGCGAGGGTGGCGCGCAGTGCAGGGCGGGGGAGGCGTGCTCCGGCGGGAGCGCGTGCCGGGAGGGCGGTCAGTGTCACGACGGCCGTGGCGA
Source organism: Streptomyces sp. NPDC030799 (assembly GCF_055572255.1). Lineage (NCBI taxonomy): Bacteria > Bacillati > Actinomycetota > Actinomycetes > Kitasatosporales > Streptomycetaceae > Streptomyces > Streptomyces sp. NPDC030799. Next base: position 194,775 of record NZ_JBVIDS010000004.1, on the reverse strand, counting down.
GTGCACCGGCGGCGGAGACTGCCCCGACGACGGCCACGGCTGCGGCGGAGCCGACGACCGGAAGGGCCACGACGCCGGCGGATGCGATCCGGCCACCGTGCAGCACGGCGTCGAAGCCGGCCAGGGAGGCACCTTCACCGACTCGGTCCCGGCCCTCGCCGGCGGCGCCGCCTTCATGGCCGCGGCCTGCGGCGGAGCGGGCTACCGGCTGTACGGCCGACGGCGCGCCCCCACCGACCGGCGCACGGACGTGTGACCCGGGCCACGCCCGACACTCCCATGGACGGCCGCCCCGCGGGTACACGCCCCGACAAGGACACCGGCAAGCGGCCCCCACACCGACCGACACCCCAGGCCATGGACAGACCCGGCCACAGGACCACACCACACAGCAGCCCACGACGACACAGCCCGCCCCGGCCACACGGCACCGGACCGGGCGGCACACGGAACCCGGACTGCGCGGAGGCGGACATGCGGCGGACGGACCCCGAAGGGCACGGCCCCGTCCGCTACGGCCCGCCCCTGCCCGGCGACGGACTCCCCGTGCTCCCGGAACTCACCGCCGTACTCGCCGCCGCGGCAAGCCGCACCGACGCCCAGCCCGTCGGCGGCGCCCCCGCCCTCCTCGAAGCGGCCTGCGGCTACTGGACCCGGCGGGGCCTGCCCACCGTCCCCGACCAGGCGGCCGCCGGCCCCGGCGCCCCCGCACTGCTGCTCGCCCTCACCTCCGCACTCGCCTCGGACGGCGGTGACGTCCTCGTCCCCCGCCCCTGCGCCGCCTGGTGGGCCCCATACGCCCGCGTCCTCGGCCGGCCCGCCTACCACGTGCCCACACCCGCCGAGAGCGGCGGCGTCCCCGACCCCTACGCCCTGCTGGAGACCGTGCGCAGGGTCCGCGCCGAGGGCGGCGACCCGCGGCTGCTCGTGCTGTCCATCGCCGACGACCCCACCGCCACCGTCGCCCCGCCCGAACTTCTCCACGAGACCGTCGAGGCGGCCACCGCCGAGGGACTGCACCTGGTCAGCGACGAGACCTGGCGCGACACCCTGCACCACCCCCACGACACCGTCCTGCTCAGCCCCGCCGAGATGCGGCCCGACCTGGTCACCGTCGTCACCGACCTCGCCGGATCCCTGCTGCCGCCGGGCTGGCCCGCCGCCGTCGCCCGCTTCCCGGCCACCGAACCCGGAGCACACCTGCACGCGCGCGTGCTCGACATCCTCACCGCGCTCGGCGCCCGCATCGCCGCACCCGTCGCCGCGGCCGCCGGCTACGCCCTCGACGAACCCCCACCCGTCACCGAGCGCCGCGAGGCCGTCGTACGCCTGCACGCGTGCGTGGCCGCCGCCGCGCACGCCGCCGTCGTCGCCGCCGGCGCGCTCGCCCGCCCCCCGCAGGCCGGCCGCCACCTGTACGCCGACCTCGGCCCGCTGCGTGAGTCCCTCGCCGCACAAGGCGTCGGCGACGCACAGGAGTTGGAGGACCTCCTCACCACCCGCCTCGGCATGCCCGCCCCCGGCGGCCACCGCTTCGGCGACGACCTCGGGGCGCTGCGCGTACGACTCGCCACGGGCCCCCTGCTGGGCGGTACGGACGAGGAGCGCACGGAATGCCTCACCTCACCCGCGCCGTTGGAACTGCCGCACGTGCAACGCGCGTTGATGTCCTTGACGTCGGCCCTCGGCGATCTCCGCGACGACGCTCAGCGATGGGAGCCTCCTCGATGACGCAGCAGACGCATGAGACCGAGATCCATGACACCGAGAGGTACGAGCCCGGCACGGCTGAGCCCGGTCCCGCCGCGACGACCACGACGACGACCACGACGACGGTGGCCACGACGACCGCACACACCGACGAAGCTGCCGAAACCATTCCCCCGGCCCCCCCTTTCCCCCCGCTGGCCGAACCCCGCCCCCTCGGTGAACACCGCGTGTGGCCCCGCACCTTCCACGACCGGCTCACCGCCCCCCTCCCCGGCCTCAAGGCCCTCGCCCGCTTCGCCCGCGAAGGCGCCGTACGCCCCGGACCCGAAGGCCTCGCCGACATCGCCCGGCTCCCCTGCGCGCCCGCACCCCTGCCCCGCGTCGACACCCGCACCCTCGCCGTCACCTGGGCCGGACACGCCAGCTGGATCGTCCGGATCGGCGGCCTGACCGTCCTCACCGACCCGGTCTGGTCCCGCCGTATCCTCGGCACCCCCGCCCGCATCACCCCCGTCGGCGTCCCCTGGCAGACCCTGCCGCGCATCGACGCCGTCGTCATCAGCCACAACCACTACGACCACCTCGACGCCCCCACCCTGCGGCAACTCGCGCGAGACACCCCGGTGTTCGTACCAGCCGGCCTCGGCCGCTGGTTCCGCCGCCGCCGCTTCACCTGCGTCACCGAGCTGGACTGGTGGGAAGGCGCCGAACTGCATCCGAGGGACGGCACCGCAGGCCCTTCGGCCGAGGGCGGCGGCGGGCGACGGGCGGGAGTCCGCTTCGACTTCGTCCCCGCCCACCACTGGTCCAAGCGCACCCTCACCGACACCTGCCACAGCCTCTGGGGCGGCTGGGTCCTCACCGACGCCGACGGACAGCGTCTGTACTTCGCCGGCGACACCGGCTACGGCCACTGGTTCACCCGCATCGGCCGCCGCTACCCCGGCATCGACCTCGCCCTCATGCCCATCGGCGCCTACAACCCCCGCTGGTGGCTCAGCGACGTCCACTGCGACCCGGAGGAAGCCGTCCAGGCCACCCTGGACCTGGGCGCGCGCCGCATGGCCCCGATGCACTGGGGCACCTTCATCCTCTCGGCCGAGCCGGTCCTGGAACCGCTCACGCGGGTACGGGCGGCCTGGGAGAAGGCGGGACTGGACAGGGAGGACCTGTGGGATCTGCCGGTCGGCGCCTCAAGGGTGCTGGAGTACAGCGCCCCGTAGGGGTGCGAGACAGGCACCGCGTCCGCACACCGGGACCCGGCCGGCAGCGAACACCGGCAGGCGAACAGAGGATCGGTGAGCATCCGTATGTTCCCGTCCCGGATCGCGCAGGTGGCGTGATCTCACCGGTCGGTCTCCACCGGCACCCTCTTCGCCTCCTTCGCGCGACTCCCCGATGCCCGCGGGCAGGAGTAGGGTCGGCGGCGAAACCGGAGGTGAGGGGGACGCCATGGGACAACTGCGGGGCACCTCCGGCACGCCTGCACCCACGCCGGTGCGGGTCATCGCCATCGCCAGCCTGACCCCCCTGGAAGAACTGGAAGCGGATCCCTTCCTCGTCGACTCGCGCAGCCAGCACGCCATGTGCGCCCGCTGGGCCGCCGAACGCGGCTACGTCATCGCCCGGCAACTCCTCGCCGGCGGACTGCGCTTCGACCACTGCGCCCTGTGGGACGGCGTCCGGCCCGGCCTGGACGTCTTCGTCGCGCCCAGCCTGCGCGTGCTCCGGCGTGCCGTGTCCTCGGTCGAGGCATTCACCGCCGAGTGCGCCCGACGCGGCGTGCGCGTGGAAACCGTCGGGCGGGCCGAACCGTCGTACGACGCGCAGATGAAGGCCCGCGTGCACCGCCGCCTGTCCATGCCGACGGCCGGCTACGACGGCCGCTAGGAGCACCCGGTCCGCACCCGGTTGGTCATGTGCACCGCGCCCGGGTGACAGGGCGGGGCCAGGGGGCGCGGCCGAGACCGGCGCCGAGCACGTCCGCACCTTCCGTTCACCCCGCTCGGGCCGGTCTTCAGCGTGCGACGAGCCAGGATGTGATCGGATAGGGGTACGGAAAACCCCGAACCGGGATCCGACGGAAAGGAATCATCGTGGCCACCACGCGCACCGCGCACACGGTCTGGGAAGGCAACCTTCTCGAGGGCAACGGCGTCGTCACCTTCGACTCCTCCGGCATCGGCGAGCAGCCGGTCACCTGGGCCTCGCGTTCCCAGGACGCGAACGGGAAGACCAGCCCCGAGGAGCTGATCGCCGGTGCCCACTCCAGCTGCTTCTCCATGGCCCTCTCGCACGCCCTGGCCGGCGCCGGCACCCCGCCCACCCGGCTGGAGACCAAGGCCGACGTCACCTTCCAGCCGGGCGAGGGCATCACCGGCATCCACCTCACCGTGCGCGGCGAGGTGCCGGGCCTGGACGCCGAGGGTTTCGCCTCGGCCGCCGAGGACGCCAAGAAGAACTGCCCGGTCAGCCAGGCCCTGACCGGTACGAGCATCACCCTGACGGCCGAGCTGGCCTGAGGCCTCGTACCACCCCGGATGCCGCGTCCCGCTGAAGGGGCGCGGCATCGCCGTTCCCGGGGAACCCGGGCATTGACAGCGTCGCAGGCACGTCATGTGCTGGGAGAGCGGCAGGCACCCGGGCGGAAGGGGACGGACCATGACACGCGCGGTCGGGATCGATCTCGGGACGACGAACTCGGTGGTGGCCGTCCTGGAGGGCGGCGAGCCCACCGTCGTCACCAACGCGGAGGGTGCGCGGACCACACCGTCGGTGGTGGCGTTCGCGAAGAACGGCGAGGTGCTGGTCGGTGAAGTCGCCAAACGGCAGGCGGTGACGAACGTGGAGCGCACCGCCCGCTCGGTGAAACGCCACATGGGCGACGCGAGCTGGCGCTTCCCGGAGCAGGGCTCGATCGACGGCACCCGCCTTCGGGCACAGGAACTGTCCGCCCGGGTGCTGCAGAAACTGAAGCGGGACGCGGAGGCCTACCTCGGCGAGGACGTCACGGACGCGGTGATCACCGTACCCGCGTACTTCGACGACACCCAGCGGCAGGCCACCAAGGAGGCCGGCGAGATCGCCGGCCTGAAGGTGCTCAGGATCATCAACGAGCCGACCGCCGCCGCCCTCGCCTACGGCCTGGACCGCGGCGAGGAACAGACGGTCCTGGTCTTCGACCTCGGCGGCGGCACCTTCGACGTCTCCCTGCTGGAGATCGGCGACGGCGTCATCGAGGTCAAGGCCACCAACGGCGACACCCACCTCGGCGGCGACGACTGGGACCAGCGGATCGTCGAGCACCTGGTGAAGCGGTTCAAGGGGAGCTACGGCATCGATCTGGCCGCCGACAAGATGGCGGTGCAGCGGCTGCGGGAGGCCGCCGAGAAGGCCAAGATCGAACTGTCGTCGTCGTCGGAGACGACCATCAACCTGCCCTACATCACCGCCTCCGCCGAGGGCCCGCTGCACCTGGACGAGAAACTGACCCGGGCCCAGTTCCAGGAGCTGACCGCCGACCTGCTCGACCGGTGCAAGAAGCCCTTCCACCAGGCCGTCCAGGACGCCGGGATCGAGCTGTCCGCGATCGACCACGTCATCCTCGTCGGCGGCTCCACCCGGATGCCCGCCGTCACCGACCTGGTCCGCGACCTCACCGGCAAGGACCCGCACAAGGGCGTCAACCCCGACGAGGTGGTCGCCGTGGGCGCCGCCCTCCAGGCCGGCGTCCTGCGCGGCGACGTCAAGGACGTACTCCTCCTCGACGTCACCCCGCTGTCCCTCGGCATCGAGACCAAGGGCGGCATCATGACCAAACTCATCGAGCGCAACACCACGATCCCGACCCGCCGTTCGGAGATCTTCACCACCGCCACCGACAACCAGCCCTCGGTCGGCATCCAGGTCTACCAGGGGGAACGCGAGATCGCCGCCTACAACAAGAAGCTCGGCGTCTTCGACCTCACCGGGCTGCCGCCCGCGCCGCGCGGCGTCCCGCAGATCGAGGTGGCCTTCGACATCGACGCCAACGGGATCATGCACGTCTCCGCCAAGGACCTCGCCACCGGGCGCGAGCAGAAGATGACCGTCACCGGCGGCTCCGCCCTGCCCAAGGACGACATCGACCGCATGATGCGGGAGGCGGAACAGTACGCCGAGGAGGACCGCAAACGCCGCGAGGCCGCCGAAACCCGCAACCAGGCCGAGCAACTCGTCTACCAGACCGAGAAGTTCCTCCGCGACAACCACGACCGCGTCCCCGCCGGCACGCGCGGCGAGGTCGAGACGGCCGTCGCGGAGCTGAAGACCCTGCTGGAACAGAACGCCGACACCACCGCCCTGCGCACCGGAGTGGAGAAGCTCGCCACCGTCAGCCAGAAGATGGGGCAGGCCATGTACGCGGCCGCCTCGTCCTCCGCCGACGGCGGTCCGGCCACGGAACAGGGCTCCGCCCCCGACGAGGAGGGCGTGGTGGACGCCGAGATCGTGGACGAGGACAGGGACAAGGGAGGCGCGGCCTGACTCCCCACGGATCTCACAGCCTCCGGCGGAACTCCCGCAGCAGGGTCCGCGTGCGCTGTGCCGACGCCGCCCGCGCCGTCATGTGGTCCAGGACCTCCAGATGCGCGGCGACCTCACGGCGGGAGTCCAGGTACAGGGCACCGGTCAGGTACTCGGTGAACACCATGTCCGGCAGCTCCGGTTCGGCGAACCGGAACAGGGTGAACGGCGCGTACGTCCCCGGATGCGGGCCCGCCGCGAACTCGGCGAGCTGCAGCGTGACCCGGTCCCGCTCGGCGTACTCCAGCAGCCGGTCCAGCTGCGCGCGCATCACCTCGCCGCGCGTGCTCACCGGACGCCTGAGCACCGTCTCGTCCATGATCACCCACAGGTGGGGCGGGTCGTCCCGCTCCAGCAGCCGCTGCCGCTCCATGCGCAGCGACACATGCCGTTCCACGGTCTGCGGCGAGGTCTGCCCGATCGTCCCGGCCTCCAGCACGGCCCGCGCGTAGTCCTCGGTCTGCAGCAGACCGGGGATGAAGTGCGGCTCGTACGAGCGGATGATCCGGGCGGCGCCCTCCAGACTGACGTACAGGCTGAACCAGTCCGGGAGCACGTCGTGGAACCGCTGCCACCAGCCCGGCTGGTTCGCCTCCTCGGCCAGCCGCACGAACGCGGCCGCCTCCTCCTCGGCCACGCCGTAGGTGTCCAGCAGCACCTGCACGTACGGGATCTTCAGCGCGACCTCGGCCATCTCCATCCGCCGTACGGTCGCGGGCGCCACCCGGAGCACCCGGGCGGCCTCCTCGCGGCCCAGGCCCGCCGCCTCCCGCAGCTCCTGCAGCCGCTTGCCGAGCACCACCTGACCCACGGTGGGCGCAGCCCGCCGCTCACTCACGCCACGCCCTCCCCTTACGCGCCGACGTACCCGGGCAGTCTGTCATGCGATGCCCTCCCGCACACCGGTCCGAGAAGCATCCGGGCGGCGGGCAGGCGTCAACCGGCCAGTGTGTGCAGGTACTTGGCGGTCGCCGGGTCCGCCGGCAGGAACGTCTCGATGGCGAGTTCGGCGACGGTGACGTCCATCGGTGTGTTGAACGTGGAGATCGACGACACGAACGACAGGATCCGGTCGCCGACTTCGATGCGCAGCGGCAGCGCGAAGTACGCGACGGGCTCCTCCGGTTCACCGGCCGGCGCGTCCTCCTCCGGTACCGGGTAGGCGGCCACCTCCTCGTACAGGGCGCGCAGCCGTTCCGAGCGCTCCAGGGCGATCTGCCGCTCCATCTGGGCGAGCAGATGCCCGCGCCACTCGCGCAGATTGCGGATGCGCGGGGCCAGCCCCTCCGGATGCAGGGTCAGCCGCATCGCGTTGGGCGCCGGGCCGAGCAGTTTCTCCGGTACGCCGTCCAGCAGCATCGCGATGCCCCGGTTCGCGGCGACGACCGTGTAGCCGGCGTCGACCACCAGCGCCGGGTAGGGCTCGTAGCCCTGGATCAGTCGCTCCATGCCGTCGCGCAGCGCGTCCAGCGCGGGGTCGTCCAGCGGGGTCTCCGGATAGCGCGGGGCGTAACCGGCCGCCAGCAGCAGGGAGTTGCGCTCGCGCACCGGCACGTCCAGATGCCCGGCGAGCCGCAGCACCATGTCCTCGCTCGGCCGCGACCGGCCGGTCTCGATGAAACTGATGTGCCGGGCCGAGGAGTCGGCACGCAGCGCCAGCTCCAGCTGGGAGATCCGGCGCCGCTCCCGCCAGGCCCGCAGCAGCGGTCCGACGCCCTTGCCGGAAGCGGCGGAAGCGGTGGAAGCGGTGGACGCGCCGGAACCGGCGGACGCGGCGAGGGCGGCGGGGGCGGTGGCGGACGCGGCGGGGCCGGAAGCGACAATGGTCATACGTCCGACCGTAGTCCAGGAGTTGCGGAGTTACGCATGCACGAGCCGTGGTCGAAGCCCTGGCGGACCTCGTCCCCTCAGTCCCTTCAGGCCGCGGCCGTGTACCGGGCCAGGGTCCGCGGCTGTCTCCTCGGCGGCGCCCTCGGTGACGCCCTCGGCTACCCCGTGGAATTCGCCTCCCTGGACCGCATCCGCGCCTCGCACGGGGCCCGCGGCGTCACCGGTCTCGTGCCCGGCGCGCACGGCGCGGTCGGCCTGATCAGTGATGACACGCAGATGACCCTGTTCACCGTCGAAGCCCTCATCCAGGCGCACGCCCGGGAACGCGAGAAGGGCATCGGCGGCGCCTGGCCGCTGCTGCTGCGTCAGGCGTACGAACGCTGGCTGGAAACCCAGTCCAAGCCGGGCCCGTCGCAGCCGGAACCGCCGCAGCCGGAATCGCCGCAACCGGGCGCGTCGTTCCCGGCCCCGTCGCGGTCCGGGCCGGGCCGGCCGGCACCGTCGTATCCGGGCGTCCCGGCCGGCGGCCTGGTCAGCGAGGCCTGGCTGTACGCCCGCCGTGCCCCCGGCAACGCCTGCCTGTCCGGCGTCGCCCAGATGTACGCGCCCGACCCCGCGCTGCCGCTCGACGGCACACCGGGCGAGGTCAACCCCGACTCCAAGGGCTGCGGCACGGTCATGCGCTCGGCCCCCTTCGGCCTGGTCACCTCCGCCGACACGGCCTTCGCCATGGCCGCGCGCGGCGCCCAGATCACCCACGGCCATCCCACCGGCTACTACGCGGCGGGTGCCCTCGCCGCGATCGTGGCCCACCTGGTCGCCGGGGACTCCCTGGAGGGCGCGGTGCTGCGCACGCTGCGGCTGCTGGAGGGGCACCGCGGCCACACCGAGACGACGGCCGCCCTGCGCGCCGCCCTGGACCTCGCCGCCGACGGGGCACCGACGGCCGAGAAGGTGGAGTCCCTCGGCGCGGGCTGGATCGCCGAGGAGGCCCTCGCCATCGGCGTCTACTGCGCCCTGGCGGAGCCCGACGCCGCGCGTGCCCTGCTGCTGGCCGTCAACCACTCGGGCGACAGCGACTCCACCGGCTCCATCTGCGGGAATCTGCTGGGCGCCCGGTACGGCGACACCGGCCTGCCGCACCCCTGGGTGGCACAGGTGGAGGGCCGGGCCAGGATCGCCGCACTCGCCGACGACCTCGCCGCGGAGTGCGCGCACGCCTGATGTGCGCAGTGTGCGGGCGGCTGATGCGGGGGAGTGTGCAGGGGACTGAACCAGGGGGGTGTGCAGGCGGCCGACGCGGGCGGAGTAGGCGCGCGGCCGGCGTGGCAGGCTGATGGCGTAGCCCTCCTTCCCGCCGCCTCGAAGGGAGACCCGGCCATGGCCGTCGAACCGCTGTCGCAGAAGGAGATCGAGGACCGGCTCGCCGAGCTGCCCGGCTGGTCGGTGGAGTCCGGCCGGCTCACCCGCTCCTACCGCCTCGGCTCGCATGTCGCGGCGGCGGCGCTCGTCATGCACATCGCCGCCGTCCAGGACGAGCTGGACCACCACTCCGACCTCAGCCTCGGCTACAACACCGTCTCCCTCAGCGTGCACACCCACAGCGCGGGCGGCGCCCTCACCGAGAAGGACTTCCGTCTCGCCCGCAGGGTGGAGGACATCGCCCCAGGTCACGTCGGACACTGAGGGACGTGCTCGACTACGACGAAGAAGCCGACGCCTACGACGCGTCCCGGGGCGGCGAGGCCCGCGCCGCAGCGGCCACCGAGGCGATCCTCGGCCTGATCCCCGACGGGCCGGGCCGTCTCCTCGACGTCGCCTGCGGCACCGGCATCGTCACCCGCCGGCTGGCCGCCGACCGTCCCGCGCTGCGGGTGACGGGCGCGGACCTCACCCCGGCCATGGTCCGCATGGCGGGGGCCCGGCTGCCGGGTGCGGTCGTACGGGCCGACAGCCGCCGCCTGCCCTTCCGCACCGGCACCTTCCACGCGGTCACCAGTATCTGGCTGCTGCATCTGCTGAAGGACGCCGAGGACGTCCGCGCCATCGTCGCCGAGTGCGCCCGCGTGCTGCGCCCCGGCGGGGTGTACGTCACGACCGTCGACAAGGCCGCGGCGCACGACGTCGGCAGCGACATCGACGCCGTCCTCGCCTCCCGCCCGCACCGCCCCGCCCAGGACGCCGCCGCCACCGTCACCGCGCACGCCGCCCGGCACGGGCTGCGGCCGGCCGGCGACGCCGTGTTCCCCGGCGTCGGCCAGGGCCGCAGCCCCCGCACCACCATCGCCGACCTGCGCCGCGGCTGGTTCACCCTGCTGCCACCGGGTGAGCCCCGCACGGAGGAGTTCGCCACCCGGCTGACCCGCCTGCCGGACCAGGACCGCCCCCGCCCCGACCCGGTGTTCGCGCTGCGTGCCTACCGCAAACCGGTGGCGGATCGAGGGACGGGAGCGGCGACCTCCCCACCGGACTTGGCGCCGTAGTGGGTCAGCGTCTCGCCACGCCGACGTCGTCGGTGTAGTCGGCGACGGTGACGTGAAGTCCGCAGTTGTTTCGGGGACTTGACGGGTCCCGGGTGTCGGGCCGGCCCGTCCGCCGGGGGCTTGACCGCCGGCGGACGAGCCCCCGGCGGATCGCTTTTTGCGGCACCGGCAACGAAAGTGGCACCGCCCCCGTGCGCCGTCGCAGGCTGGCCGCATCCGAGCGAGAGGCTGACCACCATGGCACACGACCACCACATCCCCCAGGGGCAGCACGGCCATCACGCCCACGGCCACGGAGGGGATACCGACTGGGCCGCCATGGCGGCGCTGATGGAGGCGGAGGCCGAGGTGTTCGGCCCCGCGTACGCGCGGGCCCTGGCGTGGCTGGGCAAGGAAGTGACCGAGCCCGGTCTGATCGTGGACGCGGGCAGCGGACCCGGGGTCATCGCCTGCCTGATCGCGGAGACGTTCCCCGGCGCGCGGGTGGTCGCCGCCGACGGCTCCGCGCCTCTGCTGGAACGCGCCCGCGAACGCGCCGCCCGCCAGGGCGCCGCCGACCGCTTCGACACGCTGGCCGGGGAACTTCCGGGCGTTCTCGCCGAGTTGGACTATCCGGTGGACCTGCTGTGGGCCAGCCGCAGCCTGCATCACCTCGGCGACCAGAAGGCCGCGCTCGCCGCGTTCGCCGCCCGGCTCGCCCCCGGCGGCACACTGGCCATCCTGGAGGGCGGCCTGCCCGCCCGCTACCTGCCCCGCGACATCGGCTTCGGCCGTCCCGGACTGCAGGCCCGCATCGACGTGGCCCAGGAGGACCGCTTCGCCCGGATGCGAGCCGAGCTGCCCGGCGCGGTCGCCGAGGCCGAGGACTGGCCCGCCCTGCTGGGCGCGGCGGGCCTGAGGCACACGGGCACCCGCAGCTTCCTCCTCGATGTGCCGGCCCCCGTCCCGGACCGGGCCCGCGCCTTCGTCGTCGCCGCCCTGACGCGGGCCCGGGAGATCCACGCCGACGTCCTGGACGCCGGCGACCTCGCCGCCCTGGACCGTCTCCTCGACCCCGCCGACCCCGGCAGCGCCCACCGGCGTCCCGACGTGTTCGTACTGGCGGCCCACACGGTGCACCGGGCGGTACGGCCCGTGTGACAACGGCCGGCCGGGGCGATCCGGCAGCCGCCCGGGGGCGACGTCGGCACCGTGGTCGTACGCCCGCCGGGCCGGCCCGGCGGGCGTACCGCACGGGTCAGTTGTTCTGGAGGAACTGCTTGGCCAGCTGGTCTCCGAGAGAGACCGCGGCGCTGTGGCTCTCGATGGGGGAGACCTTGGAGTTCTTGAACAGTATGTAGGTCACGCCCGAGTCGACGCCGCCGTTGGCCGGGTCGGGGTCGATGCCGAGTGCCTTGGCGGTGGCGTACGACGCCTCGCCGATGATCTGCGTGGGGCCGGTGTCGCCGACGACGGCGTACTCCACCTTGTTCTGGTAGATGACCGCGACCACTCCACCGCCCTTGATGCCGGCGCCGGCGTAGTTCCAGATGCTGCTGGAGCTGGGGACCACGACGTACGGCAGCGACTGCGCCTTCAGCGGCTTGCCGTCGGACTGGTGGAAGGCGGTGTCGTCCTGGTACCAGGGGTCGCGGTCCTCGTTGCACTCGGTGGTGCGCTGGCCGTCGCAGTCGATGTCCATGTCGGCCTTCCAGAACACCGCGCCGTTCTTGCCGCAGACGGGGACCGTGGCCGATGTCTCGTCGTCCGTCTTGTACTTGCCGTTCGATATCTGGGAACAGGACGTCACCTTGGCGAGCAGGTCGGCCGCACTGACCGAGCCCTCCTGGGCGGAGTGCGGGGCGGACCTCGCCGCGGAGCCGGCGGAGGCGTGTGCCGGCAGGACTCCGGCGGTGAGCAGCGCGGCTGCGGAGGCCGCGGCGAGGGACAGGGTTCGAAGGCGCACGGTGGGGGACCCTTCTGTTAGGAAAGTTTCCTTACCAGGTGCCGTACACCGTGGACCTGTACGCATGTCCTCGTCAAGCCTGTCGTGGTGAACCGGTGAAACACACGCGTATTGCGGTGATTTGTGACCACGGCAAAACTGAAGAAAAACGGCCACTGCGAATATATCGGCCGCTGTCGGCCGACTCGGTCACGGCTCCGGGAGGCGAGGCGCATGTACGTACGCACGGTGTACGCGACCGGCGATCCGGCGCAGCTGGACACGGCCGTCCGGGCCCTGAACACCCGCGGGCACGACCTGCTGGAGGAGCGCCCCGGATACCGGGGAGCGGGCGTCTTCGTCGACCGTGACCTCGGCAAGCTGCTCACGGTCAGCTGGTGGGAGTCCGCGGATGCCCGTCGGATCAGCGACGAGGTGATGAGCGCGCGGCGGCCGGAACTGCTGCAGCCCTTCGCCGGGACCGTCGCGGTCGAGAACTACGAGGCCGCCGTCTTCCACGCCGGGCAACGGACCCTCTCCGGCGGCGGACTGCGGCTCACCCGGCTGGAGTTCGAACCGGCGGACACGGACCTCGCCGCGGACACCTTCCACGCCGGCGTGCTGCCCCGGCTGGAGGTGCTGCCCGGCTTCGCCGGGGCGGCCCTCTTCCTGGACCGCGAACGCGGCCGTGGCATGACCGGCGTCCTCTTTGCCGACCGCGCCTCACTCGCCGCCGCCCGCGCCCGCCAGGCCGCGATCCGCCGCGAGGGCACAGCCAAGGCACACGCCACGGTGATCGCCCTGGAGGAGTTCGAGGTCCTGCACGTGGACGTACGGGGCGACTGACCGGCGACTGACACCGTGCGCGGCCACGCGGACGGCCGTCCGCCCCGGCAGGCGGGGTGGACGGCCGTGGTGCGCGGGGCTGTCAGGCCATGTCGAAGGTGGCCGGGTCGGGGCCCAGGCGCCGGTCCTCGTTGAGCGCGCTGATCGCCGCCAGGTCCTCGTCGTCCAGGGTGAAGTCGAAGACCTCGATGTTCTCTCTGATCCGGGACGGCGTCACGGACTTCGGGATCACGACGTTGCCGAGCTGGATGTGCCAGCGCAGCACGACCTGCGCCGGCGTACGCCCGTGCTTCTGCGCGATGGCGACGATCGCCGGCACCTCCAGCAGGCCCTTGCCCTGGCCGAGCGGTGACCAGGCCTCGGTCGCGATGCCGTGCTCCGCGTGGAACGCGCGGGCGGCGTGCTGCTGCAGATGCGGATGCAGCTCGATCTGGTTGACCACCGGGACGACCGAGGTCTCGGAGATCAGCCGCTGCAGGTACTCGGGATGGAAGTTGGACACACCGATGGCGCGGACCCGGCCGTCGCCGAGCAGCTTCTCGAACGCCTTGTACGTGTCGACGTAGGCGTCGCGGGAGGGCAGCGGCCAGTGGATCAGGTACAGGTCGACGTAGTCGAGACCCAGCTTCCGAAGCGACGCGTCGAAGGCCCGCAGGGCGGAGTCGTACCCCTGGTCGCTGTTCCAGAGCTTGGTGGTGACGAAGATGTCCTCGCGGGGCAGGCCGGAGGCGGCGATGGCCTTGCCGGTGCCCTCTTCGTTGCCGTAGATCGCCGCTGTGTCGATGCTGCGGTACCCGGCCTCCAGCGCCGTGGCGACGGCCTGCTCGGCCTCGTCGTCCGGCACCTGCCAGACGCCGTAGCCCAGCTGGGGCATTTCGACGCCGTTGTTGAGGATGATCGGGGGGACCTTGCTGCTCACGAGCTTCTTGATCCTTCGGTTGTGGACAGGTGGTACTCCCATCGTCAACGATCACGCGCCGCGACGCATTCCTGACCGCGCACTCCGTCTCCACCGACCGGTCAGTCCGTCACCGCGGCGCTCCATGACGTCCCGGCGCAGCGAACAGCGGCGGCGTATTCCGGTCGGCGGCGATCCGGAGCGGGCCGGCCCTGCGTCAGGTCCGGTAGAGGGCCTCGACCTCGTTGTCGTACGCCTTCTCGATCGCCTTCCGCTTCAGCTTCAGCGACGGGGTGAGCAGACCGTGTTCCTCGGTGAACGGCTGCGCGAGGATGCGGAAGGTGCGGATCGACTCGGCCTGGGAGACGAGGGTGTTGGCGGCGACCACCGCCCGTCGCACCTCCGTCTCCAGGTCCGGGTCGCGCACCAGCTCGGCCGGGGTCATCCTCGGCTTTCCGCGCATCTGCAGCCAGTGCTCGACGGCCTCCTGGTCGAGGGTGACCAGGGCGGCGATGTAGGGGCGGTCGTTGCCGACGACGATGCACTGGTTGACCAGCGGGTGCTCGCGGACCCGCTCCTCCAGCACCCCCGGGGAGACACTCTTGCCGCCGGAGGTCACCAGGATCTCCTTCTTGCGGCCGGTGATGGTCAGATAGCCGTCCTCGTCGAGGGAGCCGAGGTCACCGGTGGCCAGCCAGCCCTCGTGCAGGGTCTCGTCGGTGGCCTTCGGGTTGTTGAGATAGCCCTGGAAAACGTTTCCGCCGTGCAGCCAGATCTCCCCGTCGTCGGCGATGTGCACGGTCACGCCGGGGATGGCCTGGCCGACGGTGCCGTAGCGGGTGCGCTCGGGCGGGTTGGCGGTCGCCGCGGCCGTGGACTCGGTCAGGCCGTAGCCCTCGTAGATCTGCACACCGGCGCCCGCGAAGAACAGGCCCAGCCGGCGGTCCATCGCCGACCCGCCGGACATCGCGTTGCGGATCCGGCCGCCCATCGCCGCACGGACCTTGGAGTACACGAGCTTGTCGAAGAGCTGGTGCTGCATGCGCAGCCCCGCCGACGGGCCGGGCCCGGTGCCCCACGCCTTGGCCTCCACGGCCTCCGCGTACTTCACCGCGATGTCGACGGCCTTCTCGAACGGCCCGGATCTGCCTTCCTTCTCCGCCTTCCGGCGGGCCGCGTTGAACACCTTCTCGAAGATGTACGGCACCGCGAGGATGAAAGTCGGCTTGAAGGCCTGCAAATCAGGCAGCAGGGCGGCGGCGTTCAGCTGCGGCTGGTGCCCGAAGCGGACCCGGCCGCGGATCGCGGCGACCTCCACCATCCGCCCGAAGACATGCGCGAGCGGCAGGAACAGCAGGGTGGAGGCCTCGTCGTCCTTCTTGGTGTGGAACACCGGCTGCCACCGCTGGATCATCGTGTCCGCCTCGTACATGAAGTTGGCGTGCGAGAGGACACAGCCCTTGGGGCGGCCGGTGGTGCCCGAGGTGTAGATGATCGTGGCGACCGAATCCGGGGTGACCGCCTGCCGGTGCCGGTGCACCAGCTCGTCGTCCAGGTGCGCCCCGGCGTCGTACAGCTCCTGCACACAGCCCGCGTCCAGCTGCCACAGCTGGCGCAGCTGCGGGAGGCGGTCGATGACGGTGGCGATGGTCATCGCGTGGTCCTCGTGCTCCACGATCGCCGCGGACACCTCCGCGTCGTGGAGCATCCAGAAGCACTGCTCGGCCGAGGACGTGGGATAGACCGGCACCACCTGGGCACCGATCGACCACAGCGCGAAGTCGAACAGAGTCCACTCGTAACGGGTGCGGGACATGATCGCGACGCGGTCGCCGAAGCGGATGCCGCGCGCCAGCAGGCCCTTGGCGAGGGCCAGGACCTCGTCTCGGAACTCGGCGGAGGTCACCTCCCGCCACTGCCCGGAGGCGTCCTTGCGGCCGAGAGCGATGTGCGTGGGATCCGTGCGGGCATGCTCGAAGACCGCGTCGGCCAGACCGCCCACCGGCGGCGCCGACGTGAGCGGCGGGTTGGTGAACTCGCGCAAACCTCGCTCCCCGATCCTCGCTGCTTGGTCACGCCCGTGACACGCGGCACAGCGCGGTGAAAGCTACCCCACACCGTCATCCGGCGGGAGGGGGTCGGAAACCGAGCAAACCTCATCTTTCTCCCCGCCGGTGACCGGAAAATGCCCGCACATGGGGAAGGGCCGGACATGGTACTGACGGGTCAGTAAGTTTCGGTCCCGTAATCTCCACCGAATCTGTACGCGGCGATTACGGCGCACACCGTACTGATCACCGCATACGGGGCAGGGTCCAGGGGGCCGGCGAGGGCAGTCCTGGAGCACCGGCCTCGCCCTGTCCCGTGGCGGCTCACCGGCGGGCCGGCACCGTCCGCTCCGGCACCGCGCCGGACGCCTGCTGCGGCGTCGGCCGGCCCCTCCGTACGAGGAGCAGCACCAGCACCCCCGCGGCCATGCCGGTCAGACCCGCCACCACCAGGCCGGCGTTCAGGCCCGAGGCGAACGCGGCGCGCAGGACGGGCTCCGGGAAGCCGTCGCGCAGCGCACCGGCGCCGCCGCCCGCCAGGGCGTGCGCCGCGCCGCTCGGCAGCGCGCCGGTCATCCGGGAGGTGAGCACAGTGCCGAAGACGGCCACGCCCAGCGCGTACCCGAGCTGCCGGACCGTGTTCACCGCACCGCCCGCCATTCCGGCCCGCTCCGCCGGCACCGCGGCGAGCGCCGCCCCCGACATGGTCGGTACGACGAACCCGGTGCCCGCACCGACCAGCACGAACCCCGGCACCAGCGCCGTCCAGTCGGAGCCCGCGTCCAGCACCGCCTGGCACAACGTGCCCGAGGCGATCAGCAGCAGCCCGCCGCCGACCGTCAGCCAGGCCGGTACCCCGTGCAGCAACCGCCCCACCAGCACCGCCACCAGCATCGACACCACGGTCATCGGCAGCAGCGTCAGCCCGCCCCGCACCGGGCTGAGGCCGAGCAGGGTCTGCATCCAGAGCGACAGATAGGGGATCGCGCCGAACGCCACCCCGTTGAAGGCGAACGAGGCCACCATCACCCCGGCGAACGCCGGCCGGCGCAGCAGCGACAGATCCAGCAGCGGATGTGCCACCCGCCGCTCCACCAGCACGAACAGCGTCAGCGCCAGCGCCGCCACCGCGAACGCCGTCAGCGTCGCCGCCGCCGACCAGCCGTCCTCGCCGGCGCGCACCACCGCGTACGTCGCACCGCCCGCGAACACCGCGAAGGCCGCCGTACCCGCCCAGTCGACACTCCTGCCGCGCGCCCCGCGCGACTCCGGGACCATCCGCAGGGTCAGCCACACCTCCAGCACGCTCACCGGCAGGTTCACGAAGAAGATCCACCGCCAGCCCGGCCCCTCGGTGAGCAGCCCGCCGAGCACCGGGCCGACCGCGGCGGCCCCACCGCTGACCGCGCCCCACACGCCGAGCGCCGCCGACCGCTGCCGCCCCCGGTAGACCGAGCCCAGCAACGGCAGGGTCGTCGCGAACATCGCCGCCGCGCCGAGCCCCTGCAGCGCCCGCGCCGCCACCAGCGTCCCCGGCCCCGAGGCCAGCCCGCACAGCAGACTGGCCGCCGCGAACACCACCACGCCCGCCACATGGACCCGGCGCCGCCCCAGGACGTCGGCGGCGGCACCGACGCCCAGCAGCAGCGCGGCCAGCGCGAGCGCGTACCCGTCGACCACCCACTGCAGATCACCCAGCGACGCGTGCAGCGACGCCGCCATGTCCGGCAGCGCCACTACCACGATCGTCACATCCAGCAACAACATGAACGTGCCCAGGCACACGGCCGTGAGCGTCCCCCATGTACGCATGTCCTGACTCCCCGCGTTCCTGCGGACCGATTGCCCGTCGCTCCGTACGATGGCCCAGGTGCGGACGATTGGACCGCTGCACTGTCCATTCACGACGGAATCCGACAGGGGCGCGCATGCTGGAGATGGAAACCGACAGCGTCGACGGGCTCGACCTGCAACTGCTCTCCGCGCTGGCGGTCGACGGCCGGGCCTCCTTCAGCCGGATCGCCGCGGTGCTCGGCGTCTCCGACCAGACGATCGCGCGCCGCTACCGGCGCCTGTGCGCCCAGGGCGGGCTGCGGGTCGTCGCGATGCGCAACGCCTCCCGGCTCGGCCAGGACCAGTGGATGCTGCGGATCCGCTGTGCGCCGGACAGCGCCCTGGCCATCGGGGAGGCCCTCGCCCGGCGCCCCGACACCTACTGGATCGGGCTCGCCTCGGGCGGTACCGAGGTCCTGTGCCTGACCAGGCCGCGCACCCCCGGCGACCACGACGAACTGCTGCTCGGCAAGCTGCCGCGCACGCCGAACGTGGTCGAGATCCGCGCCCTCCAGCTCCTGCACCGCTTCTACGGCGGTGCGGACTGCTGGGTCAGCAAGTTCGCCGCACTCACCGACGACCAGATCGCCGCCCTGCGCCCCGCCGAACCCGTGCCCGGACCGGCCCGCATCGAACCCGAGGACGAACCCCTGCTGGCCGTCCTGGAGCAGAACGGCCGGGCCGCCTACCCCGAGCTCCAGCGGGCGACAGGCCGCTCGGAGTCCTCGGTCAAACGCCGGCTGGCCGCGCTGCGCGCCTCGGGCGCGGTGTACATCGACGTGGAGTACCGGTCCGAGGTCCTCGGCCACCCCGTCGTCGCCGCGCTGTGGGTCACCGCCGCGCCCGCCGCACTGCACTCCGTCGGCGAGGCCCTGGCCGGGCACCGGGAGACCGCCTGGGTCTCCGCGACGGCCGGCCAGTCCAACCTCGCCGTCACCGCGCTGTTCCGCAGCACTGCCGATCTGTACGCCTACCTCAGCGGCCCGCTCGGCGGCCTGGCCGGCGTCCAGCACGTGGAGACCACGCCCTTCCTGCGCCAGGTCAAGAAACTCACCTACCCGATGCCCCGCTGACCTAGGGCGACGGACTTCAGCCGCCCCGGCGGCTGAGGCGTTCCCCACCCGCCAGCAACGCCGCCGCCAGCGCGTTCGCGGCCCCCTCGGCAGCGCCCCTTCGGCGGCCGTGGACGAGTACGAAGTCGACCTTGCCCAGGTCGGGCAGCCCGGACCGCTCCGGCAGACGGAACAGGCCGGGCGGGATGAGGTGCCGGGAGTGGGCCATCACGCCGAGCCCGGCGCGGGCCGCCGCGATCAGCCCGTTGAGGCTGCCGCTGGTGCACACGATCCGCCACGCGCGGCCCTCGCGCTCCAGCACCTGGAGCGCACGGGCCCGGGTGATACCGGGCGGCGGATACACGATCAGCGGCACCGGCCGTTCGGCGTCCAGGCGCAGCCGCTCGGCGCCGATCCACACCAGGTCGTCGCGCCAGACCAGCGCGCCACGGGGATCCTCCGGGCGCCGCTTGGCCAGCACCAGGTCGAGCTTCCCGGCGGCCAGCTGTTCGTGCAGGGTGCCGGACAGCTCCACCGTCAGCTCCAGGTCGACCTCCGGATGGTCGGTGCGGAAGCCCTTCAGGATCTCCGGCAGCCGGGTGAGCACGAAGTCCTCCGACGCCCCGAACCGCAGCCGGCCCCGCACCCGGGTGCCCGTGAAGAACGCCGTGGCCTGCTCGTGCACCTGCAGGATCCGCCGGGCGAAGCCCAGCATCGCCTCGCCGTCCTCGGTCAGCTCCACCGAATGGGTGTCCCGGGTGAACAGCTGCCGCCCGGCCGCGTCCTCCAGCCGGCGCACATGCTGGCTGACCGTGGACTGGCGCAGCCCCAGCCGGCGTGCGGCCTGCGTGAAGCTGAGCGTCTGGGCCACGGCGAGGAAGGTGCGCAGCTGCGCCGGGTCGTACACATCCTCAGGCTACCCGGCTATCGCCATTCATGATGACAGTCAGAGTGGTGTGCGGGATTCCCGATCGCCGGGCGGAGGAGGACGATGGAGGGGGACCTGCAGCCCCTGGAAGCGACAAAGCGACACCCGTCCCGACCCCGTACAGCAATCGGAGCACTGTGAAACGCCTGCGCCGGCCGCGTTGGATGCCGATCGACCCGTACATCGTCCTGCTGCTCGCGACGGTGGGCCTCGCCGCGCTCCTGCCGGCCCGCGGCACCGCCTCCGACGTGGCCTCGGGCGCGTCGACGGCCGCGATCGCCTTCCTCTTCTTCCTCTACGGCGCCCGGCTCTCCACCCGGGAGGCGCTGGACGGACTGCGCCACTGGCGGCTCCATGTCACCGTGCTGGCCTGCACCTTCATCCTCTTCCCGGGGTTCGGGCTGGCCGCGCGGGCGCTGGTGCCGGTACTGCTGACCCAGCCCCTCTACCAGGGGCTGCTGTTTCTGACACTGGTGCCGTCCACGATCCAGTCGTCCATCGCGTTCACCTCGATCGCCCGCGGAAACGTACCGGCGGCGATCTGCGCCGGGTCCTTCTCCTCGCTCATCGGCATCGTCGTCACCCCGCTGCTGGCGGCCGGACTGCTCGGCAACAGCGGGGGCGGGTTCTCCGCCGACTCATTGATCAAGATCGTGCTGCAGCTGCTGGTGCCGTTCCTCGCCGGGCAGGTGCTGCGCCGCTGGATCGGCGGTTTCGTCGCCCGGCACAAGAAGGTGCTCGGCCTGGTCGACCGCGGCTCGATCCTGCTGGTCGTGTACACCGCCTTCAGCGAGGGCATGACCCGGGGCATCTGGCACCAGGTGAGCCCGGCCCGGCTGGGCGCGCTGCTCGCCGTCGAGGCCGTCCTGCTCACCGTGATGCTCCTGCTGACCTGGTACGGCGCCCGGGCACTCGGCTTCGGACGAAACGACCGGATCGCCATCCAGTTCGCCGGCTCGAAGAAGTCCCTGGCCTCCGGGCTGCCCATGGCGAGCGTCCTGTTCGGCGCCCAGGCCTCCCTCGCCGTGCTGCCGCTGATGCTGTTCCACCAGATGCAGCTCATGGTGTGCGCGGTCATCGCCAAGCGGCGCGCCCGCGACCCGCAGGAGGCCCAGGACGCGCCGGGCGCGTCAGCCGAGCACGCGGTCCAGGGGCAGCCACAGGACCGTGTCCTTCGGTGACCGCAGTGCCTTCGGGTCCGACAGCTGTCCATCGATGAGCGCACGGTCCCAGACGTGCACCTCGTCGATCGAGCCGGTGAAGAAGGCCCGGCTGTCCATGCGCTGACCGATGTGCACACCGAAGGGGGAGTTACGGCTGACCGACCCCGGTATGTCGGCGACGGACGACTGCACACCGTCGACGAACAACGACAGCCGTCCTCCGCCCCGGCGCAGTGCCAGGTGATGCCACTGGCCGTCGTTGTATGCGGTATCCGTACGAACGTAGACAGTCTGCGGCGCGATCGCCCCGTCCCGCACCGTGATCAGTCCCTGGATCCGGTGGTTCGCCGGCTCGCCGCGCACCCACACCTGCGGCTGGGTGGTGCCCACCCCGCCCATCCACAGCAGCGGCTGCTCGCCGGCGGTGGCCGTGTAGCGGAACCACAGGGACGCCGTGAAGTCCCTGGTCCCCAGGGGTAGCCCGCTGCGGAACGGCAGGCGCACGGCGTCGTCGGTGCCGTCGAACTCCAGCGCCTTGCCGAAGACCCCGTCCGTCTCCTGCGCGCCGCCGAGCACCGCGGCCGGGCGCGCGTGCGGGGCCAGGTCGGCGGTGACCGGGTCGGGGCCGCGGCGCGGGGCGAGCCAGTCCTCGGTGAAGCGGGCGAAGCGGATCTCGTCGCGCGCGTCCACCGCCCCGCCCTCGTAGAGCAGGCCCACCGTGTCCGCGTCGGCACGCACCATGTCCGAGTAGCCGGACCAGTCCGTGGTGACGACCGTGCCGCGGTCCACGCCGTCCCAGGTCCGGCCGCCGTCGTAGGAAGAGCGGATCATCATCGTCCGCCGCCGGTCGGGGTCGGCGGGGCAGGCGAGCAGAAGCCGGTCGCCCAGGCGCAGCAGGGAACCCTGGACCTGCGGGGCGTACAGGTCGGGCAGGCCGTGGAAGGGCGCGGTGAAGCTGCTCCCGCCGTCGCGGCTGACGGCCTGGGTGCGGTGGCCCAGGTCGGTGCCGTCCTGCTCCCGGCCGCTGACCAGGATGGAGCCGTCGCCGCGCTCGGCGAGGGCCAGCTCGGACGGCTTCTGCCGGAAGGTGCCGTCGTCGGCGATGGGCCAGGTGTCCGTGGCCCCGATCCGCCAGTGGCCGCCGTGGTCGTCGCTCACAATCAGCGCCGCGTGGTTGGCGGTGACCCGGCTGCCGTCCCAGGTCTCGGTGTTGACCCCGAAGACCAGCCGGCCCGCGTACCGGCCCCGGGTCAGCTGGATGCCGTGCACCGGCCCGGTCGCGTACCAGGAGTTCCAGTCGGCGGGCAGGATCTCCGGGCCCGGATCGCGCGGCACGGACCAGCTCTGGCCGTCGTCGTCGCTGTACTGCAGATGCGGGGTGCGGTCGCAGGGGATCGAGCAACTGGCGCTGTCCGTACGGCCCGTGTTGTACGTCTCCGCGAGCCAGACCCGGCCCGTTTCGCGGTCCACGACCGGCGCCGGATTGCCGTGCGTGTCACCGGCGCCCTCGTTGACCACCTGCAGCGGGCCCCAGGTGCGGCCGCCGTCGGTGGAGCGCTTGAGCACGATGTCGATGTCGGCGGCGTCACCGCAGTTGAGGACCCGGCCCTCGGCGAACGCCAGCAGAGTGCCGGCGGTCGTCCGCACGATCGCCGGGATGCGGAAGCAGGCGTAGCCGGGGTCCTGGGACGCCTTGAAGAGGATCTGCTGCTCGAGCACGTCGGATCCGGTGGCCGGTCGGGCGTGCGCGGTGGTGCCGGGGAGGAACGCTGTGAGGGCGGCCGCCGCGGTGACGGCGGCGAGTACGGCTCTGAGACGGGCGCGAAGACCTGACGGCATGGTGCGACCTGCCCTTTCGTCGGCCGGACCTCTGGACATCCGGACATCCGACGTCCAATGCGCCCCATCGAAGGTAGTTGGGGACAGGGCGCCCCACAAGAAGCGTGCAGCGCACGGAACACGCGAACGGCCTACGGGCGCAGCACGACCTTGCCGAGGTTGGCCCGCCGCTCGATCACCTCGTGCGCCTTCGCCGCGTCCTCCAGCGCGAACTCGGCGTGCACGGCGGGCTTCAGGGCGCCCTCGGCGAACAACCGCCACAGCTCCTTGCGCCACTGCTCGTACAGCTCCGGCCGGCCACGGGCGATCAGGGCCATCTGGAATCCGATCACCGACTTGGCACCCACCAGCAGGTCGTACGCCCGGAGGGTGCCGCCGCCGGAGCTGTAGGCGACGAGGCGGCCGTGCGGGGCCAGGGCGGCGAGGGCTGGGCCGAGCAGGTCACCGCCGACGGCATCCAGTACACAGTCGACGGGATCCCCCCAGCTGTCGTCGCCGTACTGGATACAGTCGTCCGCGCCGAGTGAGCGGACGAAATCCGCCTTGCAGGGGTCGGACACGGCCCCCACCACCCGCCCCGCACCCCGCGCCCGCGCCAGCTGCACCGCGAGGTGTCCGACCCCGCTCGCCGCCGCCGTGACGAGCACTGCCTCGCCCGGCACCGGGCGCGCCGCCTCCAGCGCCCCGAACGCCACCAGACCGCTGCGGACCAGCGCGATCGCGTCCACGGCATCTGCGCCGTCCGGTATCGGGGAGGCCATGGCCTCGTGCAGCAGGGCGAAGTCGGCGTATCCGTGTCCGAAGCACAGCCCGGTCACCCGGTCGCCCGGCCGGTATCGGGTCACCCCCTCGCCGGCCGCCACCACCTCGCCGGCGATCTCCCCGCCGAGCGCGATCGGCTCGGCGGCCTCGGTGACCTTGCGCACCACGGGCAGGGTGACGCCGACGGCCGCGCAACGCACCAGCAGCTCGCCGGGGCCGGGTTCGGGGACGGGCGCCTCTTCGACGAACAGCGGGCCGCCGGTGGACTCGTATCGGATGCGACGCATCGCACACACCTCCAGGGCCGGAATTCCGGCGCATTGACCGTCGGGAACACCCATGAACTCGTTGGGAGTCCCAACGATAGCGGAGGTTCGTTGGTGCGTCCAACGATTCTCGGGATACGCTGCTCGTATGGCCGAAGCACCCCTGCCCGCGATCCGCTCCCTGCCCAGCTGGCTCCTCGGCCGCGCCGCCGGCCGGGGGCGCGCCCTGGTCGCCGACGCCCTCGCGGCCGAGGGCCAGAAGATGTGGCACCACGTGGTCCTCTCCGCCGTCCGGGACCTTCAGCCCGTCGCCCAGGCAGACCTCGGCCGCAGCGTGGGCCTGGACCCCAAGGACCTGGTCGGCGTGCTCAACGACCTGCAGTCCGCCGGCCACGTCGTCCGCGCCCCCGACCCCAGGGACCGGCGCAAGAACGCCGTGTCCCTCACCGACGACGGAGCCCGCCTCCTCGCCCGCTGCGAGAAGGCAGCCCGCGCGGCCAACGACGAGTTGCTCGCCCCGCTCTCGGACGCCGAACGCGAGCAGTTCATGGGCCTGTTGATCCGGATTTCCGGCACGGACGGCTGACGGCGGCTAACGTTCCGTCATGACCGCAGCTCATATGCTCGATCCGCAGCGCACCGCCCTGATCCTCGTCGACCTGATGGAACGCATCGTCGCGCTGCCCCTGGAACCCCGCAAAGGCACCGAAGTGCTGGCCACCGCCGAGGAGTTGGCGCGTACCTTCCGTGCCGCCGGAGCGCCCGTCGTCCTCGTCCGGGTCGAACGCCCCTCGGTGGCCGAACAGCCGCCCGGCAGCGCCCTGGTCCCCGGCCTCGCGGCGCACGGCGACCTGGAGGTGGTCAAGCGGACCATCGGCGCCTTCCAGGGCACCGGCCTGGACGAGCGGCTGCGCGAACGCGGCGTGACCACGCTGGTGTTCGGCGGCATCGCCACCAACCTCAGCGTCGAGTCCACCGCCCGTGCCGCCGCCGACCTCGGCTACGACCTCCTCTTCGCCGAGGACGCCATGGCCGCCTTCACCGCCGCCGAGCACGAGGCGTCCGTCCGGCTCGACTTCCCCCGGCTCGGCACGGTCGTGACCGCCGCCGCCGTACGCCTCGGGCCCGCCTGACCGCCCAGGCCGGCATCCCGCCCCCGTCCCTGGCGCCCGGCCGGATCGACCCGAGGTCGACCGAATCCGGACATCAACTCCTGGGCAGGGCAAGGAGACTGCCCCTGGCCGACGGTACGCGGCGCCGCGCCCTGCGGGCCGCATACGTCCCGTTCGTCGCAGCGACGCAGTCCCCCGGCTGAGGCGGGGCCCGGCGACGCAGGGGCCTCCCCGTCGGCCGGGGCCCGCCGCCGTGCCGTGGGGAGCTGTCTCAGCCCTGGGCGGCCGCCTCCCGCAGCGTGATGCGGTCCTCGCCCGCGTACACGTTCATCGAGCTGCCCCGCAGGAAACCCACCAGGGTCAGCCCCGTCTCGGCGGCCAGGTCCACCGCCAGCGACGACGGCGCCGACACCGCCGCCAGCACGGGGATGCCCGCCATCACCGCCTTCTGCGCCAGCTCGAACGAGGCCCGCCCGGAGACGAGCAGGATCGTCCGGGACAGCGGCAGGTCGCCGTTCTGCAGCGCCCGCCCGACCAGCTTGTCCACCGCGTTGTGGCGGCCCACGTCCTCGCGTATGTCCAGCAGCTCCCCGTCCTCGTTGAACAGGGCCGCCGCGTGCAGGCCTCCGGTCCGGTCGAACACCCGCTGGGCCGCCCGCAGCCGCTCCGGAAGACTCGACAGCAGCTCCGGGGTGACCCGCACCGGGGGAGTGTCGGCGATCGGGAAGCGCGCGGTCGTACGGACGGCGTCCAGACTGGCCTTGCCGCACAGGCCGCACGAGGACGACGTGTAGACGTTCCGCTCCAGCGTGAAGTCCGGCAGGGCGACGCCCGGCGCGGTTTTCACGTCGACGACGTTGTAGGTATTGGAGCCGTCTGCGGTCGCCCCCGCACAGTAGACGATGTTCTGCAGATCGTATGCGGTCGCCAGCACACCTTCGCTCACCAGGAACCCCGCCGCCAGCGCGAAGTCGTCGCCCGGTGTGCGCATGGTGATCGCGAGCGGCTTGCCGTTCAGCCGGATCTCCAGGGGTTCCTCGGCGACGAGCGTGTCCGGCCGGGTGGAGACCGCCCCGTCCCGGATGCGGAGGACCTTGCGTCGTTCCGTGACTCGTCCCATGTCCTGATCAGCCCCGGTTCTGTATGTGCTGGTGGCCGAAACGGCCCTTGCTGCAGGGATTGCCGTGGGTCACCGGGTTGCCTGCGGCAAGGTGACCCTCACGATCTCATTCTGGGGGCTCCCGCCCCGGGCTGCGCGGTGCGTGCCCAGGCAGGCGCCGGCGTCCGCGCGCCCTCGGCCTCCGTCACGCACCCGGCACCACAGTACGGAGCCGGTCGCGGCAAGGGTTCGCGTGTCGACCGTTGACCGCATTCCGCCTACCGTTCACCGCATACGGTCGACGCCGCGCCTTCTCAACTCCCGTGCCCCGCCGTACCGTCCGGCCTCATGAGCAGCCCCCCTGTCGCGCCTGAGGGCTGGAGCCGCCGGCTCGTCCCGCCCGCCGCCCTCTCCGTCCACCTGTCCATCGGCCAGGCCTACGCCTGGAGCGTGTTCAAGCCGCCGCTCGAATCCGCCCTGCACCTCGACGGCACCCGGAGCGCACTGCCCTTCCAGCTGGCGATCGTGATGCTCGGGCTGTCGGCCGCGTTCGGCGGCACGCTCGTCGAGCGCAACGGCCCGCGCTGGGCGATGACCGTCGCCCTCGTGTGCTTCTCCTCCGGCTTCCTGCTCTCCGCGCTCGGCGCCGAGACCAAGCAGTACTGGCTGATCGTCCTCGGCTACGGCTTCGTCGGCGGGATCGGCCTCGGCATCGGATACATCTCGCCCGTGTCCACCCTGATCAAGTGGTTCCCGGACCGGCCGGGCACGGCCACCGGCATCGCCATCATGGGTTTCGGCGGCGGCGCGCTGATCGCCTCGCCGTGGTCCGCGCAGATGCTCGCGTCCTTCGGCGGTGACAACGACGGCATCGCCCTCGCCTTCCTGGTGCACGGGCTGTCGTACGCCGTCTTCATGACCCTGGGCGTCCTGCTGGTCCGCGTGCCGCGCACCGAGGGCCGTGCCGGCACAGCGAGTGGGCCGAGCGCCTTCGAGGGAGTGCAGGTCTCCGCACGCAGCGCGGTGCGCACCCCGCAGTTCTGGTGCCTGTGGATCGTGCTCTGCATGAACGTGACCGCCGGCATCGGCATCCTGGAGAAAGCCGCACCGATGATCACGGACTTCTTCGCCGGCGGCTCCACCCCGGTGTCGGCGTCCGCGGCCGCGGGGTTCGTCGCCCTGCTGTCCGCCGCCAACATGGCCGGCCGCATCGGCTGGTCGTCCGCCTCCGACCTGATCGGCCGCAAGAACATCTACCGTCTCTACCTGGGCGTCGGTGCGCTGATGTACCTGCTCATCGCCCTGTTCGGCGACGCGTCCAAGCCGCTGTTCGTCCTGTGCGCGCTGGTGATCCTCTCCTTCTACGGCGGCGGCTTCGCGACCGTCCCCGCCTACTTGAAGGACCTGTTCGGCACCTACCAGGTCGGCGCCATCCACGGCCGGCTGCTCACCGCCTGGTCCACGGCAGGCGTGCTCGGGCCGCTGATCGTCAACTGGATCGCCGACCGGCAGAAGGGCGCGGGCAAGCACGGCTCGTCGCTGTACGGGCTGTCGTTCGGCATCATGATCGGCCTCCTCGTCGTCGGCTTCGTCGCCAACGAACTCGTCCGTCCCGTCCACACCCGCCATCACGTCCCCGCCCCGAGGGAGGCCGCAGATGCCCAGCGACAGCAGCCCGCCTAGCCGGCGGGGCCTGATCACCCTCGCCTGGCTGTGGGTCGGAGCACCCCTCGCCTACGGGGTCTGCGAACTCGTACACAAGGCGACCCAGCTGTTCACGGGATGAATACTCGGGCGTCCGAGGGCCTGC
Organism: Streptomyces sp. NPDC030799; assembly: GCF_055572255.1. Classification (NCBI taxonomy): domain Bacteria; kingdom Bacillati; phylum Actinomycetota; class Actinomycetes; order Kitasatosporales; family Streptomycetaceae; genus Streptomyces; species Streptomyces sp. NPDC030799. Next base: position 166,609 of record NZ_JBVIDS010000004.1, on the reverse strand, counting down.
GCGAAGCCGACAACGCGGGCGCCCGATTCCTGTGGCTTCACCTGCCGCCGTACTCGCGAGTCACTGTTCAGACTGGTGAATCCGCCACGACGGAAACGAGGGACCTCCGCCATGAACGGCTCGCGCATCGCCGCCATCGGTCACTACCAGCCCGCCCGGGTGCTCACCAACGAGGACCTGGCGGGCCTGGTCGACACGAGTGACGAGTGGATCCGCAGCCGGGTCGGCATCAGGACCCGGCACATCGCCGGTCCCGACGAGCCGGTCGACGAGCTGGCCGCGCACGCCGCGGCCAAGGCCCTCGCCGCCGCCGGTCTCACCCCCGGCGACATCGACCTGGTCCTGGTCGCCACCTCCACGGCGATCGACCGTTCCCCGAACACCGCCGCCCGGGTCGCGGCCAGGCTCGGCATCCCGCAGCCGGCTGCGATGGACGTGAACGTGGTGTGCGCCGGGTTCACCCACGCGCTGGCCACGGCGGACCACACCGTCCGGGCCGGCGCGGCCGGCCGCGCGCTGGTCATCGGCGCCGACAAGATGTCCGACGTCACCGACTGGAGCGACCGCAGCACCTGTGTCCTCGTCGGCGACGGCGCCGGGGCCGCCGTGGTCGAGGCCTGCGCGCCGGGACAGCAGCCGGGGATCGGGCCGGTGCTGTGGGGGTCGGTGCCGGAGATGGGGCACGCGGTACGGATCGAGGGCACGCCACCGCGGTTCGCGCAGGAGGGACAGAGCGTCTACCGCTGGGCCACCACCCAGCTGCCGGCCATCGCCCGGCGGGCCTGCGAGAAGGCCGGCGTGGTCCCGGCGGACCTCGCGGGCGTCGTCCTGCACCAGGCGAACCTGCGCATCATCGAACCGCTGGCGGAGAAGCTCGGTGCCGTCAACGCGGTGGTCGCCCGCGATGTCACCGAATCCGGCAATACCTCGGCGGCCAGTGTCCCGCTCGCCTTCTCCAAGCTGATCGAGCAGGGAGCGCTCAGCACCGGCGACCCGGTGCTGCTGTTCGGCTTCGGCGGCAATCTGTCGTACGCCGGGCAGGTCGTACGCTGCCCCTGAGCGGGTGAAGTCGGTGCCCCTGCCGGGATGTTGTATACCGGCAGCGTGGATTTCGTACACCGCGGACTGTGGACGAAGGACACGACACCGAGCTCATCGATACCGAGCGTCCAGGGTTCACGCGCCGGCGCTGCTCAGGAGGGGGACCGCGATGTTGTCGACCGGACTGCCGCAGATGCCGGTGCCGAAGCTGGAACGTCCCGGACCGCTGCGCGAGCGCGTCTACGAGGCGCTGCTGGAACTCATCACCACCCGCGCCCTGCACCCCGGTCAGCATCTGGTCGAGAGCGAACTCGCCGGGCACCTCGGCGTCTCCCGGCAGCCGGTGCGCGAGGCGCTGCAGCGGCTCAACACCGAGGGCTGGGTCGATCTGCGGCCCGCGCAGGGCGCGTTCGTGCACGAGCCGACCGAGGGGGAGGCCGACCAGCTGCTCACGGTCCGCACCCTGCTGGAGGCGGAGGCGGCCCGGCTGGCGGCCCTCAACGCCGGCGAGGAGGGGGTCGAGGCCCTCTTCGCCATCGTGGAGGAAGGCCGGACGGCGGTCGCCGCCGACGACGTGGCCCGTGCCGTGGCGCTCAACGCGGCCTTTCACGCCAAGGTCATGGAGCTGGCCGGCAACGCGGTGCTCGCCGAGCTGGCCGCCCAGGTCGACCGGCGGGTCCGCTGGTACTACACCCCTGTGGCCCGGCTGCGCGGCGGCACCTCCTGGAGCGAACACTCGGACCTGGCCTTCGCGATCAAGGAGGGGGACGCGGAGCGGGCCGGCCGGCTGATGCGCGAGCACACCGAGCGCACCCGGCGCTCGTACCGCCACCGTAACGAGTCCTGACCCGCCGCTGTCACGTCCTGGCCGCCGCGGGGTCCGGTGTCGCCGTGACGCAGGACCGGGCTTCCACCGCCAGCATCCCCGCCAGCACGGCGACCAGCAGGAGGAGTTCGCCGTAGACCGGCATGCGGACGCCGGCCGCGGCGGTGGCCAGGGCGAGGAGGGCACCGGCCGCGCGGTGGCGCACTGGCCGCAGCCGCAGAGCCGTACGGAAGGCCACGTCGCCCGCGAGGAACAGCGCGACCCCGCCCGCAAGTGCCAACGCGGGCCCCGGCTGCGGGTGTCCGGTCAGATGGCCGAGGGTCTTCTTGATGCCGGCCGCGAGGAACGCGATGCCGAGCAGCATCGGCAGGAAGGCGTAGTAGTACGCGTTCATCGCCAGCCGCCAGCGGGCCGGCGGCGGTGTCGCCCGGAACGTGACCTCGGCCGCCTCCTCGTCCCGCACGAAGTACGTCCACCACAGCGCGACCGACAGGGCCAGCGCGAGGAACGCGCCGCAGAGCAGCTCCGGCGTGAGCGGCAGATCGCCGATGCCGACCCCGATGGAGATCACGGACTCGCCGAAGGCGATGATCAGCAGCAGCCCGTGCCGCTCCACGAAATGGGCCGGGTCGAGTGCGCCCAGCTGCACCCGCAGCGTCGCCGCACTGCGCCCGTCCCTGCGGCCCGGCCCGTGCTCGGCCACCAGCGGCGTCACGAACTGCAGGGCGATCGCGAGCAGCCACAGGCCGTCCGCCGCGAGCCCGTCGACCAGCCCGGCGGCGGTCACCGACAGGGCCGCGAGCGCGTTGGGGACGCCGTACCAGATGGAGTCCCAGCCGTGGCCGCGGGTGTACAGGCCCGTGTGGACGGCCACCACCAGCAGGAAACCGAGCCCGAAGACCACGCCGGTGTCCTCGAAGACCCGGGGGATGGCCAGCGCGCAGACCAGGAACGCGGCCATGCCGAGCATCAGCAGCAGGCGCCGGGAGGGGCGGTCGGGAGGCACCTGGTTGGTGAGGTAGGCGTAGGCGCCGTACATCCAGAACAGCACGACGAGGATCAGTGCCACCCGGCCGGCCGTGGCGAAGGACAGGTCGTGCGCGAGCAGCACGGTGAGCTGGGTGAGTGTGAAGACGAAGACCAGGTCGAAGAAGAGTTCCAGGGTGGTGACCCGGCGCCCGGGCTCCTCGGCCGTCGTGTTGAACGGCGTGTGCAACGACGTGATGTCCATGCGGTGTTCCCCCTCCGGCGTTCGGTGAGCAGATCGTAGAGGGGCACGTCCTCACGCCCTGATCTTCACCACCTGTAGGCAAGATCTTGCATTCTGTACACCGTCGCCGATCCGTGGGCCCGGACTGCCACGCACAGGGGGGATACGCAGGTGAAACGCACTCCGAAACCTTGGTATTGTTGTCCATGTCGCCGCGGGGAACACCCCCGCGAGGCGGCAGACACCTAGTCCGGGTGGCGGAATGGCAGACGCGCTAGCTTGAGGTGCTAGTGCCCTTTATCGGGCGTGGGGGTTCAAGTCCCCCCTCGGACACAACGATTGACGATACGGTGACGAGGGCCTCGACCTTACGGTCGCGGTCCTCGTTGCGTATTCGTAGCTGACAGTGATGCCCAGAGCCTCCTGGAGCGGACCTTTCTTCTCGATGGCGGCGATCTGGATGCGCTCTGCAACATCTCCAAGACTCTCAGTGATCTGTCGGAAGTGTTGCGGGTCGAGCGGGGACTGCGGTTGCGCTCGCCCTTGCTCATGCCGCCTTACTGGGGCCGCTGGCAGAACCTGTCGATGGGGCAACAGGCGGTCGACCGGTCCCACGCGAAGATCCGGCCCCTCGTCGAGCAGGCCGTCGCCACCCTCAAGTCGTGGCCCGTCAGGAGAGGTGAGGAGTGTTGTCTAGACCTCTGTGGGGCTCGTCGGGCATGATCGGTGCATGGAGAGCGCGCATTTGCCGACCACTGAGTCCGCTGTCGTGGCGATTCGTGACCTCGCGGTGGAGTTCGGGCTGAGCATGACCGTCACCGACGACATCGGTGCCGACCAGACCTCGCGCCGCACCTCGGCAGAGCTGTTCACCGTGTTCGACCCCGACGGCTCGCTGCCGCACGAGGCGTTCGTGGAACTGGCCGGGTCGCCCTCCGTCAGCGTCCGGCTCTTTCCCGAGGACGACGCGCGGATCATCGTCGACGGGGTGGAGTTCCACGATGTGCCGCGGGACTCCGTGCCCGGGTTCCTGCGATCCGTCTACGGCGGGCTCGCCCGGACCAAGGGCCGGCTGTTCCCGCCCGGCCAGTGGCTCATCGTGCCGCTCCCGGGGGACGAGACCTACAAGGAACTGATCGTGGACGCCAACCTCACACCGTGGCTGGCGCGTAGCGCGAGATGAGGCCGTCCAGGTAGGCCGGGCCGAAGCCGAAGTGCGCGGCCTCGGGGACGCAGGCCCGCATCCGGCTGGTAGAGATCCGCAGGGACTCGGGCGGCACCTCGTGAGGGACCCGGTGCGCCCGCCTGCCCAGGGCCGCCTCGACCGCGGTGACGATCTCCTCGGCCGAGCAGGAGATCCCCGAGGCCACATTGACGGTACGGCCGTGCACCCCGAGGTCCAGCAGCCGGTTCAGCACCGTGCCGAAGTGCCGTACGTCCATTCTCCGAACTATGGGCTGTCCCGTAGCGACTGCTCTTGGCGACATGATCTTGTCGTGCCTGGTCTGATCACGGCGTCGGAGCCGTCCTGTCTCTACACGATCGGGTCTTGTTGGTCACCGCGTATTGGCGGACGAACATGACGCTGCGTCAGCTCGGCCCGCTATTCGGTGTGTCCAAGTCGGCTGCCGCGCGGGATCATCGGGCATCTCGGACCGCACATGTGCGGCTGCTGCGTGCTGCAACCTGCAAAGAATCTCGACACAACCGCCCTGAAGCAGTGTGCTTGTAGCCGCACTGTTCGTCGGTTCCTCGTCCGCTTCGGGAGAGACCTTGTCAGGGAACCTTACTGCAGCCTTCGTCGCCGTCATCGGCATCATAGGAACGCTGGCAGCACCCATTACGACGCAACGTTCCGCAGCCCGCGCGAAGAAGCAGGAGTTTGATCTCCAGCGCCAGGAGCGGGCTGAGGAACGAGCACACGAAGACCAGCGGGCCGAGCTCGCTGAAAAGCGAGCGCTGTACGCCGATCTTAACCAAGCCGTGCGTGCCTTCCGCGCAGCGATCGAACTCTATGTGCAGGACTTGTTGGACCAAGCAGCCTCGCCGGGCCCCACACTGGACGTCCTGGACGAGCCCCGGCGCGCTTACCAGATCGAGTACGCCCGCGCGCAGATGGTCCTCCCTGAACACCCCATGATCATCACATCCGAAATCAACAGAAGCTTCAACAGTGCCTATCGGGTCCTGGCTCAACTCCAGAAGAACTACGACGCAGCCAAGGCTGCTGAGCTTCAACAGTGGCTCTACGACGGCCTCTCGGAGGCGGCATGGGTACACCGCCAGGTCCTCAGGCACGATCTCGGAGTTGATAAGCCCATCTCCGACTTCCACGCAGCTCTCCGCATGCTGCAGGACACCCGGAAGGCCAGTATCGACCGGGGATTAGTGAACCGCGGACTGGGGATCGATGCTGTTGGCGGCTACACGGCGGGGGTGCAACCGCCCGATGCATAGGTGCCGTCGCACTCGCCGGCGCCCAGCAAGGTCACGATGCGAGTGAGCGGCGAGTGAGACCCGAGCCCTGACCTGCTTCGCGCCTCAGAAGTTGCAGGTCAGGCGCACATCTAACCCTGTCATACGCAAGCTATCCGGAGCCGTGTGCGCAGGTTCGAATCCTGCCGGGGGCACTCGCCGGTCAGAGACCCAAAACCAGGGCCTGACCAGGGCAGAGCCGACAGAAGAGGGCGGGAGTCGGTGCCCGAGCGGATCTGACGGACCAGCCGCCCTATGGCGTCAGCGGGGTGATCCGCGCGCTCTCGTGACCCTCGCCCTGCCTGCCGTACAGGCCGGTGGCCGCTGTGGACAGCAGGACCGGCAGCCGGCGCTGCTCCCGGCAGCGGCGGGCCGTGGCGGTCACCAGCCGTGCCTCGCGGACACGAGAGGCGGGGCGATAAACGGAGTGCGTGCGTGCGAGTCGCTGAGGTACGTTCCTGCCTGTTCGAAGGGGGATCAGAAGTGGCGCGATTGAACCAGATCATCGCTGTCGAGAAGGGTGTCAAGAGCAAGTCGCTCCAGGACATCACCGCGGCGCACCACAAGGTGCAGAAGCCGGCTCTGCTGGCCGGTATCTCGCGTACGTACCAGCCGAAGGACGAGGAGGGCGAGCAGCTGCCGCCCGAGTCCACGCGGGTGCAGGTACAGGCCGAGGACGTACTGCGGGAGATGTCCGCGTCGCTCACCCGGCTCTTCGACGTGACCGCCACCAAGGACTGGGCGAACTGCACGGCCCGCGCCGACGTCACGGTCGACGGCCGCACGATCGTCGCCGACGTCCCGGTCAGCTACCTCCTCTTCCTGGAGAAGCAGCTCACCGACCTGCACACGTTCGTCAGGAAGCTCCCCACCCTCGACGCCGCCGAATCCTGGTCCCACGACCCGTCGACGGACTGGTGGAAGACGGACCCGGTTCGCACGATCCGTACGAAGAAGGTCCCCCGCAACCACGTCAAGGCGGAGGCGACCGACAAGCACCCGGCGCAGGTCGAGGTGTACTACGAGGACGTGCCCATCGGGTACTGGACGACCGTGAAGTTCTCCGGAGCGCTTCCGGCGCGGCGGGTGAACGAACTGGTGGAGCGGGTCGAGAAGCTCCAGCAGGCGGTGAAGTTCGCCCGTGAGGAGGCCAACGGCGCCGAGGTCACCGACCAGCGGGTCGGCGACGCGGTGTTCGGCTACCTGTTCGGCTGACGCCGTGCACGGGTAGCATCCACGATCGCCCCCGCGTGTGAGCGCGGGGGTGCGCGACAGGCGCGTGCCGGATTGAGGACCGGTTCGCGTGAGGAGCGCAAGCTGACACTGAAGTTCAGCCTGAAACACGCGGTGACAGTGAAGGTTCGAGTCCTTCCCCCGGCACAGCACCACCAACGGGCCGGGGTAGCCCAACACGGCAGAGGCAGCCGCGGTCAATCTCAGACTCTCGCTCCAGTCTCAGCATCGCCGCCGATCGCCGGATCGACCGAGGCCGGACGAACGCCGTCGGATGCGAGTTCGACTCTCGCCTGCAGCTCTTTCGTGCTGCGGTAGTTCAAAGGAAGAACACGACGGCATGATGACTGATCCGTCCTCTTAAACGCCGCCGGCGTGCGCAATTGGGTGGCATCCCCAGGGGCCCGGGAGCTGGATACGACTCCCGGGCTCCGCCACCGCGTTCCTACTGTCGTGACGCTGATGGCGACTGACGCCTGGGGCCGGAAACGTGCACCTCGAGGCACGCGCGGAGGGCCAGGCCCAGGTGTACCGGTCCGCACGCGACCAGACCGTCAACCACTACGGCTGACCGCATCGACGAGCCAGAAGCCAGAAGTCAGAACCGGCGCGATCCATCTGTGGGCCTGCGCCTCGGACCACGGCGGTGTGTACCAGGCGGGCCGCGACCGGACCGTGACCCACGTCAACGTGCACCTGGCCCGGTGCAACGGGGCCGGCCGGCTCGGCCGCCCTCAGCCCCCGGCTCACGCCGGAGGCCGCGCGTCTTGCTCGTCGGGGCGGCGGTCGCGTGGGCCGTGATCAGCCACGCCGCCGAGCCCGACGGCAAGCCCCTGGAAGAGGGCTCCGTACTCTGCTTCAGGACCGATGAGAGCCGCGGCGGGCGTCTCAAGGTCATCGACATCCCGAAGGGCGAACTGGCGCCCGTCGTGAAGTGCCTCCGCTCGTGCCGGGGCAGGGTGCCCGCGTCAGCACCAGCGGGTGTGGGGCAGTGTCGGCCGTGGATCAGTCGTGGTGCCCAGCAGTTCCAGTGGACGCACGCCCTGTTGTCCGACCGGCGTCGACTCGAACACCGCCCGCGGCGTCCAACGCTCCGGCGCCGCGCTGAGCTCCGAGTTCGGACGAGGGGCCGGAACACCGGTCGGTCGCTGCTCCCCGTCGGCTGCGTCACCGCCGTACGTCGGTTACGTTGGTAAAGCACCTGGCCAGAGGGGGCACAAGCCGTAACCCACCGAGGACGCTCCATGACCGGCGTGATCGTCGTCCTGCTGTTGGTGGTCCTGGCCACCGCTGTGGCGACCGGTGCCCGGCGCTGGAGCCTGCCCGCCCCCTCGCTCCTCGTGGTCGTGGGTCTGGTCGTGGGGCTGATGCCCTGGGTTCCCGAGGTCCGGCTGCCGCCTCATGTGATCAACGTGCTGGTGCTGCCACCGCTGCTCTACGCATCGGCCGGGGAAATCTCCGTCCGCGACCTGCGTGCTGTATGGCGGCCCGTGACAGGCCTGGTCTTCGGCCTGGTCCTCGCCTCGGCCCTCGCCGTCGGGTACGTGGCCCAGGCGATCACGCCGCTCACCGCCGCGACCGCGTTCATCCTCGGCTCCGTCCTGGCCAGCACCGACCCCGTAGCCGTGACCGCGCTCGGCCGGCGCCTGTCGCTCCCACCGCGCGTACAGGCCATGGTGCAGGCGGAAAGCCTGTTCAACGATGCCACCTCGCTGGTCCTGTACAAGGTCGCCGTGGCCACCGTGGTGTCCGGCAGCGTCATCAGTGCGTCCGGGACCGCCCTGCAGTTCCTGATCCTCGCAGGCGGAGGGGCCCTCATCGGGGCGGCGCTCGCCGCAGTGGTGACCCTGATCCGCAGACGGACCGACGACCCCATGCTGGAGACCGTCATCGCGTTGGTCACTCCCTATGCCTCGTACGTCATCGCGGAGCAGTCGCACACCTCCGGCGTGACGGCCGTCATCGTGTCCGGAGTCGTCCTCGGCAGCACCGGTCACAAGCTCGGCGACGCCCCCGTCCGCCTGCAGGTCCACGCCGTCTACGAAACCGTGACCTTCCTGCTGGAGAGCGTCGTCTTCGCCCTGATCGGACTTGAGCTCCCCTCGACCGTCCGTCATCTCGCGCGCGATGAGCACGGCTGGCCGCTGTGGGTGCCGGTGATCGCCTTCACTCTGCTGGCGATCCGCCTGCTGTGGATCTTCCCGCTGTCCGCCCTGATCCACCACCGGCACAGGGAGGGCGACAACCGCCTCTCCTGGCGGATTCCGGCTGTCCTGTCCTGGGCGGGCACCCGGGGTGTCATGCCGCTGGCAGCCGCGCTCTCCATCCCCCTGGTCACCCACACAGGGGCGCCACTGCCGCACCGGGCGCTCATTCTCACGCTCACCACCGGGACCGTCGCGCTCACTCTCGTCTTCCAGGGCTTCACGCTGGTCCCCGTCGTCCGCCGCTCCGGCATCGCCCTGGAACCGGAGCACACCGCCCGAGAGGAGGCCCGGACCCGCCGGCACATTGCCCACGCCGCTCTCGATGAGCTCAAACTGCTGGGCGATCTGGATCAGCTCGCCGAGCTGGGTACGGCCGCCGAGGTCGCCCTGAAACAGGCCCGTCGTCATCTGGAAGCGCGCATCCACCAGGTCGAAGACGCGCACTACAGCGACCCGGACGCCCGCCCTGCCGACGCCTACCGCGAGATTCGCCGGACGCTCATCGCCATTGAGGCGGCCGAGCTCCACCGCCTCTACGAAGCGAACAAGATCAGCAACGCCACCCGGCGCCGGATCCAGCACGAACTCGACCTCGAAGAAGCCAGCCTCCGCCCCTGCGACTGACGGCCGGCCGGCAGCCGGCTCAAAGCAGTACCGGCCGGTCTTCGACACCGCGGTCGAGGGCATCCGGCTCAGCTGACCAAGACACAGGGCGGCGCGGGCCGGCCCGGAGGACGTCGGGGGGAGCGACGACCACGCCGTCGTGACGGCCGCCGCGCTCTCACCGTCCCCCTCGCTTCCCGGAATGAATGCCTCCGTGCCGCTCTACGGGGGCGCCTGTTCCTCCGGTGCATGCCCGGTGGTGCGGCGGGACCGGTCGATGTCGTGCGCGGTGATGATCCCGAGCAGCCGGCTGTCGTCCATGACCAGGATGGGCAGCAGGCGGCCCTCGGTGCCGAGCCGTTCCAGGACGGAGGTCAGCAGCTCGTCGGGTGCGGCGAGCGCGCACCGGGACAGCGGGGTCGCCACGTCTCGTGCCCGCAGCGACGCACGCTGCCCGGACGGCACGGCGGCCAGCCGGCTCAGCTGTACGACGCCACTGAGCCGGCCCTCGAAGTCCAGCAGCGGCAGCGCCGAGTGCCGTGCCGGGGCCGCCACCTCGGCGAGGAAGCGGTCGATGGTCAGCCAGTCCGGACCGGTGACCACCGGCGCGGTCATCGTCTGCCCGACCCGCAGGCCCCGCAGGGCCGTGACCAGCTCGGCCCACCGGCGCTCGGCCGCGGCGACGCCCGCGACGAAGACTCCGACGAGGACCAGCCACAAGCCACCCGACAGGCCCCGGGCGAACGCGAGCCAGCCCAGGACGGCCAGCACCATGCCGACGGCCTGACCGCTGCGCCCGGCCGCCCGCTGGGCCCGCTCGCGATCCCCGGTACGCCACCACAGCGCGGCCTGCAGCAGCCGGCCGCCGTCCAGCGGCGCGGCAGGCAGGAGATTGAACACGCCCAGCACCAGGTTCGTGCCACCGAGCCAGCCCAGTACGGCGACAACGATCCGCGCGTCCGGCGCCGCCTGAACCGCGGCCCCCGCGCCGAGCCCGATCCCGCCGAGAAGCAGGCTGGCGAGCGGCCCGCTGACCGCGACCACGAAGGCCGCCCGCGCGGTCGTCGGCTGGTCCATCCGGGTGAATCCCCCGAGCGCCCACAGCGTCACGTCCCGCACACCGATCCCCGCCCGGCGAGCCGTCAGAGCATGCGCCGCCTCGTGCACCACCAGGCTCGCCAGCAACAGCACGGCTCCGGCGACTCCGGCCACCGCGTACACCACGGGTGCCAGGCCCGGGGCGTACCGGGGCAGGGTGCGGGCAGCCAGACCGTACGCGAAGAACAGCATGATCAACGGCACGCTCCAGTGGGCCCGCAGCACCACTCCTCGCACACTCCCGAGCCGGATCGAACCCCTCATCGTCCTCACCGCCGACGACTCGTGCCCAGCCACCGCACGGGTCCTTCCTCCATGGTCCACCGTCGGCCGCGGCCGGGGAACGCCCCTGCCGGGCAGCGAACCCCCTGGTCGCACAGGGCCCATGACACGGTTGGACGAGGCCGGGCCCGCCACGCAGGCGGAGGCGGCGGCCCGCGCCTACGGTGGGCGGAGAGAGCCCGGCGAGCCGACCGAGCCGGCGTTGCGCAGGAGGCCGCGATGGAAGAGCACTACATCTGGGTGACCACCCGCCGCATCCGGCCGGACACCCTGGAGGACTTCGAACAGGCGTGGCGGCCCACACCCTCCCCGCAGGGCCTTCGCCGTGCCTACGCCTACTGGTCCGAGGACGGACAGGAGATCACCGGTGTGTCGTTCTGGGACTCCCGGGAGGCATGCGACGCCTGGAGGTCCTCCGAGCACGAGGCGCAACGGCGCGCGGCCATGGCCCCCTTCGTCGTCGAGGAGCGGGAAGGGTTCTACCGCGGCCGCGAACTCGCCATCCCCCAGCGGTAGTCCGGGACAGCCGGAGGCGGCCGGATCCAGGTGATCCACGACCCGCCCGGAAAATCACGTGCCCCGGCCGCGCCGCTCTCGTACCGTCATGCCGTACCGAGCGCCGCGACGACCGTACGGCGGCGCCTGTCGACCGACACAGAGGGGAGCCCGGCCGTGCGCGCACGCACCGCTGTCGTCGCTCCCCGATCCCGGTACGAGGTGATCCTCGTGTCCTGGTCCGGCCGGTGCCCGCTGCGCGGCCGGCACCGGACGCCCGTGACGCCTCGCTGACCCGGACGCACGGGTAAATCGCGCTGCCCTTTTCCTGATCTTTCAGGATCTTTCCCTGATCGCCAGAAAGGCCCCGGGCCGTGCGCACGAACCTCACCACCCTCGCCGCCGTCCGCAACCTCGGCATCCTCGCTCACGTGGACGCCGGCAAGACCACCGTCACCGAGCGGATCCTGTATGCGACGGGCACCACCCACAAGCGGGGCGAGGTGCACGACGGCACCACCGTCACCGACTTCGACCCGCAGGAACGCGACCGTGGCATCACCATCTTCGCCGCCGCCGTCAGCTGCGCCTGGGACGGCCACCGCGTCAACCTGATCGACACCCCCGGGCACGTCGACTTCGCCGACGAGGTCGAGCGTTCGCTGCGGGTCCTCGACGGGGCGGTCGCCGTGTTCGACGCCGTCGCCGGGGTCGAGCCGCAGAGCGAGTCGGTGTGGCGGCAGGCCGACCGGCACGGTGTGCCGAGAATCGCGTTCGTCAACAAGATGGACCGCGCGGGCGCCGAGCTCGACCGGGCCGTCGAGTCCATCCGGCAGCGGCTGCATCCCGCGCCACTCGTCGTCCAGTTGCCCATCGGCGCCGAGGACGCGTTCACCGGAGTGGTCGACCTGGTGCGGATGCGCTCGCTGGTCTGGGCCGACGGTGCCGCAACGGCCCTGGCGGGGCCCGTACCCGAGCCGCTGCGGCAGGAGGCGCTACGGCGGCGCCGGGCGCTGGAGGAGACGGTGGCGGAGCTGCACCCGGCCGCCCTGGAGGAGTTCTGCGACCGGGACACGCTCGACGCCGGCACCCTCGCCGCCGCCCTGCGCGACCTCACCCGCACCGGGGACGGCGTGGTCGTGCTGTGCGGCTCCGCCTACCGCAACCGCGGCATCGAACCGCTGCTGGACGCGGTCGTGGCCTATCTGCCCTCGCCGCTGGACGTCCCCGCCGTACGCGGTGTCCACGAGGGCACCGAGCAGCGGCGGGCCGCCGACCCCGAAGCGCCGTTCGCGGGGCTGGTGTTCAAGGTGAACGCGAGCGCCACCGGGCGGCTGGCCTACGTGCGCGTCTACGCCGGCACCATCGAGAAGGGAGACACCGTGCGGGACCCGGGCACCGGGCGCACCGAGCGCGTCGCGCGCATCCTGCGTGTCATGGCGGACCGGCATGCCCAGCTCGACCGGGCGGTCGCCGGTGACATCGTCGCGCTCGCCGGCGTGAAGGCGGCGCGGGCCGGCTCCACCCTGTGCGACCCCGGCGCACCGCTGCTGCTGGAACCGCCGGTGGCCGCCGAACCCGTGGTGTCCGTGGCGGTCGAGGCCCGGCGCGCCACGGACACCGGCCGGCTGGCGGCGGCGCTGGCACGGCTCGCCGAGGAGGATCCCTCGCTGGTGGTGCGTACCGACGCCGAGACCGGGCAGACCGTGCTGTCCGGGATGGGCGAACTCCATCTGGAGGTCGCGGTGGAGAAGATCCGCCGCGACGGCGGACCGGAGGTCGGCGTCGGCCGGCCGCGGGTCGCCCACCGCGAGACGGTCCTGGAAGGGGTGACCGGGTTCGTGTACCGGCACGTCAAACAGGACGGCGGAGCGGGGCAGTTCGCCCATGTCGTGCTCGACGTGGAACCGCTCGGACCCGAAACCGGCGTCACCGGCTTCGAGTTCCGCTCCGCCGTGGTCGGCGGGCGGGTGCCGCAGGAGTACGTGCGCGCGGTGGAGGCCGGCTGCCGGGACGCGCTCGCCGAGGGACCGCTCGACGGGCACCCGGTGACCGGGGTGCGGGTCACCCTCACCGACGGCTCCACCCACGTGAAGGACTCGTCCGACACGGCCTTCCGCACGGCCGGCCGGCTCGGGCTCCGCGAGGCCCTGCGCGCCTGCGCGGTCGCCCTGCTGGAGCCGGTCGCCGAGGTCACGGTGACCGTGCCGGAGGACGCCGTCGGCTCGGTCCTCGGCGACCTGGCAGCCCGGCGCGGCCGGGTCGGCGGGTCCGAGAACCGCGACGGTACGGCCGTACTGACCGCAACCGTACCGCTGGCCGAACTGTTCGGTTACGCCACCCGGCTGCGCAGCCGCACCCAGGGCCGGGGCACCTTCACGACCCGGCCCGCCGGCTACGTCCCGGCGCCCCGACCCGCACCGGTCCGGTAGGCAGCACGGGACGGGGATCCGCACCACGGACCGACGCGGTTCGTGGTGCGGGACCCGAGAGACGGTTGCGGTTGCGTGGTGCGGGTGCCGCGCACCGCTGTACGGCCGGGGAGCGTCCGGGCCGGGGGAGTCAGCCGTCCGGTGTGAGTGTGTTCCCCCGGCCGCTGAACACAGCGTCCGAGCCGCGCGTATCACCCAGCCGTGGGAGGATCCCTCACCATGAGTCCCATGAGCGCGTCCCCGGCGGTGAGAGCCCTGCGTGCCGCGGTGTTCGCCGCGGTGTGCGTGCTGCTCGCCGCCGCCGGGCACGGCCTTGCCATGGGCGCCATGCCGCCGCTGTGGGCCGACGCGGCCGGTTTCCTCGCCGTGTTCGCGCTCGGCTGGGTCCTCGGCGGCCGGGAGCGGTCGCTGCCCGGCATCGGTGCGGCCACGCTGCTCACCCAGGCCGGACTGCACCTCGGCTTCGACGCCGCGCGCCCCGGCATCGGGACCGCGCACATGGCCGCCATGCCGGGGCACACCATGGCCGCGATGCACACGCACGCCCAGGTGACAGCGCATCTCACCGGCCACGCCACCGCCGCCCACGTCCTCGCCGCGCTCGCCGCCTCCTGGTGGCTGCGGCGGGGTGAGGCCGCCCTGTGGTCGCTGCTGCGCCGGGCCGCCACGCTCGTACCCGGTCTCTTCGCCTGGTGGCGCGGCTCCCCGCTGCCCGCCCCCGCCGGTGCCGCCCCGCGGGTCCCGGTCGCCCCCGCAGCGCCCCGCCCGGCCCTGCTGCGGCACGCGGTCAGCCGGCGCGGACCCCCGGCCCCGATCCCGTACTCGCTCTGACCCCGAACGACCCATCACCCGTACGGAGATCGACTCACCCATGTCCATGTCCGCAGCACGTCTCACCGCGCGCCGCGCCGGAACCGTCGCCGCCGTCGGCGCCGCGACGGTCCTGTTCGCCGCCGGTGCCGCCTTCGCGCACGTCACCGTCCACCCCGAGAGCTACGCCAAGGGAGCCACCGACGGTGTGCTGACCTTCCGCGTCCCGAACGAGGAGGACAGCGCCTCCACCACCAAGGTGCAGGTCTTCCTGCCCACCGACCACCCCGTCCTCGGCGTGCTCGTCCACCCGCAGGACGGCTGGACCGCCAAGGTCACCACCACCAAGCTCAAGACGCCGGTCAAGACCGACGACGGCACCATCACCGAGGCCGCCTCCGAGATCACCTTCACCGGCGGGAAGATCGGCGCCGGGCAGTACGAGGACTTCGACGTCGCCTTCGGTCAACTTCCCGACAACACAGACCAGTTGGTGTTCAAGACCCTGCAGACCTACTCCGACGGCAAGGTCGCGCGCTGGATCGAGGAGCCGACGGGCGGAGAGGAGCCGGAGAACCCGGCCCCGGTGCTGAAGCTGACGGCCGGTGATGCCACCGCCGCGCCGGCGCCCGCCAAGACCGCCGCCGCCACCGCCGAAGCGGCCGGCACGAGCGACTCCACCGCCCGTGGGCTCGGCATCGCCGGCCTGGCCGTCGGCGTCCTCGGCCTCGCGGCCGCCGCGTTCGCGATCGTACGCAGCCGGGCGGCACGGTCGTAACAGCCGAAGAAGCATGACGAAGGGCCCGGACCGGTCACCCGGTCCGGGCCCTCTGCGTAGCCGTCGGGCCGCGCTCAGCGCGCCGCCAGCTCCAGGACCTGCACCCCGGCCGCCGGCTCCACGGGCATCCGGGAGGTGCGCCACAGCCACCGCACGTCCCTGCCGAAGGACCACACCAGCGAGCCCAGCGCCAGCAGGACGACCGCGAGGTTCGCCAGGTGGGGGAGCAGTTCGGCGCCGGCCAGGAGCAGGCACACCCCC
This sequence comes from Streptomyces sp. NPDC030799, assembly GCF_055572255.1. Classification (NCBI taxonomy): domain Bacteria; kingdom Bacillati; phylum Actinomycetota; class Actinomycetes; order Kitasatosporales; family Streptomycetaceae; genus Streptomyces; species Streptomyces sp. NPDC030799. The sequence continues at coordinate 150,858 of NZ_JBVIDS010000004.1, read as the reverse complement.
TGGACGGCGGCGACGGTCTTGCGGGCGAAGGACGGCGGCAGCGGGGCGTTCAGCCAGGGGGCCAGCCGGGCGGCGGCGACGAAGGCGTACCGCATGCCGCCGATCAGCAGCACCCACGGGCCGAGTTGCATGGACACGTACACGCTCAGCACCAGGATCAGGAACGCGTCGACCTCCATGTCGAAGCGCGCGCCGAGCGCCGTCGAGGTCCCCGTGCGGCGGGCCACCTTGCCGTCGACGCCGTCCAGGAGCAGGGCGACCGCGGTCAGGCCGACCAGCAGCGTCACCGGCGGCGCGCTCTCGAAGGAGTCCGCGACCAGCGCGGTCACCCCGCCCACCAGGGTCGCCCGGCCGAGCGTGACCCGGTTCGCGGGGCCGAAGGAGCGCAGGGGGGAGCGGTGCAGCGCACGGGCCAGCACCGCCCAGGTGGCGAACGCGAACGCCAGCCCCGTAAGCCAGCCGGCCGGCCCCATGCCGATCGCCGTGCCGAGCAGCGCGAGCAGCAGCAGCTGTACGCCCGCTCCCACAGCGGTCTCCTGCTGGAGCCTCGCGTCATACGTGTTGTTCAGGGCCACCGCACACCCTCCGGCCGAGTGACAGAGTCGATCAACGCCGCGTACTGTGCGCGGCCTGTGCACTTCTCGGTACGTGAACAACTTCCCTATCGTTCAGGAGGATGCCGATGAACCGCTCGGCACGGGCGTTCTGGCTGCGCTCACCCGGCCACGGCGAGCTGCGCGACGTCACCCTCGCGGCGCCCGCCGAGGGCGAGGTCCTGGTGCGCGCCCTGTACTCCGGGGTGAGCCGCGGCACGGAGACGCTCGTCTTCCGCGGCGGGGTGCCGCAAAGCCAACACGCCCTGATGCGGGCGCCGTTCCAGGAGGGCGACTTCCCCGGTCCGGTCAAGTACGGCTACCTCAGCGTCGGCGAGGTGGAAGAGGGGCCGGCCGAGCTGATCGGACGTACGGTCTTCTGCCTCTACCCGCATCAGAGCCGTTACGTCGTCCCGGCGAGCGCCGTGACCGTCGTGCCCGAACGGGTCCCCGCCGCGCGGGCCGTGCTCGCCGGAACCGTGGAGACCGCCGTCAACGCCCTGTGGGACGCGACGCCGCTGATCGGCGACCGGATCGCGGTGGTCGGCGGTGGCATGGTCGGCTGCTCGGTGGCCGCGCTGCTCGCCCGCTTCCCGGGCGTCAGGCTGCAGCTCGTCGACGCCGACCCGGCCCGCGCCAGGACCGCCGAGGCGCTCGGCGTCGACTTCGCCACGCCCGACGGCGCCCTCGGCGACTGCGACCTCGTGGTGCACGCCAGCGCCACCGAGGCCGGCCTCACCCGCGCCCTGCAACTCCTCGCGCCCGAGGGCACGGTCGTGGAACTGAGCTGGTACGGCGACCGGCGTGTCGCCCTGCCGCTCGGCGAGGCCTTCCACTCCCGCCGGCTCACCGTGCGCAGCAGCCAGGTCGGCACCGTCTCCCCGGCCGCCCGCCCCGGCCGCGGCTACGCCGACCGGATGGCGCTCGCCCTCGACCTGCTCGCCGACCCGGCACTGGACGCGCTCATCACCGGGGAGAGCGCTTTCGAGGAACTCCCGGACGTCCTGCCGAAGCTCGCCTCGGGCGAGGTCCCCGCCCTGTGCCACCGGGTCCGGTACGCGGAACCGGCCTGACCTGAGAAAAGAGTGAGAGGGGGCTGAACGCGGGGAGGCGGAGAGCCGTACTATCCGGCATCCCCCGACGGGTAAGGACCGGGGGACCAGACGCGCCGTACCTGGAGGGTCGTCCGTTGTTCAGCATCACCGTCCGCGATCACATCATGATCGCCCACAGCTTCCGCGGCGAGGTGTTCGGGCCCGCGCAGCGCCTGCACGGCGCCACGTTCCTGGTGGACGCAACCTTCCGCCGCGAGCAGCTGGACGAGGACAACATCGTGGTCGACATCGGCCTGGCCACGCAGGAACTGAGCGCCATCACCGCCGAGCTGAACTACCGCAACCTCGACGACGAACCCGAGTTCGCCGGCATCAACACCTCCACCGAGTTCCTCGCCAAGGTCATCGCCGACCGGCTCGCCGAACGCATCCACAAGGGCGCGCTCGGCGAGGGCGCCAAGGGACTCGCGGGTATCGGCGTCACCCTGCACGAGTCCCATGTCGCCTGGGCGAGTTACGAGCGTGGCCTGTGACCGGGGCGACCACGGCGCCGGCGCGGCTGGCCTATGTGCCGGCGCAGCCCACCGCCGACGAGAAGCCCACCGCCGAGGAGAAGGCCACCGTCGAGCACGAGGCCATCGCCGTCGAGAAGGCCATCGCCGTCGAGAAGGCCGGAATCGTCCCCATGTCCCTGCGCACCGTCCACTTCGTCCTGCCGGGCGGCGTCGACGACCCGGCCGCGCCCAGCGGCGGCAACGCCTACGACCGCCGGGTCAGCCTGGACCTGCCCGGCTTCGGCTGGCAGGTCACCCCGCACGCCGCTCCCGGCACCTGGCCGCGCCCCGACCGCGCGGCCCGCGACGGCCTCGCCCGCACCCTGCGGGACCTGCCGGACGACGCGGTCGTCCTGCTGGACGGGCTCGTCGCCTGCGCCGTCCCGGAGGTCATCACCGCGGAGACCGGCCGGCTCCGCCTGGCGGTGCTCGTCCACCTTCCGCTCGGCGACGAGACCGGTCTCGACCCGGCCGTCGCCGCCGACCTCGACGCCCGCGAACGCGCCGTGCTGCGTGCCGTGCCCGCTGTGATCGCGACCAGCGACTGGGCGGTGCGCCGACTGCTCTCCCACCACGGCCTCGCCCCCGAACGCGTGCATGCCGCCGCGCCCGGCGCCGACATCGCGCCGCTCGCGCCCGGCACCGACGGCGTGTCCCGGCTGCTGTGCGTGGCCGCGGTCACCCCGCGCAAGGGCCAGCACCGGCTCGTGGAGGCGCTCGCGACGGTACGGGACCTGCCGTGGACCTGCGAACTGGTCGGCGGACTCGGCCACGATCCGGCGTACGTCGCCCACTTGCGGGAACTGATCGCCCGGTACGGCCTCGCCGACCGGCTGCACCTGACCGGCCCGCGCTCCGGCGCGGACCTCGACGCCACGTACGCCGCCGCCGACCTGATGGTCCTCACCTCCTACGCCGAGACCTACGGCATGGCGGTCACCGAGGCGCTGGCCCGCGGTGTCCCGGTCCTCGCCACCGACGTGGGCGGCCTGCCGGAGGCGGTCGGCCGTGCCCCCGACGGCGGGGTGCCCGGCATCCTCGTCCCGCCGGAGGACCCCGCCGCGCTCGCCGCCGAACTGCGCGGCTGGTTCGGCGAGCCCGACGTGCGCCGCCGGCTCAAGGCCGCGGCCCGCGCCCGCCGCGCCGCACTCGACGGCTGGGCCACCACCGCCCGCAGCCTGGCCGGAGTCCTCGCACGACTCCCCGAAACCCCGAGGAGGGCGGCATGACCGGCCCGCACACCACGACAAACGGCATCTCGTCGATACCGGCCCAGTCCGGGCCGAGTCAGGTACGCGCGCTGCGCGGTGCCGAGGCGGAGCCGGTACCCGACGCCGGTCGCGAGGAGGCCCGCACTCCGGCCGCCGCGGCGGGTGCGCAGGCGGCGGAGAGTGCTGCGGACTTGAGCGGCCAGGTCGTCGCCGGGGGCGGGGAGAGCGGTGCCGCCCACGGGGCGGTGGGAGACGGGGAGTTCGGCGGTGCCGTCGGTGGTGAGGAGACCGGGGTGGTCGCCGGAGCCGGGCCCGTGGGGAGTCGCGGTGAGCGGGCCACCGTGCGGCTGCGGGACAGCGAGCCCGAGGAGCCGCCCCGGTACGCGCCCGAATGGCTGCGGCTCAGGGAAGGGGCCGACGCGGCCGCCCGCGCGGAGGAACTGCTGGACGCGTTGCGGATCCGGCTGGCGAACCCGCCCGGCCGCACCGGCGCACTGACCGTGCACGACCTGGGCTGCGGCACCGGCTCGATGGGCCGCTGGCTCGCGCCCCGCCTGGACGGATCCCAGCACTGGGTCCTGCACGACCGCGACCCCTACCTGCTGCACTTCGCCGCCGTCGGCTCCCCGCGCTCCGCCGCCGACGGCAGCGGCGTCACCGTCGAGACCCGGCGCGGCGACGTGGCCCGGCTCACCCCGGACGCGCTGGCTGGGGCCTCGCTGGTCACCGCCTCCGCGCTGCTCGACGTCCTCACCCGCGAGGAGGTCGTCACCCTCGCCGACGCCTGCGCGGGGGCCGGCTGCCCCGCGCTGCTCACGCTGTCGGTCGCCGGCCGCGTCGAACTCACCCCGGCCGACCCGCTGGACGCGGAGATCGCCGAGGCGTTCAACGCCCATCAGCGGCGCGCCGGGCTGCTCGGTCCCGACGCGGTCACCGCGGCCTGCGAGGCGTTCGCCGAGCGCGGCGCCGCCGTACGCGTGCATCCGAGCCCGTGGCGACTCGGCCCCGAGGAGTCGGCGCTGACCGAGCAGTGGCTGCGCGGCTGGGTGGGCGCGGCCGTGGAGCAGCGGCCGGAGCTGCGCGACCGTGCCGAGCGCTATCTGCGGGACCGGCTCGCCGCCTGCGCCGCCGGTGAACTGTGGGTCGTGGTCCAGCACAGCGACCTGCTGGCCCTGCCCCGGCCGACGGGCGGGGCGTCATGACCCCGCGGACGGCTGCGGTGGAGGCGGAGCACCGGGTCACCGGAGCCGACGCCCACGCGCGCGTGCTGCCCACCGGCCCGGCGCCCGCCCGCCCGCACGACGCCGGCCTGGTCCGCGCGGCACCCGCGCATGTGCAGAGTGCGGGCCCACACCCCGCACCCGCACACCCTGGCGTGGACGCCGGGCAGACGGCCCGCACGGCCGGCGCCCGGATGCCGGAGCCGTCCTCGTCCTCGCTGTCCTCGCGGTCCTCGCTCACGGAGCCGCCGGCCTCCGAGGCCCCGCAGCCCACCAGCCCCGGCCGTCCCCGACTCCGCGCGCTGCGTAGGCACGTCGGCAGCGTCACCGGCGTCGTCGTCCTCGGCTTCCTGCTGTGGCGGCTGGGCACCGGTGTGCTCCTCGACGGGCTGCGGCGGATCGACACGGTGACGGTGCTGGCCGCGCTGGGCATCGGCGCGGCCACCACCGTGCTCAGTGCCTGGCGCTGGCAGTTGGTGGCCCGCGGCCTGCGCATCCGGCTGCCGCTGGGCCCCGCCGTCGCCGACTACTACCGGGCGCTGTTCCTCAACGCGGCGCTGCCCGGCGGGATCCTGGGCGATGTACACCGGGCGGTCCGGCACGGACAGAGCGCCGGTGACCTGCGGCGCGGGGTGAAGGCCGTCGTACTGGAACGCGTCGCGGGGCAGATCGCGCTGGCCGTGTTCGCCGTGGCGGTGCTGCCGACGCTGCCGTCCCCGGTCCGCGCCGAGGCCCGCGACTTCGCCCCGCTGGTGGCCCTCGCGGCGGCCGGCGCGCTCGCCGTCGGCCTCGCCGTCCGCATGAACCGCGCGCCCTCGCGCCGGACCGGAGCCCTGCGCACCGCCCTCGGCGAGGCACGCCGGGGCCTGCTCTCCCGTCGCGGCGGCCCGGGCATCGCCGTGTCCTCCGCTCTCGTCCTGGCCGGGCACCTGGCGATGTTCGTCGTGGCGGCCCGGGTCGCCGGCTGTGCCGCCCCCGTCGCGGTACTGGTCCCGCTCGCGGTCCTCGCCCTGGTCGCCATGGGTCTGCCGCTGAACGTCGGCGGCTTCGGCCCCCGCGAGGGCGTGACCGCCTGGGCGTTCGGCGCCGCCGGTCTCGGCGCGAGCACCGGTGTCGCCGTCGCCGTCGTGTACGGCGTACTCAGCTTCGTGGCGAGCCTGCCCGGCGCCCTTGTCCTCGCCGCGCGCTGGTACGCCGGTCTGCGCCCCGCCGGCGCGCCGGCGGACCCCGGCCCGGCCGCCGTGACCGAGGAGCCGGGCCCCGCTGCCGCCGGAGACTACCCGCGCCCCTCCGCCGAGGTGAGCAACGCGAAATACGGTGCGAAGGATTCCGCCAGGCTCGCCAGGAGTTCCTTCCCCTTTTCCGCCGACCCCAGGGAAGGACGGCCGATGACACCCGATTCGGTATAGGCGGACATTCCCACGGTGAGCAGATGACGACGGTCGTCAGCGGTGAAATCGGCGGACTCGTAACCAGGGCGGACGAATTCGGGGTGAGCGTGCAGCAGAATCGAGGTCTCGATTTCTCCCGCGTGCATGTCGGTGAGCAGCGAGGTGTGCACCCCCGCCCGCTCCCGGGCCGACTCCCAGTCCTCGGCGGCCGGGAACAGTGCCATCCGCTCGCCGCGCGCGGAGGCCTCCTGGACGACGTTGCCCAGCACGTAGTTGCCGCCGTGCCCGTTGACCACGACCAGCGCGCCGACGCCCGAGCGGCGCAGCGACGCCGCGATGTCCCGGACCACCGCATGGAGGGTCACGGAGGAGATGCTGACGGTCCCCGGCCAGTTGGCGTGCTCGTGCGAGCAGGAGACCGTCACCGGAGGAAGGAGGTGCACCGGGTACGCGGCGGCGATCTCCCGCGCCACGGCGCAGGCGACGAGCGTGTCGGTCGCCAGCGGAAGGAACGGACCGTGCTGTTCGAAGCTCCCGACGGGGAGGACGGCGACCTGTGCTGAAACGCCCGCCCCCCGCCTCCGTACGTCTTCCGTGGTGTCCGTCGGCAGCACGCCGTTCGCCACGTCGTACGTCCCCTCGCCTGCCGCCGCACGCGCGCCCGAACCACTCATCTTTTCACGGCCTTTCGTCTCTGCTTAGGAATCAGATCATGACAGAAAACACCGGCGCCAACCTCGGCGTACTCGGCAAGAAGTCCTCGCGGCGGTCGGGCGTGGAACGCGTCGTGAATGCACCGCTGCCCACCGTGTACGGGAAATTCCAGGCGATCGGCTACCTGGACCACGACCTCGGTGACGAGCAAGTGGCCCTGGTGTACGGCGACATCGGCACCGAGAACGTGCTGACCCGGCTGCACTCCGAGTGCCTGACCGGGGACGCGTTCGGCTCCCGGCACTGCGAGTGCGGCGACCAGCTGGAGGCCGCCCTGCGCGCCGTGGTCGCCGAAGGCAGCGGGATCGTCGTCTACTTGCGGGGCCACGAGGGCCGCGGGATCGGACTGCTCGCCAAGCTGCGCGCGATGGCACTGCAGGCGGAGGGCCTGGACACGGTGGAGGCGAACCTCGCGCTCGGCCTGCCCGTGGACGCCCGTGACTACGGCGTCGCGGCCGGGATCCTGCGTGACCTCGGGGTGCGCTCGGTACGCCTGATGTCCAACAACCCGCGCAAGCGGGAGGCGCTGGTCCGGCATGGCGTCCAGGTCGCCGAGCAGGTGCCGCTGCTGATCGAGCCGTGCGAGAGCAACATCACCTATCTGCGCACCAAGCGGGAGCGGATGGACCACATCCTGCCCCATCTGGACGCCGTCGCGCACGGCTCCTGAAGCCGGACCGTGCGGCCCGCCGCCGCTCCCCATGGGGGACGAGCGGCGGGCGGCGTCCTCGGCGCTCAGTCCACCAGTGCCGCGTGCACGAGCCGCCGCAGCTCCGGGAAGATCTTCAGCGTCTTCGGGCGCATCTGCGTCATGAACTGCACCGTCAGCTCATGGGCCGGGTCGACCCAGAACGCGGTCGTGGCCACACCGGTCCAGCCGTACGTGCCGAGGGTGGACGGGGCCGGAGTGCGGGACGGGTCGGTCACCACCGACACGTTGAAGCCGAAGCCGAGCCCGTCGTTGCCCCGCTCCTGATGGACGGGTGCGCCGAAGGACCGCAGCGTCGCGCCGCCGGGCAGCTGATTGCGGGTCATCTGCGCGACGCTGTCCGCGGACAGCAGCCGGACACCGTCCAGTTCGCCGCCCCGGCGCAGCATCTCCATGAACCGGTGGAAGTCGTACGCGGAGGAGACCAGGCCGCCGCTGCCGGACAGGAACCGCGGCCGGCCGTGCACCGGCAGTCCCGGCACGGGCTCGATCCCGCCGTCGTCCGTCTCCCCGTACAACTCGGCCAGTCGGCCCGTATGTCCGGGCCCGAGGTGGAAACCGGTGTCGGTCATGCCGAGCGGACGCAGGATCCGCTCGGTGAAGAACGCGTCCAGCGGCTGCCCGGACACCACCTCGACGACCCGGCCCAGCACGTTCGAGGCGACCGAGTAGTTCCACTGTGTGCCGGGATCGAACTGCAGGGGCATGCGCGCGTACACCTCGACCGTCTCGGCGAGGTTCTTGCCCGGCGGGACGGAGTACTCCAGGCCGGCCTCGCGGTACAGGGCGTCGACGGGGTGACGGTAGTAGAAGCCGAAGGTGAGGCCGGCGGTGTGGGTGAGCAGATGGCGGATCAGGATCGGGCCTGCGGCCGGGCGGGTGCGCACCTCGGCGCCCGAACCGCCCTCGTACACCACCGGGTCGGCGAATGCGGGCAGATGGCGGTCCAGTGGGTCGTCCAGGGACAGCCTGCCCTCCTCCGCCAGCAGCAGCACGGCGACCGCGGTGACCGGCTTGGTCATCGAGTAGATCCGCCACAGGGTGTCCGCCTCGACCGGCAGGCCGGCCGCGACATCGCGCCGGCCGTATGTGGTGAGATGGGCGACCCGGCCGCCGCGGGACAGGGCCACCAGAAAGCCGGGCAGCCGCCCCTGGTCGACGTAGCGGGCGAACTGCCGGTCCAGGCGGTCCAGCGCCTCGACGTCCAGGCCCGCCTCGCCCGGGTCGGCTTCCTGCCGCAGCTGTGCCATCGCTCTCCTCCGGTCACCTCGTCCGCGATGCCCCGGCCGCCCACCGGAAGCACCCGCCCCTCATCGTCCCGCAGGAGCACCCTTACCCACCCGCTGCTCAGCGCCGCACGTCATCGACGCAACGGCACCGGCAGCGGCCGCCCGCCCGCCCCCGTCACCGGACCGCGCCGCCAGGGAGGCGCCAGAGGGTCCCGGGCAGCAGAGGGCTCATGGCCGGCCCGGGGCAGCGGACGGCGGCTTCCGGTCCCACGCGACGAGGGTTTCCCGTGGTGCAGGGCACCAGCCGGGCGGGGGTGGGTCCGGGCGGCGGATGGTGCCTGCGGTCCAGGAAGACGAAGGGGCGCCCTTGATGCCAGGCAGCGATCGGGCACGGGCGGTCCCTGACGGATGGTCGCTTGCGGCTCCAGGGCATCGAAGGGTGGCCCTCGGTGCGGGCCAGGAGCCGGGCGAGGTGGTTCCGGCAGCGGGTGGTCGCTCGCGGTCCAGGGCAACGAAGGGGCGCCTTGGCGCAGGGCACCAGCCGGGCGAGGGCGGGTCCGGGCGGCGGATGATGCCTGCGGTCTAGGAAGACGAAGGGGCGCCCTCGATGCCAGGCAGCGATCGGGCGCGGGTGGTCCCTGGCAGCGGATCGTCGCCGTCCGGCCCGGGCACCGAACGGTCGTCACCGGCCCCCGGCAGCGCATCCCCGTCCCCGGCCCCCGGCAGCGCATCCCCGTCCCGGGTGCCGGGCAGTGCATCCCCGTCCCCGATGCCCGGCAGCGCGCGGGCCAGCGGTATGCCGAGTGCTGCGACGGCTGCCAGGACCAGCAGGGCCTGACCGGTTCCGGTGTCCATCAGGGCGGTCGCCGTGGCGACGCCGACGGCCGGGCCGACGTTCAGTGCTGTCTGCTGCAGTCCGCCCGCCACTCCGGCCACCGCCACCTGCGCCCGCCGTACGACCACCTGGGTGGCCGCCACCATCACCGTGCCGAAGCCCGCGCCCAGCAGGGCGAACGCACAGCCGAGCGCCGGCGCGGCGGTGGTGCCGGACAGCACGAGGACACCGAGCGCCAGCAGAGCCGTCGCCGCCGTCGTCGTACCGCGCGCCCCGAACCGGCGCAGCAGCACCGGGCACAGCGCGGCGGACGCCACCATCAGCACCGCCAGGGGCAGACTGCGCAGGGCACTGGGCAACGGGTCGAGGCCGAGCCGGCGTTGCAGCACGTAGGTGACCACGAACAGGGCGCCGAACAGGGCCGCGGAGACGGCCACCAGCATCCCGAGCGCCGCCCCGACCGCCCGCGAGCCGAGGACCGCGGCCGGCAGCAGCGGGCTCGCCGTACGCCGTTCGTGCCGCACGAGGACGGCGGCGGTGACCGCGGCGGCGGCGAGGCCCGCCACGAAGTCCGGCGGCGCGGTCAGCGCGTGCACCAGGCAGGCCAGGGACACCGCGAGCAGCACGGCCCCCGGCACGTCCAGCGCTGTCCGGGAGCCCGCGGCGGGCGGCTGTGGCCGCAGCAGGGCCGGCAGGCCGAAGACGAGCGCGGGCAGCACGTTGACGAAGAACACCGTCCGCCAGCCGAGGCCGCCCACCAGCGCCCCGCCCACCAGCGGCCCCGCTGCCGCCGCCAGCCCGATCGCGGCCGTCCGTACGGCGAGCGGCCCGGCCAGCCGGTCCGGCGGGAACGCGGCCCGCAGCATGCCCAGCGTGGCCGGCTGCAACAGCGCGCCGAACACTCCCTGCACCGCCCGCAGTCCGATCACCCAGCCCACCGAGGGCGCGGCACCGATCCCCGCCGACGCCGCCCCGAACCCCAGCAGGCCCAGCGCGAACACCCGCCGCTGCCCGTACCGGTCACCGAGCCGCCCCGCGAACACCAGCAGGCTCGCCACCGCGACGAGATACGCCGTACTGGTCCACTGCACCTCGGCGAACGACGCGCCCAAGTCCCCCTGCAGACGGGGCTGGGCGACCGTGAGGACCGTGCCGTCCAGCGCGACGACCACCGCGCCCGCCACACTGCTCGCCAGCGTCCACCGCCGGTTCACCGGTCGCCGTCCGCGCCCAGGTGGGCCGCCAGCACCGCATCGAGCAACCGGCCGAAGTCGTCCTCGCCGAGGGCCAGTTGGAGGCTGCGCCAGCGCCACAGCTGGGCGATCCCGTGCAGGTTCGCCCACAGTGCGCCCGCCACCCGCCGTGCGTCGGCCTCGGGCCGCACCTCACCGACCAGCCCGGCGAGCACACCGAACAGGGGCAGACTCGTCTCCCGCAACCCGAGATGTCCGCTCTCCAGCAGGTCGTGACGGAACATCAGCTCGTACATGCCGGGGTTGTGCAGCGCGAACTCCAGATACGTCCGCGCGAGCGCCGCCACCTGTGCGCGCGGGTCGGCGGGCTCGTGTGCGAGTGTGCTGCGCACCCGCTCGGCCAGATCGTCGAAGCCGCGGCGGGCGATGGCCGACAGCAGCTCCAGATGGGTGGGGAAGTGGCGGCGCGGCGCCCCGTGCGAGACGCCGGCGCGCCGGGCGATCTCCCGCAGGGTGAGCGCCTGCAGCCCCTCGGCGGCCAGCAGCTCCGCTCCCACGTCGACCAGACGCTTGCGCAACCCGATGTCGGACTCAGTCATAGACACTGTCTACCAGGCGTGCGTAGACAGTGTCTACTGCTGGTCGCGGGGGCGCCTGCCGCTCCTCCCGGCTGAGGGAATGCCCGGCGGGCCGCGCAGGGTTGACCCCGTCATGACTCAGGAACCGGCACAGGACGCGCTGCTCGACCTCCTCTCCGACGGCCATGGCGGGGTGCTGGTCACCCTCAAGCGCGACGGCCGTCCCCAGCTGTCCAACGTCAGCCACGCCTACTACCCCGACGAGCGGATCATCCGGATCTCGGTCACCGACGACCGCGCCAAGACCCGCAACCTGCGCCGCGACCCCCGCGCCTCCTACCACGTCACCAGCGCCGACCGCTGGGCGTACACGGTCGCCGAGGGCACGGCCGAGCTGTCCCCGGTCGCCCGGGACCCGCACGACGAGACCGTCGAGGAACTGATCCGGCTGTACCGGGACGTGCTCGGCGAGCACCCGGACTGGGACGACTACCGGGCGGCGATGGTCCGCGACCGACGCCTCGTGGTGCGCCTGCACGTCGACCGGGTCTACGGCGCCCCTAAGCGCTGACCCACGACGGCCGGCTACGACGCCTCGGCGGACCGGGTCTCGATCGCGCGCAGTACGGCCACCATGTCCTCGCCGCCGTACCCCTGCGCCACCGTCTCCTCGAACAGGGTGTGGCACACGTCGAGGAGCGGTGAGGCCAGCCGCGCCTTGCGCGCCGCCTCGGCGATGAGCCGGTTGTTCTTCAGGACGTCCAGCGCGGCCGCCTGAACCGAGAAGTCCCGCTCACCCAGCTTGGGTGCCTTCATCCGGGAGACCGCGCTGGCCATGGGCCCCGCGTCGAGGACCTCCAGGAACAGCCGGCGGTCCAGGCCCTGGCGCTCGGCGAAGTGGAACGCCTCGGTCAGGCCGGTCACCAGCGTGATCAGGAAGAGGTTCACGGACAACTTCATCAACAGGGCGCCGGGCGCGGGACCGCACACGAACGTCTCCCGGCACAACGGCGCGAGCAGCGGCCGTACGGCGTCCACGGCGTCCGCCTCCCCGGCGAGCATCGCCACCAGCCGGCCCTCCTCCGCCGGCACCCGCGACCCGGAGACGGGCGCCTCGACGTACCCGCCGCCGGCCGCCCGGATGTCCCTCTCCAGGGCGTGGGAGTACTCGGGCGAGGTGGTACCCATGTGGACGACGGTGCGCCCGGCGACGCGCGCGGCGAACACACGGGTGCCGCGGCCGAGGACGGCGTCGACCGCGGCCTCGTCGGCGAGCATCAGCAGCACCACGTCCGACCGTGCGAACACCTCGTCGGCGTCCGCGGCGACCGAGGCCCCGGCCGCGCGCAGGGCTGCGGTGCGTTCCGGGGTCCGGTTCCAGACCACCAGGGGAGTGCCGGCGGACACCAGGCGCTGCGCCATGGGCCGGCCCATCACACCGAGACCGATGAAACCGACGTGCATGGGGACCGTCCTCTGCTCCCGGAGCGGACTATGACCGCTGTCATAGTAGCGGTCGTTATGACGCCGGTCATAGAGTGGGCGCCGTGAGGAACGGAGGGCCGCGATGAGCGAGGCGAGACGGGGGCCGCGGGAGCGGATGGTCTTCAGCGCCGCCCAGCTCATCCGCCGCGACGGAGTCGCCGCCACCGGTCTGCGCGAGGTCGCCGCGCACGCCGGCGCACCGCGCGGTTCGCTCCAGCACTACTTCCCGGGTGGAAAGGAACAGCTGGTCAACGAGGCGGTCGCCTGGGCCGGACGGTACGCGGGCCGGCGCATCGCCCGTTTTCTGGCGGGACTTGAGGAGCCGACGCCGAGCGCCCTGTTCGCGGCGATGGTCGCGCAGTGGACCGACGAGTACGCGACGGACGGCTTCGCGGCGGGCTGCCCGGTGGCCGCCGCCACGGTCGAGTGCACCTCCGCCGCCGGATCGACCCGGGAGGCCGTGGCCGCCGCGTTCACGACCTGGCGGAACCCGCTCGCCGAGGCCCTGGCCGGCATGGGGGTGCCCGGGGCCCGTGCCGCATCCCTCGCCACACTGATGATCAGCACGCTGGAGGGAGCGATCCTCATGGCCCGCGCCGAATGCGACGCAGGCCCCCTGACCACGGCCGTGAGGGAACTCGGCCCGCTCCTCGACGCGGCCGTGAACCCGGCCCCGTGACCGGGCCGCACGGCGGGGCGCAGGCGGCCGGTGCTTGCCCGGACCCCTCCGCCGCACTAGCCTCCGCGCGTGATCAACGGTGCACATGTGGTGCTCTACAGCCGCGACGCGGAGGCCGACCGGGCCTTTCTGCGCGACACCCTCGGCTGGGCGCACGTCGACGCGGGCCACGGCTGGCTGATCTTCCAGGCACCGCCTGCCGAGGTGGCCTGTCACCCCACCGACGGCGAGCCCGCGCACGAGCTGATGCTGATGTGCGACGACCTCGACGCGACGCAGCGTCAACTCGCCGGACATGGCGTGGAGTTCACCCGTCCGGTGGAGGAGGCCCGGTGGGGCCGGGTGACCGCCCTGCGCCTGCCGGGCGGCGGTGAACTCACCCTCTACGAGCCGCGCCACCCGAGACCGGATCCCCGCTGCTGATCAACGAACCGGCTCCCCGACCCGGATGTGCAGAGTCAGCCGCGGTGGGCAGCCGGGGCTACGGCGGTCAGCCGGCCGCCCGCTCCGCCGTCAGGTAGGCGATCACCATGTCGCCGAGCATGGTCCGGTAGTGCTCCCGCCGGGCGGGGTCCGCCAGGTCCCGGCCGAACAGGGCGCCGTAGGTGTTCCGGCCGGCGACCCGGAAGAAGCAGAACGAGCTGATCACCGCGTGCAGGTCGACCGCGTCCACATCGGCTGTGAACAGCCCGGACTCCCGCCCCGCGGCGAGGATCCGGCGGATCAGCTCCAGGGCCGGTGAGCCGGTCCTGCCGAGCTTCCCGGAGGCCGCGAGGTGCTCGGCCCCGTGGATGTTCTCGATACCGACCAGCCGGATGAAGTCCGGGTGCCGCTCGTGGTGGTCGAAGGTCAGCTCGGCCAGCCGCCGGATCGCGGCGACCGGGTCCAGGTGCTCGACGTCCAGCTGCTGCTCGGCCTCGCGGATCACTCCGTACGCCCGCTCCAGCACGGCCGTGAACAGCTGCTCCTTGCCGCCGAAGTAGTAGTAGATCATCCGCTTGGTGGTGCGGGTGCGGGCCGCTATCTCGTCCACGCGGGCGCCGTCGTAGCCGGCTCGGGCGAACTCCTGCGTGGCCACGTCCAGGATCTCGGCCTTGGTGCGGGCCGCGTCGCGTACGCGTCCCCCGGGGCGTACCGGTTCTTCGACGCTGGTCATCGCTTTCCTTCGGGCCGGTGGCCGCCGGGGCGGCACGCTCACTGTGCGTGCCGGAGATTGTAGAAGCCGGGCCCGGGGTGGTGGCCGGGATGTTCCTCACAGTCCGCGCGGCTGCGAGCCGTACGGTGTCTCGCTCCCGGAAGGGCCGTCACAGGTCCTAGCCGGGGTGGGTGCGGTGGATGTCGACGGTGGTGACGCCCTCGTGGCCGCCGTAGTGCCACTCGTGCAGATCGGGGTCGGGCACGGCTCCGGTCGGGTCCGCCGGCTCGGCGGTGCGTATTGCCCTGTCCAGCGGGCTGGACAGGGCGAGGGCGTCAGTCCTTCTTCTCGACCGCGTGGCCGCCGAACTGGTTGCGCAGCGCCGCGATCATCTTCATCTGCGGTGAGTCGTCCTGCCGGGAGGCGAACCGGGCGAAGAGCGAGGCCGTGATCGCCGGGAGCGGTACGGCGTTGTCGATCGCCGCCTCCACCGTCCAGCGGCCCTCGCCGGAGTCCTCCGCGTAGCCGCGCAGCTTCTGCAGGTGCTCGTCCTCGTCCAGGGCGTTGACCGCGAGGTCCAGCAGCCAGGAACGGATCACGGTGCCCTCCTGCCAGGAGCGGAACACCTCGCGGACGTTCTCCACCGAGTGCACCTTCTCCAGCAGCTCCCAGCCCTCGGCGTACGCCTGCATCATGGCGTACTCGATGCCGTTGTGGACCATCTTCGAGAAGTGCCCGGCGCCGACCCGGCCCGCGTGGACATAGCCGTACGGGCCCTCCGGCTTGAGCGCCTCGAAGATCGGCTCCAGCGGCTCCACGTGCGCCTTGTCGCCGCCGACCATGAGCGCGTAGCCGTTCTGCAGGCCCCACACCCCGCCGGAGACACCGGCGTCGACGAAGCCGATGCCCTTGATGCCGAGGGCGGCGGCGTGCTTCTCGTCGTCCGTCCAGCGGGAGTTGCCGCCGTCGATCACCGTGTCGCCGGGCTGCAGCAGGTCGCCCAGTTCGTCGATGACGGTCTGCGTGGCGGTGCCGGCCGGGACCATCACCCACACATGGCGTGGCGCGTCCAGCTTCTCGACCAGTTCGGCGAGGGACTTGACGTCGGAGACCTCGGGATTGCGGTCGTAGCCGATGACGGTGTGGCCGGCGCGGCGGATCCGCTCGCGCATGTTGCCGCCCATCTTGCCGAGACCGATGAGACCGAGCTGCATGATCAGTTCACTTCCTGAGCGTTCTTGAAGGTGCGGTAGGCGGCGACGAGGGCCGTGGTGGACGGGTCGAGACCGGGGACCTGTGCGCCCTCGGTCAGCGCGGGCTCGACCCGCTTGGCGAGGACCTTGCCCAGCTCCACGCCCCACTGGTCGAAGGAGTCGATGTTCCACACCGCGCCCTGCACGAACACCTTGTGCTCGTAGAGGGCGATCAGCTGGCCGAGCACGGACGGGGTCAGCTCGGGGGCGAGGACCGTGGTGGTGGGGTGGTTGCCCTGGAAGGTGCGGTGCGCCACCTGCTCCTCGGGCACGCCCTCGGCGCGGACCTCATCGGCACTCTTGCCGAAGGCGAGTGCCTGGGTCTGGGCGAAGAAGTTGGCCATCAACAGGTCGTGCTGGGCCTTGAGTTCGGCGCTCAGCTCGTCGACCGGGCGGGCGAAGCCGATGAAGTCCGCCGGGATCAGCTTGGTGCCCTGGTGGATCAACTGGTAGTAGGCGTGCTGGCCGTTGGTGCCCGGGGTGCCCCAGACGACCGGCCCGGTCTGCCACTGCACCGGCTCGCCGTCGCGCTGCACCGACTTGCCGTTGGACTCCATGTCCAGCTGCTGGAGGTAGGCGGTGAACTTCGACAGGTAGTGGCTGTACGGCAGCACCGCGTGCGACTGGGCGTCGTGGAAGTTGCCGTACCAGATGCCCAGCAGGCCCAGCAGCAGCGGCGCGTTGGCCTCGGCGGGCGCGGTGCGGAAGTGGTCGTCCATCAGCCGGAAGCCGTCGAGCATCTCCCGGAACCGGTCGGGCCCGATGGCGATCATCAGGGAGAGGCCGATCGCCGAGTCGTACGAGTACCGGCCGCCGACCCAGTCCCAGAACTCGAACATGTTGTCCGGGTCGATGCCGAACTCTGTGACTTTCTCGGCGTTCGTGGACAGTGCCACGAAGTGCCTGGCGACCGCCTTCTCCTCGCCGCCGAGCCCGTCGAGCAGCCACTTGCGTGCCGAGGTGGCGTTGGTGATCGTCTCGATCGTGGTGAACGTCTTGGACGCGACGATGAACAGCGTCTCCGCCGGGTCCAGGTCACGGGTGGCCTCGTGCAGGTCGGCGCCGTCCACGTTCGACACGAACCGGAACGTCAACTCCCGTGCGGTGTAAGGGCGCAGCACCTCGTAGGCCATGGCCGGGCCGAGGTCGGAGCCGCCGATGCCGATGTTGACGACGTTCCTGATCCGCCTGCCGGTGTGGCCGGTCCACTCGCCCGAGCGGACCCGGTCGGCGAAGTGGGCCATCTTGTCCAGGACCGCGTGCACCTTGGGCACGACGTTCTCGCCGTCGACCTCGATCACCGCGTCCCGTGCGGAACGCAGCGCGGTGTGCAGCACGGCCCGGTCCTCGGTGAGGTTGATCCTCTCGCCGCGGAACATGGCGTCGCGCAGCGCGAACACGCCGGTGGCGGCGGCGAGTTCCTGGAGCAGGGCCAGGGTCTCGTCGGTGATCAGGTGCTTGCTGTAGTCGATGTACAGGTCGCCGGCCCGTACGACATACCGCTCGGCGCGGCCGGGGTCCGCCGCGAACAGCTCGCGCAGCTGCGGCTGCCCCTCGGCGCGGTGGTCGGCGAGGGCCGTCCACTCGGGCCGGCTGGTGAGCTTGGGGAACTCGGACTGTGCCATGTCAGGCGTTCTCCTTGGCAGCCTCGCCCTTGAGGGCGATGGCGTACATCTCGTCGGCGTCGAGGCGGCGCAGCTCCTCGGCGATGAGTTCGGAGGTGGGGCGGACCTTCAGGGCAAGGGTGCGCGGCGGCTGGCCCGGCAGGGTCAGGGTCGCGAGGGGGCCCTCGGGGCGGTCGATGACGATCTCGCCGTTCGCGGTGCCGAGGCGTACGGCCGTGACGACCGGGCCGGCGCTGACCACGCGGTCCACGGTGACGTTCAGGCGGGCCTCCAGCCAGCGGGACAGCAGCTCGGCGCTGGGGTTGTCCGCCTCGGCCTCGACGGCCGCCGTGGTCACCTTCACCCGGGCCTGGTCGAGCGCGGCGGCCAGCATGGACCGCCACAGCGTCAGCCGGGTCCAGGCGAGGTCGGTGTCGCCGGGCGCGTAGTTGCGGGCGCGGGTCTCCAGGACCTCCATCGGCCGCTCGACCGCGTACAGGTCGGTGATCCGGCGCTGGGCCAGCGCGCCGAGCGGGTCCTTGGACGGGGTGTCGGGGGCCTCCACCGGCCACCACACGACGACGGGCGCGTCCGGCAGCAGCAGCGGCAGGACGACCGAGTCGGCGTGGTCGGACACCTCGCCGTAGGTGCGCAGCACGACCGTCTCCCCGGTGCCCGCCTCGGAACCGACCCGGACCTCCGCGTCCAGCCGGGAGTGGGTGCGGTCGCGCAGGGTGCGGGCGTGCCGCTTGATGACGACCAGGGTCCGCGAGGGGTGCTCGTGCGAGGCCTCCTCGGCGGCCTTGATCGAGTCGTAGGCGTTCTCCTCGTCCGTGACGATGACCATCGTCAGGACCATGCCCACGGCCGGGGTGCCGATGGCGCGGCGGCCCTGCACCAACGCCTTGTTGATCTTGCTTGCCGTGGTGTCGGTCAGGTCGATCTTCATGGCCTGCGCCAGCTCCGTCCGTCTCGTGCGAGCATCTCGTCCGCTTCACTCGGTCCCCAGCTGCCCGACGCGTACTGCGCCGGCCTGCCGTGCGCCGCCCAGTACGCCTCGATCGGGTCGAGGATCTTCCAGGACTCTTCCACTTCCTGGTGACGGGGGAACAAATTCGCGTCGCCGAGCAGCACGTCCAGGATGAGCCGCTCGTACGCCTCCGGGCTGGACTCGGTGAACGACTCGCCGTACGCGAAGTCCATCGACACGTCCCGGATCTCCATCGACGTGCCCGGCACCTTCGAGCCGAACCGCACGGTCATGCCCTCGTCCGGCTGGACGCGGATGACGATCGCGTTCTGGCCCAGCTCCTCGGTCGCGGTGGAGTCGAACGGGGAGTGCGGGGCCCGCTTGAAGACCACCGCGATCTCGGTCACCCGGCGGCCGAGACGCTTTCCGGTGCGCAGATAGAAGGGGACGCCCGCCCAGCGGCGGTTGTCGATGCCCAGCTTGATCGCGGCGAAGGTGTCGGTCTTCGACTTGGGGTCGATGCCGTCCTCCTGGAGGTAGCCGACGACCTTCTCGCCGCCCTGCCAGCCCCCCGCGTACTGCGCCCGCACGGTGTGCCGGCCGAGGTCCTCGGGCAGGCGCACCGACTTCAGCACCTTCAGCTTCTCGGTGAGCAGCGCCTCCGCGTCGAACGCGATCGGCTCCTCCATGGCGGTCAGCGCCATCAGCTGCAGCAGGTGGTTCTGGATGACGTCACGGGCGGCGCCGATGCCGTCGTAGTAGCCGGCCCGGCCGCCGATGCCGATGTCCTCGGCCATGGTGATCTGGACGTGGTCGACGTACGACCGGTTCCAGATCGGCTCGTACATCTGGTTGGCGAAGCGCAGCGCCAGGATGTTCTGGACGGTCTCCTTGCCGAGGTAGTGGTCGATCCGGAACACCTGGTCCGGTTCGAACACCTCGTGCACGATCGCGTTCAGTTCGCGGGCGCTGTCCAGGTCGTGCCCGAAGGGCTTCTCGATGACCGCGCGCCGCCAGGATCCCTGCGGCGGGGAGGCCAGGCCGTGCTTCTTCAGCTGCTGCACGACCTTCGGGAAGAACTTCGGCGGAACCGAGAGATAGAACGCGAAGTTGCCTCCCGTGCCGCGGGAGGCGTCCAGCTCCTCGACGGCGTCCTTCAGCTGCTTGAACGCGGTGTCGTCGTCGAAGTCGCCGGGGATGAACCGCATGCCCTCGGCGAGCTGCTGCCACACCTCCTCGCGGAACGGGGTGCGGGAGTGCTCGCGGACCGCGTCGTGGACGACCTGGGCGAAGTCCTGGTCCTCCCAGTCCCGGCGGGCGAACCCGACGAGGGAGAAGCCCGGCGGCAGCAGACCGCGGTTGGCGAGGTCGTACACCGCGGGCATCAGCTTCTTGCGGGACAGGTCACCGGTCACACCGAAGATGACCAGCCCGGACGGGCCCGCGATCCGGGGGAGCCGGCGGTCACGGGCGTCCCGCAGCGGATTCTCCCAGTCGGCGAGAGCACGTCCCGGCGGGGCCACCGGGACCGGCACCTCTGCGGGCGCCGGGGCGGCGGCGGGTGCGTTGTCGGTCATCGGGCGTCAACTCCCTTGCTCTTCAGGGACTTCGCTACGGCGTCCAGCAGCTCCTGCCAGGCCGCCTCGAACTTGGCGACGCCCTCGTCCTCCAGCTGCTGGACGACCTCGTCGTAGGAGATGCCGAGCCGCTCCACGGCGGCCAGGTCGGCGTGGGCCTGCGCGTAGCCGCCGGTCACCGTGTTGCCGGTGATCTCGCCGTGGTCGGCGACGGCGTTCAGGGTGGCCTCCGGCATGGTGTTGACCGTGCCCGGCGCGACCAGCTCGTCCACGTACAGGGTGTCCTTGTATGCAGGATCCTTCACACCGGTGGACGCCCACAGCGGGCGCTGCTTGTTGGCCTTGGCACCGGCGAGCGCCAGCCACCGGTCGGAGCCGAACACCTCCTCGTACGCCTCGTAGGCGAGCCGGGCGTTGGCGAGGGCCGCGCGGCCCTTGAGGGCCAGGGCCTCGTCGGTGCCCAGGGCGGTCAGCCGCTTGTCGATCTCGGTGTCCACGCGGGAGACGAAGAAGGACGCCACGGAGTGGATCGTGGACAGGTCGATGCCGCGCTCGCGGGCCTTCTCCAGGCCGGCCAGGTAGGCGGCCATGACCTCGCGGTAGCGCTCCAGGGAGAAGATCAGGGTCACATTGACGCTGATGCCGAGGCCGATGACCTCGGTGATGGCCGGCAGACCCGCCCTGGTCGCCGGGATCTTGATCATGACATTGGGGCGGTTCACCAGCCACGCCAGCTGCTTGGCCTCGGCGACGGTGGCCCCGGTGTCGTGGGCCAGGCGCGGGTCTACCTCGATGGAGACGCGGCCGTCCACACCCTTCGATGTGCTGTATACAGAATCCAGAATATCGGCGGCAGCCCGCACGTCGGCGGTCGTCATCATCCGCACCGCCTCGTCCACCGTCACCCCCCGTACGGCGAGGTCGGTGAGCTGCTCCTCGTAGCCCTCGCCGGAGCCGATCGCGGCCTGGAAGATCGACGGGTTGGTGGTGACACCGACGGCGCTGCCGCTCGCCACCAGCTCGGCGAGGCTGCCCGACGTGATCCGCTTGCGCGACAGGTCGTCGAGCCAGATCGACACGCCCTCGTCGGCGAGGCGCTTGAGGGCTCCCGGGGTCGCGATTGCTTCGGTCACAGTGATCATCTTTCTGCTTGCGTCGGTATCGGGCGTCGGTGTCAGGCGCGCACGGCGGCGAGCGACTCGCGGGCCGCGGCGGCGACGTTCTCGGGGGTGAAGCCGAACTCGGTGAACAGGGTCTTCGCGTCGGCGGAAGCGCCGAAGTGCTCAAGGGAGACGATGCGTCCCGCGTCGCCCACGAACCGGTACCAGGTCAGAGCGATCCCGGCCTCGACGGCGACCCGGGCCTTCACGGCCGGCGGCAGCACCCGCTCGCGGTACTCGCGCGGCTGCTCCTCGAACCACTCCACCGACGGCATGGACACCACGCGCGTGCCGATCCCCTCGGCCTCCAGCTGCTCCCGCGCGGCCACGGCCAGCTGCACCTCGGAGCCCGTCGCGATGACAATCACCTCCGGGGCCTCGGTCGACGACTCGCGCAGCACATAGCCGCCCTTGGCCGCGTCCTCGTTCGGCGCGTACACCGGCACGCCCTGGCGGGTGAGCGCGAGCCCGTGCGGGGCGGGGCTGGTGGCGTGCCTCTTCAGGATCTCGGCCCAGGCGATCGCGGTCTCGTTGGCGTCGGCCGGGCGGACGATGTTCAGGCCCGGGATGGCGCGCAGCGAGGCGAGGTGCTCGACGGGCTGGTGGGTGGGGCCGTCCTCGCCCAGGCCGATGGAGTCGTGCGTCCACACGTACGTCACCGGCAGCTGCATGAGCGCCGACATCCGCACGGCGTTGCGCATGTAGTCGGAGAAGACGAGGAAGGTGCCGCCGTAGATGCGGGTGTTGCCGTGCAGGGCGATGCCGTTCATCTCCGCGGCCATCGAGAACTCGCGGATGCCGAAGTGGACGGTTCGGCCGTACGGGTCGGCCTCGGGCAGCGGGTTGCCCTCGGGCAGGAACGAGCTGGTCTTGTCGATGGTGGTGTTGTTGGACCCCGCCAGGTCGGCGGAGCCGCCCCACAGCTCGGGGATCACCGGGCCGAGCGCCTGGAGCACCTTGCCGGAGGCGGCGCGGGTGGCGACCGACCTGCCCTCCTCGAACACCGGGATGTTCCTCTCCCAGCCCTCGGGCAGCTCGCCCTTGGCGATCCGGTCGAAGAGGGCGGCTCGCTCGGCGTCGGCGGCACGCCACTCGGCGATCCGCTTGTCCCAGGCCGCGTGCGCCTCGGCACCCCGGTCCAGCGCCCGGCGCGTGTGCTTGAGCACCGCCTCCTCGACCTGGAAGGCCTGCCCGGGGTCGAAGCCGAGGACGCGCTTGGTGGCCGCGATCTCCTCCGCGCCCAGCGCCGAGCCGTGCGCGGCCTCGGTGTTCTGCGCGTTCGGGGCCGGCCAGGCGATGATCGTGCGCATCGCGATGATCGAGGGCCGCTCGGTCTCGGCCTGCGCGGCCTTCAGGGCCGTGTGCAGGGCGGCCACGTCGATGTCGCCGTCGGCGGCGGGCTCGATGCGCTGGGTGTGCCAGCCGTAGGCCTCGTACCGCTTCAGCACGTCCTCGGAGAACGCGGTTGCGGTGTCGCCCTCGATGGAGATGTGGTTGTCGTCGTACAGGAGGACGAGGTTGCCGAGCCTTTGGTGACCGGCGAGCGAGGAGGCCTCGGCGGAGACGCCCTCCTCCAGGTCGCCGTCGGAGACGATCGCCCAGACGGTGTGGTCGAAGGGGGACTCGCCCTGCGGCGCGTCCGGGTCGAACAGGCCGCGCTCGTAGCGGGCCGCCATCGCCATGCCGACCGCGTTGGCGACCCCCTGGCCGAGCGGGCCGGTGGTGGTCTCGACGCCGGCGGTGTGCCCGTACTCGGGGTGCCCCGGTGTCCTGGAGCCCTGGGTCCGGAATGCCTTCAGGTCGTCCAGCCCCAGCTCGTACCCGGAGAGGAACAGCTGCGTGTAGAGGGTCAGCGAGGTGTGGCCGGGGGAGAGGACGAAACGGTCCCGGCCGGTCCACTCGGGGTCGGCGGGATCGTGACGCATCACCTTCTGAAAGATCGTGTATGCGGCAGGTGCCAGGCTCATCGCGGTGCCCGGGTGGCCGTTGCCCACCTTTTGGACCGCGTCAGCCGCCAGAAGACGGGCGGTGTCCACAGCACGCCGGTCGAGGTCGGTCCACTCGAATCCGTCGGGAGTCTGCGTGGTCATCTTCAAGAAGTCCTCGTTCAGTACGGGATTGCTGGCCTGACGCGTTCAAACTTAAAAGTCTGACTTTTTCGAGGAAAGGTCGGGGTGTGTCAGCCTGTGGTGAATCTGGGACAGCGAGCGCGCGACAGGGACGGCACGAAAAGGACATGACGGACGGAACCTCTCAGGCTGACGGCGACGGCATCCGAACCTTTCCCTTCCCGGCCGAACTGGCCGTCGGCGGCGTCGGCATGCAGATCGGCCCCATGGGAACCGACCGCACCTGGCACGCCGACGCCCCCCTGCACCGCGTCCACCGCATCGACTTCCACGTCGTCATGCTGTTCACCGACGGCCCCGTACGGCACATGATCGACTTCGCCGAGTACGAGGCGGGTGCCGGCGACCTGCTCTGGATCCGCCCCGGACAGGTCCACCGTTTCTCCCGCGAGACCGTGTACCGCGGAACCGTCCTGACCATGCAGCCCGGCTTTCTGCCCCGGGCCACCGTCGAGGCCACCGGCCTGTACCGCTACGACCTCCCGCCCCTGCTGCACCCCGCCCCGGACCGGCTCATCGCCCTCAAGGCCTCCCTCGACCAGCTGCGCCGCGAGTACCAGGACACGGCCACGCTGCCGCTCAGCCTGCACACCGCCGTCCTCAGACACACCCTCACCGCGTTCCTGCTGCGCCTCGCGCATCTCGCGGCCAGCTCGGCGGAGGTCACCCGGCAGCAGACGGACAGCACCTTCACCCGCTTCCGGGACGCCGTCGAGCACGGCTTCGCCACCAACCACAGCGTCAGCGCCTACGCCGACGCACTCGGGTACTCCCGCCGCACCCTCGTCCGCGCCGTCCGTGCCGCCACCGGTGAGACCCCCAAGGGGTTCATCGACAAACGCGTCGTCCTGGAGGCCAAGCGCCTCCTCGCCCACACCGACATGCCGATCGGCCGCGTCGGGGCAGCGGTGGGCTTTCCCGACGCGGCGAACTTCACCAAGTTCTTCCATCTGCACACCGGGCAGACGCCGGTGGCGTTCCGGGCGGAGCTGCGCTGAACCTTCCGCCGCGCACCGTGTTCGGCTCAACTGCGGGCCATTTCCCCGAACCAGCGGACGATCGGCGGCGTGGCCGCGGCGTCGGCCCCCAGGTGCCGGGAGCCGTGGTGGTCGGCGGCGCCCACATCGACGACCCGTGCGTTCACGCCGTTCCTGCGCAGAGCCGTCCGGCAGTGCTCCGTGTGGGCGGTGACGGCCTGTTCTGTCGGCGTACGCCGTCCGGGCGCGAAGGCGCGGGCCGGGGCGCCCCCGCCCCACCGGCCGCCACGGCCCGCGACGGTGTACGGCTTCTCGGCCCGGACCAGGGTGCCCCGGCCGTGCTGCTCGTGCTGCGCCGGCAGCCGCCGGCGGCCAGTTGCCGCCCCCGGCGGACCCGTTCAGCTTCGCGGGCCGCCGGTGTCACCGCGCTGGGGCGAGCACCGGGCCGTCCTGGTGCCGGCTCCAGGGCCGTACGGCCGTTCCAGGTCAGTGACCGAAGTCGAACCAGTTCATGTTCACGAAGTCCGCGGACTGGCCGCTGGAGAAGGTCAGATAGACGTCATGGGTGCCGGTCACCGCGCTGATGTTGGCCGGCACCGTCTTCCACGTCTGCCAGCCGCCGGTGCTGCCCACCGCGAAGCTGCCGATGGGTGCGTTGCCACGGCTGTCCAGTCGCACCTCCACCAGCCCGCTCACCCCGGACGCCGCCCCGCTCGCCACGCGCGCGTAGAACTGCCTGGCCGGTGTCGAGCCGAAGTTCACGCCCTTGTACAGCGCCCAGTCGCCGTTCGCGATCCAGCCGATGTCCTGACCGCCTCCGGTGTCCGTGGTGGTCTCGGTGCCGAGGCCGGACTGGCTGTCGTAGGACTCGGCCTGGACGGTGCTGTAGGCGTCGCGGTTGCCGGACGGCGGGGGAGTGGTGCCACCGCCGTCGCCCGAGGACTGCAGGACCTGCACATAGTCGACGGCCATGGGGTGGCCGGGCTCCGTCGCGCCGGTCGGGCCGCCACCGAACGCCCCCGGGAAGCCGCCGCCCATCGCCACGTTCAGGATGACGAAGAAGCCGTGGTTCGTGGCGTTGGCCCAGGTCGTCGCGTCCACCTGGTTCGCCGTGACCGTCTGGTAGGTCACGCCGTCGACGGCGAAGCGGATCGCCTCCGGGCTCACCGAGCGGTCCCACTCCATCGTGTAGGTGTGAAAGCCCGACTGGCAGGTGGTGTTCGGACACGCGGTCGAGTTGCCGAGGCCCGTCGTCTCGTTGCACGGGCCGCCGGGGTTGGTGCCGCAGTGCACGGTGGCCCACGTCTTGTTCAGGCCCTGGACGTTCTCCATGATGTCCAGCTCGCCGACGCTCGGCCAGTTCTGGTAGTTGCCGCGGTACGGTGCGCCCAGCATCCAGAACGCCGGCCAGTAGCCGGCGGCCGCGTCACCGGTCACATCGGGCATCCGGATCCGGGCCTCGACGCGCAGCTTGCCGCCGGCCGGGGGCTGGAAGTCGGTGCGGGTGGTCTCGATCCGCCCGGAGGTCCAGTTGCCGGAGGCGTCCCGGCGCGGCGTGATGAGCAGATCGCCCTTGCCGTCCAGCGCCACGTTGTTCGTGCTCGACGTCATCGTCTCGACCTCGCCGGTACCCCAGTTCGCGGCGCCGCCCGGGTACGAAGTGCCGGTGTCGTACTGCCAGTCGGCGGTGTTCACGCCGGAGCCGGCCGCGCCGTCGAAGTCGTCCAGGAAGACCTGGGTCCAGCCCGAGGGAGGGGCGGGGGCGGTGGCGTTCGCCGGTGCGGAGGCCGCCGTGGCGACGGCCGCGGCCAGGCCGAGCGTCGCGGCGACGGCGACGAGCGCGCGCCGCAGGGGGCGCCGGCGGCGGTGGATTCCGGGTATGCCGGAGCAATCGCTCATGGGGGAGGCCTCTCGGGTACGGGGAGTTGTGCGGGGAGCCCTCGGCGGGCGCTCGCCGAGCATTTTGAGAGCGCTCTCACCGTGCCGCCAATGTGCTCCCCCTCTCTGCGGTCGTCAAGGCTTGAAGCAAGGAAAGTCGACGCCCCCGCAGATGAGTTCACTGGGTGAAGGGCCCAGCAGGTGCCGTGGCGAAGGGATGAGATCGTTATACGAACTCCACGAGCGGCACACGCCTTGCGTCTGCGAAGGTCATAAGCTGTCGTCAGATTCGCGGGGGCGCCGAAGAGGTGCGCGGGTGGCTGAAGTTGTGCCTCGCTGCATCCTGGTGTGCAGGTCGTTCGAGGTGTGTGCTCTGCCACGTGAGCCGGACCAGGCATCGTGCTCCCTCGCAGATTGACCTGTGAGAGGGAACCACCCATGTCTTACCCCCCGCCGCCGGGAAGCGGCCATCCGTATGGGCAGCCGCCCTCGCACGGCGGTTGGCAGCCGCAACCACAGTGGCAGGGCCCGGCCCCGGTGCCGCCGCCCATGCCGACGGCACCCCCGATTGCCGCTCCGGCCCACGCGGGGCCCTCACCGTACGGTGCCTACCCCGCGCCCGCACATCCCGTGCCCGGGCCGCCGGCGGCCCCCGCGGGCTCAGGACGCACCGCCCGGAAGGTCCTGGGCAGTCTGCTCGGCGTGTTCGGTGTACTCGGCATGCTCGGCGGCGGAGCACTGGCGGCGCACGCGTACGGCAACAGCCGGCAGTCGGTGCCCAACTCCGACGCCTACGGGCCGGTGCTGTGGCGCGACGAGACCGTCGGCCGTCTCTTCCCTGCGACCATCGGCGAACCGCCCGACTACACCCACCAGGCCTCGGACAAGAACGTTGCGCAGTGGAGCCGGATGGGCGTCTCCGAGGACACCTCGTGCTCCGCCGGTCTCAGCGGAGAGACGCGCAAGACCGCCCAGCGGCTCGGCTGCAAGGCCGTACTGCGCGCCACGTACGTCGATCTCACCGGGGAAATGGTCGCCACCGTCGCGGTCATCGTGCTGCCCAAGGGCGGAACCGCCGCACAGGAGATGGGCGAGTATCTCGACGACCAGCAGTCGGCGGACGTTCCCGACGCCGCGGTGGTCCCGTTGCGGGTACCGGGGACGCTCGCGGCGAAGTGGCAGGAGCGCAGGCGCAACGGCATGGGCGGCACCGGCCTGGGAGACGACTTCCCCTACGCCGTCGCCGTCACCACGGGCGCCGTCGACGGGCGCGCCTCGTCCACCCTGCCCAGCGGCTTCGAGGGGAACGACGCGGACAGACAGCCCTGGATGGACGAGGCCAAGGCGCTCAGCGAGACGTTCCACGCCCACATCCTGAACCTGGCAAGGTGAGACCCGCAGTGAAGCTCAAGACGATACGCGCCACCTGCACCGCGGTCGCCCTCACCGGTCTGCTGTGCACTCTGGCCGCCGCCCCCGCACAGGCGGCGGCACCGGTCGGGTGGGAAGGGGGCGCACTCGGCCTGTCCGCGGCGCAGCAGCAGAGCAAGGGCGAAGGAGTGACGGTCGCGGTCCTCGACAGCGGCGTGGTGGCCGGCCACCCGGCCCTGAAGGGCAGGGTGACGACCGGCCCCGACTACCGCCAGGACGGGCTGCGGCCGGGGGACCCGGACTGGGGAGGGCACGGTACGGCCATGGCCTCGGACGTCCTCAAGGTGGCCCCCGGAGCCAGGATCCTCGCCGTGCGCGTCACCTCCGACAAGGACGACGAGAAGACCGCCGCGAAGGACTTGGAACATCTCCGCAAGGGCGGCAGGAGCCCGGCCGCGCAAGGCATCCGCTACGCGGCCGACCACGGCGCCGACGTGATCTCCATGTCGTTCGGCAGCGCGGACGGTTTCAGCACCTACGACGACGAAGAGACCGAGGCCGTGGCCTATGCCCTCCGCAAGGGGGTGACGCTGCTGGCGTCGGCCGGCAACTCGGGCGACAAACTCAACGACAACTCCTACCCGGCCGGATACCCGGGCGTGATCGCGGTGGCCGCCACTCAGCCGGGCGGTGGGCGCGCCGGCTTCTCCACCGTGCACACCTACAACGATGTGGCCGCACCCGGCGTCGGCATCGTCAGTGCGAAGAACACCGGCGGCTACCTGAAGATCAACGGCACCTCACCGGCGTGCGCGCTGGCCGCCGGGGTCGTGGCGCTCATGTACGGCAAGAACCCGAAACTGACCCCGGCGCAGGTGAACGACGTCCTGATCGCCACCGCACATCGCCCCGCGGGGGGCGGCAGCGCCCGGCTCGGCTACGGACCGATCGACGCCGCCGCGGCGGTGAAGGCCGCCGCCTCGCCCCCCGAGGACAGGACCGCTCCGGTGACGTACCACGGCAGGGAGCACCTGGCGACTCCGGACGGAACCCCGAAGACCAGGCATGCGCCGCTGGAGCAGGGGCTGTGGATGACGGGCCTCGTGGCCGCCGGCGCGGGGCTGGTACTCCTGATCGCCGGTGTGCTCCTCGCACGATCGGGCCGCCGCAGGGCCCCGGCGGGAACGATGGGCATGGCACAGCCTCACGGACCCTTCCCGGGCTGATCCTGCGAGGTCCGAAGACGGTGCGCCATCTTCGCGGACGACGGGGCAGCCCTCGACGTACCGGATCGTGTGGCTGCCGTCGTTCACGACCGCGAGGTGCCACCAGGTCTCCAGCGGCGTCTCCCGGCCCAGTCGGTGACGGTGCCCTCGGTGGCCGACGCCCCGTCGGTCCGGCGGCCCGAACGCCTCACCGATCGCGGCGCATTCCTCCTGGGCCCCGTGTTCTGTGTGAGGTCGCCCAGGTGGGTGCGGGGAGCCGGGGAGGAGGGGCCGGGTCACAAGGCGCGCAGGGGCCGGTTCCGGTGGTGGTTCCCGGCCGCGGCCGGACGGGACGGCCGTACGTCACTGCCGGCATCGGCTCGCCCGGCGGCCGGGGACGCCGTCCGCAGCCGGATCCGCGGCGCGCACAGCTCCGTACCGCGCGGTGCCCACGGCTCGTCCACCGCCGTCACCACCCGAAGCGTCAGCCACGCCTCGCCGCCGTCCCGCGGCAGCGGGAACGGCGGGAGTACGGCTGCCGTCTCGCCCGGCCTCAGATCGGGCAGGCGGGCGGGAGCGGTCAGGATCCGGCCGTCGGACCGCACCAGTTTCCAGGTCGCCGCCAGGCGGCCGAGGCCCCGGACGGCATGGTCGTTGACGAGCACGATCCCCTCGTGCCGATGGCACCGGATGCGCACCGGACCCCGGCACTCCAGGTGCTCGTACGGCCGGGCGCCGCTGCGCCCGGCCGGTCTTCCGTCGCTCACACGGTGCACAGTGCCGTGGTCCCGGGACAGCTGCATGAAGCTGCGTTGAAGATCCGGGGCGGACCCGGTGGCCGTGCGGTGGTCCGCGGGCGCCGCCGGTTGTCCGGGCCGCTGGGAGTGATCCGGGGTGCCCCTGTGGGGAGCGGCTTCGTCCGGCGTTCCGGCGTCGGGTCCCGCACCACTACGATGACGGCATGTCACGTTCCCCCAGGTACGCGACGAGCGAGCAGGCGGGCATCGTACTCGGCCACCGCGCGCACGCCCGGTACGCGGGGAACCCCGCGGCCGAGCAGCGGGTGCTCGGAATCCCCTCCTGGGTGTATCGGTGAGGGACGGGCCGGTGACGGGGCGCGTCGGTGAGGCCGGCCACCCGGTCCGCGCTCCGGGAAGCGGGCGTCGAGGTGGCGGGTCGGACGTTCCGGGAAGGGTGCAGACGTGAAGCTGACGATTCTGGGCGGCGGCGGATTCCGCGTGCCGCTCGTGTACGGTGCCCTGCTGACCGACCGCGCCGAAGGCCGGGTCACCGAGGTCGTCCTGCACGACCTGGACGACCGTCGACTGTATGCAGTAACCCGTGTACTGGATGCCCAAGCCGCCGGCCTCCCCGACGCGCCCCGGGTGACCGCCACCACCGACCTCGACCAGGCGCTCACCGGTGCCGACTTCGTCTTCTCCGCGATCCGCGTCGGCGGCCTGGAGGGCCGCGCCGACGACGAGCGGGTGGCGCTCGCCGAAGGGGTGCTCGGCCAGGAGACCGTCGGCGCGGGCGGCATCGCCTACGGTCTGCGCACCGTCCCCGTCGCCGTCGACATCGCCCGGCGGGTGGCCCGCCTCGCCCCGGACGCCTGGGTCATCAACTTCACCAATCCCGCCGGCCTGGTCACCGAGGCCATGTCCCGGCACCTCGGCGACCGCGTCATCGGTATCTGCGACTCTCCCGTCGGCCTCGGCCGCCGTATCGCCCGCGTCCTCGGCGCCGACCCGGCGCAGGCCTTCGTCGACTACGTCGGCCTCAATCACCTCGGCTGGGTACGCGGCCTGCGCGTCGCCGGACGCGACGAACTCCCACGCCTGCTCGCCGATCCCGCCCTGCTCGGCTCCTTCGAGGAGGGAAGGCTGTTCGGGGCCGACTGGCTGCAGTCGCTCGGCGCGATCCCCAACGAGTACCTGCACTACTACTACTTCAACCGGGAAACCGTGCGCGCCTACCAGGAGGCCGAGCGGACCCGGGGTGCCTTCCTGCGCGACCAGCAGGCCCGTTTCTACGCGGAGGCCCTGCGCACGGACCGGTCCGCGCTGGACGTGTGGAACCGCACCCGCGCCGAACGCGAGGCCACCTACATGGCCGAGAACCGGGAGAGCGCCGGCGCGGGGGAGCGCGAGGCCGACGACCTGTCCGGCGGCTACGAGAAGGTGGCGCTGGCGTTGATGCGGGCCATCGCCCGCAACGAGCGGACGACGCTGATCCTGAACGTGCGCAACAGGAGCACCCTGTCGGCGCTCGACGCCGATGCCGTCATCGAGGTCCCCTGCCTGGTCGACGCGGGCGGCGCCCATCCGGTCGCGGTCGCGCCGCTGCCCGGTCACGCCACCGGACTGGTCTGCTCCGTCAAGGCCGTCGAGCGCGAGGTGCTCGCCGCCGCAGACTCCGGATCCCGGCAGACGGCCGTGAAGGCCTTCGCGCTGCACCCGCTGGTCGACTCGGTCAATGTGGCCCGCAGGCTGGTCGAGGCGTACACCGAGGTCCATCCTGGCTTGGCATACCTGAAGTAAGCGTCTCCGCCCCGTCCTGCCCGCCGAGCGTCCCCTGCGTTCCCTGCGTCCTCTGTGTTCCCAGCGTTTTCTGCTTTCGCCGACGTCCTTGGGAGGCCGCCATGCACGACGAACGCCGCCGGATCGAGGAGCGCACCGAACGCCTCCACCACCAGCGCATCAGGCCCGCGATCTACGCCGCCGCCGTCCCCCTGGAGGTGGAAGCCTGGCAGGCCCCCGGGGAACCGGTTCCTTTCGAGGAGGCCGCGGCCGCTCCGTACGCGCCCTTCGTGAAGGACATGCCGTGGGGACCGCCATGGGGGACGACCTGGTTCCGGATGCGCGGCCGGGTGCCGGCCGAGTGGGCCGGCCGGCGGGTGGAGTCGGTCATCGACCTCGGCTTCGTCGGGGACTGGCCGGGCAACCAGGCCGAGGCGCTCGTCCACCGCACCGACGGCACCCCGCTCAAGGCGGTCAACCCGCTCAACCAGTATGTGCCGGTGGCGCGCCCGGCGGCGGGCGGGGAGACGGTCGAGTACCTGGTGGAGGCTGCCTCCAACCCGGACATCCTCGCGAACGGCTTCGCCGGACCGACCCCGCTCGGCGATGTACGGACGGCAGGCGACCGTCCCCTGTACACATTCCGCCGCGCCGATCTCGCCGTACTCGACGAGCAGGTCTGGCACCTCGACCTCGACCTCCAGGTGCTGCGCGAACTCATGGCGGAACTGGGCGAGCACGACCCGCGCCGGCACGAGATCGCGCACGCCCTCGACCGGGCCATGGACCTGCTCGACCTGGACGACGTCTCCGGCTCGGCCCCCGCCGTGCGCGAGGCCCTGCGCCCGGTGCTCGCCAAGCCCGCCCACGCCAGCGCCCACATCCTCTCCGGCGTCGGCCACGCGCACATCGACACCGCCTGGCTGTGGCCGATCCGCGAGACCAAGCGCAAGACGGCCCGGACGTTCTCCAATGTCACCGCGCTCGCCGACGAGTACGAGGAGTTCGTCTTCGCCTGCTCCCAGGCCCAGCAGTACGCGTGGGTGCGCGACCACTACCCGCAGGTGTGGGAGCGGATCAAGGAAGCCGTGACGAAGGGCCAGTGGGCGCCCGTCGGCGGCCTGTGGGTGGAGGCCGACGGCAACCTGCCCGGCGGTGAGGCCCTCGTCCGCCAGCTCGTGCACGGCAAGCGGTTCTTCCTGGACCACTTCGGCATCGAGACCAAGGGCGTATGGCTGCCGGACTCCTTCGGCTACACGGCGGCCTACCCGCAGCTGGCCAGGCTCGCCGGCAACGAGTGGTTCCTCACCCAGAAGATCTCCTGGAACCAGACCAACACCTTCCCCCACCACACCTTCTGGTGGGAGGGCATCGACGGCACCCGCATCTTCACCCACTTCCCGCCCATCGACACCTACAACGCCCGCTTCAGCGGCGAGGAACTGGCCCGGGCCGTCCGCAACTACGCCGAGAAGGGCGGCGGCACCCGCTCCCTCGCCCCCTTCGGCTGGGGCGACGGCGGAGGCGGCCCCACCCGCGAGATCATGGAACGCGCCCGCCGCCTGAAGAACCTGGAGGGCTCGGCGAAGGTCGAGATCGAACACCCCGACGCGTTCTTCGCCAAGGCACGCGAGGAATACCCGGACGCACCGGTCTGGGCGGGCGAGCTGTACCTGGAGCTGCACCGCGCCACCTACACCACCCAGGCCCGCACCAAGCAGGGCAACCGGCGCAGTGAACACCTCCTCCGGGAGACCGAGTTGTGGGCCACCACGGCCGCCCTGCACGCGCCGGGCTACGCCTACCCGTACGAGACGCTGGACCGCCTGTGGAAGACGGTCCTGCTGCACCAGTTCCACGACATCCTGCCCGGCTCCTCCATCGCCTGGGTGCACCGCGAGGCCGAGGCCGCATACGCCCGGGTCGCCGAGGAGCTGCAGCTGCTCACGGGCGAGGCGATCGCCGCGCTGGGTGCCGGCGGGCCCCGTGTGTTCAACGCCGGCCCGCGCCCGCGCGCCGAGGTGGTCCGTCCTCCCGGGGGCGCACCGGTGTATGTGCGGGTGCCGGCGAACGGCTCCGCGCCCCTCACCGCGGCCGAACCCCCGCACCCGGTCACGGTCTCCGGACGGACCCTGGACAACGGGATCGTCCGTGTACAGGTGGCGGACGACGGAACACTGTCGTCCGTACGCGATCTACGGTCGGACCGTGAAGTCCTCGCCGGCCAGGGCAATCTGCTTCGCCTGCACACGGACCTGCCCAACTGCTGGGACGCCTGGGACATCGACAAGCACTACAGGAACCGGTACACCGACCTGCTGGAGCCCGACTCGGTCGCCGTGGTCGAGGACACCCCTCTGGTCGGCGCGATCCGGGTGGTCCGCTCCTTCGGCAGGGGATCCCGGATCACCCAGACGATCACGGTCCGGGCCGGCAGCGCCCGCATCGACATCGAGACGGACATCGACTGGCACGAGACGGAGAAGATCCTCAAGGCGGGCTTCCCCGTCGACCTGCGCGCCCCGCACTCCTCCGCCGAGATCCAGTTCGGTCACGTCCAGCGGCCCGCCCACACGAACACCAGCTGGGAGGCGGCCCGTTTCGAGGTGTGCGGGCACCGCTGGGTGCACATCGCCGAACCCGGCTACGGTGTCGCCCTCATCAACGACTCCACCTACGGCCACGACGTCTCCCGTACCGTCCGCGAGGACGGGGGCACCACCACCACGGTCCGGCTCAGCCTGGTCCGCGCCCCGCGCGTCCCCGACCCCGAGGCCGACCAGGGCCGGCACCGCTTCACCTACGCGCTGCTGCCCGGCGCGAGCATCGAGGACGCGATGGCCGAGGGCTACGCCCTCAACCTCCCGCTGCGCGTGGCGGACTCGGCGGGCGAGCCGGAACCGGTCGTCTCCGCCGAGGGCGAGGGACTGACGGTGGAGGCGGTCAAGCTCGCCGACGACGGCTCGGGGGACGTGGTGGTACGGCTGTACGAGTGCCGGGGCGGCCGGGCCGCCGGGGCGCTGCGCACCGGGTTCCCGCTGGCGGGTGCCCAGGTCACCGACCTGCTGGAGCGACCGCTGGCCGACGCGGAAGCGTGCCCCGACGGCTCGGTCCCGGTCGCGCTGCGGCCGTTCCAGGTCCTGACCCTGCGTCTGCGGCGGGCCCGGGCGAGCGGGTCGTAGGGCGAGCGGGTCGTAGGGCGTGCGGTCCGGGCGCACGGACGACGGAGAGCCGGCACCGTGTTTCCGGCCCACCGGGCCGGCCGGTCGCTCCCCGTGACCGCGACCGACCGGCCCGTTCCCCCGTCCCCCCGTGGATTCCCCCGTTGGTCCCCGTGGGCTTTCCGTTGCTGTCATGGAGAGCGGCGAGGCCCCGCTCTGATACACCCCCTGCGGAAAAAAATGTCCCCCGGTCCTGAAAACCGGGGGACAGCGAGGACGGGGTCAGCGAGGGCCGGGGGACGGCGAGGGCGCGCTCAGCAGGTGAACCCGGCCTACGGCCTAGAGCGGCAGCGCCTCCACCGCCGAACCCGCCTGCGCAGGCACTGCCGGCAGGGTGATCTCCGCCCCCCTCTGCCGGGGAAGTGAAGCAGGCACCACAGGCCGCGGCCCCGAGACCACCGTGTAGTCCTGTCCCAGGAACGGCGGCTCGATCTCCCCGGGATCCTCGCCCAGCGCCAACTGCACGGCAGCCCAGGGTGCGTTCACCCCGCACAGGGACAGCTGGTGCAAGCCCCCGGAGGGCCGCGTGTTCACATCGAGCAGCACCGGCCGGTCACCGAGCATGCGGAACTGGATGTTGGACAGGTGGTGCACCCCGAAGCCCTCCACGATCAGCCGGGCAGGTTCCAGCCACCGTTCGTCCAGGGTGAAGCCCCGCCGGCGGCCGTTCTTGGTGCGGCCCACCGCGAGCCGCAGCCGGTTGTCCGGCCCGGTCAGGCAGTCCACGGACACCTCGGGCTGCTCCAGGCGCGGCATCACCAGCCAGTCCACCGGCTCATCCGCCCGCCGCAGCGCCTCGACCACCAGGTCCAGCTGGACGTACGGGCTCGGGAACCCGGCGAGGTTCGCCAGCGAGAACGGGGCGCGGGTGATCATCCGGAAGCCGACCCCGCCGGCGCCGGCGGCCGGCTTGACGCACGGCTTGTGCCCGGCCGCCTCCAACTGCCCGACCGCCGCGAGGAGTTCGTCCGCCGTACGGACCCGCCACCACGGCGGCACCGGGACCCCCACCGAGCGGACCGCCTCGTACGCGGTCGCCTTGTCCTCGAACACGGCCACCGCCTCGGGAGTCGGCGCCAGCAGCGCCGTACCGGCCGCCGCGAACTCCGCGCGGTGCGCCACGATCGCCGCCTGGTGCAGCCGGGGCACGAACACGTCGATGCCGCGCCGGACGCACTGGTCGAGGGCGTACTCGACGTACCCGGCCGGGGACAGGCCCTCCGGCTCCAGGTCGGCGGTGTCGGCGGCGGCCAGCACGGGGGAGTCTGGGTCCCCGTGCGTGGCGTGGATCTCCACGGCGCGGTCGCTGGGATTTCTGCGCAGCTGATCCATGAAGAACACGTTCTCCGCGTACGTGCGGTTGAGCCAGACGCGTACGCGAGAGAGCATGCAGGCCGCCTTTCAGGGTTTTCGGGCAGGGCTCAGCGGCCCGTGCCCGGGCAGGAGGGAGGAGGGACACCAAACAACCCCTGCAGAAGGGAGGTTGGGGTGCTGATGCCGGGGCGATCATACGGCTTTCAAGAGACTGTGCGTGCAACGCGAGTGTTACGGATTGCCGCTTGCTCCGCTGTCCGGGAATGTGTTCTTGTGGTGCAGGCAGAGGATGATCGGAAGGGGTGCGGGGTGGAGTCTGCGGCCGGGGCCGGACAGCTGCTGGCCATCAGTGACCTGCACATCACCTATCCGGAGAACCGCGCCCTGGTCGAGGACATGCGGCCCACGAGCGACGCGGACTGGCTGATCGTGGCCGGTGACATCGCCGAGACGGTCGCCGACATCCGCTGGGCTCTGGAGAAGCTGGCGGGCCGTTTCCGCAAGGTGCTGTGGGTGCCCGGCAACCACGAGCTGTGGACCCATCCGAAGGATCCCGTCACCCTGCGCGGCGTCGCCCGCTACGAACACCTGGTCGAGCTGTGCCGGGAGCTGGGCGTCGTCACTCCCGAGGACCCCTACCCGGTGTGGCAGGGCCCCGGCGGCCCGGTCGCCGTCGCCCCGCTGTTCCTGCTGTACGACTACTCGTTCCTGCCGCCCGGCTGCGCCACCAAGGCCGAGGGCCTGGCGTACGCGCACGGCACGGGCATCGTCTGCAACGACGAGTACCTGCTGCATCCCGACCCCTATCCGACCCGTGACGACTGGTGCCGGGCGCGGGTCGCCGAGACCGAGCGCAGGCTCGCCGCGCTCCCCGCGGACCTGCCGGTCGTACCGGTCAACCACTATCCGCTGCACCGGCATCCGACCGAGGTGCTGTGGTATCCCGAGTTCGCCATGTGGTGCGGCACCGAGCTGACCGCCGACTGGCACCGCCGCTTCCCCGTCGCCACGATGGTCTACGGCCATCTGCACATCCCGCGCACCACCTGGCACGACGGAGTCCGCTTCGAAGAGGTCTCCGTAGGCTATCCCCGCGAATGGCGCAAGCGCCCGGAACCGCCGGGACGGCTGCGCCGCATCCTGCCGATGGAGGTCGGAACCGGTGATCGAGGAGCTGCTCCCGGAGTCGGTCGTGGCCGTGGAGGCACACGGTGACGATCCGCTGTGGGACGCCCCGCTCTACCCCGGGGAGGCGGTGCTCGTCGAACGCGCGGTGGACAAGCGCCGCCGCGAGTTCGCGGCCGTACGCGGCTGCGCCCGGCAGGCCATGGAGAAGCTGGGCGTGCCGGCGCAGCCCGTGCTCAGCAGCGAGCGGGGCGCACCGCGCTGGCCGGCCGGTCTGATCGGCAGCATGACCCACTGCGACGGCTACGGCGCCGCCGCCCTGGCCCGCGCGGACGACCTGGCCTCACTCGGCATCGACGCGGAACCGCACGGCCCGCTCCCGGAGGGCGTCGGCCCCGCCGTCTTCCTGCCCGAGGAGGGCGCCCGGCTCGCCCGGCTCGCCGGGCGGCGGCCCGCCGTGCACTGGGACCGGATCCTGTTCAGCGCCAAGGAGTCCGTCTACAAGGCGTGGTTCCCGCTCACCCGTATGTGGCTGGACTTCTCCGAGGCCGACATCACCCTCCACCCGGGGACCGGCGACGCGGCGGACGGCATCCTGCGCGCCGAACTCCTCGTCCCCGGGCCCCGGGTCGGCGACCGCAGGGTTCAGGTCTTCGACGGCCGGTGGGCCGTACGCGACGGGCTGGTCGCCACCGCCGTGATCGTCCCGCACCCCTGAAGCCCCGGCCGGGGCGGGTGAGCGCCGGTCTCCGCCCCGGAGGCCCGCTCAGTCCGGCGGGCACCAGTGGTGCAGCAGACGGAAGAACTCCTCCTCGTTGCCCGCGAGACCCGCGCGCGCCAGGGCCTGTTCCGCCTCGGCCAGCACGGCGGGCGGTACCACGGCGGGCCGGGCCTCGTCCGGCGGCCCGTCGAAGGCGGCGCGCACCGTGTGCAGCAGCCGGAGGTAGGCCTGTACGGCGGTGCGCTCACGGTCGGTGAGTACGGCGGTGGGCATCGGTCGGCTCTCCCCGAGTAGGCGTCATCGGTCATGCGCCCTGCGGCGCCGCGCGCCGCGCAGTACGGCGCACGCCTCCAGCTTGCCGCCCGCCACTGACAACGCCGTTCGACTCCGCGCCGGTTCGCCCGCTCAGCGGAGGCGAAAAGGACGAGCCGCGCCGAAGACGACGTGCGGGCGGCGGGCGCCGGGCGTCCCGGGGTGCTGCGGCGAACGCCCGGGGTCAGCCCTTTGCGCCCGAGTGGTATCCCAGGGACGCCTCGATGCGCCCGACCACGTCGTCCCGCTGCACCGGACCGCGCCCCGAACCGGCCAGCCAGGTACGGCACTTGCTGGCCAGCAGCAGGCCGAAGGTCTCGGCCTCCCGCTCCTCCGCGAGGTCGAAGCGGGTCCGCGCCGCGATCCGCTGCACCGTGGCCCGGAGCGCGTCATGGTCGGTGTCGTCGTGCAGCAGGCGGGTGGCGACCCCGACGGCGTCGACGTGGTGTCCGCGGTGGTCGGCCTGCATGTGCCAGAGCTCGTGGCCGAGGATCACCAACTGGTGGTCGGGCGCGGTGCGTTCCTCCACGACGACGAGGTCGCGGTCGGTCAGGTCCAGCCACAGCCCGCTCGCCGTGCCCGGCGGAAACGCGGCGGCCCGGAAGTGCACCGGCCGGCCGCGGCGGCGGCTCATCGCCTCGCACAGTGCGCGGTACAGCTCTCCCGGCGGTGCCGGCACGGGCAGCCTGAGCCCGCCCGCCAGCTCGTTGCACAGCCGGCGCATGTCCCTGCCGATGCCCACAGTCCTCCCCCGGCTCACGACTCGGGTCGTTTGACGCTCTCCAGGAGCATGTCGAGCCACTCCGCGACCTTGTCCCGGTGCTGGTCGGTGGGCAACTGCGCGGCGCGCCAGGCTATGCCGCGCACGCCGTGGTCCTGCAGCAGCCGCTCCAGCGGATCCTGGTCGGCCCCGGCGGCGGCCCGCTCCCGGTCGGCGAGCTTCTGCAGCAGCTCCTGCTCGGTGCGCTGCAGCGCACCGGCCAGCGCCTCGGGGTCCTCGGCGGTGAGGAAGCCGGCGTGCACCCGGAAGAAACGCTGCAGCGCGTCGCAGTGCTCCATGGTCGGCCGCCGGTCGCCGTTGATGAGCGCGCCGGCCTGCTGCCGGGACATGCCCGCACCGTCGGCGATCTCCTGCTGGGTGTACTTGCGGCCGTTGGGTTTCAGCCGCGTACGCCGCAGCAGGCCCAGGCGCTGCAGAAAGCGGGCCTGGACGTCCGGTTCACCGGCCGGCCGGCCGCTGAGCAGGGCCTTGACCACCGCCTCCGGCACACCGCAGGCCACGGAGAGCCGCCCGACGTCGAAGACCTCGGACTGCGGCACGCCGAGCCGGTCGGCGAGTGCGGTGACGCGGGCGACGACGGCCGGCAGCTGGGCGGTCGCCGTGGCGCCCGGATCCTCGTAGCCATCCGTCACCGACAGAACTCCTACGTCTCTCGAGGGCTTCAGATGTGTCCGTGCTTCTCACGAGCGATCGCCGTGAACTTCCCGGAGAGTAGCGGGTGCCTCGAACTCACATCCAGGTGTCGCCACAACTGTGGCGAATTTCGGCCGTCAACGGGCATGGAATGCCACGATAGTTGACACGGTCTTGCCGGGGGCCGCAGGATCGCAGGGCCGCGTGAAGGCGGCAGAGGCAAGAGGGGTGACCTCCCGATGGCACATCAGGCAGGAGGGCGGCGGCCGGCACCGCGGCCCGTCCCCGAGACCTGCGAGACCCAGGCGTATCTCCAGGACTACGGCGTACTGCTGGAGGCCCTCGCCTGCCCGTCCCTGGTCGTCGACCACCGCTGGGACGTGGTCATGGCCAACGGCGCGTTCGAGACACTTTTCCGCGGGGTGCGCCGGTATGCGCCGGCCATGCCCGGGGACAACTTCCTGCGGTTCGTCCTCTTCCACCCGGACGCGGGCGACGTCCTCGGCGAGCACGAGCAGGGCTGGTGCCTGCCGATGCTGGCCCATCTCAGGTCCGCCCTGGAGACGTACGGTCACGACCACGAACTCCAGGCGATCCGCCGGGACATCGCCCAGGACCCGCTCATGGAGGCCGCCTACCGGCAGGGCCTGCCGCACTGGATCCGGGCCGTGGGGGAGACGGCCACCCGGATCGACGGGGCCGTGCGGCTGCTGGTCCATCCCGACCCGCGGCGCGGCCCCACCGAGTGCCGCATCGTCGAGGAGACGCCGGAGGTCCTGCGCGACCTCGGCTACCGGCGCCTTTCGATGGTCCTGCGCGAGAACCGCCGGCCCGCCGCACCCGTACGCCGCCCGCGCCGGTCACGTGGCCCGGCGGGGCACCTCACGGTCGTCCGCACCCCCGAGGACTGACCCGGCGCGCCCCTGGAGGCGCGGGCCGTGCGCCGTTCGGGGTGGTGGTCCGTACTTCTGCTGCCCTTTCCCGGTGCCCGGCCTTACCCTGGTCGGCACCGTCAGGGAACCGCGCAGGCTGTCTGGAGGCAACGGGGTGGGAGAGCGCAGTCTGGAACGGGTCCGCAACGAGCTGATCGTGTCCATGGTGGACGCGCTGCAGCGGTCGGGAACGGTGAGCCAGCCGGCCGGCCGTGAGGTCTGGCTCGACCTGCTCTCCGGTGAACTGGGCCGGCGCGTGGAGCCGTACACCGGGGACCGGCTGCGGCCCTGGCTGCTGAGCGTGGCGAGGGCCTGCGCCGAGGTCGGCGACGGCCTCGCCTGTCTGGTGCGGTCCGTCGAGTACGTGGAGGAGGAGTCGACGACGGTCGCGGAGCTGTGGCCGCTGGTGGACGAGTGGGAGGCCGTCGACTTCTTCCAGGTCGACCTGCGCGGGCTGCGCCCCGTACTGCAGCCGATGATCTCCATGGACCTGTCGGCGACGGCCCGCCGGGCCAGCCGGTCCCGGGTGCAGGAGCTGCCCGCCTGGTGCCGTACGGCGTGGCAGGTCTTCCTGCGGCTGGCCGGGCAGAACACACCTCCCGGGGAACTCGCGCCCGGCATGGCGTTCCTGGCGCTGTGCGCGGAGTGGCTGGTGGAAGAGGGCAGCACGGAGGCGGCGGAGCGGCTGCGCC
The DNA here is from genome assembly GCF_055572255.1 of Streptomyces sp. NPDC030799. Lineage (NCBI taxonomy): Bacteria > Bacillati > Actinomycetota > Actinomycetes > Kitasatosporales > Streptomycetaceae > Streptomyces > Streptomyces sp. NPDC030799. The sequence continues at coordinate 109,903 of NZ_JBVIDS010000004.1, read as the reverse complement.
GCTTCAACCGGGAGCAGGCGGGGCGGCTGGGCGCCGAGGCGCTGCTCGCGGACTGGCAGCACGCGCAGGTCCTCCAGACCGAGCCCTCCGTGGTGCCCGCCTATCTGCTCATCCAGTTCGAGCCCGACCGCGTCGAGGCGGGCCGCTACTACCTCTCGCACTGGCGCCAGTCCGACTCCGAGGGCTGGCACCCGGTACGTGGCGAGACCATCCATCTGCGCCGGGACGAGCTGCCGGCGGCGGTCGAGGCGCTGATCGAGGAGACCGAGGAGCGATGGGCCGATCTGCGCCAGCCGGTCTTCCTGGAGTTCGTCCTGCCGTGGGAACTGCTGAACGAGCCGGTGGAATGGTGGCCGAGGGAGTCCGACTCGCCCTCCCCGACCCCGCTGGTCCTCGACTATCCGGTGGTGGTGCGCAGCCTGGAGCGTCTGCAGCGGGGCGCCTGGCACCGGCCGTGGCGGGCCAAGTGGCGGCAGTTGAGCGAACGGCCGGCGGACAGCCGTTCCCACTGGAGCCACCCCGTGCAGGAGGGGACGTACTTCTTCCACCTGGAGCGTGAGCTGAAGGAGGACCGCCAGGCGGTCTGCCTGGTCCTCAGCGAGCCGCCGGGTGACGACTCGGGCGCCGGGCGGCGTGAGGTGCTGGCCGGGCTTCGGGCGGGGGTGCCGGCGATGATCTGGCACCGCAGCGACTGCTCCGACGCGGCCTTTCAGGATGCGCTCGGGGACATACTGGAGGAGCGGAGCCTGGGCAGTCTGGAGGACCGGGTCCGCAAGTGGCGCAACGAGGCGCTGGCCGCCGGGCCGGACGCGTGGGACGGGCACGTCGGCCGGCACCTCGCCATCCTGCTGGACGATCCGGACCGCAAACCGACACCGCCCGGTCCGGTGTAGGCGGCCATGGACTGGCGCGGCGGGGCGCGGCCGGACGCCGGGGCCGGCCGGTCGGGCGGACCGGCTCGGGGGCGGGCGGCCGAACCGCCGGCCGGGCTGTGCGCCGTCGTGCCGGGCCGGCCGGACCGTCCTCTCGGCCCCCCTGCGAGAGGGCCTTTTCCGGCCGTCTCCGTCCTTTCGGCCGGGCGGCGAAACGGCCCGGAGGCACCCTTGCGCGGTAGGGGGAGCGGTGCCACGCTGGTACGACTGCGCGCCCATGTTCCATCGCCTCATCCGGTCTTCTCTCACCCCTTCTGGCCTGTCGTCTTGCACCTGCGACAGTCCACTGACAGGGTGGGCGCGTGGTCACGCATGCCCGCGCGATGCGCCTCCCCTCCTTCATCCCGGCGACCAGAGCCCCTGGACGCGCAGAGAGTGCTTATGCGGTGTGACGATGACTCACGATCAGCGATGGCACCGACTTCTGACGCCGTGTCCCTTCAGGCGGCGTGCCAAGCCCTGAGCGGGCTCGCCGCACCCGACGCCGCCGGGCGCTGCGCCGTACTGCTGGTGGTGGACCACCACGTCACCATGCGGGTATGGGACTCGGTGGTCGAGCAACTCAGCTGCGGCCTGGCCGACTTGACGGGACTGGGTCCGGTGGCGGTCACCGGGCTGCTGTGCTCCGACGACACCGAACCGGACCGGGTCCGGCTGGCCGATCTGCCGCCCGTCAAGGCCGCCCGCCGGGTGGTGCTGGTGCTGACGGACGGCCTCGCCGCGGGCTGGCGGTCGGGAGCGGTGCTTCCGCTGCTGCGGGAACTGGGCGCGATGGGCCCCCTTGCGGTCCTGGAGCTGCCACCGCAACGGCTGTGGTTCCGTACCGGGCTGGACGTCCGCCGGATGCGACTGCGGGCCGGGGCGCCATGGGCACCCAACACCGAGCTGCGCTGGGAGCTGCGCACCTCGCCGCTGGAGCCCGTCGACGACGTCGACCCGGCGGGCGTGGTGCCGGTCCCCGTCCTGGAGCTCACCGAACGGTCGCTGGCGGGCTGGGCCGGCCTGGTGACCGGCCGCGGCGCCGGCCGGCTGGAGACGTCCGGCCTGCGCGCGCGCGAGTGGAAGCGCCGGGCGGACGCGGCGCGGGCCGTGCCGTGGATCGACGACGTACCCGATCCCGCGAGCGGCGTACCGCCGTGGGAGCGCGTCTCGGAGTTCCGGGCGGCGGCCTCGCCCACCGCGTTCGCGCTCGCCACCCGGTTGGCTGCGGCCCCGCTGACTCCGCAGGTGATGCGGGCCGTCACCGCCTCGTTACCGGGCGCCGGTCCGGCCCACCTCAGCGAGCTGCTGATGAGCGGCCTGGTGCGGCCCGCGGGCGGGGAGGCCGACCGGGCGGCCGATGTGATCTTCACGTTCGGTCCCAACATCCGCCAGGAGCTGCTGGCCCTGTCCCGGCGCCGGGACACCGTGCGGGTGCTGCACGAGGTGCGGTCACTGATGGCGGCGACGCCGGGGGACGGCGAGGACGGCGAGCCTGCCGTGACGGCGGACGGCGAGGCTGTCACCGCGGAAGGCGCCGAGGCCGCCGGACCCGCCGCGACCGCTACCGGCCGGCCGGCCGACGCCGGTCCGGTGCCGCCCGTCACGGTGCGCAATGTGTCCCTGCTGCGGGTGGAACTGGCCGCGCTGTCCGCCCTCTCCGGGCGTTTCCTCACCCGGGCCGGACAACTGGCCCGGGCGATCGACGAGTACGACCGCCAGCATACCGTCAGCCTGCGCAAGGGCAGCGGAGTCCGCAGGCCCGCCCGGACGGAGAGTCCGCGGCGATCCGGGCCCGCCGGCTCACCCGACCCCGCGCAGACCGCGTCAGTCCCCCGGGGCGCCGGGACCACTTCAGGAGGAGCCACGGCCATGACCACCACGCAGCAGCAGCCGACGGTGGGCAGCGGGCAGTCCACGCCGCGGGTCTGGGGCAACATCCCCCCGCGCAACCCGAATTTCACCGGCCGCGTGGATCTTCTCGAACGTCTGGGCGAGCGGCTGCGCGAGGGCACGACCACCGTGCTGCCCGAGGCGATCCACGGCATGGGCGGTGTGGGCAAGACCCAGCTGGCCATCGAGTACGCCTACCGGCACCAGTCCGAGTACGACGTCGTCTGGTGGATCCCCGCCGAGCGGCCCGGTCAGATCGGACAGGCCCTGGTGGAACTCGCCCAGCGGCTCGGGCTGGTCAGCAGCGCCGAGGCGAACATCGCCGGGCCCGCGGTGCGCGAGGCGTTGCGCGAGGGCCGGCCGTACTCCCGCTGGCTGCTGATCTTCGACAACGCCGACAGCCCGGAGCGGGTGCGGGAGTACTTCCCGACCGGCGGCAGCGGCACCATCCTGGTCACCTCCCGCAACCGCCGCTGGAGCGTGGTCGGCCCCTCCCTGGAGGTGGACGTCTTCACACGCGACGAGAGCAAGCAGCTGCTGCGCCGGTCCAGGGCCTACGGCGAGGAACTCAGCGACCAGGACGCCGACCGTCTCGCCGAGGCCCTCGGTGACCTCCCGCTCGCCCTGGAACAGGCGGCGGCCTGGCGGGCGGAGACCGGGATGCCGGTCTCGGAGTACCTGCGGCTGTTCGAGGACAAGCGCAGCGAACTCCTGGCGGTCTCGCCGCCCGCCGACTACCAGCTGCCGGTCGCGGCGGCCTGGAACGTCTCCCTCGACCACCTGGAGACCCGCAGCCGGACCGCGCTGCGCCTGCTCCAGCTGTGCTCCTACTTCGCCCCGGACCCGATCTCGCGTTCGATCTTCTCTGGTCTCGGAGCCTCCCAGATCGATCCCGACCTGGACCGGGCCCTCAACGATCCGATGCGGCTGGCCCGCGCCATCCGGGAAATCAACCGCTACTCGCTCGCCCGTATCGACCACCGGACCAACTCGATCGAGATGCACCGCCTCGTGCAGGCGGTGCTGGTCCACCGGATGACCCCCGAGGAACAGAAACGCATGCGCAATGGGGCTCACACACTGCTCGCCGCCGCCGACCCGAAGGGACCCAACCAGGCGGGCAACTGGCCTCGCTATGCGGAGCTGTACGGCCATGTCATCGCGTCCACGGCCATCGAGTCCGACCAGCCGTGGGTGCGCGAGCTCGTGATGAACGTCGCCAAGTACCTGTGGTACTGGGGTGATCACCCGGTCGCCCTGGAGTTCTCGGAGCAGGCGTGGGAGACCTGGCAGCGGCTGTTCGGGCCGGAGGACCAGCAGACCCTGCTGATGGGCTGGTGGCTGGGCTTCCTGTATCTCATGGTGGGGCGCCATGACGATGCCGCCGAGGTCGTGTCCGTCCTGAAGGACGCCTATACCCGGACCGCTCCGGCCGACCAGGAGGACACCCGCGAGGACGCGCTGGTGGCCCTGAACCTCGAAGCCGCGGTACGACGGCACCAGGGGGACTTCATCGCCGGTGCCGAGGTGGACGAGCTGGCCTATCAGCGGGCCTTGCGCGCCTTCGGCGAGGACGACCCCACCACGCTGGTCACCTCGCACAACCTCGGCGTCAGCCTGCGGCTGGTCGGCGACTTCCAGCGCGCCCTGGAACTCGACCGGAAGACCCATGTGATGAAGGTGCGGCTGTTCGGCCGTGACCATCAGCAGTCCCTGGTGACCGAGGCGAGTGTCGCCGTCGACGTGCGCGAGACGGGCAACTACGTCGGCGCCCGATCCCTTCAGCAGGCCGTCGTCGACGGCTACCGCGACACCTTCGGGCCGGAGAACCCCACCACGTTGCGGAACGTGCGCCAGCTCAGTGAGGCCTGCCGCAAGGAGGGCGACCAGGTGACCGCGCTGCTCCTGGCACGCGAGACGTTCGACCAGTTCACCCGCCGTTACGGCGACACGCACCCGGAGTCCCTGACGTCCGCGCTCGCCCTGTCGGTGGCACTGCGGCACAACGGTGACCTGGAAGGCGCGCTGGAGCGCGGGGTGAAGGCCGCGGAGGGTTTCCGCTCCGTCTTCCGGCCGGACCATCCCCATGTCATGGCCGCGGATGTGGACCTCGCGGTGACGCTGCGGCTCCTGGGCCGGGTGGCGGAAGCCAGAGAGCTGGACGAGGCGGCGCTGGCCTCGCTGAGCGGGCGGCTCGGTGACAGTCACCCGATCGTGCTGGCCTGCGCCATCAACCTGGCGAGTGACCTCAGTGCGCTGGGGCAGGTGGCCGAGGCCCGCGCACTGGGGGAGCGCACGGTGGCGCTGTGCCGTTCGCGGCTGGGGGAGGACCACCCGACCACGCTGGTGGGCGCGGCCAATCTCTCCCTGGACCTCATCGCCGTCGGCGAGCAGGCCGAGGGCGAGGCGCTGCGCGCAGCCACCCTGGCCCGGATGGAGCAGGTCCTGGACGAGCCGCGCCTCAGGTCGGCCGAGCCCGCCCCACACCCGGCGACCGAGCAGGCCAGGGCCCGGCGGCGCAGCGACTGCGACATCGACCCGATGCCGATGTAAAACCACCCATGTCACTCCTCCGCCTACCCGGACGGCAGTCACCGTGACGGACGGCCTTGCGCGTGGTCGAGCCGGGCCGGACAGGGAAGCGGGCCGTCTTGTTTCGGGTTGAGTTGAGGCAGGTCACCGTGGCCGGTCGTCGTGGTTCGGGGTTGAGCCGGCCGGGTGCAGGGGTGGGGCGCCTTGCTGTGTGGCTGGGCTGGGCCGTCTTGCTTCGTGGGTGAGTTGAGGCAGGTCATCGAGGCCGGTCGTCGTGGTTCGTGGCTGTGGGCGGGTGCGGGGGTGGGCCGCCGTCCTTTGCGGTTGGGCGGGGTCAGGTGCGGGGTGGGTCGCCTTGCTTCGCGGTCGAGTCGAGGCCGGTCGCCGACGACGGTTGCCTCACTGCTCGGTCGAGCCGAGCCAGGTGCCGAGGTGGATCGGGTCGGGGGCGGTGCCGGTGGTGCGGACGAGGGCCTGGTGCACGGCTCGGGCGCGCTCCGGGTGGTGGCAGAGCAGGCGGGCCGCCGCCGTGTCGGTGCCCGCCATGGCGAGGGCGCGGCCGAGACCCGCCCAGGCTCCGGCGGGGCAGGCATCGGTGGCCAGGTGTGACACATAGGCGTCCCGGGCCGCCGTGGCGTCGCCCGCGGCCAGCAGTGCGTCCGCGGTCAGGGCACCGGCGACCCTGGCGGCCGTCTTCTCGGCCGCGTCGGGTGGGGTCCCGTCGTCGTCCGTGCCGGCGAGACGGTAGCGGGCGAGCACCGACAGACTGTCGAGCCAGCGGGCCGACCGGTCGGGCACGGTCCCGGGTTCCGCCGCCAGCGAGGAGGGCGGCGTGTCCGCTCCGTCCAGCCATGCGCGGACCGCGTCGTCGACCGCCGGAGCGGGAGGCTGCCGGTGATGCGCGCGCCAGCGGGCGAGACGGTCCTGCGCGCACAGCCGGGCCAGCGCCAGGCAGTCCTCGGGTACCGGCTCGGACTGCCACTGCGCGGCTCGCTCGCGCAGCGCCTCCAGCAGCGCCGCGCCCAGCGGGGTGAAGCGCGGGTGGCGATGTATCTGCTCCATCGCCGTGGCCACATGGATGCGCCACAGGGCGAACTCGAAGTGCGCGAGGGCGTCACCTTCCGCTGCGGCGGCGCGGTGCGTACGCCAGAACGCGGTGATCCCCATGAAGGCGTAGATACCTTGGAGCAGTCCGTCCAGCGGCCGCGGATCGTCCCGCCAGGGTGCGTACCACAGCTGAGGGGATGCACTGGTGTCGCGGGTCAGCAACGGGGCCAGGTGCAGCAGGCCGCCGAGCTTCGTGTGCTGGAACTCGTGGACGAGGGTGACGGCCAGCTGAGTGGCGTCGTCCGGTTCCGAGGCCTCGATACCGCCGAACGCGTCCCCGGATGTGACGCTACGCGGCCGAAACCTTTCCCTTGCGGCTGTGGGAGTCAGTGAGAGCCAACTGCGGCGCATCGCGTCGGCCGTGGCGGGCTGCTCGTCCAGCAGCACGGCCCAAGCCCGCCCCAGGAACTCCCGCCACAGCGCCGCGGCTTCGTCGGACAGCGGTTGGGGCTCGGTCGGCGGCGGATACGTCCGGTAGGGGTCCGAATCGTCCAGGGCGATGTCGAGCCGCCGGCCCTCGGGCCCGACGACAACCCGTCGCACAGGGTGCCAGTGCGGGCCGGACGAACCCGGCGGAAACGGTACTGCGACCGTGGCACCGGGCACCTCCAGTACGGCCCTTCCGTCCTGCGCCCGGACGGTGGCCGTACCCCACGGCTCACGCACCGGCAGCACCGCGCAGCCGAGCGTCGGCAGGGGTACCCGGCCGTGCCACACCGGCACATCGATGGCGAAGTCCAGACCGGCGCGCAGTCCCGCCGAGGCGGCCAGGGCGCCGGCATGGCCGAGCACCACCGACAGCGGCGGCTCCTCCACGGCTGCCGCGCCACGCAGCCGACGCAGTACGGTGGCCAGCCACATGCCCGTCTGCGGGTACATCAGGAGATCCTCGACGACCTGGGGGGCGTGGCGCTGCGCCCGGCTGATCAGGTCCCAGGCGGGGCCGAGGTCCGTGATGTCGTCGAGTATCCGCAACAGCAGCAGGCGGCGGCTGCGCTCGGCCCCGAGGAGGAAGTCCAGGGTCTCCGAGCCGCCCTCGCCCCGGATCAGCTCCAGGACGCCGGCGGCGGGCAGGCGATGATGGGGCAGGGAGGGCTCAGCGCTCACGAGCGGCCCCGTGCGCGTCAGTCGAACCGCATGGCCCCGCCGTCGAGTTGGCTGACGCTGGCCAGATGGTGGTCGATCTGTGGCAGCAACTCCCGTACCGACGGCGCGAGGACTCGGTCGTCCATGGAGCGCAGCGTTTCAAGAGATACCCCCGCGAGATCGACCAGGCTGGACTCCACGTCGGACACAGTCGGCTCCATGGCGGCCAAACCCCTTCCCCCGGCTGTGTTTGGATGCTGGCTGCTCACATCCTCCTCATCATGACCCGCCGCACGGACGATGAAACCCCGCGCTCAGCCGGGCGCGCGATATCAGGTCACCCCGCGTCCGGGCCGGACCGGTGGCGCCGGGACAGTGCCGAAGCAGCCCGGTCCAGAAGCGTCACCCCGGCCGATCCGTCCTCCAACAGCCGTACCGCTTCCAGGAATTGGTCCAGGCTTCCCGGATAGCGCAGGCAGGTGCGCAGGATCCCGAACACGTCCGGCCGCAGGGAGGGCGAGCGGGGGCTCATCGCCGCGATCGACGGGTCGATGCCGGACAGCACCAGGTCGAGCGTGGTGCGGTCGGCCACGGTCGGCAGGGTGACCAAGGCGTCGGCCAGCGGGGCGAGTTCGCCGAGCCGGAGGTCGGAGGGCAGATGGGCCAGGTCGGCCGGGGCCGGTGAGGCCCCGGTGACCTCCGGCGCCCGGGACAGGCCGGCCGGGGACGGGGGCAGTCCGGCGTATGTATGCAGGGTGGTCAGCTCGGCGGGGCTCAGCAGCGCGTACCAGCGGCTCACCCGGACGGCCGCGAGCCGGCCCAGCCCGTCCGCCGGATGGTGGGTGCTGATCAGGCCGACCAGCCGCCCGTCGTACCACACGGCCGCCCCCGACATCCCCTCCCAGGGCGAGCGCCGCGGATCCGGGTCGGCGGCCGGCGGGGTCACCGCCAGCTCCAGTGTGCCTTCGCGACGGTTGGAGAGGACCGAAGTGAGCCCGTGTGCATGGCAGGAGTCGCGGTACTGCGAGGGCGAACCGTCGTCCAGCAGACGCATCCGGTCCTTGCGCAGCTTGAAGCGGGGAAAGCCCAGCGCGCTCCACGGCAGGTGCAGATCCGCGTCCGGCAGGTCGCCGTAGAGCGGGGGGCCGGCCGGTGCCGCGTGCGGACCGGGCGGCGGCGGACCGGTGAGGGCGAGGAGTGCCACGTCCGCCTTGCCGGAGGCGAGAACCACCCGGGCCGGCGCGGTCCACTCGTCGGGGCGGTCGGCGTCGAACCGGACCCGCACAGCGTCCTCGGCCGCGCCCTGTACGACGTGCGCGGCCGTGAGCACCCAGCCAGGACCCACCCGGTAGCCGGAGCCGCGCCGGCCCGGACCCCGGGCGTCGCCCGTCGCCCGGACCATCACCTCCGCCACCCGGAGCGGGTCCAGACCGGGGCGTCCGTCCGGCTCCGGCACCGGGCTCAGCCCGTCCGCCGCGGAGCGGCCCCGGAACAGGGCAAAGCCGCGGCGTGGCAAAAGAGTTCAGTCACGCTCGCGTTCTACCCGCAAGGCGTCGGGGATCACTCATTTCGGGTGGCTTTCCGTGCGGCGGCCGTGGGGTGGGGTGTCGGTGCACTAGAGTCGATCAAGTCGTATGAATACCGCCGAAAGGTGGTATTCAGTGACATTCTTCGTCGGATCCAGTTCATGCCACACACAGGGACAGCGCGATGCACATGCCGGGAGTCGAGTCCGAGCTGGTTGATCTCAGTGGCGTTCGGCTGGACGACTTGCCCGGGACGCAACTGCCGCCGTCCGACGCCTCCATGAGCCGGCTGCTCGGCCGGATCGACGACGGTGAAGGCAGCTACGGCGGCTACCAGCCGCCGCGCGAGGCCCAGGGACTTCTTCCGTGACCCACCCGGCTTCCGTGACCCACCCGGCCGCCCCGCCCCATGTCCTTTCCGCCACCGCCTTCGACGAACTGCTCTGCGGTGCCGGCGGGCCGGACACCGTGGCCGGCCTGAGGGCGAGCGAGCGCAGCTGGCGGCTGCTCGCCATCCGTGCGGTGCTGGACACCGCACCACCGCCGGACCTCGCCGGCCCGCTGCCGCCGCCTGCCGAAGCCTGGCAGTTGCTCGTCCGGGCCGGGGCGGCCGACCCGGCCGCGGCCGAGCGGGTGCTGGCCTACCCGGCGACCGGCGCCTGGGCCGCCCACACCCTGCGCCGGCTGCGTGGCAGCGCCCGGGACGACGCACCTGTGTGGGTGCACACCGGCCACCTCCAGGCCCTCGCGGCGAGCGCGGCGATCCTGGCCGGGCTGGAGTTCCGTGCGGACGTGCCGGTGCGGCGCGGCTGGGTGGTGCTGCCCTGCCTGGGGGCCCTGCGACTGGACGGTGGCGGCCACGAGCCGGACACCACCGAGGCGTACGACGACGGTGCCGCCTGGTCGACCGCCGAGGTACGCGCCGAAGGCGGAGGACGCGTCACGGTCGCCGCACGGCCCGTGCCCGGCCCCGGCTGGCACCCCCTGACCCAGCTGACCGCCGAGGGCTGCACCCTGGTGCTCGACGACCTCGACCCCTACCGCACCCTGCGCACACCCGCCGTACCCGAGCCGCTCCCCGCCGCCGACGACTGGCGACAACTGTTCGCCGGGGCGTGGGAGGTGCTGAGGGAGACCGGGGCCGAGGAGGCCCGGGCGATCGCACGGGGGCTGTCCGTGGTCGTGCCCCGGCCGCGGGCCGAGCGGTACCGGCCGCACAGCGCCTCCTCCGGGGACGCCTTCGGCGCGGCGCTGGCGTCCGTCCCCGACGACGCCGAGCAGTTCGCCTCGACTCTCGTGCACGAGTTCCAGCACAGCAAACTCAGTGCGCTCATGCACCTGTTCACCCTGCACGAGGACACCGGCGAACAGCGGTACTACGCTCCCTGGCGCGACGACCCGCGCCCCCTCGGCGGTCTGCTGCAGGGTGTGTACGCCTTCCACGGTGTCACCCGGTTCTGGCGCCGCCGTCAGCACCCCCTCGCCCACTTCGAGTTCGCCCTGTGGCGCACCCAGACCGCGCACGCCCTGCACTCCGTCGCCGCCGCACCCCAGCTCACCGAGCTGGGACGGAGGCTGGTGGCCGAGCTGACCGCAACGCTCCGGCCCTGGCTCACCGAACCGGTCGGCGCCCGCGCGCTCGCCGCAGCCGAACTCGCCGCCGCCGACCACCGGGCGACCTGGCGGGCCTATCATCTGCGGCCCGATCCGGACGCGGTTGGCGAGTACGCCGAGGCCCTCGCGCGGAGCGCCCCGCCGCCCCCGGGCCTTTCCACCCCCAGACTGGTCCCCGGGCGTCCGGTGCGTGGCTTGGACACGCGCGCGGTGCTGCTGCGCCGTCTGCTGGCCGACCCCGAGGACGTCCACCGTTTCGGCGCAGCCCCCGGCGCCGTCGTCGAGGGCGCGCGCCCCGAGGACGTCGCCCTGGTCACGGGCCGCACCGGAGAGGCGCTCGACGCCTTCCGGAGCCGGATCGTCCGGGGCGAGGGCGACCCGGAGACCTGGACCGGCCTCGCCCTTGCCGCCCGCGCGCACGGCGACCCGGGAGGCGAGGCCCTCCTCGCCGCCCCCGAACTCGCCATGGCCCTGTACGCGCTGGGCGAACGGGACCCGCTGGAACTGGGCCGCGCCCTCGCACGGCAGTTCACCCCGTAGCCCGAAGTCACCGGCCCGCCACGAGCGTTGGCTTCGGTGACCGGTGCCTCATATGCCCCCGTGGTGCGCACCGCACGGACCGCCGAGTTTCACACAGGCGCCACCAGACCCTTCCCTGACGTTTGCTGCTCTTGGAACACTCGCTCCGCGCAGATTCCGTCATGTGTACGGCATCACGGCGGCATCACGTACGTCAGGACGAGAGGACCCTCACACCCATGGCCGAAGTCAACCGGCGCCGTTTCCTTCAACTCGCGGGCGCCACCACCGCGTTCACCGCGCTGTCCGGCAGTATCCAGCGCGCCGCGGCCCTGCCCGCGCACCATCGCACGGGGACGGTCCAGGACGTCGAGCACATCGTCGTCCTCATGCAGGAGAACCGATCCTTCGACCACTACTTCGGCACGCTCCGCGGCGTCCGCGGTTTCGGCGATCCCCGCTCCGTCACGCAGAACGGCCGGTCGGTCTGGAAGCAGTCCGACGGCACGAAGGACATCCTGCCCTTCCATCCGGACGCCGACGACCTGGGCCTGGCCTTCATCCAGGACCTGCCGCACGGCTGGCAGGACACGCACGCCGCCTTCAACGGGGGCAAGTACGACAAGTGGGTGCCGGCCAAGGGCACCACGACCATGGCGTACCTGACCCGCGAGGACATCCCGTTCCACTACGCGCTCGCCGACGCCTTCACCCTCTGCGACGCCTACCACTGCTCGTTCATGGGCTCGACCGACCCGAACCGCTACTACATGTGGACCGGTTACGTCGGCAACGACGGCAAGGGCGGCGGCCCCGTCCTCGGCAACGACGAGAAGGGCTACGGCTGGACGACGTACCCGGAGCGCCTGGAGCAGGCCGGGGTCTCCTGGAAGATCTACCAGGACGTCGGCGACGGCCTGGACGCCGCCGGCGGCTGGGGCTGGATCGACGACGCCTACCGCGGCAACTACGGCGACAACTCGCTGCTCTATTTCAACCAGTACCGCAATGCCAAGCCCGGCGACCCGCTGTACGACAAGGCCCGCACCGGCACCGACGCGAAGAAGGGCGAAGGCTTCTTCGACCAGCTGAAGGCCGACGTGAAGGCCGGCAAGCTGCCGCAGGTCTCCTGGGTCGTCGCCCCCGAGGCCTTCACCGAGCACCCCAACTGGCCCGCCAACTACGGCGCCTGGTACATCTCCCAGGTCCTCGACGCGCTCACCGCCGACCCCGAGGTGTGGGCCAAGACCGCGCTGTTCATCACGTACGACGAGAACGACGGCTTCTTCGACCACGTCGTCCCGCCCTTCCCGCCGGCTTCGGGCGCCCAGGGCAAGTCGACCGTCGATCCCTCCCTCGATCTGTACAAGGGCGACGCGAGCCATGTCGCCGGTCCCTACGGACTCGGCCAGCGGGTGCCGATGCTGGTGGTCTCGCCGTGGAGCAAGGGTGGTTACGTCTGCTCCGAGACCTTCGACCACACCTCGATCATCCGGTTCATCGAGCGCCGCTTCGGCGTGCGGGAGCCGAACGTCTCGCCCTGGCGCCGCGCCGTCACCGGCGACCTGACCAGCGCCTTCGACTTCTCCCGCAAGGACACCGAACCGGTCGCGCTGCCGTCCACGGCCGCCTATCAGCCGCGGGACCGGGGCCGTCACCCCGACTACGTGCCCAAGCCGCCCGCCAACCCCTCCCTGCCCAGGCAGGAGCGCGGCCACCGGCCCACCCGCCCGCTGAAGTACGCCCCGGTGGTGGACGGTTCCGCGGACACGGCGGCCGGCACCTTCACGCTCACGTTCGCCTCGGGGGCGCACGCGGGCGCCGCCTTCCTCGTGACCTCCGGCAACCGCACCGACGGCCCCTGGACCTACACCACCCAGGCCGGCAAGTCCCTGTCCGACACCTGGAACTCGGCCTACTCCGGCGGCGTCCACGACCTCGCCGTGCACGGCCCCAACGGCTTCCTGCGCGTCTTCAAGGGCAAGGGGAAGGCGGCGGGCCCCGAGGCGACCGCCCGGCACGTGGGCGACCACCTGGAACTCACCTTCACCAACAAGGGTGCCGGCACGGTGAGGCTGAGGCTCGTGAGCGGCTACGGCGGCAGTCCGGCCACCGTGACCGTACGGCCCGGCGCGACGGTCAGGCACACCGTCGACCTCACGGCGAGCAAGCGCTGGTACGACGTGACGGTCACCTGCGACGGCGACCCGGCCTTCCTGCGCGGCTTCGCCGGCCACGTCGAGAACGGGCGCCCCGGCGTCAGCGACCCGGCCATCGCCGCGGAGTGAACGGGCGATGAACACCGCTCCGTGCGGACTGGTCAGGTACCGGTCACAGCAGGGTAGTGTGCCCCGGTGACCACGCAATCGAACACTCCTGCAGGCTGGTACCCGGATCCGCACGGAGCGCCGCAGACGCTCCGCTACTGGGACGGCGCGCAGTGGACCGAGCACACCAACCCGGCGCAGGCGCCCGCCGGTCAGATGCCCCAGCAGCAGACCGCTCCGCAACAGCAGACCGCTCCGCAGCACTACGGCGCCCCGCAGGCGCAGACCGCCGACCCCAAGGTGCAGCGCCAGGTGCAGCAGCAGGCCGGGGTCGCGGCCGGCGGCCCCGGCGGCGGCACCCTGTTCACCGAGCCCGTCCTGGTGGTGAACCAGAAGGCCAAGCTGATCGAGGTGACCAACGAGTACAAGGTCATGGATCAGAACGGCCGCGAGATCGGCTCGGTCACCGAGGTCGGCCAGGGCGTGCTGAGGAAGATCTTCCGCTTCATCTCCAGCTGGGACCAGTTCCTGACCCACAAGCTGGAGATCCGCGACGCCTACGGGCAGCCGCAGCTGCTGCTGACCCGCCCCGCGAAGATCTTCAAGTCCCGGGTCATCGTGACCCGCCCGGACGGCTCGCAGGTCGGTGAGATCGTCCAGCAGAACATGATCGGGAAGATCAACTTCGCGATGAACGCGAACGGCCAGCAGGTCGGCGCGATCAAGGCGGAGAACTGGCGGGCGTGGAACTTCGCCATCGTCGACCACGCGGACAACGAGGTGGCCCGGATCACCAAGACCTGGGAAGGCCTCGCCAAGACGCTCTTCACGAGCGCCGACAACTACGTCCTGCAGATCCACTACCAGCTGCCCGAGCCGCTGCTGAGCCTCGTGGTGGCGACGGCCCTGACCGTCGACACCGCGCTGAAGCAGGACTCGCGGGGCTGGAACTGAGCGGGCCCCGACGGGGAGAACGGAACACGGGGAGTACGGCGACGGCGGCCGGTGCCTGCGCAGTTCGCGCGCACCGGCCGCCGTCGTGTGTCCGCGGAGCCCGGGCGGTCAGAGCGAGGTGAGGTGTCCCGGCTGTTCCGGCTGCCGGGGCACCAGCGCCGGTTCGGCGGTCGCCGTGCCCGGCTCCAGCGCCAGCACCGCGGCCACGGGGTGGTCATCGTCCTCAAGCACCGGCTGCACCGGATCCGGCGTGCCCCGGGTGAGCAGGACCACGCCCCAGGACGCCAGGCCGGCCCCGGCGAGGGCCAGCAGGACGCCGGCCGGGCCGCCCCTGAGGCCCTGGCCGAGCAGGGTGAGCCCGATGACCGCGGCCGCCACCGGGTTGGTGAGGGTGACCACCGCCAGCGGCGCGCCGAGGCCGTCGCGGTAGGCGGTCTGGGACAGCAGCAGCCCGCCGGCGGCGAACGCGGCGACGAGCACGGCGACGACGATCACCTCGGTGCTCGGGCCCGGCCCGGTGCGGTCGGTGGCCGCCACGGTCACCGTCTGGGTCAGCGCCGAGGCGACACCGGAGGCGAAGCCGGACGCCGTCGCGTGCCTGAGCCCCGGCCGGGCGCCGGGCCACGACAGCATGCCGATGGCGGCAGCGGTCGTACCGGCGACCGCCAGCGCCTCGGTCAGGGTCAGCACCCGTGCGGGCGCCGGTCCCGAGGCGGTGACGAGCAGTGCGGCGAGCCCGAGCAGCGTCAGCGCCGTACCCCGCCACTCCGCCGTACCGACCCGGCGTCCGGCCGCCCGCGCCCCGAGCGGCACGGCCGCGACCAGGGTGAGCGCGCCCAGCGGCTGGACGAGGGTGAGCGGACCGTACTTGAGGGCGACGACGTGCAGCAGGGCGGCGGCCGCGTTCAGGCCGACCGCCGACCACCAGGCACCGGTGCCGAGCAGCCGCAGCAGGCCGGTGCCGGTGGTGCGCGAGGCGAGGCGCTCCTGGGCGACGGCGGCCAGCGCGTAGGCGACGGCCGAGACGAGGCAGAGGGCTACGGCGGCCAGGGCGGCGGCGCTCATCGGCCCGCTCCCGCGAGGACGGGCTCGCGCGGCGCGAGCCGGCCGGTACCGCCTCCCGGCGCGGTGGCCGTCGGGTGCGGCGGACGGACCACGGCCAGGGCTATGCCGAGCATGGCCGTGGCCACGAGCGCGTCGAGCCAGTAGTGGTTCGCCGTGCCCACGATCACCAGCAGGGTGATCAGCGGGTGCAGCAGCCACAGCGGGCGCCACCGGGACCTGGTGGCCGCGATCAGGCCGACAGCCACCATCAGCGCCCAGCCGAAGTGCAGCGACGGCATCGCCGCGAACTGGTTGGACAGGTGGTCGCCGGCCGGCGGGCCGTACACGGACGGGCCGTACCGGCGGGCGGTGTCCACCAGACCCGTACCGGTCAGCATCCGCGGCGGGGCGAGCGGGAAGGTGAACGGCAGCACCAGCGCGGCGGTGGTGACGAGGGCGAGGACCCGGCGGGCCCACACATAGTGGGCGGGCCTCCTGAGGTAGAGCCAGACCAGGAAGGCGAGCGTCGCCGGGAAGTGGACGGTGGCGTAGTAGGTGTTCGCGAGGCGGACGAGGGTGTCGCCGTGCAGCAGTGCGGACTGCACGCCGTTCTCGTGCGGGAGATGCAGGGTCCGTTCCAGGTCCCACACGCGGTGTGCGTTGTGGAAGGCGGTCCCGGTGTGCCCGATGGCCAGTTGCCGGCCGAGCTTGTAGACGAGGAAGAGCCCCGCGACCAGCAGAAGCTCACGTATCAGCGCCGGACGCGCGGTCGCGTCCGGCTCCGCTTCTGCCTCTGCAGGCTCGGTTCGGGCATTCATCCCCCGGCCCCTTCGCTGACGGTGGTGCGGGTGTGCACATCATCGATACGCTGTCGTACCGATACGCCAGTGTACCGATACGGTTCGGTACCGGTACACTGGCGTATCGATTGATGTGCGACACACTGGAGACACAGGGCCAGGGCCCACGAGTGAGAGGAAGCACCGCATGACGTCGCAGGCCGCGGACGGACCGGAGACGGTCGTCGCCTCGCGCCGCTCCAAGATCACGCCGGAGCGTGAGCGGGAGTTCTTCGACGCCGTGCTGGAGCAGATCCGCGAGTGCGGCTACGAGTCGGTCACCATGGAGGGCGTCGCCGCCAGCACCCGCTGCAGCAAGTCCACGCTCTACCGGCAGTGGAAGACCAAGCCCCAGTTCGTCGCGGCCGCACTGCGGGCCAACCGCCGGGTGCGGTTCGCCGGCATCGACACCGGATCGCTCGCCGAGGACCTGCGCCAGGCCGCGCGGGCCGCGGGTGACTGGTCCGGCAAGGACACCAGGCTGCTGCAGGCGCTCGGGCACGCGGTGACGGCGGACCAGGAACTGGCCCGGGCGCTGCGCGAGGCGCTGGTGTATCCGGAGATCGCCGCGCTGCAGGAGATGCTCGCGCGGGGTGTGGCCCGGGGCGAGGTGCGAGCGGACCATCCGGCCCTGGAGTACATCCCCGCGATGATCTTCGGCGTGCTGCGCGTAAGGCCCGTGCTCAGCGGCCAGTACGCCGACGCCGACTATCTCGCCCGGTTCGTGGAGGCCACCGTGCTGCCTGCGCTCGGGCTGACATAGGACTCAGGTCGCCGTTCACGGGATGACTCGACGGCGACCTGCCCGCGCCGCACCGTGGGGACGGGGGCGGCGCGCACCCCCGGCCGGGTGGGGCTCCTCTTGAGCGGAGGGGAGCCCCGCCCGGCCACATCATGTGCGGGCGGGCCGGGATCAGACGTCCTGGCCGTTCCCGCCCCCGGACGAGACCTTGATCCCCTTGAGGATCTCGTCGATGACCGACGTGTTCTGTCCGACGTCGATGCCGAAGCGCACCACCACGATCTGCCGGGCGTCGTCGGGCGAGGGGAAGGCGACCGACTCGACGTATCCGTCGGCGCCCTTGCTGGTGACCGCCTTCCAGCGCACCATGTAGCCCTTCTGCCCGGCCACCGTCACCGTCCCGGAGCCGAGCACCTGGTGCGAGGTGATGCTGCCGTAGGTGCTCCCGCCGTAGGACTGCTTGGCGTTCGCCGCGATGTCCGCCTTGGCGACCTCCTCCGCGGTGTCGCCCTTGATGCGCAGTGCCCGCGCCGGAGCCGTGTAGGCGCCGCCGGGGGTGCAGGTCTGGGCGGGATTGCCCGGGCACGTGTAGGAGTCGTCGGAGGTCACCTCCGCGCCGAGGCGGATCGTCTGCCCGGTCCAGCCCTGGGGCACCGGCAGGCTGATCCCGTTGGCCAGGTCAGGCACCGTGCCGCCGCCCTTGACCTTGGGCGCCTCGGGCTGACCCGGCGACGGCGAGGCCCCACCGGATCCGCCCCCGGACCCGCCCTGACCGCCGAAGCCGCCCGAGCCGCCGGGTCCGCCGCCCTGGCCGCCGTCCTGCCCGCCCGCGGCTCCCTGCCGGGTCCCGGCCCGGTCGGCGTGGCCGTCGGGGTTCTTGGCGAGCGCCCACGCGCCGACCGCGATGCTCGCCAGGACCGCCACCCCCACCGTGACGGCTATGCCGGTGCGCAGGCGCCGGGACCCGTTGCGGGCCGCAGCGGGGTAGGCCGGATACGGCGGATAACCGGGCTGTGCGCCGTACCCGGGGGGAACGGAGGGCGCCGCCGGGTGCGTCGGCTGCTGTGCCGGGGGACCCCACGGGGCGGCCGTCCCGGCGGGGCGGGTCCGGTCCGTCCAGGCCTTGCCGTCCCACCAGCGCTCGGTGGGCGCACCGTCGTTCGTCTGCCCGGGGTCGGGGTACCACCCGGGGGGAGTCACCTGCGTCATGCCCATACCGTATGAGGCGACGGTGAAAGCGCGATGAGAGGACCCGTGTCCCCGCCCTCGGACGAGATGATCCGCCCCGTCGGTTCCGCCCCGCGGCCGCCCGGCCGCCCTCGTCACGGCCCCCGGTCCGCCCCCTCCACCACCAGTCGCACCGGCCCGCGCGACGCCGCCGGCGGCAGCCGGAACCCGTCCCTGCCCGGGGTCAGCGACCCCAGCACGCTCGGATGGCGGGCGCCCGTGCTGCGCGGATCGGTACCGGGCAGGCCATGGGCGGTCAGGAAGCCGAGGACCGCGAAGGCGTACGCCTCCTTCGCGGCGCCCGGCAGCCCCAGCTCGTCCGAGGCACGCACCGCCACGGGCGCCAGCTCCTCCCGGAGCATCCTCACCAGCACCGGGTTGCGGATGCCGCCGCCGGACGCGATCACCTCGCCGGCGCCGACGGACCGCACCGCGTCCGCGACCGTCCGGGCCGTCAGCAGGGCGAGGGTCGCCAGCGCGTCCTCGGGACGGATGCCGTCGAACAGCCCGGCCGACCGCAGATACCCGGCGTGGAACACCTCCTTGCCGGTCGTCTTCGGCGGTGGCAGCGCGTAGTACGGGTCCGCGAGCAGCCGGTCCAGCAGCCGCCGCTCCGGCCGCCCGCGCCCGGCCAGCGCGCCGTCCGCGTCATAGGCCTCGCGTCCGCCGCTGAACTCCCGGACCGCCGCGTCCAGCAGCGCACAGCCCGGTCCGGTGTCGAACGCCGTCCCGTCCGGTGCGGTCAGATTCGCGATGCCGCCGATGTTCAGGGCCACCGCCCGGCCCGGCCTGCCGCGCAGCCACAACAGATCGACCAGGCTGACCAGCGGCGCGCCCTGACCGCCGGCCGCGACGTCCCGGGCCCGGAAATCGGCGACCACCGGCAGCCCGGTCGCCTCCGCGATCCAGGCGGGCTGACCGATCTGGAGCGTGCCGTGCACCCGGCCGCCCGCCGCCCAGTGATACACGGTCTGCCCGTGCGAGGCCACCAACTCCGCCCGCCCGCCGCACAGTTCACGGTCCGCCCGCACCGCCGCCGCCGCGAACGCCCGCCCGATGCCGGTGTCCAGCCGGCACACCTCGGCGAGCGGTACGGCGGCCGGCGGCAGCGCTCCCGTGAGCGCCGCGCGCAGACCGGCGTCGTACGGGCTGCTCACCATCCCCAGGGGCCGCAGCAGCAGCGTGTCACCGTCGAGCCGGAGCCCGGCCGCCGCCGCGTCGACCGCGTCGTACGACGTCCCCGACATCAAACCGATCACCAGCATCGGTCAACTCACCTTCCCCGAGGGGTGTGTCCGCTTCTTCGAGGGATGTCCGAGCAGGGCCAGGGCGCTGACCGCGCACGCCGTCGCCGCGTAGTACGCGGGCACGTCCGGGTTGCCGGTGCGGCGCACCGCCTCCGTGATGATCAGCCCGGCGCAGCCGGAGAACACCGCGTTCGCCAGGGCGTAGGCGAGACCGAGGCCCGTCCAGCGCACCCCGGTCGGGAACGTCTCGGCCAGCAGCGCGGGGCCCGGACCGGCCATCAGGCCCACCATCGCGCCCGCAGCGGCGAGCGCCCACCCCTTCACGAGTCCCGAAACAGCCGGATCCTGAAGGAGATCGAGGACCGGAAGCGCCGTCACCGCCACCAGCACGGCCCCCGCGATCAGCACCGGACGCCGCCCGACCCGGTCGCTGAGCAGTCCCGCCGGCAGGATCGCCGCCGCGAACCCCGCGTTGGCCACGGCCGCGGAGAGCAGCGCCCGGCGCACATCCGCATGCAGCGAGACCTGGAGGTACGAGGGCAGCACCACCAGGAACGTGTAGCCGGCCGCCGCCCAGCCCGTCACCCGCGCCGCCGCGAGCAGCAGCGCCCCGGACCCGAGCCGCACCGTCCGCACACCCTCCCGCTCCGCGTGCGCCAGAAACGACGGGGTCTCCGCCAGCCCCGCCCGCAGCCACAGCGCCACCATGCCCAGCGGCAACGCCAGCAGGAACGGCACACGCCAGCCCCAGGCGGCCAGCTGGGCCCCGGAGAGCACGGCCGCCGTCAGCGCCGCCACGCCCGCCCCGCAGAGCAGCCCCAGCGCCACCGTGAACGACTGCCACGCCCCGTACAGACCCCGCCGTCCCGGCGGCGCGAACTCCGTCAGCACCGTCACGGCGCCACCGAACTCCCCGCCCGCCGACAGCCCCTGAAGCACCCTCAGGAACGTCAGGAGCCACGGGGCGAGCGCGCCCGCGGTGCCGTACGTCGGCAGCACGCCGATCAGCGTCGTCGTCCCCGACATCAGCGCGACCACCGCGATCAGCACCGGACGCCGCCCCCACCGGTCGCCCAGCCGGCCGAACAGCACCGCGCCGAGCGGCCGGAAGAAGAAGGCCAGCGCGAACGAGGCGTACGTTCGCACCAGCGCCTCGGCCGTGCCGCCGCCCGCCGGGGCGAAGAACCGCTCGGCCAGCACGGTGGCCAGAAAGCCGTAGACCCCGAACTCGTACCACTCGACGAGATTGCCCACCGAACCCGCCGCCACCGCGCGCACCGCCGGCACGCGCGAGGGCGCTCGGGCGCCGGAAACAGGTTTCGTGCCAGCCATGGTTGACGCTCCGTCCGCTGCTGACCGGCTGCTCGGGCCGGGTGCGCGTCGCCCGGCCGCACCCGGTTTCACCCACCGGGGCAACAGCTGCCCCGACCGGCCACCACACATCCCACCGGACGGCTAGGCTCGTGGTCTGTACGTCATTCGGGCGACCTGGGGAGGTAACGGAATGACGGAGGGACGGCCGCCGTCGGCCGCCTCGGCTTCCCTGTGGGAGCGGGACGGGGAGATCGGCACCGTCGCACAGGCACTCGACCTCCTGTGCGCCGACCAGACGTCCGCGGGCAGCCTGCTCGTCGTCCGCGGCGAGGCGGGACTCGGCAAGACGGCGCTGCTGGCGGAGACACGCCGCATCGCCGAACGCCGCGGCTGCACCGTGTGGTCGGCGCGGGGCGCGGAGACCCTGAAGTCCGTCCCGTTCAACGTGGTACGGCAGCTGCTCCAGCCCGCGCTGCTGTCCTTACTGCCGGAGGAGGCCCGTGAGTACCTCGGCGACTGGTACGACATCGCCGGTCCGGCCCTCGGGATAACCGACCCGCAGGAGGGCAGCGCCGACCCGCAGTACGTGTGCGACGGACTCGTCGCCGCGGTCCGCCGGCTCGCCCGCCGCGAGTGGCCGCTCGTGCTGCTGATCGACGACGCGCACTGGGCCGACCAGGAGACCCTGCGCTGGCTCGCCGCGTTCGCCGAACGCCTGGACGACCTGTCCGTTCTCGTCGTGGTCGCCCGCCGGCCCGGCGAGGTCAGGGGCGAGAGCGCCCGCCACCTCGACGCGGTGGCCGCCGCCGCGGGCCGCCCCGTCACCAATCTCAGGGCCCTCACCCCGGAGGCCGCCGCCGGACTCACCCGAGCCACCCTCGGCCGGCACGCCGACGACGCGTTCTGCCGCGAAGTCTGGGCCGTCACCGGGGGCAACCCCTACGAGACCGTCGAACTCCTCGCCAGGGTGCAGGACAGCGAACTCCAGCCGGTCGAGGGCCGGGCCGGTGAACTGCGCGCCCTCAACCGGGCCGCGCGCGGCGGCGGACTGGTCGACCGGCTCAAGGGGCTCGGTCTGGAGGCCACCCAGTTCGCCTGGGCCGCCGCCATCCTCGGCACCGGCATCACCGTCGACATGGTCGCCCGCCTCGCCACCATGGACGAGGCCGTCGCCCGGCACTGCGCCGACCTGCTCTGCGCCGCCCGCATCCTCACCGAACCCGAGCCGGCGGGAATGCAGGGCGCCGGCACCGAACGCGAGGACGGGGAGCTGGAGTTCGTCCACCCGCTCATCGCCACCGCCGTCTACAACTCCATCCCGTCCGGCGTGTGCACCGCCATGCACGGCGTCGCCGCCCAGATCATCACCGAACTGGGCCGCGGCGCCGCCCAGGCCGCCCGGCACCTGCTGAAGGTGCACCCGGACGGCGACGAGGAACTCGTCGAGCAGCTGCGCGAGGCCGCCCGCGAACACCTGGCAGTCGGCGCCCCGGACGCGGCCCGCACCTGCCTCGAACGCGCCCTGCAGGAGCCACCGCTCCCCGAGGTCCACGCACACGTCCTGTACGAACTGGGCTGTGCCACCCTGCTCACGGCACCCGCCGTCACCATCGAACACCTGCAGCACGCCCTGGGCTTGTCCGGCCTCGACGGCGAGCGGCGCGTCGACGCGGTGGTCCGGCTCTCCCAGGCGCTGCTCCACAACGACCAGCTGGAGGAGGCCGTCCGCACGGTCGAGGCCGAGGCCGCACGGCACGAACCCGGACCGGTCAAACTGCGGCTGCAGGCCGTGCAGTTCATGTGGGAGGGCATCCACGGCGAAACGGTCTCCCCGGCCCGCTCCCGCAGCCTGGCCGACCTCGCGCGCACCTGCACCGGCCGCGACAACGCCGAACGCGCCCTGCTCATCCTGCGCGGCTTCGACGCCATGACGCACGGCGAGAGCGCCGACGAGGTCCTCGAACTGTGCGACCGCGCCCTCGTCAACGGCCGCCTCGCACCCGGTCTCGGCTGGACCGACCAGGAATGGGGCATGGAGCTGCTGATGATGCTCGGCAGCGCGTACGCCTACGCCGACCGGCTCGACCGCGCCGAGAGCCTCTTCGCCGAGGCCCTGCGCGCCTACACCACCGCCGGCTGGCGCGGCGGCCATCTCTCCCTCGCCAACGCCTTCCTCGGACTCGCCTACCGCAGACAGGGCCGGCTGCGCGACGCCGAGTCCACCCTGCGCGAGGCTCTCGTCCTCGCCGAACGCGTCGGCCGCCGGCTGCCGCTGTACTGGTCGGCGACCTGCGGACTGATCGACACCCTGCTGGCCCGCGGCCGTATCGACGAGGCCTGGTCGATCGCCGAGCAGTACGGCTTCGCGCCGCCCTACCCGTCCACGATCGTGCTGCCCGACATCCGCTGCGTCCGCGGCCGGCTGCTGCTCGCCGTCGGCCGCACCGAGGAGGGCATCCACGAACTGGAGGCCGCAGAGAAGACGGCCGCCTCGCGCGGCGGCCACAATCCCGTCCTCTCACCCTGGTCCATCGACCTCGCCAAGGCCGTCACCGGCCAGAACCCGGCCCGTGCCGCCCAGCTCGCCGCCGACGCCCGCCGGCAGGCCGAGCGCTTCGGCACGGACACCGCCATCGGCGAGGCCCTGCGCTGCGCCGCCGCCCTGGAGACAGGCGGTCGCGCGGTCCAGTTCGCCGCCCAGGCCGTCACCTACCTGGAAGCCTCACCCTGCCAGTACGAACACGCGGCGGCCCGCGTCGAGTACGGCATCGCAGCCCGCTCCGTCGCAGAGCTCAACCGGGGCCTGGACCTTGCCCGGGCCTGCGGCGCGGACGGGCTGGTGGCCCAGGCGAGGGAGGTGCTGGAGACGGGGCGGGGGTTGCGGTAGGCGGGCTACGGTCGGCGGTATGCACGCGACCGCATCCATGCGACCGCATGCACGTGACTGCACACACCTGACTGCATACGGCTGACTGCATACACGTGACCGCATACACCTGACTGCACACGGCTGACCGCTCCGGCGCCCGGCGCAGCTCGCTGCTGATCGACAAGGCGCCGCTGCGGGCGGAGTTCCCCGACGAGGTCCCGGCCGGGGATTCGGCGCAGGTGGGCACGGGTACCCGGGCGCCACCGCACGCAGGACAGCGAGGGAGCGGACCCCATGAAGGCAGTCACCTGGCAGGGCAGGCGGCACGTCAGTGTCGAGGACGTGCCCGACCCGCGGATCGAGGAGCCCACGGACGCCGTCATCCGCGTCACATCCACCGGCCTCTGCGGCTCGGACCTGCACCTGTACGAGGTGCTCACCCCGTTCATGACCCCGGGCGACATCCTCGGCCATGAACCCATCGGCATCGTCGAGGAGGTCGGCCCGGGTGTGCCGGACCTCGCGGCGGGGGACCGGGTCGTGGTGCCGTTCCAGATCGCCTGCGGCAACTGCTGGATGTGCCTGACCGGCCTGCCCACGCAGTGCGAGACCACCCAGGTCACCGGCGAGGGCATGGGCGCCGCCCTGTTCGGCTACACCCGTCTGTACGGCGCCGTCCCCGGCGGCCAGGCCGAGTATCTGCGCGTCCCGCAGGCACAGTTCGGCCCGATCAAGGTGCCCGAGGGCCCCCCGGACGACCGTTTCGTCTATCTCTCCGACGTCCTGCCCACCGCCTGGCAGGCCGTCGAGTACGCCGCCGTCCCGCCCGGCGGCACCCTCGCCGTCCTCGGCCTCGGCCCCATCGGCGACATGTCCTGCCGGATCGCGAGGGCGCGCGGCGCGGAGCAGGTGTTCGGCGTCGACCTGGTGCCGGAACGGCTCGCGCGGGCCGCCCGGGACGGCGTGGAGACGTACGACCTCAGGGCCTTCGACGACGAGAAGGCGCTGGTGCACGCGATCCGCGACGCGACCGGCGGCCGGGGCCCGGACGCCGTGATCGACGCCGTCGGCACCGAGGCCCACGGCAGCGCCGCCGCCAAGCTCGCCCAGACCGCCACCGGGCTCCTGCCCCGCAGGATCAGCGCGCCGCTCGCGGAACGCTTCGCCGTCGACCGGCTCGGCGCCCTGTACATGGCGATCGACCTGGTCCGGCGCGGCGGCACCATCTCGCTCAGCGGCGTCTACGGCGGGATGGCCGACCCGATGCCGATGCTCACCCTGTTCGACAAGCAGATCCAGCTGCGCATGGGCCAGGCCAACGTCCGCCGCTGGACCGACCTGATCATGCCGTATCTGACCGACGAGGACCCCCTGGGTGTCGAGGACTTCGCCACCCACCGGCTGCCGCTCACCGAGGCACCGCACGCCTACGAGATGTTCCAGCGCAAGCAGGACGGCGCCATCAAGATCCTCATGCAGCCCTGAGCCCGCAGCCCTGCCTCACCGGACGCAGCCCCGCCTCAGGCCCGGTCCTTCTCGCCGAGGATCTCCGCGAGGTCGTAGCGGACCGGCTCCTCCAGCTGGGCGTAGGTGCAGCTCTCCGGCATGCGGTCCGGGCGCCAGCGGCGGAAGGGGGCGGTGTGCCGGAAGCGCTGGCCGTTCTCCATGTGGTCGTAGGCCACCTCGGCGACCCGCTCCGGACGCAGCGGCACCCATGACAGGTCCTTCTTCCCGGACCAGCGGCTCGGCGCCCCCGGCAGCCGGGCCGTCTCATGGGCGGCCTCGTCCGACCAGGCCGCCCACGGATGCCCGGCCACGTCGTCCATGCGCAGCGGCTCCAGCTCCTCGACGAGCTCGGCCCGCCTCTTCATGGAGAAGGCGGCCGACACGCCGACGTGCTGCAGTTTGCCGTGGTCGTCGTACAGCCCCAGCAGCAGCGAGCCGACCACCGGGCCGCTCTTGTGGAAGCGGTACCCGGCCACGACCACGTCCGCCGTCCGCTCGTGCTTGATCTTGAACATGGCCCGCTCGTCCTGCAGATAGCGCAGGGTGAGCGGCTTGGCGACGACCCCGTCGAGACCGGCGCCCTCGAACTGCTCGAACCACTGCTGCGCCACTGCGAGGTCCGTCGTCGCGGGCGCCAGATGCACCGGCGGTGTGGTCGCGGCGAGCGCCCGGTCCAGCAGGGCACGGCGGTCGGTCAGCTCCACGTCGAGCAGCGACTGGTCGTCCAGCGCGAGCAGGTCGAAGGCGACGAACGACGCGGGGGTCCTCTCGGCCAGCATCCGCACCCGGGAGTCCGCCGGGTGGATCCGCTCGGTCAGCGCGTCGAAGTCGAGATGGCCCTCCCGTGCGATCACGATCTCCCCGTCCAGCACGCACCGCTTCGGCACCCGCTCCCTCAGCGCCCCCACCAGCTCGGGAAAATACCTGGTCAGCGGCTTTCCGGTACGGCTGCCCAGCTCGACCTCCGTGCCGTCCCGGAACACGATCGAACGGAACCCGTCCCACTTCGCCTCGTAGTGCATACCCGGCGGGATCTTCGCCACCGACTTGGCGAGCATGGGCTTCACAGGCGGCATCACCGGCAGATCCATGCCCTCGATTCTGCTCGCATACGTCCCTTGCCGCCCGGTGTGCGAGCTGTGCGGGGTGCGCCTACCGTGGCCGCATGGGTGCTGCGGTGGAACTGGAGGTCGGCGGTCGGACGGTACGGCTGTCCAGCCCGGACAAGGTCTTCTTTCCCGAGCGCGGTTTCACCAAGCTGGACCTGGCGCGGTACTACGTCGCCGTCGGCCCCGGCATCCTGCGCGCGCTGCGCAACCGCCCCACCACCCTGGAGCGCTACCCGGACGGCGTCGGCGGGGAGTGGTTCTTCCAGAAGAGGGCCCCGAAGGGCATGCCCGGCTGGATCCCGACCGCCCACATCACCTTCCCCAGCGGCCGCAGCGCCGACGAGATGTGTCCCACCGAGGAGGGTGCCGTCGTCTGGGCCGCCCAGTACGGCACGCTCACCTTCCACCCCTGGCCGGTGCGCGCCACGGACGTCGACCGCCCCGACGAACTGCGCATCGACCTCGACCCGCAACCCGGCACCGACTACGCGGACGCCGCCCGCGCCGCGCACGAACTACGCGCCGTCCTCGACGAGTTCGGCGGGCTGCGCGGCTGGCCCAAGACCTCCGGCGGCCGTGGCCTGCATGTCTTCGT
Organism: Streptomyces sp. NPDC030799; assembly: GCF_055572255.1. Classification (NCBI taxonomy): domain Bacteria; kingdom Bacillati; phylum Actinomycetota; class Actinomycetes; order Kitasatosporales; family Streptomycetaceae; genus Streptomyces; species Streptomyces sp. NPDC030799. The sequence goes on along the minus strand of NZ_JBVIDS010000004.1, from coordinate 83,002 downwards.
CCCGATCGAACCGCGCTGGACGTTCACCCAGGTGCGCCGCGCCGCGATCGCCGTCGGCCGCGAGATGGAACGCCGGATGCCCGACCAGGTGACGATCAAGTGGTGGAAGGAGGAGCGGGGCCGCCGTATCTTCCTCGACTACAACCAGACGGCCCGCGACCGCACCATCGCCTCCGCCTACTCCGTCCGCCCCCACCCGCACGCCCCCGTCTCGGCACCCCTGCGCTGGGAGGAGGTCGGCGTGGCCCACCCCGCCGACTTCGACCTCGCCACCATGCCGGGCCGCTTCGCCGAACTCGGCGACGTGCACGCCGACATGGACGACCACGCCTACTCCCTGGACGCCCTGCTGGAACTGGCCCGCCGCGACGAACACGACCACGGCCTGGGGGACCTGCCGTACCCGCCGGAGTACCCGAAGATGCCCGGCGAACCGAAGCGGGTCCAACCGAGCCGGGCCCGCCAGGAGAAGACGTCCTGAGGCCGCCCGGCTGCCGCCGGCCTCCCCCGGCGCGGACCGGCGAGTTCACCTGCCCCTCCACAAGCCGCCGTTGCCGCTCCGGCGGCGTCTTCACCGCACGGTTATCCTGACCGGCAGCGCCGAGGAGGAGATGCCGAAGTGACCGAGGCAGTGTCGCGTCCCACGCTGGAGGCCGTGGCCGCGCGGGCCGGGGTGTCCCGGGCCACCGTGTCCCGGGTGGTCAACGGCGGCGACGGGGTGCGCGAACCCCTGGCGGAACGGGTCCGGCAGGCCGTGGCCGAGCTGGGGTACGTCCCCAACCAGGCGGCGCGCAGCCTCGTCACCAAGCGGCACGACGCCGTCGCCGTCGTCATCGCCGAGCCCGAGACCCGGGTCTTCGCCGACCCCTTCTTCGCCCTGCAGCTGCGCGGCATCAGCAAGGAGCTGACCGCCCACGACAACCAGCTGGTACTGCTGCTCACCGAGGGCCGTGACGATCACGCGCGCGTGGCCCGGTATCTCGCCGGAGGCCATGTCGACGGCGCGCTCGTCTTCTCCCTGCACCTCGACGACCCGCTGCCCGGCCTCATCCATGACGCAAACGTGCCCACCGTGTTCGGCGGACGGCCCGGCTGGGGCGACGACAGCCGCGACGACGAGCCCCGGCGCGCCACGCGGGCGGGGCGGAGCCCGGGGCCGGGCGTGGTGTACGTCGACTGCGACAACCGGGGCGGGGCACGCACGGCCGTACGGCACCTCGTGGACCTCGGCCGCAGACGCGTCGCGCACCTCACCGGCGTGCTGGACCAGACGTCCGCGGTGGACCGGCTGGACGGCTACCGGGACGTCATGGCCGAGGTGCCGGGCGGGAACGATCCCCGGCTGGTCGTGGAGAGCGACTTCACACCGGCCGGCGGCGAACGCGCCATGCGGGAACTCCTCGAACGGTGCCCGGACGCGGACGCCGTGTTCGCCGCCAACGACCTCACCGCGCTCGGTGCCCTGCGCGTGCTGCGCGAGAAGGGCCGGCGGGTGCCCGAGGACGTTGCCGTGATCGGCTTCGACGACATGCTGCCCGTCGCCGAAGAGGCCGACCCGCCGCTGACGACGGTCCGTCAGGACATCGAGGAGATGGGGCGCCTGATGGCCCGCCTGCTGCTGCACGGCCTGGCCGACGCCCGTGACCGCACCGGTGCCTCGGCCGGCCCGCCGCCCGCCGGCGGGGTGATCCTGCCGACCACGCTGATACGACGGGCCTCCGCCTAGCCGGACCGCTGCGCCGGGCTTCCGTCCGGTCCGGGTTCAGCCCTGCTGCGACTCGCTTCTGATCACTGCGAAGCGCGCGCCGTACGGGTCGCTGAGCTTGGCCATGCGGCCCACCCCCGGCATGGTCGTCGCCGGCATGCGCACCGCTCCGCCGAGCTGCTGCGCCTTCTCGACCACCGCGTCGGTGTCCATGACCTCGAAGTACGGCAGCCAGTACGGGCCGCCCTCGGCCTCGGCCGGGGCGTCGGCCAGCGGCACGATGCCGCCGAACATGGTGTCCTCGGCGCCGCCCGCCGGGTTGACGCAGGTGTACGTCCCGCCCGGGAAGGGCACGGCGGAGGTCTCCAGGCCGAGCACCTGGTGGTAGAAGGCGGCTGCTGCGGCGATGTCCGGGGTGTACAGCTCGACCCAGCACAGCGCGCCCGGCTCGTTCGCCACGTCGACGCCCTTGGTCCGGGCCGGCTGCCAGATCCCGAACGGCACGCCCGCCCGGTCGGCGAGCACCGCCATGTGCCCCTGCCCCATCACGTCCATCGGCTGGAACAGCACACTGCCGTGGGCCTCTTGGGCGGCCTTGGCGGTGGCCTGTGCGTCCTCGCTCTGGAAGTACACCGTCCAGGCCGGCGGGCCCTGCTCGGGGCCGGACTGCATACCGCCCGCGACGGTCCTGCCGTCGAGCTGGAAGAAGCCGTAGCCTCCGGCGTCCGGCCCCGCCGACTGGAACTGCCAGCCGAAGAGGCCGCCGTAGAAGGAGAGGGCACCGTCGATGTCCGGGGTGCCGATGTCGATCCAGTTCGGCGCGCCGTTGACGAAACGGGTGGTGAGCATCTTCGCCCTCCTCGAAAAGGGTCCCGTCCTGTGCACTGCCGAGTCTGGCACCCCCCACTGACAATCGCCGCCGGAGCACAGCGCCGCGCCGTACCGGGCCCGGGTCCGGGATTTCGGCCCGGCCCCGCGCGCCGCCGTGCGCCGGTCCGGCCCGGGGGAGCATCATCGGGGTGGCGGAGGCCCTGGCGGCGGCGTTGACCCGGCGTTGATCGAACGTTTTTCACCACGCGGCACGATCCTGGCCATGCACTTCGAAACGATCACTCCGGCCGACGACACCTGGCAGGCGCAGGCCCTGTGCGCGCAGACCGGACCGGACTTCTTCTTCCCCGAGCCCGGCAGCTCGGTGCGCGAGGCGAAGCGCATCTGCGCCATGTGCGAGCTGCGCCCGGCCTGTCTGGACTACGCGCTGGCCAACGACGAGCGCTTCGGCGTCTGGGGCGGCCTTTCGGAAAAGGAACGCCTCGCCCTCCGGCGCACGTCCCGCTGACCCCGGCCCGCCGCCCCTCGGTCACCTGCGCCCACCGCCGCCCCGAACGCCCGTACCGACGGACACCGGCCCGGCCGTCCGTGAGCGGCGTAACCCGCCCACCGGGACAGCCACCCCAGCGAACGGCAGCCTCCGGGGAAGGCCACTTTCCAGCGAGCGTCGGACGCCGCCGAGACCGGTCCTGCGGACCTAGTCCCGCGACCGGGCCCCAGGCCCCCGCGAGCGTCGGCTCCCCTGCGAGTCCGGGCGTGGCCGGCGAGGCCGCGCCTCAGCGAGCGGCAGGCCCGGCGAACAGCGAACCCCGGCGAGGGCCGTCCCCTGGTGGCCGGGTCCGGCGGGCCGGACCCCTGCGAGCCGGCGGATCCGGTGAGGGGCGAGCCCCGACGGGCGGTGGAGCCGGTGAGGTGTGCCCCCCGGCGGGTGGCAGAGCCTGCGAGGTGCGCATCCCGGCGGGTGGCAGACCCACGGGGGGTGCCCCCGGCGGGAGGCGGATCCGGTGAGGAGTGGCCCCCGGCGGGTGGCAGATCCAGCGAGGGGCGAGCCCGGCGGGTGGCAGAGGCGATGACGGGCGAATCCCGTCGGGCGGCGGACCCGGTGAGGGGCGAATCCCGGCGGGCGGTGGAGCCGGTGACGGGTGAGCCCAGCGGGCGGTGGTGGGCTCGGTGGCCGGTGGGTGTCAGGGTTCCGCGGGGCCGGGTCCGGCGAGGGTCAGGTCCTGCGGAACCCTTCCGGGCGTCAGGCTCCCGCGCGGGCCGCCATGCGGGCCTTGCGGGCGGCCAGCTTCTCGTCGAACTTGGAAGCCTCCGCGTTCAGACCGCCCAGGAAGAGGCCGAGTTCCTCCTGTGCCTGGCGCCCCTCGGGGCCGAGGCCGTCGATCTCCATGACCTTCAGGAAGCGCAGGACGGGCTGGAGGACGTCGTCGTGGTGGATGCGCATGTTGTACACCTCGCCGATGGCCATCTGCGCGGCGGCCCGCTCGAAGCCCGGGATGCCGTGACCAGGCATGCGGAAGTTCACCACGACGTCCCGGACCGCCTGCATCGTCAGGTCGGGAGCCAGCTCGAAGGCCGCCTTCAGCAGGTTGCGGTAGAAGACCATGTGCAGGTTCTCGTCGGTCGCGATGCGGGCCAGCATGCGGTCGCAGACCGGATCGCCGGACTGATGGCCGGTGTTGCGGTGCGAGATGCGCGTGGCCAGCTCCTGGAAGGCGACGTAGGCGATCGAGTGCAGCATCGAGTGCCGGTTGTCGGACTCGAAGCCCTCGCTCATGTGCGCCATACGGAACTGTTCGAGCTTGTCCGGGTCCACCGCCCGCGAGGCGAGCAGGTAGTCGCGCATCACGATGCCGTGCCGGCCCTCCTCGGCCGTCCACCGGTGCACCCAGGTGCCCCACGCGCCGTCGCGGCCGAAGAGGGTGGCGATCTCGTGGTGGTAGCTCGGCAGGTTGTCCTCGGTGAGCAGGTTGACCACCAGGGCGATACGGCCGATCTCCGTCACCTTGGACTGGTCCTTGCCCCAGGCCTCCCCGTCCTCGAAAAGGCCCGGGAAATTGCGCGCGTCGCTCCACGGGACGTACTCGTGCGGCATCCAGTCCTTGGCGATCTTCAGATGCCGGTTCAGTTCCTTCTCGACCACTTCCTCCAGCGCGAACAGCAGCCGCGCGTCGGTCCATGCGGACGGGCTGCCGAGGTGAGGGGAAGTGATCGTCACGGGAACTCCAGGGGGACGCCGAACAACGGGGGAGAAAGGGGGCGGTCCGGCGAGCGGTGCCGGGAAACCTACGAGATCGTAGGCTACGAAGCCGTAGGTTACGAAGCCGTAGGTTAAGGCCGTCGTAAAGATCACTGATCAGCAGGGTGAAGGCGGGTCTTTCCGGCGTGTTCCGCGTGGTGTCGCGGCGCGGCTCCTGGACATGCCGACGGCCCCGGAACCGTGGGTTCCGGGGCCGTCGGCGTGACGGGACCACCTGGTCAGGCGTACAGCTCCCGCAGCCGTACCGAGAGACAGGTCACACAGCCCTCGAGCTTCTCGAACTCGCTGATGTCCACCGTGACCACCTCGTGGCCGAGGTCGGTCAGCAGCTCCGCCGTCTTCGGCGCGCTCGCCGCCATCAGCAGCTTGTGCCCGCCGAGCAGCACCACGTGTGCGCCGGACTCCTCCGGCACCGACAGGAAGCCGGGGAACAGCGACGGCCGGTCGACCTTCGGGATGTGCCCGATCACCGTGCCGTCGGGCAGCGCGGTCACCGCCGACTTCAGGTGCAGCACCTTGCTCACGGGCACGGCGACCACTCGCGCGCCCAGCGGCTCGAAGGCCGCCCGCAGTTGCTGCACCCCGGCCGCGTTGGTACGTCCGCCGCGGCCGACGAACACCGTCTCGCCGACCTTCAGCACATCACCGCCGTCCAGCGTGCCCGGCTCCCATATCCAGTTCACCGAGCAGCCGAGGCGGGCCACCGCCTCCTCCACGCCGACGGTCTCCGCGCGCCGGGACTCCGCGCCGGGCCGGGTGATCAACGCCACGTTCCTGTACATGACGACGGTGTCCTCGACGAACACCGAGTCCGGGCAGTCGTCGGCCGGTTCGACCTCGATCGTCTCCCAGCCGTGCGTGCGCAGGGCCTCGACGTACGCCTCCCACTGCTCGACGGCGCGCCCGACATCGACCTTCTCCCGCTCGATGTGCGTCACCAGGCCTTCGGCGAGGCGGGGGCTGGGGCGGCGGACGAGGGCCTTCTTGCTGGGCACGACGGGCCTTTCGAATCGGTGCGGGTCGATGGTGCGACGGACAGCGCCGCTGGTTGCGGCACCGGTCCGCCATCATGCAGTCCGCTCCGGCCAGGACAAAACCCTCGTTGTCAGGCTGTGCCCCTCCTGAGACGTCACACCGTCGTCCTGCGCAGATGCTCGGCGGTGGCCGAGCCCTGGGCGGTGAGCAACTGCCGCGGAGTTCCCTCGAAGATCACCTCGCCGCCGTCCCGGCCGCCGCCGGGCCCGAGGTCGATGACCCAGTCGGCGTGGCGGACGACGTCCAGGTGGTGCTCGACCACCACGACCGTGTTGCCCGCATCGACCAGCCGGTCGAGCAGGGCCAGCAGCGCGCCGACGTCCGCCAGGTGCAGCCCCGTGGTCGGTTCGTCCAGCACGTACACCGCGCCGGTCCGGTGCAGCCGGGTGGCGAGCTCGATGCGCTGCCGCTCGCCGCCGGACAGCGTGGACAGCGGCCGGCCGAGGGCCAGATGCGTCAGGCCGACGTCCCGCAGGGCCCGCAGCGGGCGCAGCACGGCGTCCTCGGGGACGTCCAGGTCGCCGAAGAAGTCCAGCGCCTGCTCCGGACCCATGTCGAGCACGTCCGCGATCGAGGCTCCGCGGACGGTGAGCCGCAGCACCTCGTCCTGGAAGCGGCGCCCCGCGCAGTCGGGGCAGACGGTCGTCACCGGGTCCATGAAGGCGAGGTCGGTGACGATGACACCGCGCCCCTCGCAGCCGCCGCACGCGCCCGCCGAGTTGAAGCTGAACAGCGCGGGTGACGTCCCCGTCGAGCGGGCGAAGAGCCTGCGTACGGCGTCCATGATCCCGAGGTGGGTCGCGGGCGTGGACCGCCCGGACACCGCGATCGCCGACTGGTCCACGATCACGGCGTCGGGGTGGGCGGCGGTCAGTTCGCCGGTCAGTGTGCTCTTGCCGGAGCCGGCCACCCCGGTCACCGCGGTCAGCACGCCCGTCGGGAACTCCACCGTGACCTCGCGCAGGTTGTGAAGGCTCGCGCCCTTCACCCACAGCCCGCCCGTGGCCCGCCGCACCCGGCGTTTCACCGTGGCACGGCGGCGCAGACAGCGGCCGGTGAGGGTGCCCGAGGCGGCCAGCGCGCCGGGCGTGCCCTCGAAGACGACGTGTCCGCCCCCGGCACCCGCCCCCGGACCCATGTCGACGACGTGGTCGGCCAGCGCGATGAGATCGGGGTCGTGCTCCACGACCAGTACCGTGTTGCCCCGGTCGCGCAGCCGCAGCAGCAACTCGCCCAGGCGGCCCACGTCACGCGGGTGCAGCCCGGCACTGGGTTCGTCGAAGACGTACGTCAGTCCGCTCAGGCTGGAGCCGAGGTGCCGCACGGTCTTCAGCCGCTGGCCCTCGCCGCCGGAGAGCGTCGCGGTCTCCCGGTCCAGGCTGAGATAGCCCAGGCCGATCGCCTCGATGCGCTCCAGGCCGTCCACGGCGGCCCGGGCGACGGGCGCCGCCACCGGGTCGTCGATCCGCCGCAGCACGGCGATGAGGTCGGTGACCTGCATCCGGGCGCAGTCGGCGAGGGACAGCCCGCACACGCGCGTGGCGAGCGCTGCCGCGTTCAGCCGGGCTCCCCGGCACACCGGGCAGACGTCCTCGGTCAGGAACTCCCGGACGAGATCGCGGGTGCGCCGGCTGAGCGCGGACAGGTCGCGTTTGAGGTAGAGCCGTTCGAACCGGTCGGCGAGACCCTCGTAATCGATGTCCCGCGAGCCGCCCGTGTTGCCGACGCGGACGCGTGCGCCCCGTCCGCGCAGCAGGAACGCGCGCTCCTCGGCGGTGAACGCCCCGACCGGCTTGTGCACATCGAGGCGGCTGGTGTTGGTGTACGTCTGCCCGTGCCAGGTGCCCGCGGCGAACGGCGGGAACCGGACCGCCCCGCCGGCCAGCGACCTGGCCGGGTCGAGGATGCGGTCCCAGTCGGGCCGTACCGTACGGCCCAGGCCGTCGCACTCGGGACACATCCCCGACGGGTCGTTGAACGAGTAGGCCGTGGCCGGCCCGGCGCTCGGGGTGCCGTACCGGGAGAACAGCACCCGGAGCACCGCCTGGATGTCGGTCATCGTGCCGACCGTCGACCGGGCATGGCCGCCGACCGGCCGCTGGTCGACCACGACCGCCGGCGAGAGGTCCGTCAGTGACTCGATGTGCGGGCGCTCGAACCGGGGGAGCCGGTTGCGCACGAACGAGGGGTAGGTCTCGTTCAGCTGGCGTTGCGACTCGACGGCGATCGTGTCGAAGACGAGCGAGGACTTGCCCGATCCCGAAACGCCGGTGAACACGGTCAGCCGGCCTTTCGGGATGCGGAGATCGACGTTCTTGAGGTTGTTCTCCCGGGCTCCGGTGAGGGTGATGAAATCGGGCATGCCGCCGACGCTAGGCGGGATACCCGACATCCTCCGGCGTGATTTCCTTCAGTTCTCCCTCCTCCATCAGCAGCCAGCGCGTGATGCCGATCGACTCCAGGAACGGCAGGTCGTGGCTGGCCACGAGCAGCGCGCCCTCGTACGACTCCAGGGCCGAGGTCAGCTGCCGCACGCTCGCCATGTCGAGGTTGTTGGTCGGCTCGTCGAGCAGCAGCAGCTGAGGCGCCGGCTCGGCGAGCATCAAGGCGGCCAGGGCCGCCCGGAACCGCTCGCCGCCCGACAGGGTGGCCGCCTGCTGGTCGGCCCGCGCGCCCCGGAACAGGAAGCGGGCCAGCCGCGCCCGGATCCGGTTGTTGGTGGCGCCCGGCGCGAACCGGGCCACGTTCTGGGCGACCGTCAGGGCGTCGTCCAGCACGTCCAGCCGCTGGGGCAGGAAGCGCAGCGGGACGTGCGCCCGCGCCTCCCCGGACACCGGCGCCAGCTCCCCGGCGACCGTCCGCAGCAGTGTCGTCTTGCCGGCGCCGTTGCGGCCGACCAGCGCGATCCGCTCCGGACCGCGCAGATCGAGGATCCCCTCGATCCGCGCCCCGTAGGCCATCGCCAGGTTCTCCAGGGTGAGCACCTGCCGGCCGGGCGGCACGGCGGTGTACGGCAGGTCGACGCGGATCTCGTCGTCGTCCCGTACCGCCTCCACCGCCTCGTCCAGGCGCTCCCTGGCCTCGGCGAGCCGCTCCTCGTGCATGATCCGGTGCTTGCCCGCCGACTCCTGGGCGGCGCGTTTGCGGGCACCCATGACGATCTTCGGCTCGCGTTTCTGGTCCCACATCTTCTGCCCGTACCGCTTGCGGCGGGCCAGCTTGACCTGGGCGTCGGCCAGTTCGCGCTTCTGCTTGCGCACATCGGCCTCGGCGACGCGCACCATTCGTTCGGCCGCCTCCTGCTCGACGGCCAGCGCCTCCTCGTAGGCCGAGAAGTTGCCGCCGTACCAGGTGACCTCCCCGGAGCGCAGCTCCGCGATCTGGTCGACCAGGTCGAGCAGTTCCCGGTCGTGGCTGACCACGACCAGCACGCCCGGCCACGCGGCGACGGCCTGGTACAGCCGGCGGCGTGCATACAGGTCGAGGTTGTTGGTGGGCTCGTCCAGCAGCAGCACGTCGGGGCGGCGCAGCAGCAGCGCGGCCAGCCGCAGCAGCACCGACTCGCCGCCGGAGACCTCGCCGACGGTGCGGTCCAGGCCGATGTGGCCGAGACCGAGTTCGCCGAGGGTGACCAGGGCGCGTTCCTCGACGTCCCAGTCGTCGCCGAGTGTCTCGAAGTGCTCCTCGGCGACGTCGCCCGCCTCGATGGCGTGCAGTGCGGCCCGCCGTGCGGCGATGCCGAGGGCCTCGTCGACGCGGAGCGCGGTGTCGAGGGTGACGTTCTGCGGGAGGTGGCCGACCTCGCCGGCGGCTTTGACGGTGCCGTCGAGCGGGCTGAGTTCACCGGCGAGCAGCTTCAACAGGGTCGATTTCCCCGATCCGTTGACGCCGACGAGCCCGGTGCGGCCGGGTCCGAAGGCGATGTCCAGGCCGTCGAAGACGGCGGTGCCGTCGGCCCAGGTGAAGGACAGGGACGTGCAGGTGAGGGAAGATGACATGAGGGCCTCGCGAAGGGTGTCGTGCGGTCGGTGGGCGCATGTCGAGACACCGCGAGGCGGGAACCGAAAGGTCGTGGGGCACGGAGAGGCCATGAAAAAAGGCCTGTGCCGGGGGACGGCTCGGACGCCGAGGTCGTACGCCGCGCACACCTCACCGGTGCGACGCGGTGTCTCAGGACCTCAGACGAGCAACGTCCTTCTCCAATCGACGGCAACAGAACCGATGTACACCGTACGAGGGAGCCTGGGGGCTGTCAACGGAATTAAGGGCCGCACGCGCGCGTGGCGCTCAGCAGGCGTCCCGCATCAGCTCGGCCAGGCCGTGGTCCAGGTCGAGCTGGAGGTGTTCCAGGCCGACGGGCACGAGTGCGTTGGCCGCCTCCAGGAAGCGCCGGATCTCACCCGAGCGCACATGCACGATCGCGGTGCCCTCGGGGGCGTGGAACTCCAGTACCGTGCGGTCGTAGCCGTACGGCCGCACCCGCACGTCTCCGTGGCCCGCCGGGCCCTGCAGTCCGGCCGTGAGCAGTTCGCGGGAGAAGGTCCAGCAGACGTCGACCCCTTCCAGGGTGGCCGGCGCCGGGAAGGTCATGACGACGGCGAACGGATCGCGCCGGTCGTAGCGCAGCGTCGCGGGAATGCTCGGCATGCGCGGTGCGGCGGCGACGAGACGGGCCTCTACGGGCTGCTCGATGACGGTGGACAACGCCTTGCTCCCTCGTGACGGCTGGACTACGCCCGGGTGTGCGCTACCCGGCACTGGAAGAGACGACGGATCCGGCCGATGCGTGCACACGGAGACCGAGTGACCTCGGTCACCGCATTCATGCACGGCGATGGGCCGGGTGTTCTCCCGCGCACCGACGGGCAGTTGGCCTCTGGACGGCGCCGGGCCGGTGGGCTAGCTTCGCCCGCCATGAGGCGCATGGGCAGCACGCGACGCGGAGGACGCACGAGCAGGCTGGTGGCGGCGGGGGTGGCGTGCGGGGCGGCGCTGGCCGCGCTGACCGTTCCGGCGGCCGAGGCCGGACCGCTGGGCCGGAAAAGCCCGCACTGGGCACCGAAGGACCCGGGCACCCCGCAGGTCCGCTTCCGGGGCCTCGCGGCCGTGGACCGGCGCACCGCCTGGCTGGCCGGTACCGGCGGCACGGTGCTGCGCACCACGGACGGCGGAGCGAGCTGGCGGAACGTCTCTCCGCCGGGCGCGGCGGATCTGCAGTTCCGGGACGTCGAGGCGTTCGACGCGCGGCGCGCCGTGGTGCTGGCCATCGGCGAGGGCGAGGCGTCCCGTGTGTACCGCACCGACGACGGCGGCGCGACGTGGACGGAGTCCTTCCGCAACACCGACCCGAAGGCGTTCTACGACTGTCTGGCCTTCTTCGACCGGCGGCACGGCCTCGCGATGAGCGACCCCGTGGACGGAAGGTTCCGCATCCTGTCCACGAGCGACGGCGGCCGCTCCTGGCGGGTGCTGCCCGCCGGTGGCATGCCGCCCGCACTGGACGGCGAGGCCGGCTTCGCCGCCGGCGGCCAGTGCCTGGTCACCTCGGGCCCGGACGACGTCTGGCTGGCCACCGGCGGCGGCGCCCACGCGCGCGTGCTGCACTCCGCGGACCGAGGACTGACCTGGACGGCCGCCGGCACACCGGTCCCGGCCGGCGATCCCGCCAAGGGCGTCTTCGCGCTCGCCTTCCGCGACCGCACCCACGGCCTCGCCGTCGGCGGCGACTACCGCCCCGACCAGCCCTCGCCGCAGGCCGCCGCCGGCACCTCGGACGGCGGCCGCACCTGGACCCCGGCCGCCACACCGCCGCCCGCCTACCGTTCGGGGGCCGCCTGGCTGCCGCACAGCCGCACCGCGGCGCTCGCCGTCGGCCCGACCGGCACCGACCTCACCACGGACGCCGGCCGCACCTGGCGGACGATCGACACCGGCTCGTACGACACCGTGGACTGCACGCCCGACCTGAGCTGCTGGGCGGCCGGCGAACAGGGAAGGGTGGCACGGCTGGAACGCTGACGTGAGCGCCCGGAACCCGGGTACTCGTTCCCACGGAAAGCGACAGGAAGGGAGCGATCATGCCCGCCGGTTCCAGCTCCAAGCGCGAGCGCCAGTACGAGCACATCAAGAAGAGCGCGCAGGACCGGGGCGAGAGCACCGAGCGCGCCAAGGAGATCGCCGCGCGGACGGTCAACAAGGAACGCGCCCGCTCCGGTGAGTCGAAGACCGCGAGCCGCAGCTCGACGCAGGACATGTCGTCCGGCAAGCGTGGCGGCCAGCGGTCGGGCAACCGGGTCGGCTCCCACGGCCCGACCCGCGACCAGCTGTACAACGAGGCGAAGCAGCGCGGCATCGAAGGCCGTTCGCACATGAACAAGGACGAGCTGCAGCGCGCGCTGAACGCCAAGAAGGGATGAGCGGCGCCAGTCAGTCCAGCGTCTGCCGGTGGCGGGCGAGCTCGGGAGCCGTCTTCGTGGCGGTGAACTCCGTGATGCGGTACGTGCACACGCCGCCGACGGTGAACGGGTCGCCCGCGACGATCTCCTCGATCCGGGCGCGGTCCTCGGCGACGGCGATGATCACCCCGCCGTCGCGCGGGTTCTTGCGCCCGGAGGCCAGGACGAAGCCCTTCTCGTACAGCTCCTCCAGCCAGGCCACATGGTCGGCGAGCAGCGCGTCGACGGCGTCGAGAGGCGCGGTGTAGGTCAGCTCCAGTACGAACATGATCGTGAGCCTACCCCCCGGCTCCGACAGCGGCCGTGGGCCCGTAGAGTCGGCGTCACCATGACGACCGTAGGCGTACCCGCGGGCTGGCCCGCGACCGAGGAAGAGGCCCGTGCGGTCCAGGACGAGCTGCGCGGCCGGGTGGTGCTCGACGAGCGCGGACCCCGGCCCGGTACGGGCCGTGTCACGGGGGTTGATGTCGCCTACGACGACGCCCTCGACCTCGTCGCCGCGGCGGCCGTCGTGCTGGACGCCGCCACCCTGGAGGTGGTGGCCGAGGCGACGGCCGTCGGCCGGGTGTCCTTCCCGTACGTGCCAGGCCTGCTGGCCTTCCGTGAGCTCCCGACCGTCCGGGCCGCCCTGGACATGCTGCCGTGCCCGCCGGGCCTGGTCGTCTGCGACGGCTACGGCCTGGCCCATCCGCGCCGCTTCGGCCTCGCGAGCCACCTGGGCGTGCTCACCGGCCTGCCGGTCATCGGGGTCGCGAAGAACCCGTTCACCTTCACGTACGACGATCCCGGTCCGCAACGGGGCGCTTGTGCTCCGCTGCTCGCGGGGACCGAGGAGGTGGGGCGTGCGCTGCGCACCCGGGACGGCGTCAAACCGGTCTTCGTCTCCGTCGGCCACCGGGTGAGCCTGGACAACGCCCTGGCGCACACCTTGGCCCTCACCCCGCGCTACCGGCTGCCGGAGACCACCCGCCGGGCGGACGCCCTGTGCCGCCGTGCGCTTCAGCAGGCGGCACGGAGCGCAGGGGGCGGCGCTCAGGAGGCCACGATCCGCCAGGCGCCGACCTCCTGATACGCCGAGTCGTAGACGGCCGAGCCGTCACCGGGTTCGAGGGCGTAGTGCCGCAGGTTCCCGCCCCAGTACCGCAGGATCCGCCCCAGTTCGCCGGCGCGGTCCTGCGTCGGCGCGTCCTCGTCCACGGTCACTTCGAGCACGAACTTCATGCCTCTCCCGCCTCCTTCGGCTCTTTTGCCTGGGCCTCCATCGTTTCATTGAAGAAGCGTGTGAGACTTTCCCGGCGGTGGCCGCCGGGAACCGGGGATGTCCGGGTGTGCAAGCCTCAAACGGAGGAGCGGGCGGGGCCGCTGGCCGCGACCCGGAAGGTGATGCCCGCGGCGCGCAGCCGCCCGGTCAGGGCGTCGCCCATCGCCTGCGCCGTGGTGACCTGCCCGGCCGTCGGCGGCAGGTCGTCGAAGGCCAGGCACAACGCCGCCTCGGCGAACATCTTCGCGGTCTCGTCGTAGCCCGGGTCGCCGCCCGCGACCTCCGTGAACACCCGCCGTCCGCCACCCTCGCCGACGAAGCGCACCGCGAACCGGCTCCTCGCCCGCCGCTCCGCGCTCGGCCCGTCCCCCGGCCGCAGCCGGCCCGACAGCCAGCGCCTCGCGTACGGCAGCTGGGCGGCCGCCACGACCGCGCCGACCGCGGCGACCCCGCCGAGGGCGACCGGCAGATGCCGCACCGCCGCGTAGTGCCGGTAACGGAAGTCGGGGCCGTACCGTTCGAGCGCCTTCGCCGAGCGGCGCACGATCTGCGGGTCGAGGGTCGGCAGGGGCAGCGCCCATGCGCCGACCTCCGCGGCGAACCGGGGCGCACCTGTGGGCGCCGCGACCCGGCGTCCCATCAGCCGCGGCTCGTGCCGGCCCCGCTCGCGTGCGGCGGCCAGCAATTGCCTACCGCGGGCGAACTGGTTCAGCGCCGAGGCCAGGGTGCCCCCGGAGAAGGCCGCGTCGGCGGTCACATAGCCGTCCACAGTCAGCGGCACACCCTCCGGCAGCTGCCGCACCGTGAAGTACACGCCCAAGTCGTGGGGTACGGAGTCGAAGCCGCACGCGTGGACCAGGCGGGCGCCCGTCTCCCGCGCGCGCGTGTCGTGCCGGACGTACATCAGGTCCACGAACTCCGGCTCACCCGTCAGGTCCAGATAGTCGGTCCCGGCGTCCGCGCAGGCGGCGACCAGTTCCTCGCCGTGGAGCACGTACGGTCCGACGGTCGTGGCCACCACGCGCGCGTGCTCGGCGAGGGCGCGCAGGCCGGCCGGTTCGGTCACGTCGGCGCGCAGCACGCCGACCTCCGCCCCGCCGGGCAGCCGCTCACGCAGCCGCTCCAGCTTTCCCTCGTCGCGCCCGGCCACCGCCCAGCGCAGGTCCTTCGGCGCGTGCGCGGCGAGATACTCCGCCGTGAGCGTGCCGACGAACCCGGTGGCTCCGAAGAGCACGAGGTCGTAGCGACGGTCCGTCCTGTTCAGCCTGCTCATGACACCCCTTGCTCCCGCAGCCCGCGCCGCTGTCGGTGGCTGAGGCTAGCGTGAGGAGAGTCAGCGAGGACGACCAGCCCGGAGGCAAGCGGTGGCCGCAGCGCGCACGCGCCGACAGCACACGGGGTACAGGCCGCGGTGCACCCCTCTCTCACTCTCCCGGGTGATACGCGGGCGGCCGGGCACTTGGCTAAGCGCTTGCTCGTTGGGGCTTGTGTCCGGTGCGGTGCGTTCCTAGCATCACCGGTGTTACATCAGTTGTGTCACACGTGTTGAGGGGGCTGGACGCATGACGACGGCAGGGACGCCGGCGGCGCCGGGCAGCGGTCCGCTCTCCGGCGTGCGCGTGGTCGAGCTGGCCGGTATCGGGCCGGGCCCGTTCGCCGCCATGCTCCTCGCGGACCTGGGCGCCGACGTGGTCCGGGTGGACCGGCCGGGCGGCCCCGCACTCGCGATCGATCCCGCCCTGGACGTGACCAACCGCAACAAGCGCTCGATCGTGGTCGACCTGAAGGCCGCGGACGGCCCCGCGCGCGTGCTGGACCTCGCCGAGCGGGCCGACATCCTCGTCGAGGGCTACCGCCCGGGCGTCGCCGAGCGCCTCGGCGTCGGCCCCGAGGAGTGCCACGCCCGCAACCCCCGCCTGGTCTACGGCCGCATGACCGGCTGGGGACAGGACGGCCCGCTCGCCGACCGCGCGGGCCACGACGTGGCCTACATCGCGCTCACCGGCACCCTCGGCATGATCGGCCGCCCGGACGAGCCCCCGGCCGTCCCGGCCAACCTGCTCGGCGACTACGCGGGCGGTGCCCTCTACCTGGTCGTCGGCGCCCTCGCCGCCCTGCACCACGCGCGCATGACCGGCGTCGGCCAGGTCGTCGACGCCGCCATCGTGGACGGCACGGCCCACCTGTCCGCGATGATCCACGGCATGCTCGCGGCCGGCGGCTGGCAGGACCGGCGCGCCGCCAACCTCTTCGACGGCGGCTGCCCCTACTACGGCACCTACGAGACCGCCGACGGCAGGTACATGGCGGTCGGTGCCCTGGAGGAGCAGTTCTCCGCGGAGTTCCTGCGCCTCCTGGGCCTGGAGGACCTGGCCGACGCCCGCAGGGACCGGACCCGCTGGAGCGAGCTGCGCGAGCGGATCGCCGCCCGCTTCACGTCCCGCACCCGGGACGAGTGGACGGCCGTCTTCGAGGGCACGGACGCGTGCGTGGCCCCGGTGCTGTCCCTGCGCGAGGCCCCGCACCACCCGCACCTCGCCGCCCGCGGCACCTTCACCGACCACAGCGGCATCACCCAGCCCGCCCCCGCCCCCCGCTTCTCCGCGACCCCCACCGCCATCCGCACCGGCCCGGCCCGGCCCGGCGCGGACACCGGGACGGTGGCCCGCGACTGGGGAATACCCGCACTCGTGAACGAGGACCCGGTCACCGACGCCGACTGACCCCGCCCACCCCGCTCGGCCCACCCCTTCGAAAGGCACACCAGTGAGCACCGAAGCGTACGTGTACGACGCGATCCGCACCCCGCGCGGCCGCGGCAAGGCGAACGGCGCCCTGCACGGCACGAAGCCCATCGACCTGGTCGTCGGGCTCATCCACGAGATCCGCGACCGCTTCCCGGGCCTCGACCCGGCCGCGATCGACGACATCGTGCTCGGCGTCGTCGGACCGGTCGGCGACCAGGGGTCCGACATCGCCCGGATCGCCGCGATCGCCGCCGGACTCCCGGACACGGTCGCGGGCGTGCAGGAGAACCGCTTCTGTGCCTCGGGCCTGGAAGCCGTCAACCTGGCCGCGGCCAAGGTCCGTTCCGGCTGGGAGGACCTGGTCCTCGCGGGCGGCGTCGAGTCCATGTCCCGCGTCCCGATGGCCTCCGACGGCGGCGCCTGGTTCAACGACCCGATGACCAACCTCGCCGTCAACTTCGTCCCGCAGGGCATCGGCGCCGACCTGATCGCCACCATCGAGGGCTTCACCCGCCGGGACGTCGACGAGTACGCGGCCCTGTCCCAGGAGCGCGCCGCCACCGCCTGGAAGGAGGGCCGCTTCGACCGCTCCGTCGTCCCGGTGAAGGACCGCAGCGGCCTGGTCGTCCTCGACCACGACGAACACCTGCGCCCCGGCACCACCGCCGACTCCCTCGCGAAGCTCAAGCCGTCCTTCGCCGACATCGGAGAGATGGGCGGCTTCGACGCCGTGGCGCTGCAGAAGTACCACTGGGTGGAGAAGATCGACCACGTCCACCACGCGGGCAACTCCTCCGGCATCGTGGACGGCGCCTCGCTCGTCGCGATCGGCTCCAAGGAGGTCGGCGAGCGCCACGGCCTCACCCCCCGCGCGCGGATCGTCTCCGCCGCCGTCTCCGGATCCGAGCCGACCATCATGCTCACCGGCCCCGCCCCCGCCACCCGCAAGGCGCTGGCGAAGGCCGGGCTCACCATCGACGACATCGACCTGGTCGAGATCAACGAGGCGTTCGCCGCGGTCGTGCTGCGCTTCGTCAAGGACATGGGCCTCAGCCTCGACAAGGTCAACGTCAACGGCGGCGCCATCGCCCTCGGCCACCCGCTCGGCGCGACGGGCGCGATGATCCTCGGCTCGCTCATCGACGAGCTGGAGCGCCAGGACAAGCGCTACGGCCTCGCCACCCTGTGCGTCGGCGGCGGCATGGGCATCGCCACCATCGTCGAGCGCATCTGAACTCCCCGCGGAACCAACGGACTTCAACGGAGACAACTGTCATGACCGAGAGCACCACCATCCGCTGGGAGCAGGACGACACCGGTGTCGTCACCCTCGTCCTGGACGACCCGCACCAGTCCGCGAACACCATGAACCAGGCGTTCCGGGCCTCCATCACGGCGATCGCCGCACGTGCGGAGGCCGAGCAGGACTCCATTCGCGGCATCATCTACACCTCCGCCAAGAAGACCTTCTTCGCGGGCGGCGACCTCAAGGACATGATCAAGGCCGGTCCCGAGGACGCCCAGCAGGTCTTCGACACCGCCACCGAGATCAAGAACGCGCTGCGCCGCATCGAGACCCTCGGCAAGCCGGTCGTCGCCGCCATCAACGGCGCGGCCCTGGGCGGCGGTTACGAGATCGCCCTCGCCTCCCACCACCGCATCGCCCTGGACGCCCCCGGCTCCAAGATCGGCCTGCCCGAGGTCACGCTCGGCCTGCTGCCGGCCGGCGGCGGCGTCACCCGCACGGTACGCCTGATGGGCATCACGGACGCGCTGCTGAAGGTGCTGCTGCAGGGCACCCAGTACAACCCCCGCCGCGCCCTGGAGAACGGCCTGGTCCACGAGGTGGCCGCCACTCCGGAGGAGATGCTCGCCAAGGCCCGCGCCTTCATCGACGCGCACCCCGAGTCGCACCAGCCCTGGGACGTCCCCGGCTACAAGATCCCGGGCGGCACCCCCGCCCACCCGAAGTTCGCCGCCAACCTGCCCGCCTTCCCGGCCAACCTGCGCAAGCAGACGAACGGCGCGCCCTACCCGGCGCCGCGCAACATCATGGCCGCTGCCGTCGAGGGCTCCCAGGTCGACTTCGAGACCGCGATCACCATCGAGACCCGCTACTTCACCGAGCTGGTCACCGGGCAGACCGCGAAGAACATGATCCAGGCGTTCTTCTTCGACCTCCAGGCCGTCAACTCCGGCGCGAACCGCCCCCAGGGCATCGAGCCCCGCCAGGTCCGCAAGGTCGCCGTCCTCGGCGCCGGCATGATGGGCGCCGGCATCGCCTACTCCTGCGCCCGCGCCGGCATCGAGGTCCTCCTCAAGGACGTCTCCCTGGAGGCGGCCGTCAAGGGCAGGGGCTACTCCGAGCAGCTGTGCGCCAAGGCCGTCGCCAAGGGCCGTACCAGCCAGGAGAAGGCCGACGCGCTGCTCGCCCGGATCACGCCCACCGCCGACGTGTCCGACCTCGCGGGCTGCGACGCGGTGATCGAGGCCGTCTTCGAGGACACCGCGCTCAAGCACAAGGTGTTCCAGGAGATCGAGTCCGTCGTCGCGCCCGACGCCCTGCTGTGCTCCAACACCTCCACCCTGCCCATCACCACTCTCGCCGAGGGCGTGCAGCGCCAGGCCGACTTCATCGGGCTGCACTTCTTCTCGCCGGTCGACAAGATGCCGCTGGTGGAGATCATCAAGGGGGCGCGCACCGGCGACGAGGCCCTCGCCCGCGCCTTCGATCTGGTCCGGCAGATCAACAAGACGCCGATCGTCGTGAACGACTCCCGCGGCTTCTTCACCTCCCGGGTGATCGGCCACTTCATCAACGAGGGCGTCGCCATGGTCGGCGAGGGCATCGAGCCCGCCTCCGTGGAGCAGGCCGCCGCCCAGGCCGGCTACCCGGCGAAGGTCCTGTCCCTCATGGACGAGCTGACCCTCACCCTGCCGCGCAAGATCCGCAATGAGACCAGGCGGGCCGTGGAGGAGGCGGGCGGCACCTGGACCGCGCACCCGGCGGAGGCGGTCATCGACCGCATGGTCGACGAGTTCGGCCGCACCGGCCGCAGCGGCGGCGCCGGTTTCTACGACTACACCGAGGACGGCAAGCGGGCCGGACTCTGGCCGGGCCTGCGCGAGCACTTCACCAAGCCCGGGTACGAGATCCCCTTCCGGGACATGCAGGAGCGGATGCTCTTCTCCGAGGCGCTCGACACCGTGCGCCTCCTCGAAGAGGGCGTCCTGACCTCGGTCGCCGACGCCAACATCGGCTCGATCCTCGGCATCGGCTTCCCGGGCTGGACCGGCGGTGTGCTCCAGTACATCAACGGCTACGAAGGGGGCCTGCCCGGATTCGTGGCACGCGCGCGTGAACTGGCCGAGCGCTACGGAGAGCGGTTCACCCCGCCCGCGCTGCTCGTCGAGAAGGCGGAGAAGGACGGGAAGGGGGAGCCGTTCAGCGACTCAGTCCGTTCCTGACCCGGTGACCCACTCGCTCAGCTCTTCCCGCAGCGAGCGCTGGAACGTCGTCAGCAGCGCCTGCACCACCAGAGGGTGCATGTGCGCCGACAGGGACCTCACGTCCTGGGCGTCACGCTCCGCCACCTCGCCGCGGAAGAGCTGGGAGAGTTCGTGAGCCGCGGCGCGCGAGTGCTCGATGAGCACCTTGCGCGCCGCGAGGATCGCCTCGTGCGACAGCGGTACGTCGAGGAGCTGCACGCCGAGCCGGAGCAGCCCCGAGTCCACCCGGAAGGCGTCACCCTCCACCTCCGTGACGACGTTCATCGCCGCCAGCCGCTCCACGTCCTCGGCGGCGAGTGGCCGGCCCGCCCGCCGTTCCAGCTCCCGCCGCGACACCGTGTCCACCGCGTCCGGCGCCCAGGACGCCACCACCGCCCGGTGAATGGCCAGGTCGTGCGGGGTGAGGTCGTCCGGCAGCTGCTTCAGGTACCGCTCGATGGCCGACAGGGTCATGCCCTGCTGCTGCAGCTCCTCGATGAGGGCCAGCCGCGCCACGTGGTCCGGCCCGTAGTGCCCCACCCGGCGCGGGCCGATCACCGGCGGCGGCAGCAGGCCCTTGCTGCCGTAGAAGCGCACGGTGCGGACCGTGACGCCCGCCCGGGCGGCCAGCTCGTCGATGGTGAGGGGCGTCTCCCCGGCATCGGTCGTCATGTGCAGCAGTATCGCTGTCTCACCGAAGGTGTGAAACCTCGGGTGAACGTCCGGTGAAGCCCGAGTTGATCGTGTGAGAAGTAACGCTCTGTGATGTAGGCCACCGCGTACCGGTGGATCCTTCTGGGAAGCTGCTGCCTTGGTTTGTGCCGCGACTCATCAGGTCGGCGCGGGCCAAGCCCTGCACGTCCCCCGTGGCCCACGAGGTCCGGGCGCACCAGGAAAGTGGTACCACCCGTGAGCAAGGACGCCGTGGACACGGCACAGGCCGTTGCCCCTGCCCAGGCGGCCGCGACGCCCGCGGACGCGGGCGACGCCGGTTACAGCAAGGACCTCAAGGCCCGCCACGTCAACATGATCGCCATCGGTGGCGCCATCGGCACCGGACTCCTCCTGGGCGCCGGCGGCCGACTGCACAACGCCGGTCCGGCCCTCGCCCTGGCCTACCTGGTCTGCGGCGTCTTCGCCTTCTTCGTCGTCCGGGCCCTGGGCGAGCTGGTCCTGTACCGGCCGTCCTCCGGGTCCTTCGTGTCGTACGCGCGCGAGTTCCTCGGCGAGAAGGGCGCGTACGTCGCCGGCTGGATGTACTTCCTGAACTGGTCGACGACCGGCATCGCCGACATCACCGCGATCGCGCTCTACACGCACTACTGGAGCATGTTCACCAGCATCCCCCAGTGGGTGCTCGCCCTGATCGCCCTCGCGGTGGTCCTCGCCGTGAACCTGATCTCGGTGAAGATCTTCGGCGAGATGGAGTTCTGGTTCGCGATCATCAAGGTCGCCACCATCGTCGGCTTCATGCTGATCAGCATTTTCCTGCTCGCCACCCAGCACAAGGTCGGCGGCCACACCCCCGGCCTGAGCGTGATCACCGACAACGGTGGTGTCTTCCCGCACGGCGCGATGCCGGTCGTCCTGGTCATGCAGGGCGTGATCTTCGCCTACGCGGCCCTGGAGCTGGTCGGTGTCGCCGCCGGCGAGACCGCCGAGCCGGAGAAGGTCGTCCCGCGCGCGGTGAACTCGATCATGTGGCGGGTCGGCCTGTTCTACGTCGGCTCGGTCGTGCTGCTCGCCCTGCTGCTGCCCGGCTCGGTGTACTCCGCCGACCAGAGCCCGTTCGTGACCGTGCTGTCCAAGATCGGTGTTCCGGCCGCCGGGGATGTGATGAACCTGGTCGTGCTGACCGCGGCCATGTCCTCGCTGAACTCGGGCCTGTACTCCACCGGCCGCATCCTGCGCTCCATGGCCATGGCGGGCTCCGCCCCGAAGTTCACCGCGCGCATGAACCGCAGCCAGGTGCCCTACGGCGGCATCCTGCTGACCTGCGCGGTCTGTGTGCTCGGCGTCGGCCTGAACTACCTGGTGCCCAGCCAGGCCTTCGAGATCGTGCTGAACGTCGCCTCCCTCGGCATCATCAGCACCTGGGTGATCATCATGGTCTGCCACATGATCTTCGTCCGCCGTGCCCGCGAGGGCCTGGTGACCCGGCCGCGCTTCCAGCTGAAGTTCAGCCCCGTCACCGAGATCGCCACGATCGCCTTCCTGCTGGTCTGCCTCGGCATGATGTGGAACGACCCCGACGTGGGCCGCAAGACCATCCTGCTGATCCCGGTGATCGCCCTCATGCTGGTCGCCGGCTGGTTCGGCGTGCGCCGCCGGGTGTCGCAGAACACCGATCAGGAGCTCTCCCAGCTGACGAAGTAGCAGCTCAGAGCCACTGTCAGTGGCATCGCCTACGGTGGCGTCATGTCGGAGATCACATATGTCCGAGGTGACGCCACCGTGCCGTCGGTGAGGGGCGCCAAGGTGATCGCCCACGTCTGCAACGACATCGGCGGGTGGGGGAAGGGCTTCGTGCTCGCGCTCTCGCGCCGCTGGCCGGAGCCGGAGGCGGCATACCGCGCCTGGCACCGCGACCGCGCG
Organism: Streptomyces sp. NPDC030799; assembly: GCF_055572255.1. Lineage (NCBI taxonomy): Bacteria > Bacillati > Actinomycetota > Actinomycetes > Kitasatosporales > Streptomycetaceae > Streptomyces > Streptomyces sp. NPDC030799. The sequence continues at coordinate 60,624 of NZ_JBVIDS010000004.1, read as the reverse complement.
AAGAACGACTTCGCACTGGGCGCGGTCCAGCTGGTCCGGGTCGAACCGTACGTGTGGGTGGCCAACATGATCGGCCAGCGCGGTGTCAGGAGGGGGAGCAAGGGCGTCCCCGTCCGCTACGAGGCGATCGACAGCGCCCTCGCCCGTCTCGCCGGTGAAGTGATCGGACTCGGCGCGTCCGTGCACATGCCCCGCATAGGCTGCGGCCTGGCGGGCGGCACCTGGTCCCGCGTAGAGCCGCTGATCACCGAGCGGCTGGCGAAGCGGGGGATCAGCGTGACGGTGTACGACCACGGGGAGAGCGGCGGATGAACTCACAGGCCGGTGCGACGGACGTCCTGGTGCTGGGCGGAGCGGGCGTGGACACGATCATCCATGTTCCCGAACTGCCCCTCCCGTACGCCGACAGCTACATGATCGACACCGGGATCCGCACCCGCGCCGGACAGACCGGTGACTTCGTCGCGCTGGGCCTCGCCGCCCTCGGCCTGCGCACCCACCACCTCGACCTGCTCGGCGACGACCCCGAGGGCGACCTCGTGCGCGCCCTGCACCGCGAGCACGGCATCGGGCTGACCGCGCTCCCGCAGCCCGCCGGCACCAAGCGCGCGGTGAACCTCGTCGGCCCGGACGGCCGCCGCCTGTCCCTCTACGACACCAGCCGTGCCCGCCCCGGCGACCGCTTCCCCGCGGACCTGCTGCGCGGGCTGGCCGGGGCGAGCCGGCATGTGCACGTGACCATCACCCAGCCGTGCGGCGACGCGCTGCCGGTGCTCCGCGAGACGGGCCTGCCGCTCTCGACGGACCTGCACGACTGGGACGGCGAGAACCCGTACCACGAGCCGTTCGCCCACGCCGCCGACGTCGTCTTCCTTTCGGCCGCCGCCCTCGCCGACCCCGAGCGGACGATGCGGCGCATCGCCGAGCGGGGCCGGGCCGAGGTCGTGGTCGCCACCGCCGGTGCCGAGGGCGCCCATCTGCTCGCCGACGGCGAGCTCGTCCGGGTGCCCCCGGTGCGGCCGCCCGCGCCGGTGGTGGACTCCAACGGCGCGGGTGACGCCTTCGCCGCCGCGTTCCTCTACGGCCGCCTCAGCGGCGAGCCGCCCCACCGATGCGCCCGCTACGGGGCGATCGCCGGGGCGTACGCCTGCACGGTCCCGGCCTCCCGCGCGAAGGCGCTGGGCCGGGAGGAGCTGCTGAAGCGGGCGGCCGAGCCGAGACCGTAGCGGGCCGTGCCCCGGTCAGTGCCCGTGGCCGCCGTGCGCCGCCTCGATCTTCTTCCACGACTTCGGCCGGGCCACCGTGGCCGCCTTCGTCGCCAGCGACCGAGCGGCGGGTGCGGCCGGCTTCGACGGCTGGAACAGCCAGGTGTCGAACAGCGCCGCGAGGGGCTTGCCGGACACCTGCTCGGCATACTTCTGGAAGTCGGCCACCGAGGCGTTGCCGTACGCGTGCTCCTGCGGCCAGCCCTTCAGGATGCGGAAGAACACGTCGTCGCCGACCTCGCCCCGCAGCGCCTGGAGGGCGAGGGCACCCCGGTCGTAGACGGCGGCGTCGAACTGGTTGTCCGGACCCGGGTCACCGGGCTTGACGGTCCAGAAGGCGTCGTCGGCCGGGTGGGAGGCGTACACGTAGTCGGCGAGCTGCTGCGCGGTGCCCTCGCCCTCGTGCTCGGACCACAGCCACTGCGCGTACGTCGCGAAGCCCTCGTTGAGCCAGATGTCCTTCCAGCCCTTCAGCGACACGTCGTCGCCGTACCACTGGTGGGCCAGCTCGTGCACGACCACCGAGGCGTTGGAGCCCTTCGCGAACTGCTTCGGGCTGTAGTAGACGCGGGTCTGGGTCTCCAGCGCGTACCCGGTCGTGGTGTTCGGCACGTACCCGCCGACCGAACCGAACGGATACGGCCCGAAGTAGCCGCTCAGCCAGTCGACGATCTCGCCGGTGCGCTCCACGCTCGCGCGCGCGGCCCCGTCGTTGTCGCCGAGGTCCTTGCTGTAGGCGTTGACGACCGGCACCCCGCCCTCGGACGTACCGGTGGTGATGTCGAACCGGCCGACGGCGAGCGTGGCCAGATAGGTCGCCTGCGGCTTGTTCTCCCGCCAGCTGTAGCGGGTCCAGCCCAGCTTCGAACTCGTCGACTGCAGCGTGCCGTTGGAGATGGCCTGGGTGCCGTCCGGCACGGCCACCGACACGTCGTAGGTGGCCTTGTCGCTCGGATGGTCGTTGCTCGGGAACCACCACCAGGCGGCCTCGGGCTCGTCGGCGGCGACCGCGCCGTCCGGCGTGCGGTGCCAGGCGTTGAAGCCGTAGGCGGTCTTCGTGGACGGTACCCCGCTGTAGCGGACGACGACCGTGATCGGCGTGCCCTTGGCCAGTGGCGTCTTCGGCGTGACGACCAGCTCGTGCTGCCCGGAGGCGGTGAAGGCGGCCTTGGCGCCGTTGACCCGCACCTCGCTCACGTCCAGCAGGAAGTCCAGGTCGAAGCTGGACAGATCCTGCGTGGTCTTCGCCAGGATCGTCGCCGTGCCCTGCAACTCGTCGGTCTTCGGCTGATACTGCAGCCTCAGGTCGTAGTGCGAGACGTCGTAGCCGCCGTTGCCGTAGTCGGGGTAGTAGGGGTCGCCGATGCCCGGCGCGCCGGGGGAGTGGCTCGCGGCCGATGCCGGGATCGCCAGCAGGAGGGAGGCCGCCGCGAGTGCGCCCGGCGCGATGATTCTGCGGTGCACGTCAGCTCCAAGTCTTCAGGACGGTAAGTCCGTTCGGAGAACTCTGTTCGCAGCCTATTCAGTCCCTGTGGCCCCTGACCTGTCCACGGGCCCTGCTGTCACACGATCGCCATTCAGCCGTCATGCGACACGCGAGGCACCGTAAATCGCACTTCTGCCAGGGAGTTGACCGGAGTACCGTCCGCGCATGCCACTTCGTACGCCGATGAGAACGCGCTTCACGACCTGGAGAACGCTCGCCACCGCGGTCGCCGCCATCCTGACGGCCGCCTTCCTCACCCCGGTCGCCGCACAGGCCGCCACCGGCGCGGGCCCGGCCGGCCGCGAGAGCCGGCCCGTCTACTCCTACGCCCATGCCATCCGCGAGGCCGTGTGGGTGGACACCGGCCTCGACGGGGACGGAGACGGGAAGACCGACCGCGTCGCCGCCGACATCGTCCGGCCCGCCGAACCCGCCCGCCAGGGCCGCAAGGTGCCCGTCATCATGGACGCCAGCCCCTACTACTCCTGCTGCGGTCGCGGCAACGAGAGCCAGAAGAAGACGTACGACGCACAGGGCCACGTCGTCCAGATGCCGCTCTTCTACGACAACTACTTCGTGCCCCGCGGCTACGCCTTCATCGGCGTCGACCTCGCCGGCACCAACCGCTCCGACGGCTGCGTCGACACCGGCGGCCGCTCCGACGTCCAGTCCGCGAAGGCCGTCATCGACTGGCTGAACGGCCGCGCCACGGCCTACACCACCCGGACCGGGGGCAGAACCGTCAAAGCCGCCTGGACGAACGGCAGGACCGGCATGATCGGCAAGAGCTGGGACGCCACGATCGCCAACGGCGTCGCCGCCACCGGCGTCAAGGGCCTGAAGACGATCGTCCCGATCAGCGGTATCTCCTCCTGGTACGACTACTACTTCGCACAGGGCGCCCCCCTGTACGACGGCGGCCCCGACGAACTGGCCGGCTACGTCGAGAGCGACGCGGCGCACGCCCACTGCGCGGCCGTACAGAAGAAACTCGCCGACGGCAGCCCGCGCAGCGGCGACTGGACCGGGCTGTGGACCGAGCGGGACTACGTCAAGGACGCGGCCAAGGTGCGCGCCAGCGTGTTCCTGGTGCACGGCATGCAGGACCTCAACGTCCGCACCAAGCACTTCGGCCAGTGGTGGGACGCCCTCGCGAAGCGCGGTGTGCAGCGCAAGATCTGGCTGTCCCAGACCGGGCACGTCGACCCCTTCGACTACCGGCGCGGCGCCTGGGTAGACACCCTGCACCGCTGGTTCGACCACGCACTCCTCGGCTACGACAACGGCATCGACCGCGAGCCGATGGCCGACATCGAACGCCACCCCGACCAGTGGGTCACCTCCCGCGTCTGGCCCCCGCGGACCACCCGCGCCACCGTCCTGCACCCGGCGCCCGGCACCCGGGCCGGCGTCGGCACGCTCGGCCTGCGCCCGGCCACCGGCACGGAGAGCTTCACCGACGACCCGAAGCTGAGCGAGACCGACTGGGCCGCCCACCTGACCACGCCCACGGCCGAGAAGACCGGCTTCCTCACCGCGCCGCTCAGCCATGACCTGCGGCTGTCCGGTTCGTCCGCGGTGACCGTGACCGCGACGCCCACCACCACCTCGGCCCACCTGTCCGCCGTCCTGGTCGACCTCGGCCCGGACACGATCCGCGACTACGCGGACGCGGCCGAGGGCATCACCACGCTCACCGACCGCACCTGCTGGGGCGCGAGCACGGCCGGGGACAGCGCCTGCTTCAAGGAGACGGCGGCCAGGACGGCCAAGGTCGACTACACGGTTTTCAGCCGCGGCTGGGCCGACCTCGGCCACTACGCCTCCCTCGCCAAGGGCGTCCCGCTCACCCCGGGCAAGGCGTACACGATGACTCTGCGTCTCGCGGCCACGGACCACGTCGTCGCCGAGGGCCACCGCCTCGCCCTGATCATCGCGGGCACGGACAAGGACCTGATCGACCCGCCGTCGACGAAGCCGGCCCTCACGGTGTCCCTGTCCGGTACGACGGCCAGTCTCCCGCTGGTCGGCGGCGCGGCGGCGTTCGCCCGGGCCACATCCGGCACGGCCGCTGTCCACGCGCCGAGTACCCTGAAGGGGGTCCAGCCGCCCCGCGCGGTCCCGCACCTCCCGGCATAGTCGCCGCACGGCCGGTACAGGTGCCCTCTCAGGCGGCCGGGAACGCCAACCCGGCCGCCTCCCGCGGGCACCCCGTGCCCCCCTCACCCCGGCCGCCTCCCGTGCCACCCCTCAATTGGCCCCGCCGTGCGCGTAGTCGTGCGCGTAGTCGTGCGCCAGAACTCCACCACACCGCCCGCCTCGGCGAGCCGCTCGGGCAGCCACCCCGGACACACCGGCAGCCGCGCCGCGAGAGCACCGGACATGGCCCGCGGTCCCGGCACCCGGCCCGCCACGTGCCCGGTTCGTCCAGGCGCATCCCCAGGTGTACGCCGTCGAGCAGGCGTACGCCCGGCTCCTCCGGCCGCCCCGCGGGCTCCTCGTACACGGTGCGGGACTCCGGCGCCCAGGCTCCGGCCCACCGGGCGGGCTGAATGCGGTACGGCCACCACAGGCCGCCGGCGACCGACGAGGCCGTACGCTCGCAGCATGCCGAGGGCGACGGGCGCCGGCCACCAGGCGCACGGCCCGGTCCGGCCGACTCCGGCATGCTGTGCTCACACCCGTGCGGGTGTGGGGATACTCACAGCATGTCTGCCGCATACGCGACCTTCGGCCTGGCACCGGCGATCCGCGCCGGCGGTGTGCTCGCCGACGGCGGCTACCAGGTGCACCGCGACTTCGTGGACTTCGTCGTGGACGGACGCCCGCTGCTGTTCCGGCTGTCCGACCTCGACGCCGTCTCCCCGCTCGCCTCGGACGTACCCCCCGCCATCTTCACCGAGCAGGTGCGCGCCCTGCTCCTGGAGGCCGAACCACCGCTCCCGGACGGCCGGTTCGTCATCTACGGCTGTCCCGAGTGCGCGGATCTGGGCTGCGGAGCGGTCACCGCCGTCATCGAGCGCGACGGCGAGGACTACATCTGGCGGGACTTCGCCTGGCAGACGGACGAGCATGCCGATCTGGAGCTCAACGGCTACCACGGCATAGGGCCGTTCCGCTTCCACGGCGCCGAGTACCGCGCGGCACTGGGCGCCCTGATGGACGGCTCCGCCACACCCCGCCGCCGGGTGCTGCTGATCGGCGCCCGGGTCGCGGTGCCGGCCAGGCTGGCCGCCGCGCTGCGCACCATCGGCATCGGCGCCGACATCACCCAGGACGCCCGGGCCGTCCCCGCCGAGGAACTGCGCGGCTACGGCGCGGTCGCCTTCGGCCGCGCGGTCGGTGAGGCCGAGAAAGCCGCCGTACTGGAGGCCTTCGAGCGCGCCGGGGTCGACATCGCCCGCGTGGACGGTCTGGCGCCGATCGTGCCGCTGCTCGTCGCGCAGATCGAGCACGCCCTGGACCGCAGCCCGCTGCCCCAGCGCCGGCTCACCGGGCTCACGGCCGACCAAAGCACCGCGGAGGTCGAGGTGACCTCCGCGTGCCGGGTGCGGATCACCGCCTACCGGCTCGACCGGCTCCACCGCACCCGCACCCGCGAGGTGTTCGACGGCGTCCTCGAACCCGGCCGGCACCGCGTCCCCCTCGACCCGAAGGCGGTCAAGGGGGAGGCGTTCGTCGTCGCCCGCACGACGGGAGGTGTGCTCACGGCACCGGTCGCGGGCGCGAGCCGGGGCTGAGGTGCGGCGCCGGGCCCACCGGAAACACGGCGGGGACGGGGGTGCCCGCCCATTAGGATCGGCTTCCTGATGACTGCCACCCTCGTCGCCAAGAACCTCGCCGCCGGCCACGGCGACCGCTCCCTCTTCTCCGGGCTGGACCTCGTCGTCGCGCCCGGCGACGTGATCGGTCTCGTGGGCGCCAACGGCGCGGGCAAGTCCACCCTGCTGAAGCTGCTCGCCGGTCTCACCGCACCCGAACAGGGCGAACTCAGGCTGTCCCCGCCGACCGCCACCGTCGGCCATCTGCCGCAGGAGCCGGAGCGCAGGCCGGGGGAGACCGTCCGGGAGTTCCTGGCCCGTCGTACGGGTGTCGCCGAGGCCCAGCGGGTCATGGACGAAGCCACTCAGGAACTCGTGGACGGGGCACCCGGCGCCGACGACGCCTACGCCACGGCCCTGGAGCGCTGGCTGGGCCTCGGCGGCGCCGACCTGGAGGAGCGCGCCGAGGAAGTCGCCGACTCCCTCGGCCTCGCCGTCGGCCTGGACCAGCCGATGACGTCCCTGTCCGGCGGCCAGGCGGCCCGCGCCGGCCTCGCCTCCCTGCTGCTGTCCCGCTACGACGTCTTCCTCCTCGACGAGCCCACCAACGACCTCGACCTCGACGGCCTCGAACGCCTGGAACGCTTCGTCACCGGCCTGCGCGCCGGCACGGTCGTCGTCAGCCACGACCGCGAGTTCCTCACCCGCACGGTCACCAAGGTGCTCGAACTGGACCTCGCCCAGCGGCAGATCAACCTCTACGGCGGCGGCTACGAGGCCTACCTGGAGGAACGCGAGGTCTCCCGCCGGCACGCCCGCGATGACTACGAGGAGTACGCCGACAAGAAGGCCGCCCTCCAGGACCGCGCCCAGATGCAGCGGTCCTGGATGGACAAGGGCGTGAAGAACGCCCGGCGCAAGGCGGGCAACGACAACGACAAGATCGGCCGCAAGTTCCGCAGCGAGGCCAGCGAGAAGCAGGCCGCCAAGGCACGCCAGACGCAGCGCATGATCGAGCGCCTGGAGGTGGTCGAGGAGCCGCGCAAGGAGTGGGAACTGCGCATGGAGATCGCCTCCGCCCCGCGCTCCGGTGCGGTGGTGGCGACCCTGCGCGACGCCGAGGTACGGCGCGGCGACTACACCTTCGGCCCGGTGTCCCTGCAGATCGACTGGGCGGACCGGGTCGCGGTCACCGGGGCCAACGGCGCCGGCAAGTCGACCCTGCTCGGTGCGCTGCTGGGCCGCGTCCCGCTCGATTCCGGGCATGCCGCGCTCGGCTCCGGCGTCCTGGTCGGCGAGGTCGACCAGGCCCGCAAGCTGTTCCACGGCCCCGAGTCCCTGCTGGACGCGTTCTGCGCGGCCGTCCCCGACACCGAACCGGTCGAGGTGCGCACCCTGCTCGCCAAGTTCGGCCTGAAGTCCGGCCATGTGCTGCGTCCGGCCGCGACCCTCTCCCCGGGCGAACGCACCCGCGCCGCCCTGGCCCTCCTCCAGGGCCGGGGCGTCAACCTCCTCGTCCTGGACGAGCCGACGAACCACCTCGACCTGCCCGCCATCGAGCAACTGGAACAGGCCCTCGACACCTACGAGGGCACCCTGCTCCTGGTCACCCACGACCGCCGCATGCTGGACGCGGTCCGGGTGACCCGCCGCCTGGAGGTGGCGGACGGCAAGGTGACCGAGCGGTAGCGCTCCGCTCGGGGGCGCCGGGTCGGCAGGGGTGAAGCGGGCCCCGGGGCTCCGCCCCGGGGCCGCGGCCGAAGCCCCGCAGGGTCAGCGCTTCTTCGGGTCCAGCAGCCCCGCCCGGCGCAACGCGTCCGCCATCGCGCTGTTGGCCGGTGCGGGGGCCTGACGGCCACCCCGGTCAGCGCCCCGGCCCTGCCGCTGGCCCTGTCCGCCGCCCTGCCGCTGCTGCGGCGGACGGGGGCCGCCACCGCCGCGCTGCTGGCGGCCACCGCCCTGCCCCTGTGGCGCCGCCTCGTCGTCCAGGCGCAGGGTCAGCGCGATCCGCTTGCGCGGGATGTCCACGTCGAGGACCTTCACCTTGACGATGTCACCGGGCTTGACGACATCGCGCGGGTCCTTGACGAACGTCCGGGACATCGCCGAGACATGCACCAGGCCGTCCTGGTGGACGCCGACGTCCACGAACGCGCCGAACGCGGCCACGTTCGTCACCACGCCCTCCAGGACCATCCCGGCGGACAGGTCGGAGATCTTCTCCACGCCCTCCTTGAAGGTGGCCGTCCTGAACGCGGGACGCGGGTCGCGGCCCGGCTTCTCCAGCTCCTTCAGGATGTCCGTGACCGTCGGCAGACCGAAGGTGTCGTCCACGAAGTCGGCGGGCTTCAGCGAGCGCAGCACCGCCGTGTTGCCGATGAGGGAAGCCACCTGCCGGCCGGTGGTCTTCACCATGCGGCGCACCACCGGGTAGGCCTCGGGGTGCACACTGGAGGCGTCCAGCGGGTCGGCGCCGTCGCGGATGCGCAGGAAGCCCGCGCACTGCTCGTACGCCTTGGGACCGAGCCGGGCCACCTTCTTCAGTTCGGAACGGGACGTGAACGGGCCGTTGGCGTCCCGGTGCGCCACGATGTTCTCGGCGAGGCCGGACGAGATGCCCGACACGCGCGAAAGCAGCGGTACGGACGCGGTGTTGACGTCGACGCCGACGCCGTTCACACAGTCCTCGACGACCGCGTCCAGCGAGCGGGACAGCTTCACCTCGGACAGGTCGTGCTGGTACTGGCCGACGCCGATGGACTTCGGGTCGATCTTCACCAACTCGGCCAGCGGGTCCTGCAGCCGCCGGGCGATGGACACCGCGCCGCGCAGCGACACGTCCATGTCGGGCAGCTCCCGCGAGGCGTACTGGGACGCCGAGTACACCGACGCGCCCGCCTCGGACACCATCACCTTGGTGAGCTTCAACTCCGGGTGCTTGGCGATCAGTTCACCGGCGAGCTTGTCGGTCTCGCGGGACGCGGTGCCGTTGCCGATCGCGACCAGCTCGACCGCGTGCTCCTTGGCGAGCCGGGCCAGCTTGGCGAGGGCCTCGTCCCACTTGTTGGCCGGGACATGGGGGTAGATCACGTCCGTGGCGACGACCTTGCCGGTCGCGTCGACCACGGCGACCTTCACGCCCGTACGGAAACCGGGGTCCAGGCCCAGCGTCGCGCGGGTGCCCGCCGGAGCGGCCAGCAGCAGGTCGCGCAGGTTCGCGGCGAAGACGTTCACCGCCTCGTCCTCGGCGGCCGTACGCAGCCTGAGGCGCAGGTCGATGCCGAGGTGGACGAGGAGACGGGTGCGCCAGGCCCAGCGGACCGTGTCCGTCAGCCACTTGTCGGCGGGCCGGCCCCGGTCGGCGATCCCGAACCGGTGCGCGACGATGCCCTCGTACGACGAAGGCCCGTCCGTGGGCTCCTCCGGCTCCAGGACGAGGTCCAGGACCTCCTCCTTCTCGCCGCGCAGCATCGCCAGGATCCGGTGCGAGGGCAGCTCGGTGAACGGCTCGGCGAAGTCGAAGTAGTCGGCGAACTTGGCGCCCGCCTCCTCCTTGCCCTCGCGGACCTTCGCGGCCAGCCGTCCGCGCACCCACATGCGCTCGCGCAGCTCGCCGATCAGGTCGGCGTCCTCCGAGAACCGCTCGGTGAGGATCGCCCGCGCGCCGTCCAGGGCGGCCTGCGGATCGGCGACCCCCTTGTCGGCGTCCACGAACGCGGCGGCGGCCGCCAGCGGCTCCACCGTCGGGTCGCCCAGCAGGCCCTCCGCCAGCGGCTCCAGGCCGGCCTCGCGCGCGATCTGCGCCTTGGTGCGCCGCTTGGGCTTGTACGGCAGGTAGATGTCCTCCAGCCGCGCCTTGGTCTCGGCGCCGCGGATGCGGGCCTCCAGCTCGTCGGTGAGCTTGCCCTGCTCGCGCACCGACTCCAGGATCGCCGCCCGCCGCTCCTCCAGCTCCCGCAGGTAGCGCAGCCGCTCCTCGATCGTGCGCAGCTGCGCATCGTCGAGCATCTCGGTCGCTTCCTTGCGGTAGCGGGCGATGAAGGGCACCGTCGAACCGCCGTCGAGCAGTTCCACCGCGGCCTTCACCTGCCGCTCCCGTACGCCGAGCTCCTCGGCGATCCTGCCTTCGATGGATCCCGCTCCGATGGATCCGGGTGTCGTCACGATCCCGTACCGCCTTCTCCACTGAGGTTGCGCGGCAATTGTGGCAGGTGACACCGACAACCGGGGATCAGGGCGGTGCGTGGCGGGCCGCCGGCGCCAGGTTCAGGCACGGCCCCCGTGCGCGGCCTTCGGGTACCTCACCGATCCGCCCTCATCCGTGGCAGGAAAGGTGGGAATCATGTCATTGCGGCCACGGGCCGGGCGGCGAAGAATCGACGGCATGGCGCAGCGAACCCTCCTCTTCGTCCTCTTCGACGGTGTGCAGAGCCTCGACGTCACCGGTCCGCTGGAGGTGTTCGCCGGTGCGGAGAACCACACACCGGGCACCTACCGGCTCCGTACCGCCTCCCTGGACGGCGGCCCGGTGCGCACCTCCAGCGGCCTGACCCTCGTACCGGACGAGGCGCTGGCCACCGCCGCCGACCCGCACACCCTGCTGGTCCCCGGCGGCCAGGGCACCCGCGCCCCCGATCCGCGGCTGATCGAGTGGCTGCGCGTCCGCGGCCCGCGCGCCCCCCGCCTGGTCTCGGTGTGCACGGGCGCCGTCCTGCTCGCCGCCGCCGGACTCCTCGACGGCCGCCGGGCGACGACCCACTGGGCGTACTGCGACAAGCTCGCCCACGACCACCCGGCCGTCGCCGTGGACCCGGAGCCCATCTACGTCCGGGACGGGGACGTCGCCACCTCGGCCGGCGTGACCTCCGGCATCGACCTGGCCCTCGCCCTGGTCGAGGAGGACCTGGACCGGGACGTCGCGCTCGCCGTCGCCCGGCACCTGGTGGTCTTTCTGCGCCGGCCCGGCAACCAGGCCCAGTTCAGCGCCCAGCTCGCCGCCCAGACCGCCCAGCGCGCACCGCTGCGCGAGGTCCAGCGGTGGATCACCGAGCACCCGGCCGGCGACCTCACGGTCGAGTCGCTCGCCGCCAGAGCCCGGCTGTCACCGCGCCACTTTTCGCGCGCCTTCCGCGAGGAGACCGGCATGACACCCGGCCGCTACGTCGACCGGGTCCGCCTGGAACACGCCCGCCGCCTGCTGGAGGACACCGCCGACGGCATCGAGGAGGTCGCCCGCGCCAGCGGCTACGGCACCCCCGAGGCGATGCGCCGCGCCTTCGTCAAGGCCCTCGGTACGGCCCCGGCCGAGTACCGCCGCCGGTTCCGGCCCGCCACCACCCACTGAAAGGACAAGCCCATGCAGATCGCCCTGGTCGTCTACGACCGCTTCACCGCCCTGGACGTCGTCGGGCCCTACGAGATCCTCAGCCGGCTCCCGGACGCGGACCTCACCTTCGTCGCCGAACGGCCCGGCCCCGTACGCACCGATACCGGCTTTCTCGCCCTCACCGCCGACAAGGCCCTCGACGAGGTGCCCCGTCCCGACCTCCTGGTGGTCTCGGGCGGGCCCGGCACCATGGCCCAGCTGGAGAACCCGGCCCTGCTGGACTGGCTGCGCACGGCGGACGCGACGAGTACGTGGACGACCTCGGTCTGCTCGGGCTCGCTGCTGCTCGCCGCCGCGGGCCTGCTGCGCGACCGCCGGGCGACCAGCCACTGGGCCGCGCTGGACCTGCTGAAGGAGTTCGGCGCGGAACCGACGGGCGAGCGGGTCGTGACCGACGGCAAGTACGTCACCGCCGCCGGGGTCTCCTCCGGCATCGACATGGCGCTCACCCTGACCGGGCGGATCGCGGGCGACGAACACGCCCAGGCCGTCCAACTGCTGACCGAGTACGACCCCCGGCCGCCGTACGACGCCGGTTCCCCGCAGAAGGCCCCCGCGCACCTCGTCGAGGAACTGCGCGCGGGCAGCCGGTTCAGCCTGACGTAGACACGCTCCAGGTGAAGCGCGGCCGCCTGCGCTCCAGGAACGCGGCGACGCCCTCCGCGGTGTCGCCGCTGCCGCGTGCCTGCTCCGCCCAGTGGGCGTCCCGGTCCGTCCTGCCGTTCGCGAACTCCTTCGCTGCGGCCTGGGTGAGCTGCGAGCGGGAGGCCAGGATCCCGGTCAACTCGGCGACGCGCTTGTCCAGTTCGCCCTCCGGAAGCACCTCGTCCACCAGCCCGGTGGTCAGCGCCCGCCCGGCGTCGATCAACTCGGCAGTGAACAACAGGTACTTGGCCGCGGCGGGACCCACCAACGACACCAGCCGGCGGGTCGAGGAGGCCGGATAGACGATGCCGAGCCGCGCCGGTGTCACCCCGAACAGGGCGCCCTCCTGAGCCAGCCGCAGATCGCAGGCCGCCGCCAGCTGTGCCCCACCCCCCACGCAGTGCCCGCGTACGGCGGCCACGGTCGGCTTGGGGAACGCGGCGAGCGCCTCCTCGGCCGCCACGGCGAGTCCCTGGGCCTCCTCGGGTGTCTCCTGGAGCGTGGAGATGTCCGCACCCGCACAGAAGGTTCCGCCTTCCCCGGTGAGCACCAGCGCCCGTACGCCGGGGTCGTGCGCCAGGCCGTCCAGCAGCGGCGGCAGCGACCGCCACATCGTGGCGGTCATGGCGTTGCGCTTGGCCGGGTTGCGGATGACGACGGTGGCGACGGCGCCTTCGACACGGTGCGACAGCTGGGGCTCCATGCGCCGGATGCTATCGGGGGCCGACTTCGCGCAGGGTGCCTCACCCCGGCGTTACCGATTCCTTCCCGTGGGGACATATAGGGAGGGAGGGTGCAAAAACGGAGGAGGCCGAGGAGGCGGCGATGGCCAAGTTCCGCACACGCAGGCCCAAGGACAAAGCGGCGAAGCTGCGCCATGGCTTCGGCTTGCTCGCCGCGCTCGGCGTGATCCTCGTCATCGCCGGGATCGTGGGACTCGTCTACACCGCCGCCGCCACGCTCACCTCGATGCTGCTGTTCGGCTGGCTGCTGCTGATCGGCGGGATCGTCGGCCTGCTGCACTCGGTCCAGGCCCGAGGCACCAGCTTCTTCTGGCTCGGCGTCATCGTCGCCGCGCTGAACATCGCGGCCGGAGTCGTCGTCATCCGCCTGCCGCACGCGGCCGCCGTCGCCCTCACCATGTTCGCCGCGCTGCTGTTCCTCTCCGCAGGCGTCTTCCGGCTGGTCGGCAGTCTGGTGGTGCGCGGTTCGCAGTTCGGCTGGACGCTGCTCCTCGGCGCCTTCGACCTGCTGCTCGGGATCCTGGTCCTCGGCTCCTGGCCGAGCAGCAGCCAGTACGTCATCGGCACGTTCCTCTCGCTCGCCCTGCTCTTCGACGGGCTCGGCCTCGTGGCCACCGGCTACGGCGGGCGGCGGGTCGTCGGGCTCGTCTCCGAGGAGCGCTAGCCCCGACCCGACGAACCGATTAGTTCGGGAACCGGCGCCGGTGCGACAGGAACAGTCCCACACGTGACCGTGTCATACGCACTCGGTCATGAACCGCTCGATACTCGGTGACTTGCGTTCAGATACAAAGTCCGCAGCGCATCGTTACCAACACTCGACGTGTGGTGACAATCGAGCGCGAGGGTGGCGACCGGACGATGGACAACCATGGGCGCGGGGACGGCCCGCGCCCAGCGGGGGAGGCCGAGCGGTCGTCCGAACCACTGCCGTACGAGGGCGTCTGGCGGTTCACCGCCGCCGCGGTGGACGCCTCGGTCCCGCAGGCCCGGCACGCCGTCCGGGACCTGCTGCTGCGCCAGGGCGTACCGGTCTCCGACGAGCTGGTGTACGGCCTGCTGCTGATCGTCTCCGAGCTGGTCACCAACGCGGTGCGGCACGCGGCGCTGCTGTCGCCGATGCTGGCCGTGGAGGTCGCCGTCGGAGCCGAGTGGGTGCGGGTGTCCGTGGAGGACAACCACCCCTACCGCCCGACCGCGCTGGAGGCCGACCACGGCCAGACCGGCGGCCGGGGCCTGCTCCTGGTCCGCGAGGTGGCACGGGAGGCGGGCGGCATGGTCGACGTGGAGCACACCGCAAGCGGCGGCAAGGTGATCTGGGCCGCCCTGCCGCTCAAACCGACGGCGTTTCCGTAGCACCGCACATCCTGCGACGGTCCGCGGAGCCGCTCACCCCGCGGGCTTCCCCAGAGCCGCTTACGCCTGCGGCGGGTCTGCGGAGCTGCACAGGCCGGCGGCGATTCCGTAGAACCGCCACGCCCTGCGGCGTTTCCGTGGGATCGCTCACGCCCCGCGACGCTCCCGCGGAGCAGCTCACCCCCGCGGACTTACTCGGGGCCGCTTAGGCCTGCGGCGGGTCTGGGGAGCGGATCAGGCCGGCGGCGATTCCTGGAGCCGCCAGGCCCAGCGACGGTCCGCGGAGCCGCTCAGGCCGGCGGCGTTTCCGTGGGATCGCTCACGCCCCGCGACGCTCCCGCGGAGCAGCTCACCCCCGCGGGCCTATCTCAGAGCCGCTTACGCCTGCGACGGTCCGCGGAGCGGCTCAGGCCGGCGGCACTTGCGTGGAGCCCGCCACGCCCTGCGACGGTCCGCGGAGCCGCTCACGCCGGCGCCGCTCCCGTAGAACCGCCGCGTCCTGCGGCAGTCTCGCGGAGCAGCTCACGCCGCGGGGGCTTCCGCAGAGCCGCTCATGCCTGCCACGGTCCGCGGAGCTGCTCAGGTCGGCGGCGGTGCCGTGGAGCCGCCCGGTGCTCGTGCTGGCAGGCGGGTGTGGTGAGGGAGCGCTCACCAGCCCGCGGACGGGCCCGTCAGCTCCCTGATCGCCGGACGGGCCGCGTCCAGGACGGTCATGAACCAGGCCGAGAACGGGTCGCGGGCGTGCCGCTCCGCCAGCTCGGCCGCCGTCACGAAGGCCGTGTCCCCGACCTCGTCCGGGTCCACCGCCGGCGGCGCCTGCACCAGGCCGACGAACAGGTGATTGTACTCCTGCTCGACCAGGCCCGAGGCCGGGTCCGGGTGGTTGTAGCGGACGGTGCCCGCCTCCGCCAGCAGCGACGGGGACACGCCCAGCTCCTCGAACGTGCGCCGGGCCGCGGCCGCGAACGGTGCCTCGCCCGGGTACGGGTGGCCGCAGCAGGTGTTGGACCACACACCGGGGGAGTGGTACTTGCCGAGCGCCCGCTGCTGCAGCAGCAGCCGGCCCTGCTCGTCGAAGAGGAAGACCGAGAAGGCGCGGTGCAGCTGTCCCGGCGGCTGGTGGGCGGCGAGCTTCTCCGCCGTGCCGATCGTCACACCCTTCTCGTCGACAAGTTCCAGCAAAATCGCCTCTGCGGTGCCGTTCGACGAACTGTGCGTCTCGGTGGCAGGTGTGATCGGCATACCCATCCTTCGCCTCGGTCTTCGCACCCCAAGTCTGCCGTACGAATCCGGCACTCCCGGCACGTCCGCAGGTGTGGCGGTACCGGAAGCGGGACCCGGTAGATCATCGTGCCCGGTCAGGCGATCACGGAACCGTCCGGGGCGGGTACCGAACTCATGTGTGATGCCCTCAGTGGCAGAGCCGTGCCTCGTGCTCCGCGTGCCCGCCCGGCTCCAGCTGGAAGGTGCAGTGCTCCACATCGAAGTGATCGCCGAGACAGCCCTGCAGCTCGTGCAGCAGCTTCTCGTGGCCGATGGCGCTGAGCACGTCCGAACTGACCACCACGTGCGCCGACAGCACCGGCATGCCGGAAGTGATCGTCCAGGCGTGCAGGTCGTGTACGTCCTCGACGCCGTCCAGCGCCAGGATGTGCGCCCGCACCTCGGACATGTCGACGTTCTTCGGGGCCGCCTCCAGCAGCACGTCCAGCGTCTCGCGCAGCAGCTTCAGCGTCCTCGGCACGATCATGACGCCGATGACCAGCGAGGCCACCGGGTCGGCGGCCTGCCAGCCGGTGGTCAGGATCACCGCGGCCGAGATCAGCACCGCGACCGAGCCCAGCGCGTCCGCGGCGACCTCCAGGAAGGCGCCGCGCACATTCAGGCTCTCCTTCTGTCCGCGCATCAGCAGGGTCAGCGAGACGCTGTTCGCGACCAGGCCGATCAGACCGAACACGACCATCACGCCGCCCCGGGTGTCCGCGGGTGTCACGAACCGCTGGACCGCCTCGTACAGGACGTATCCGCCGACGCCGAGCAGCAGCAGGCAGTTGGCCAGGGCGGCCAGGATCTCGGCGCGGGCGTAGCCGAAGGTGCGGTTGGTGCTCGGCGGGCGGTTCGCGAAGTGGATCGCGAGCAGCGCCATGCCGAGACCCACCGCGTCGGTCGCCATGTGCGCCGCGTCCGCGATCAGCGCGAGCGAATCCGCCACCAGGCCGCCGATGATCTCGACGACCATGATCATCAGCGTGATGCCCAGCGCGATCCGCAGCCGGCCCCGGTACGCGGCCGCGGCCGTACCCGTGGCCGGCGCATGCGTGTGCGCGTGCCCGTGGTCGTGCCCTGCCCCCATGCCAACCGCCCTTCCGTATCTGTCCGGCAGGGCCCAGTCAACTACGGGTGGGGGGTATGGGGCAACGCGGCACTGAACACCGTTGTCATCTGCCCTGACCTGCGGAAACGTTCCGCAGGTCAAGACGGGTGCAGCGGTCGGCCCGGCTCACCCGCCGTGGTGCAGCTGCCAGCCCCGCCACGCCGACTCGACCATCTCGCGCACCCCGCGCCCGGCCCGCCAGCCGAGGGTCTCTGCGGCCCGCTCGGCCGAGGCGACCGCACGCGGAGCGTCCCCCGGCCGGCGCCCCTCGACCACGGGCTCCCGGCGGTCCCCGGTAACGTCCCCGATGACCGTGATCAGCTCGCGCACCGAGACGCCCTCGCCCCGCCCGATGTTCAGCGTCAGATCCCCGGACAGGTCGCCGTCGGCGAGCCGCCGCGCCGCCGCGAGATGTGCCTCGGCGAGGTCGGCCACATGGATGTAGTCGCGGATGCAGGTGCCGTCCGGCGTCGGATGGTCGGCACCGAAGATCCGCGGGGCCTCGTCGCGGGTGAGCCGGTCGAAGACCATCGGCACGATGTTGAACACGCCGGTGTCCGCCAGCTCCGGCGCCACGGCGCCCGCCACGTTGAAGTACCGCAGGCACACCGTGGAGATCCCGTGCGCCTTTCCGGCCGCCCGCACCAGCCACTCCCCGGCCAGCTTGGTCTCGCCGTAGGGGTTCACAGGCGCGCACGGGGTGTCCTCGGTGATCAGGTCCACGTCAGGGTTGCCGTACACCGCCGCCGACGAGGAGAACAGCAGGCGGTCGATCCCCGCCTCGGCGACCGCGTCCAGCAGCGTGGCGAGGCCGCCGACGTTCTCCCGGTAGTAGCGGGTGGGCTGGGCCACCGACTCGGCGACCTGCTTGCGCGCCGCCAGGTGGACGACGCCCGTGACGCCGTACTCCGCGAAGACTCGCTTCAGCAGGTCCCCGTCGAGCGTCGAACCCTCGACGAGCGGGACGTCGGCGGGGAGCCGCTCGGGCACCGCCGCCGACAGGTCGTCCAGCGCCACGACCTTCTCCCCGGCGCCGGCCATGGCCCGTGCCACGTGCGCCCCGATGTATCCGGCACCGCCGGTGATCAGCCACGTCATGGTTGTTCACCCTATGCGGGGCGGAGGTCGGAGGGCGATGTGCAGAGCTCGGAGGGCGATGTCGTGTGCCGGGTGCGCGTGGTCGCGCGCGCGGCGGTAGCCGGATGCCGGCACAGCCTCGCGCCCCTTCGGTGCGCTTCGCCCGGGTCTGCGCACACGGGTTTGTGGGGCGGGCCCCGGATCACCCATGATGATCGCGGCAAAGGCCGGGGCAGCCCCCGTGGGCCGGGCCGTGAACGGCCGGTGAACATGGGCTTCCGCCCATCCGATACCCTCTGCCGACATGCCGCCCGGGTGCCAAAGGCAGGGCGCCCCACCACGTGAGAGACCGGCGCCCCCGCCGGCACCCAGGGAGTGAGTTCGGTTGCCGACCGCCATTGTCACCGGTCAGCCGGTCCCCGGATCGTCTCTGGAGAACGATCTGCGGTCGCTCGGCTTCGACGTCCGGGTGGCAGCGGACGCCGCCGAGGCCGAGGCCCTGCTCGCCGCCGCTCCGGCCGACGACCGTGTGGCCCTGGTCGACGCCCGCTTCGTGGGCCACCAGCACGCCCTGCGCCTCGGCCTGACCGACCCGCGCTTCCCGCTCTCCGCCGTCCCCGGCGCCGTCACCGCCCAGCCGGCCGCCCGGCAGGCGCTGACCCGGGCCGTGGCCCGCGAGACCTCGTCAGGCGGCGGTACCGCGCCGGCTGTGGACAGCCTCGCCGACCGGATCGTCGCCGCCCTCGGCACCGACGGCTGCGAGATGCACCGTCCCGAGCTGGGCAGCCTGGTCGCCGCCGTCCCCGCCGACCCGCAGGCCCGCAACGAGGCACGGCAGGCCGTCGCCGCCGTCGACGACGAGGCCGTACGCCTGAAGTCGGCGGTGAAGTCCCGCGACGGTTTCTTCACCACGTTCTTCATCAGCCCCTACTCGCGCTACCTCGCCCGCTGGTGCGCCCGCCGGGGCCTGACCCCGAACCAGGTCACCACCGCCTCGCTGCTCACCGCCCTGATAGCGGCGGGCTGTGCGGCGACCGGCACCCGGGCCGGCTTCGTCGCGGCCGGTGTGCTGCTGATCGCGTCCTTCGTGCTGGACTGCACCGACGGCCAGCTCGCCCGTTACGCCCTGAAGTACTCCACCCTCGGCGCCTGGCTCGACGCCACGTTCGACCGGGCCAAGGAGTACGCCTACTACGCCGGCCTCGCCCTCGGCGCGGCCCGGGGCGGCGACGACGTGTGGGCCCTCGCCCTCGGCGCGATGATCCTGCAGACCTGCCGGCACGTGGTCGACTTCTCCTTCACCGAGGCCAACCACGACGCCACCGCCAACACCAGCCCCACCGCCGCCCTCTCCGACAAGCTGGACAGCGTCGGGTGGACGGTCTGGGTGCGGCGGATGATCGTCCTGCCCATCGGTGAGCGCTGGGCGATGATCGCGATCCTCACCGCGGCCACCACCCCGCGGATCACTTTCTACGTCCTGCTCGTCGGCTGCGCCTTCGCGGCGACGTACACCACGGCCGGCCGGGTGCTGCGGTCCCTGACCCGCAAGGCGCGGCGCACCGACCGGGCCGCCCGGGCGCTGGCGGACCTCGCCGACTCCGGGCCGCTGGCGGACGCCCTCCAGCGGGTCGCCCGGCGTGGCCTGCCGGGTCTCGCCGTCCCCGCCGTCGCCCTGCTCGGCGGCGCCGCGGCCGTCGCCTGCTCGGCCCTGACCGGTTACGGCTCGGTCCTGCCGGTCATCGGCGCCCTGGTCTATGTCCTCACCTCGGCCCTTGCCGTCGCCCGCCCCCTCAAGGGCGCCCTCGACTGGCTCGTCCCGCCCTTCTTCCGGGCCGCCGAGTACGGCACCGTCCTCGCCCTCGCGGGCAAGGCGGGGGTGAACGGAGCGCTGCCGGCGGCTTTCGGGCTGGTGGCCGCCGTCGCCTACCATCACTACGACACGGTGTACCGCATCCGCGGCAACGCCGGAGCGCCCCCGGCCTGGCTGGTGTGCGCCATCGGGGGGCACGAAGGGCGGACGCTGGTCGTCACCGTTCTGGCCGCGGTGCTCACCGCCTCGCAGTTCACGGTCGCGCTCACGGTCCTCGCCGTGGCCGTCGCCCTCGTGGTGCTCGTCGAGAGCATCCGTTTCTGGGTCGCCGCTCACAGGGAGGGCGCCCCAGCCGTACACGACGAAGGAGAACCCGCATGATCGGCCTCGTGCTGGCGGCCGGCGCCGGACGCCGTCTGCGCCCCTACACCGACACTCTGCCCAAGGCGTTGGTGCCGGTGGGGCCCGCGGGCATAGAGGGCGAACCGACCGTGCTGGACCTCACCCTCGCCAACTTCGCCGAGGTGGGTCTGACGGAGGTCGCGATCATCGTCGGCTACCGCAAGGAGGCCGTCTACGAGCGCAAGGCGGCTCTGGAGCAGAAGTACGGCCTCAAGCTCACCCTGATCGACAACGACAAGGCCGAGGAGTGGAACAACGCCTACTCCCTGTGGTGCGGCCGTGACGCCCTCAAGGACGGCGTGATCCTCGCCAACGGCGACACCGTGCACCCGGTCTCCGTCGAGAAGACGCTGCTCGCCGCGCGCGGTGAGGGCCGTCGCATCATCCTCGCCCTGGACACGGTGAAGAGCCTCGCCGACGAGGAGATGAAGGTGGTCGTCGACCCCGAGAAGGGCATGACGAAGATCACCAAGCTGATGGACCCGGCCGAGGCGACCGGCGAGTACATCGGCGTCACGCTGATCGAGGGCGACGCCGCCGCCGAGCTGGCCGACGCGCTGAAGACGGTCTGGGAGACCGACCCGCAGCAGTTCTACGAGCACGGCTACCAGGAGCTGGTCAACCGCGGCTTCAAGATCGACGTGGCGCCGATCGGCGACGTCCAGTGGGTCGAGATCGACAACCACGACGACCTCGCCAAGGGACGGGAGATCGCGTGCCGCTACTGACCCGGCTGATTCCCTCGCCGGTCGTCGTGGACATCCGCCCGGGTGCCCTGGACGACCTGGCCTGCGTCCTCGCCGACGAGCGCATCGCGCAGTCCGGCCGGCTCGCCGTCGCCGTCAGCGGCGGCTCCGGCGCGAGGCTGCGCGAGCGCATCGCCCCCTCGCTGCCCGGCGCCAGCTGGTACGAGGTCGGCGGCGGCACCCTCGACGACGCGATCCGGCTGGCCGGCGAGATGAAGTCCGGCCACTACGACGCGGTGATCGGACTCGGCGGCGGCAAGATCATCGACTGCGCCAAGTTCGCCGCGGCCCGCGTCGGCCTGCCCCTGGTGGCCGTGCCGACGAACCTCGCGCACGACGGCCTGTGCTCGCCGGTGGCGACCCTCGACAACGACGCCGGGCGCGGCTCCTACGGCGTGCCGAACCCGATCGCCGTCGTCATCGACCTGGACGTGATCCGCGAGGCCCCGGCCCGCTTCGTCCGGGCCGGCATCGGCGACGCGATCTCCAACATCAACTCGGTCGCGGACTGGGAACTGTCCCACCGCATCAACGGCGAGAAGATCGACGGTCTCGCCGCGGCCATGGCCCGCCAGGCCGGCGAGGCGGTCCTCAGGCACCCCGGCGGCATCGGCGACAACGGCTTCCTCCAGGTGCTCGCAGAGGCGCTGGTCCTGACCGGCATCTCGATGTCGATCTCCGGCGACTCGCGGCCCGCCTCCGGCTCCTGCCACGAGATCAACCACGCCTTCGACCTGCTGTTCCCCAAGCGTGCCGCCGCCCACGGCGAGCAGTGCGGGCTCGGCGCGGCCTTCGCGATGTATCTGCGCGGGGCGCACGAGGAGGCGGTCCACACGGCCGCGGTGCTGCGCCGGCACGGGCTCCCGGTGCTGCCGGAGGAGATCGGCTTCACCGTGGACGAGTTCGTGCGGGCGGTGGAGTTCGCCCCGGAGACCCGCCCCGGCCGCTACACGATCCTCGAACACCTCGACCTCAAGACGAACCAGATCAAGGACACCTACGCCGACTATGTCAAGGCCATCGGTAGCTGAACTCCGTCCGGTCGTCCATCCCGCGGGGGTGAAGGACCGCCGCAGCGGTGAGCACTGGATGGGACGCCTCTACATGCGCGAGGTGTCCCTGCGGGTCGACCGCTACCTGGTGAACACCAGGGTCACGCCCAACCAGCTCACGTACCTGATGACCGTCTTCGGCGTGCTCGCGGCCCCGGCACTCCTGGTGCCGGGGATCTGGGGCGCGGTGCTCGGCGTGGTGTGCGTCCAGCTGTATCTGCTGCTGGACTGCGTCGACGGCGAGATCGCGCGCTGGAAGAAGCAGTACTCGCTGAACGGCGTCTACCTGGACCGGGTCGGCGCCTATCTGACCGACGCCGCCGTGCTGGCCGGCTTCGGCCTGCGCGCCGCCGACCTGTGGGGCGGCGGCCGTATCGACTGGCTCTGGGCCTTCCTCGGCACGCTGGCCGCGCTCGGCGCCATCCTCATCAAGGCCGAGACCGACCTCGTCGGCGTCGCCCGGCACCAGGCCGGCAAGCCTCCGGTGCAGGAGGCCGCCGCCGAGATGCGCTCCTCCGGCATGGCGCTGGCCCGCCGGGCCGCCGCCGCCCTCAAGTTCCACCGGCTGATCCTGGGTATCGAGGCGTCCCTGCTCATCCTGGTCCTGGCCCTCGCCGACCAGGCGCGCGGCGACCTGTTCTTCTCCCGGCTGGGTGTAGCGGTGCTGGCCGGCATCGCCCTGCTGCAGACCCTGCTGCACCTGGTGTCCATCCTCGCCTCCAGCAGGCTGAAGTGAGTACCGCCATGCGTGTCGGCGCAGTCATCATCACCATGGGCAACCGGCCCGAGGAGCTGCGGGCTCTGCTCGACTCGGTCGCCAAGCAGGACGGCGACCCCGTCGAGGTGGTCGTCGTCGGCAACGGCTCGCCCGTGCCGGACGTCCCCGACGGCGTGCGCACGATCGAGCTGCCCGAGAACCTGGGCATCCCGGGCGGCCGCAATGTCGGCATAGAGGCCTTCGGGCCCAGCGGCCGCGATGTCGACATATTGCTCTTCCTCGACGACGACGGCCTGCTCGCCCGCCACGACACCGCCGAGCTGTGCCGCGAGGCGTTCGAGGCCGACCCGGAGCTCGGCATCATCAGCTTCCGCATCGCCGACCCCGAGACCGGCGAGACCCAGCGCCGGCACGTGCCCCGGCTGCGCGCCTCCGACCCGATGCGCTCCTCCCGGGTCACCACGTTCCTCGGCGGTGCCAACGCCGTCCGCACCCGGGTCTTCGCCGATGTCGGCGGCCTGCCGGACGAGTTCTTCTACGCCCACGAGGAGACCGACCTGGCCTGGCGGGCCCTGGACGCCGGCTGGATGATCGACTACCGCTCCGACATGGTGCTGTACCACCCGACGACCGCGCCCTCGCGGCACGCGGTCTACCACCGCATGGTCGCCCGCAACCGGGTGTGGCTGGCCCGGCGCAACCTCCCCGCGCTCCTGGTCCCCGTCTACCTCGGTGTCTGGCTGCTGCTCACGCTGCTGCGCCGTCCCTCCCGGCCGGCCCTGAAGGCGTGGTTCGGCGGATTCCGGGAAGGCTGGACCACGCCGTGCGGACCGCGCCGGCCCATGCGCTGGCGCACGGTGTGGCGGCTGACCCGGCTGGGCCGGCCCCCGGTGATCTGAGAAGCTTCTCTTACCCGAAGAGAGCAAGCTTCTTACTGAGAGAGTTCCGGATTTCCACTCGTGAGTCATACAACGCATGACGGCGGTGTCGCGGTGAGCGCGATACCGTCGCCCGACGAGGGGCTGAGTGCGGCGCAGCTCGCCGCCAGGTACGGGCTCGCCGTGAGCGGTGCCCGGCCCTCGCTGGCCGAGTACGTCCGCCAGCTGTGGGGGCGGCGCCACTTCATCCTCGCCTTCTCGCAGGCGAAGCTGACGGCCCAGTACAGCCAGGCCAAGCTCGGCCAGCTGTGGCAGGTCGCGACACCGCTGCTCAACGCGGGCGTGTACTACTTCATCTTCGGCGTGATCCTGCACGCGAGCCGCGGCCTGTCCCAGGACGTGTACATCCCGTTCCTGGTCACGGGTGTGTTCGTCTTCACCTTCACGCAGAGCTCGGTCATGTCGGGCGTCCGTGCGATCTCCGGCAATCTCGGTCTGGTGCGTGCCCTGCACTTCCCGCGCGCCTCACTGCCGGTCTCCTTCTCGCTGCAGCAGCTCCAGCAGCTGCTCTTCTCGATGATCGTGATGTTCGTCGTGGCGATCGGCTTCGGCAGCTATCCGAGCCCCGCCTGGCTGCTGATCGTGCCCGTCCTGCTGCTGCAGTTCCTGTTCAACACCGGGCTCGCGCTGATCGTGGCCCGCATGGGCGCCAAGACGCCGGACCTCGCCCAGCTGATGCCGTTCGTCCTGCGCACCTGGATGTACACCTCGGGTGTCATGTTCTCCATCAACAAGATGATGGAGGGCCGCTCCGAGATCGCGGCCCGGCTGCTCCAGGTCAACCCGGCCGCGGTCTACATGGACCTGATGCGTTACGCGCTCATCGACGGCTACGGCGCCTCGAACCTGCCGCCGCACGTCTGGGCCGTCGCACTGTTCTGGGCCGTGGTCGTCTTCGCCGGCGGCTTCGTGTACTTCTGGAAGGCGGAGGAGAGGTACGGCCGTGGCTGAGCAGAACACACCGGACCCCGGGGAACGCCGCCCGACGGTCATCGCGGACGACCTGCACATCGTCTACCGCGTCAACGGGGCCAAGACCGGCAAGGGCAGCGCGACGGCGGCTCTCAGCCGGATCCTGAAGCGAGGCTCCGACGATGCGGCACGGGGCGTGCGCAAGGTGCACGCCGTGCGCGGTGTGTCCTTCGTCGCCTACCGCGGCGAGGCCATCGGCCTGATCGGCTCCAACGGCTCCGGCAAGTCCACGCTGCTGCGCGCCATCGCCGGCCTGCTGCCCGCCGAGAAGGGCAAGGTCTACACCGACGGCCAGCCCTCCCTGCTCGGTGTCAACGCGGCCCTGATGAACGACCTGACCGGCGAACGGAACGTCATCCTGGGCGGCCTCGCGATGGGGATGTCCCGGGAGCAGATCAAGGAGCGCTACCAGGACATCGTCGACTTCTCGGGCATCAACGAGAAGGGCGACTTCATCACGCTGCCGATGCGCACGTACTCCTCCGGCATGGCGGCCCGGCTGCGGTTCTCCATCGCCGCCGCGAAGGACCACGACGTCCTCATGATCGACGAGGCGCTCGCCACCGGTGACCGCAAGTTCCAGAAGCGCTCCGAGGAACGCATCCGGGAACTGCGCAAGGAGGCCGGAACGGTCTTTCTGGTCAGTCACAACAACAAGTCCATCCGCGACACCTGCAACCGCGTCCTGTGGCTGGAGCGCGGTGAGCTGCGTATGGACGGACCGACCGAAGAGGTTTTGAAGGAGTACGAGAAGTTCACGGGCAAGTAGCCTGTTTCGGTCAGGGCCCCGCCGGAACCGTCCGGCGGGGCCCTGTGTCCGTAAAGGAACCGTCAACTCCGGCCAGTGTCAGGAATCTTGGAACCAATCGGTGTGTTGTTGTGATGCGCAGGACACCCCGACGGACCTTGCAGCGTTGTACAACGTAAGCTGTACCAGTGCTGGAAAGCGGCAAGTGGGGCGATAATGCGCGACACCCTGCGCCGGTGAGACCCCGCGAATTGCCGGGCGGCGTGTCCGAAATAGTGTGTATTGGGTCGGCAGTGTAGAACGGGAGATGTGACGGCAATGGCTACGGAAACTCCCCAGCTCAACGCAGCATGTGCCGTCCCCGCCGCGGGCAGCGCCCGATGACGGCCACCGATACGGCGCCGGACCTGGAACGCGCCACCCTCGACAAGGCCGCCGGCGAGAATTTTCCGGTCGCCCCCTTCTTCCTGCCCCGGGCATGGCGTGACGACCTCATGGCCGTCTACGGCTTCGCCCGTCTGGTCGACGACATCGGTGACGGCGACCTCGCCCCGGGCGGGGCCGACGCCCGGATGCTCGGCGTGCCGTCCGCCGACGCCGAGGACCGCCTGGTCCTCCTCGACGCCTTCGAGGCCGACCTGCGCCGCGTCTTCGACGGCACCCCGCGCCATCCGCTGCTGCGCCGGCTGCAGCCCACGGTCCGCCGCCGCTCCCTCACCCCCGAGCCCTTCCTCGGACTGATCGCCGCGAACCGCCAGGACCAGCTCGTCACCCGCTACGAGACCTACGACGACCTCCTCGCCTACTGCGAACTGTCCGCCAATCCCGTCGGCCGCCTCGTCCTCGCCGTCACCGGCACCGCCACCCCCGAGCGGATCCGGCTGTCCGACGCGATCTGCACCGCGCTGCAGATCGTGGAACACCTCCAGGACGTCGCCGAGGACCTGGGCCGCGACCGGATCTATCTCCCGGCCGCGGACATGAAGCGCTTTCACGTCCAGGAAACGGATCTTGGCGCAAAAACCGCGGGCGCATCGGTGCGCGCCCTGGTTGCATACGAAGCGCAACGCGCCCGCGATCTGCTGAATGAAGGCGCCCCCCTGGTGGGTAGCGTCCACGGCAGGCTGAAGCTGCTGCTCGCAGGGTTCGTGGCGGGGGGAAGGGCGGCGATCCACGCGATCGCCGCCGCCGAATACGACGTACTTCCCGGCCCGCCCCGACCCGGCAAGGTCCAGTTGCTGCGTGAGGCGGGCGTGATCCTGCGAGGAGAGGGGTGATCCGGACCGTGGATTCTCCGTCGCACGTGTCCGCACCGGTACTCGCCGCCTACAGCTACTGCGAGACCGTCACCGGGCAGCAGGCCCGCAACTTCGCCTACGGCATCCGCCTGCTGCCCACGCCGAAGCGCCGCGCCATGTCGGCGCTGTACGCGTTTTCCCGGCGTGTCGACGACATCGGCGACGGCGACCTGGCCGGCGAGGTGAAGCTGAAGCGGCTTCAGGACACCCGGGCGCTGCTCGCCCGGGTCCGGGAGGACGAGGTGGAGGAGGACGACACCGATCCGGTCGCCGTGGCGCTCGCCCATGCGGCACGCGCTTTCCCGATCCCGCTCGGCGGCCTCGACGAGCTGATCGACGGCGTCCAGATGGACGTGCGCGGCGAGACCTACGAGACCTGGGACGACCTGAAGGTCTACTGCCGGTGTGTCGCCGGTGCCATCGGCCGCCTCTCGCTCGGTGTGTTCGGCACCGAACCGGGAGCGCGCGGCGCCGAGCGCGCACCCGAGTACGCCGACACGCTCGGCCTCGCCCTGCAGCTCACCAACATCCTCAGGGACGTCCGCGAGGACGCGGCCGGCGGCCGTACCTATCTGCCCGCCGACGACCTCGCCAAGTTCGGCTGCGCGGCCGGGTTCGACGGGCCCACGCCACCGGAGGGCTCCGACTTCGCGGGCCTCGTGCACTTCGAAGTGCGGCGGGCCCGCGCCCTCTTCGCCGAGGGCTACCGGCTGCTGCCCATGCTCGACCGGCGCAGCGGTGCCTGCGTGGCCGCCATGGCCGGCATCTACCGCCGGCTGCTGGACCGCATCGAGCGCGACCCCGAGGCCGTGCTGCGCGGCCGGGTCTCGCTGCCCGGACGCGAGAAGGCCTACGTCGCCGTACGCGGCCTGTCCGGCCTCGACACCCGGCACGTGACCCGCCATGTCTCCCCGCGGTCCGTCAGGAGGCGCGCCTGATGGGCCTCACCGAACCAGGAGACACGGGCGAGGCAACCCTCGGCAGCGGCGTGGCGTCCCTGACAGCGACGGCCGACCGTGCGGGCGCCCCGAAGGGGTGCGGGGAACCGCGCGATCAGCCACAACGGGCCCGCAGACGGCCAACGGCCCATCACGGCATGGCCCGCGGAGCGCTCGCACGGAAGGACGCACCATGAGCGACGGCTCCCGCCCCGCACGGACGCACGGCACCGCGGAACCGGAAGGTGCCGCAAGCCGCCGCGCCGTCGTGGTCGGCGGCGGGCTCGCCGGGATCACCGCGGCGCTCGCGCTCGCCGACGCGGGCGTCCGTGTCACCCTGCTCGAAGGCAGGCCCAGACTGGGCGGCCTCGCCTTCTCCTTCCAGCGCGGCGAACTGACCGTGGACAACGGCCAGCACGTCTACCTGCGCTGCTGCACCGCCTACCGCTGGTTCCTCGACCGGATCCAGGGCGCGGCGCTGGCACCGCTGCAGGACCGCCTGGACGTGCCCGTCGTCGACGTCACCAAGCCCGAGGGCAGACGGCTCGGCCGGCTGCGGCGCGACCCGCTGCCCGTCCCCCTCCATCTGGGGCGCAGCCTGGCCGCCTATCCGCATCTCTCGCTCGCCGAGCGCGCCGCGGTCGGGCGGGCCGCGCTCGCGCTGAAGGGGCTCGACCTCGCCGATCCGGCCCTGGACACGCAGGACTTCGGCAGCTGGCTGGCCGCACAGGGCCAGTCCGCGCGCGCCGTCGAGGCCCTGTGGGACCTGGTCGGGGTCGCCACCCTCAACGCGGTCGCGGGCGACGCCTCGCTGGGGCTCGCCGCGATGGTGTTCAAGACCGGTCTGCTGTCCGACCCGGGCGCGGCCGACATCGGCTGGGCCCGCGTCCCGCTGGGCGAACTGCACGACCGGCTGGCCCGCAAGGCGCTCGACTCCGCGGGCGTCCGTACCGAGGTCCGTACACGCGTCACCTCCGTCTCTATCAACGAGAACGGCACCTGGAGCGTTCAGGTTCCCGGCGAGTGCCTCGAAACCGACGCCGTCGTCCTCGCCGTACCCCAGCGAGAGACCCACGACCTGCTGCCGCCCGGCGCACTCGACGCCCCCGGGCAGCTGCTGCGGATCGGCACCGCGCCGATCCTCAACGTCCATGTCGTCTACGACCGCAAGGTGCTCGCACGCCCCTTCTTCGCGGCCCTCGGCACCCCGGTGCAGTGGGTCTTCGACCGCACGGACGCCTCCGGACTGACCGAGGGTCAGTACCTGGCGCTGTCCCAGTCGGCCGCGCAGGACGAGATCGACCTGCCGGTCGCCGACTTGCGCGAGCGCTATCTGCCCGAGCTGGAGCGGCTGATCCCGGGTACCCGCGGCGCCGTGGTGAAAGATTTCTTCGTGACCCGGGAGCGCACGGCCACGTTCGCCCCCACCCCCGGCGTCGGACGGCTGCGGCCCGGCGCCCGCACCAAGGCCCCCGGCCTGTACCTGGCCGGAGCGTGGACCGCCACCGGGTGGCCCGCGACCATGGAGAGTGCGGTCCGCAGTGGAGTGAGCGCGGCCGACGCCGCACTCAGCGCCCTCGGCCGGCCCCGCCCCCGCCACCTCTTCGAGTTCGAGGAGGCGGCCTGATGCCCGACCGGCACGCGGCAGGCCCCCGCACCCCCGGTACCGCGACAAGAGGAGAGACTGTGCCCACTGTGCCCCCGGCTTCGACGCCCGTCCCACGGGCCGCGGTGGACGTGACCGCGCTGCTGGAGCGCGGCCGGACCCTGGCCACTCCCGTCCTGCGTGCGGCCGTGGACCGGCTGGCGCCTCCCATGGACACCGTCGCCGCCTATCACTTCGGCTGGATCGACGCCGCCGGCAACCCGGCCGACGGCGACGGCGGCAAGGCCGTGCGTCCCGCGCTCGCCGTACTCTCCGCCGAGGTCACCGGCGCCGCGCCCGAGGTGGGCATCCCGGGTGCCGTGGCCGTGGAACTCGTCCACAACTTCTCACTGCTGCACGACGACCTGATGGACGGCGACGAGCAGCGCCGGCACCGCGACACCGTCTGGAAGGTGCACGGCCCCGCCCAGGCCATCCTGGTCGGCGACGCCCTGTTCGCCCTCGCCAACGAGATCCTGCTGGAGCTCGGCACGGTCGAGGCCGGCCGCGCCACCCGCCGGCTGACCACCGCCACCCGCGCCCTGATCGACGGTCAGGCGCAGGACATCTCCTACGAGCACCGCGACCGGGTCAGCGTCGAGGAGTGCCTGGAGATGGAGGGCAACAAGACCGGCGCGCTGCTCGCCGCCTCCAGCTCCATCGGCGCGGTCCTCGGCGGCGCGGACGACGCCACCGCCGACGCGCTGGAGAAGTACGGCTACCACCTCGGCCTCGCCTTCCAGGCGATCGACGACCTGCTCGGCATCTGGGGCGACCCGGAGGCCACCGGCAAGCAGACCTGGAGCGACCTGCGCCAGCGCAAGAAGTCCCTGCCGGTCGTCGCCGCGCTCGCGGCCGGCGGCCCCGCCTCCGAGCGGCTCGGCGAGATCCTCGCCGCGGACGCCAAGAGCAGCGACTTCGAGAACTTCTCCGAGGAGGAGTTCGCGGCCCGCGCGGCCCTCATCGAGGAGGCCGGCGGCCGCGCCTGGACGGCCGAGGAAGCGCGCCGTCAGCACACCATCGCCATCGAAGCCCTCGACGCCGTCGACATGCCCGAGCGGGTACGCGACTCCTTCACGGCGCTCGCCGACTTCGTCGTCGTACGAAAGAGATGATCCCTATCGGCCCAACACGCCTCGCGTAGTCGCCGGCCGGTGCCGCAGGATGGTGCGGACACCGGCCGACGGCGGACCCACAGCAGCACGACTCGCACGACTGCACGAAGGGGAAGCCATGACAGCGACGACCGACGGAAGCACCGGGGCGACTGTGCCGCCCCGCGCTGCCGCGGCCAGCGACACCACCCTCACCACCCCCGAGGCGGCCGGGGTACGCGAAGCCGCCGTACGCGCCACCCGGCGTGCCACCGACTTCCTGCTCGCGCGGCAGGACGCCCAGGGCTGGTGGAAGGGCGACCTGGAGACCAACGTCACCATGGACGCCGAGGACCTGCTGCTCCGTCAGTTCCTGGGGATCCGCGACGAGCACACCACGCAGGCCGCCGCCAGGTTCATCCGCGGCGAGCAGCGCGAGGACGGCACCTGGGCCACCTTCTACGGCGGGCCCGGCGAACTGTCCACCACCATCGAGGCGTACGTCGCCCTGCGCCTGGCCGGTGACGCGCCCGACGAGGCGCACATGGCGAAGGCGTCCGCCTGGATCCGTGAGCGCGGCGGCATCGCCGCCGCCCGGGTCTTCACCCGGATCTGGCTCGCCCTGTTCGGCTGGTGGAAGTGGGAGGACCTGCCCGAACTCCCGCCGGAACTCATCTGGTTCCCCACCTGGATGCCGCTGAACATCTACGACTTCGGTTGCTGGGCCCGGCAGACCATCGTGCCGCTGACCATCGTCTCGGCCAAGCGCCCGGTGCGCCCCGCGCCCTTCCCGCTGGACGAGCTGCACACCGACCCGGCGCACCCGAAGCCCGTGAAGCCGCTTGCTCCGCTGGCCAGTTGGGACGGCGCCTTCCAGCGCCTGGACAAGGCGCTGCACCGGTTCCGCAAGGTCGCCCCGCGCCGGCTCCGCAGGGCCGCGATGAACACCGCCGCCCGCTGGATCATCGAGCGGCAGGAGAACGACGGCTGCTGGGGCGGCATCCAGCCCCCGGCCGTGTACTCGGTCATCGCCCTCCACCTGCTCGGCTACGACCTGGAGCATCCGGTGATGCGCGAGGGCCTCGCCTCGCTGGACCGTTTCGCCGTGTGGCGCGAGGACGGCGCCCGGATGATCGAGGCCTGCCAGTCCCCGGTGTGGGACACCTGCCTCGCCACCATCGCGCTCGTCGACGCGGGCCTCCCGGCCGACCATCCGCAACTGGTCAAGGCGGCCGACTGGATGCTCGGCGAGGAGATCGTCCGGCCCGGCGACTGGTCCGTACGCCGGCCCGGGCTGCCGCCGGGCGGCTGGGCGTTCGAGTTCCACAACGACAACTACCCGGACATCGACGACACCGCCGAGGTCGCCCTCGCGCTGCGCCGGGTCCGGCACCACGACCCCGAGCGTGTGGACAACGCCATCGGGCGCGCGGTGCGCTGGAATCTCGGGATGCAGTCGAAGAACGGCGCATGGGGCGCCTTCGACGTCGACAACACCAGCCCGTTCCCCAACCGGCTGCCGTTCTGCGACTTCGGCGAGGTCATCGACCCGCCCTCCGCCGATGTCACCGCGCACGTCGTGGAGATGCTCGCCGCCGAGGGACTCGCCCACGATCCCCGTACCCGCCGGGGCATCGACTGGCTGCTCGCCGAACAGGAGCCGAACGGCTCGTGGTTCGGCCGCTGGGGCGTCAACTACATCTACGGCACCGGGTCCGTCGTACCGGCGCTCACCGCCGCCGGGCTGCCCGGCTCGCACCCGGCGATCCGACGGGCCGTGTCCTGGCTGGAGAGCGTCCAGAACGACGACGGCGGCTGGGGCGAGGACCTGCGCTCCTACAAGTACGTCAAGGAATGGAGCGGCCGGGGCGCGTCCACCGCCTCGCAGACCGCGTGGGCGCTGATGGCCCTGCTCGCGGCGGGGGAGCAGGACTCGAAGGCCGTCGAGCGCGGCATCCAGTGGCTCGCCGACACCCAGCGGGCGGACGGAACCTGGGACGAGCCGTACTTCACCGGCACCGGCTTCCCCTGGGACTTCTCCATCAACTACCACCTGTACCGGCAGGTCTTCCCGCTCACCGCGCTCGGCCGGTACCTGCACGGCGACCCCTTCGAGCGAGGCCTCCTCGCCGGGAAACCGCTGTCCGGGGCCAAGGTGAGTTTGAGTTGAGCACCCCGCCCGCCCCGGCCCCGCTGCTGATCGCCTGCGCCCTCGGCATCGAGCACCTCGCCCTGCGCACCGGCGACCACAGCGGTGCCGGCGGGCCGGTCACCTTCGTCCGTACGGGCATGGGTCCCCGGGCGGCGGAACGGTCCGTCACCGGGTATCTGTCCGAGCCGCACCTTGCCGACGCCGCCGTGCTGGCCACCGGCTTCTGCGCCGGGCTCGCCCCCGGCATGCACCCCGGCGATCTGGTGGTCGCCGAGGAGACCCGGGACCCGCGCGGCACCGTCGCCTGCGTGGGCACCGAACTGCTGGTCAAGGAACTCGTGCGGCTGCTGCCCGGGCGCACGGTCCACACCGGCCCGCTCACCGGCTCCGACCACGTCGTACGCGGCCCCGAGCGGTCCCAGCTGCTCGCGACCGGCGCGATCGCGGTCGACATGGAGTCGGCGGCCACCCTGCTGAGCGCCGTCCGGATCAGTGAGCGTCCGGTTGCGGCCGTACGGGTGGTCGTGGACGCCCCTGAACACGAACTCGTGCGGATCGGCACGGTGCGCGGTGGAATATCGGCCTTCCGTGTTCTTCGATCCGTTCTTCCCGCATTTTTCGAATGGCACCGTTCTTTGCTGCTCCCCCGGAGGTGAGCCAGATGGCCATGCCGCTGCGTCAGTCCATCAAGGTCGCTACTTACCTGGCTGAACAGAAACTGCGCAGGCGGGACAAGTTTCCGCTCATCGTCGAGCTTGAACCGCTCTTCGCCTGCAACCTCAAGTGCGAGGGCTGCGGCAAGATCCAGCATCCGGCGGGTGTGCTCAAGCAGCGCATGCCGGTCGCCCAGGCCGTGGGCGCGGTGCTGGAGTCCGGTGCGCCGATGGTCTCCATCGCCGGTGGCGAGCCCTTGATGCACCCTCAGATCGACGAGATCGTGCGCCAGCTGGTGGCCAAGCGGAAGTATGTCTTCCTGTGCACCAACGCGATGCTGTTGCGCAAGAAGATCGACAAATTCAAGCCCTCTCCCTATTTCGCCTTCGCCGTGCACATCGACGGTCTGCGTGAGCGGCACGACGAGTCGGTCGCGAAGGAGGGCGTGTTCGACGAGGCGGTGGAGGCCATCAAGGAGGCCAAGCGGCGCGGTTTCCGGGTGACCACCAACTCCACCTTCTTCAACACCGACACCCCGCAGACCATCATCGAGGTGCTCAACTTCCTCAACGACGACCTGAAGGTCGACGAGATGATGATCTCGCCCGCCTACGCCTACGAGAAGGCCCCCGACCAGGAGCACTTCCTCGGCGTGGAGCAGACCCGCGAACTCTTCAAGAAGGCGTTCGCGGGCGGCAACCGCAAGAAGTGGCGGCTCAACCACTCCCCGCTCTTCCTGGACTTCCTGGAGGGCAAGGTCGACTTCCCGTGCACCGCGTGGGCGATCCCGAACTATTCGCTCTTCGGCTGGCAGCGCCCGTGCTACCTGATGAGCGACGGGTACGTGCCGACGTACCGCGAACTCATCGAGAAGACCGACTGGGACAAGTACGGCCGCGGCAAGGACCCGCGCTGCGCCAACTGCATGGCGCACTGCGGGTACGAGCCCACCGCCGTCCTCGCCACCATGGGCTCCCTGAAGGAGTCGCTGCGGGCCATGCGCGAGACCGTCTCCGGGAACCGGGAGTGACGCGGTGACCGCCGTCCCCCTGGGCGTTCCCGAGGTACCGGCCCGGCCGGTGGCACCGCGGCGGCAGTCGCGGCAGATCCAGGTCGGGCCGGTGGCGGTCGGGGGCGGAGCCCCGGTGTCGGTGCAGTCGATGACGACGACCCGTACGTCGGACATCGGCGCCACCTTGCAGCAGATCGCGGAACTCACCGCGTCCGGCTGCCAGATCGTCCGTGTCGCCTGCCCCACGCAGGACGACGCGGACGCCCTCGCCACCATCGCCCGCAAGTCGCAGATCCCCGTGATCGCGGACATCCACTTCCAGCCGAAGTACGTCTTCGCGGCCATCGAGGCCGGCTGCGCGGCGGTCCGGGTGAACCCGGGCAACATCAAGAAGTTCGACGACCAGGTGCGGGAGATCGCCCGCGCCGCCAAGGACCACGGCACGCCGATCCGTATCGGGGTCAACGCCGGTTCGCTGGACCGGCGGCTGCTGCAGAAGTACGGCAGGGCCACCCCGGAGGCGCTGGTCGAGTCGGCCCTGTGGGAGGCCTCGCTCTTCGAGGAGTACGACTTCCGGGACATCAAGATCTCGGTGAAGCACAACGACCCGGTCGTGATGATCGAGGCCTACCGGCAGCTCGCCGAGAGCTGCGACTACCCCTTGCATCTGGGGGTGACCGAGGCGGGTCCCGCGTTCCAGGGGACGATCAAGTCGGCCGTGGCCTTCGGGGCGTTGCTGTCCCGGGGCATCGGCGACACCATCCGCGTCTCCCTGAGCGCGCCGCCGGCGGAGGAGGTCAAGGTCGGTATCCAGATCCTTGAGTCCCTGGGCCTGCGGCAGCGGCGTCTGGAGATCGTCTCCTGCCCGTCCTGCGGCCGGGCGCAGGTCGACGTCTACAAGCTCGCCGACGAGGTCACGGCGGGCCTGGACGGCATGGAAGTGCCGCTGAGGGTCGCGGTGATGGGGTGTGTGGTCAACGGTCCGGGCGAGGCCCGTGAGGCCGACCTCGGAGTTGCCTCGGGCAACGGAAAGGGGCAGATCTTCGTCAAGGGAGAGGTCGTCAAGACCGTACCCGAGTCGAAGATCGTGGAGACCCTCATCGAGGAGGCCATGAAGCTCGCCGAGCGGACGAGCCCCGCAGACGAAGTGAGTTGAGTACAGCACGGCACGGACCGAGAGGGGGCCCAGCGTGACCATTCTGGAGAGCATCCGGGGACCACGCGACCTGAAGGCGCTGTCCGAGGCGGAACTGGGTGAACTGTCCGAGGAGATACGTGAGTTCCTGGTGCACGCGGTGTCGAGAACCGGCGGTCACCTCGGACCCAATCTGGGCGTGGTGGAACTGACCGTCGCGCTCCACCGGGTCTTCGAGTCACCGGTCGACCGCATCCTGTGGGACACCGGACATCAGAGTTACGTCCACAAGCTGCTGACCGGGCGTCAGGACTTCTCCAAGCTGCGCGGCAAGGGCGGCCTGTCCGGCTATCCCTCGCGCGAGGAGTCCGAACACGACGTCATCGAGAACAGCCACGCCTCCACCGCGCTCGGCTGGGCCGACGGCCTGGCCAAGGCCAACCAGGTGCAGGGGGAGAAGGGCCATGTGGTCGCGGTCATCGGCGACGGCGCGCTGACCGGCGGCATGGCCTGGGAGGCGCTGAACAACATCGCGGCGGCCAAGGACCGCCCGCTGATCATCGTCGTCAACGACAACGAACGCTCCTACGCCCCGACCATCGGCGGCCTCGCCAACCACCTGGCCACCCTGCGCACCACCGACGGCTACGAGAAGGTCCTCGCCTGGGGCAAGGACGTCCTCCTGAGGACACCCGTCGTCGGCAGCACGATCTACGAGTCCCTGCACGGCGCGAAGAAGGGCTTCAAGGACGCCTTCGCGCCGCAGGGCATGTTCGAGGACCTGGGCCTGAAGTACGTCGGCCCGATCGACGGCCATGACATCGGCGCCGTCGAGTCGGCGCTGCGCCGCGCGAAACGGTTCCACGGCCCGGTGCTGGTCCACTGCCTCACGGAGAAGGGCCGCGGCTACGAGCCCGCCCTCGCCCACGAGGAGGACCACTTCCACACCGTCGGTGTGATGGACCCGCTGACCTGCGAGCCGCTCGCGCCCGCCCAGGCCCCCTCCTGGACCTCGGTGTTCGGCGACGAGATCGTACGGATCGGCGAGGAACGGGACGACGTCGTTGCCATCACGGCGGCCATGCTGCACCCGGTCGGCCTCGGCAAGTTCGCCGAGCGATTCCCCGACCGCGTGTGGGACGTGGGCATCGCCGAGCAGCACGCGGCCGTCTCCGCGGCCGGCCTCGCCACCGGCGGACTGCACCCGGTCGTCGCCGTCTACGCCACCTTCCTCAACCGCGCCTTCGACCAGCTGCTCATGGACGTCGCCCTGCACCGCTGCGGGGTCACCTTCGTCCTCGACCGGGCCGGCGTCACCGGGGCCGACGGCGCCTCCCACAACGGCATGTGGGACATGTCGATCCTCCAGGCCGTCCCCGGCCTCAGGATCGCCGCCCCGCGCGACGCCGGCCGGCTGCGCGCCCAGCTGCGGGAGGCCGTGGCCGTGGACGACGCGCCGACCCTGGTCCGCTTCCCGAAGGAGTCGGTCGGGCCGGACATCCCGGCGATCGACCAGGTCGGCGGCATGGACGTCCTGCACCGCGCGGACCGCCCGGACGTGCTCCTGGTGGCCGTCGGCGTGATGGCATCCGTGTGCCTCCAGGCCGCCGAGCTTCTGGCGGCACGGGGTGTCAACTGCACCGTGGTCGACCCGCGCTGGGTCAAACCGGTCGACCCGGCCCTGCCCGGTCTGGCCGCCGAACACCGTCTGGTGGCCGTCGTCGAGGACAACAGCCGGGCCGGCGGGGTGGGTTCGGCGGTGGCACTGGCCCTCGGGGACGCCGACGTGGACGTGCCGGTACGGCGGTTCGGCATCCCGGAGCAGTTCCTCGCGCACGCCAAACGCAGTGAGGTGCTGGCCGACATCGGCCTCACGCCCGTCGAGGTCGCCGGACGGATCAGCGCGAGCCTGGCCGTCCGGCACATGGACGGCACAGTCAAGGAGAAGGAATGACCACGGAGTTCGACCTCGGCGCCCTCTTGGCCGAGCGCGGAGCCGAACGCTACGAGCTGCACACCAAGTACCTCAACCCGCAGCTCCCGCGCATGCTGCACACCATCGGCTTCGACAAGGTCTACGAGCGGGCCGAGGGCGCCCACTTCTTCGACGCGGACGGCAACGACTACCTGGACATGCTCGCCGGGTTCGGTGTGATGGGCCTGGGCCGCCACCACCCGGTCGTCCGCAAGGCGCTGCACGACGTGCTCGACCTGGACCTCGCCGACCTCACCCGGTTCGACTGCCAGCCGCTGCCCGGCCTGCTCGCCGAACGGCTGCTTGCCCACAGCCCGCACCTGGACCGGGTGTTCTTCGGCAACAGCGGCACGGAAGCCGTGGAGACGGCCCTGAAGTTCGCCCGGTACGCCACCGGAAAGCCCCGTGTCCTCTACTGCGATCACGCCTTCCACGGTCTGACCACCGGCTCCCTGTCGGTCAACGGCGAGAGAGGCTTCCGTGACGGCTTCGCCCCGCTGCTGCCCGACACCGCCGTACCCCTCGGTGATCTCAACGCCCTGGCCCGCGAGTTGAAGAAGGGTGACGTGGCCGCCCTCATCGTCGAGCCCATCCAGGGCAAGGGCGTGCACGAGGCCCCTCCCGGCTATCTGCGCGCCGCGCAGGAGCTGCTGCACAAGCACAAGGCGCTGCTCATCGCCGACGAGGTGCAGACCGGTCTCGGCCGCACCGGCGACTTCTACGCCTACCAGCACGAGGACGGTGTCGAACCCGACCTGGTGTGCGTGGCCAAGGCCCTGTCCGGCGGGTATGTCCCGGTCGGCGCCACCCTCGGCAAGGACTGGATCTTCAAGAAGGTCTACTCGTCCATGGACCGGGTGCTGGTCCACTCGGCGAGCTTCGGCTCGGGCGCGCAGGCGATGGCGTGCGGCCTCGCCGTGCTGTCGGTCATGGAGAACGAGCAGATCGTCGCCGGCGTCCGCAGGACCGGCGAACTGCTGAAGTCACGGCTGACCGCGCTGATCGACAAGTACGAACTCCTCGCCGACGTGCGCGGGCGGGGCCTGATGATCGGCATCGAGTTCGGCAGGCCGTCCTCGCTCAAGCTCCGCGGCCGCTGGACCGTGCTGCAGGCCGCCCGCAAGGGACTGTTCGCGCAGATGGTCGTCGTGCCGCTGCTGCAGCGGCACCGGATCCTCACCCAGGTCTCCGGTGACCACCTGGAGGTGATCAAGCTGATCCCGCCGCTGATCCTCGACGAGGCGGACGTCGAGCGGTTCGTGGACGCCTTCACCGCCGTGATGGACGACGCGCACAGCGGCGGCGGCCTGATGTGGGACTTCGGCAAGACCCTGATGAAGCAGGCGGTGGCGGGCCGCTGAGGACGCCCGCACCGGGCGCCGGCCGGGGAGTACCAGGAAGGGGGATGACGTCGAGGCGCCTTGCCTCACAGGCAAGGAAATTGCCGCTCGGGCAAGAATCGGGCTGAATGGAGGCATGAACGCCTCAGACGCCGGCCCGTCGGCGGGCCCGGGCGGCGAGCTGACCGCTGTCGCACCGCAGTTGCGCGGGCTGCGCCGGCGCGCCGGCCTCACCCTGGAGGCCGCCGCCCGTGCCGCAGGGCTCTCGCCGGCCCATCTGTCCCGGCTGGAGACCGGACAGCGGCAGCCCTCGCTGCCGATGCTGCTGGCTCTCGCCCGCATCTACGGTACGACCGTCTCCGAACTGCTGGGTGAGACGGTCGCCGACCGGAACGCGATCGTACGGGCCGGCGACATGGAGCCGACCCGGGCCGGCGGCTGGACATACTTCCAGGCCGGGGCGCCGGGCCGGGGTATGCAGGCCCTGCGCGTACGCGTGCCGTACGGCTCGCAGGGCGACATCGTGCGCGTCCACCCGGGCGAGGAGTGGCTCTACGTCCTGCGGGGCCGCCTCCGGCTGCGCCTCGGTGACACCGCGCACCTGCTCGCACCCGGCGACAGCGCGCACTTCGACTCGCTCACCCCGCACCGCCTCGCCGCCGAGGACCATGACGGCGTCGAGCTGCTGTTCGTCCACACCCTGCTGCAGAGCCCCACGGCCACGCTGTGCCTGGGCCCGCCGACCGGAGAGCTGCCATGACCAACCTCGAGACCAAGTTCCCCCGCGCCCTGTGGATCCGCCTGATCATCTACATCGCCGCCGGCCACGTCCTGGCCGCCTTCCTCTACCTGCTGTTCGCGGTCGGCGGGAAGAGCTGACGCGACGAAGCCACCGGTACGTCCGGCTGTCGTTCTCGTGCCCCGCACGAGGACACCGGGCTGCGGGGGCGGTCCGGTCAGTCCAGCAGGCGTTCGCGGAGCCGGGCCCGGGCCGCCGGGGTGAGTTCGAGGCCCTGCTCCAGGTAGGTGTCCACGCCGCCCCACGTCTGCTCGATGGTCTCGAACGCCGCCAGGAGGTACTCGGCGCGGGCGTCGAAGAGCGGGCTCAGCAGCTCCATGACTTCCGGGGTGTACGCGGTCTTGGCGCTGCCGCTGCGGTGGACCTTGTAGCGCCGGTGCCTGGCGTTGGACTCCAGGTAGTCGGCGATGATCGCCTCGCGTTCCACGCCCAGCGCGAGCAGCGTCACGGCTATCGAGATGCCCGCGCGGTCCTTGCCCGCCGCGCAGTGCATCAGCGCGGGCACGCTGTCCTCGGTGAGCGCGCGCAGCACCTGGGAGTGCTCGGCGGTGCGCTCCTTGACGATCCTCCGGTACGAGGCGATCATCCGGGCCGCCCCCTTGCCGTCGGCGAGGATCTGGCGCAGCTGGTCGAGGTCGCCGTCGCGGACCATCTTCCAGAACTCGGCGCCGTCCGCCGGGTCGCTCAGCGGCAGGTTCACATTCCGCACGCCGGGCAGCTCGACGTCCGGGCCCTCCAGCTTCTGGTCGGCCGCGTTGCGGAAGTCGAAGATCGTGTGCAGGCCCAGGGAGGCGAGGAAGGCCGCGTCGTCCTCGGTCGCGTGCGCCAGGTGACCGCTGCGGAACAGCACCCCGTGCCGCACCCGCCGCCCGTCCACCGTCGGCAGTCCGCCCACGTCACGGAAATTGCGTACTCCGGCCAGCTCCGGCTCGGTCGACGGGACGTGCTGCGTCACGGGGGCTCCTCACACGCTCGGATCCCGCCGTCGCGGCTCGTCGGCGGGCGCTCTGACGACCATACGACATCGGTTTCCTCGGGCAAGGAGTTGTCCACAGGGCTTGTCGCCACGCTCGTACGGCTCGATGATGTTTGCACTTGAGCGAATCTGTTGGCACCTGTGAGGTCTTACGTGGTGGACATCTCCGAAGACGGTCGTACCTGGCTCCTCTCGGGGCCCACCAGCAGCTACGCCCTGCATCTCACCGGCGCGGACGAGCTGCTCCACCTGCACTGGGGGCCACGCATCACCCTCGCGGACGCGCAGGCCCTGGCCAAGGACCCGCTGCCCGGCCACTGGCCCTTCGAGTCCCCCCTGGACGGCCGGGAGGAGTACCCCGTCGAGGGCGGCCCCCGCTTCGTCCGCCCGGCCCTGTCGGTGCGTACCGCCGAGCGACGCGGCACGGAGTGGACCTTCCAGGCGTACGAGGCGGACGGGCCGGAGGGTGACGAGCTGCGGCTGCGCTTCGACGACGACGGCCTCGCCGTCACCCTGCACTACCGGATGCGCGGCGATGTCGTGGAACGCCGGGTGACCGTGGCGAACGGCGGGCACGTACGCGTGGAGCTGCTGCGCGCCGACGCCGCCACCTGGACCCTGCCCGATCGCGAGGGCTGGCGGCTGTCCCAGCTGCACGGCCGCTGGGCAGCCGAGTCCCGCCTCGTCGCCGCCCCGCTCACCTACGGCGAGAAGGTCATCGGCAGCCGCCGCGGCCACACCGGCCACCAGCACCTGCCCTGGGTGGCGCTGGACACCGACGCCACCGAGGAGCGCGGTGAGGTCTACGGATGCGCGCTCGGCTGGTCCGGCTCCTGGCGCATCGCGGTCGCCCAACTCCCGGACGCGCGCGTGCAGATCACCGGCGGCGCCGGCTACGACGACTCGGGCCTGCTGCTCCTGGAGCCGGGGGAGTCGTACACCACCCCGGTGTTCGCGGGCCTGTGGAGCGACGGCGGCTTCGGTGGCGCGAGCCGCGCCTGGCACGCCTACCAGCGCGCGTACGTCATCCCGGACGCCGAGCGGGACCGGCCGGTGCTGTTCAACTCCTGGGAGGCGACGAACTTCGACATCTCCGAGGAGCAGCAGCTCGCGCTCGCCCGCCGGGCCGCCGGGATCGGCGTGGAGCTCTTCGTCGTGGACGACGGCTGGTTCGGCGCCCGCACCAGCGACCGCGCGGGTCTCGGCGACTGGACGCCCAACCCCGACCGCTTCCCGCACGGCCTGAAGCCCCTCGCCGACCAGGTGCACGACCTCGGCATGCAGTTCGGCATCTGGGTCGAGCCCGAAATGGTCAACCCGGACAGCGACCTGTACCGCGCGCACCCGGACTGGGTGCAGTACCAACCGGGACGGAAGCGGACGGAACTGCGCAACCAGCTCGTCCTCAACCTCGCCCGTGAGGATGTGCAGGAGTACCTGTGGGAGCAGCTGCACACCCTGCTCTCCGGCGCGCCGGTCGACTATGTGAAGTGGGACTTCAACCGCTGCTTCACCGACGCCGGCTGGCCCGGTGAGCCGTACCCGCAGCGCCTGTGGGTGGACCACGTCCGCGCCCTGTACGCCCTGCTGGACCGGCTGCGCGCGGCCCACCCCTCCGTCGCCTTCGAGTCCTGCTCGGGGGGTGGCGGCCGGATCGACCTCGGCGTCATGAGCCGCACCGACCAGGTGTGGACCTCCGACAACACCGACCCGCTGGACCGGCTCGCCATCCAGCACGGCTTCAGTCAGATCCACCCGGCCCGGATCATGGCCGCCTGGGTCACGGACAGCCCGAACACCCAGCTCAACGGTCGGGTCAGTGGCCTGCGGTTCCGTTTCGTCAGC
Organism: Streptomyces sp. NPDC030799; assembly: GCF_055572255.1. NCBI lineage: Bacteria > Bacillati > Actinomycetota > Actinomycetes > Kitasatosporales > Streptomycetaceae > Streptomyces > Streptomyces sp. NPDC030799. The sequence goes on along the minus strand of NZ_JBVIDS010000004.1, from coordinate 18,279 downwards.
GCCATGGCGGGCGTGCTCGGGGTGGGCGGCGACCTCACCGAGTGGACCGATCAGGAACTGGCCGAGGCCCGGCAGTGGATCGATCTCTACAAGGAGATCCGGCCGGTCGTCCAGCAGGGCGACCTGTACCGGCTGCGACCTCCGGCCGGTGGACTGAGCGCCGTCCAGTACGTCCTGGGTGAGGAGACGGTGGTCCTCGCCTGGCTCCAGGCGCAGAGCCACGGCGAACCCGTGCCGGCGCTGCGCCTGCGCGGACTCGACCCGGCGGCGTCGTACGAATGTCGCGAAACGGGCGAAGTCCATCGCGGTGCCGTACTGCTGCACCACGGGCTGCGTGCCGGCCTCAAAGGTGACCTGGATGCAACGGTTATCCGCCTGCGCCGCATCTAATGCTTCTGCCCGAATTGGTGCCTTCATTCAAACTCGGAGTGAAATGCGGACTCATGGTCGGGTGCGCGTGAGGAGCGTCATATTCGTGACGGTGCGTGCCGCGTCATGTCCACGTAATTTCCTCGGTGAAGAGGGAATTTGAAGGGCCGTAACGGGTGGAAATGCACGGAGGGTGACGGCGAATTCCCGAATCCGATCTTCTGAAAGGCGAACGGCGGAATCCGACTGCTTGTTTCCCTGCGTCCCACCCGCTTACGTTCGCCACCGATCCGGACGGAACGCCGAATCCTGCCGCCGCCCGGAGCCCCACACACTTGACCCGTGTTCGGCAGGAGCGGGGGACCCATCAGGTACCACTGCCTGTCCGGTCTCCGCGACAGGCTCGGGGTGAAACCGTGCGCGCACGGCCGGGCAGCTCCAGCCCGAACCCGACAGCTCACCTCGCAGGCGCCGGAGAGGAATGCGCCATGCCTGGTAAGGGCAAGCACCGACGCCCCAAGACCCCGCGTCTTTCCCGCTCGATCGCCGTCGCCGGAACCGGTGGTGCCGCCCTGGCCCTCCCGCTCGTCGGAACCACCGGGGCGCATGCCGTCGGCACCGCGCAGTCCGTCTCCGCGCAGGCCGTGCAGTCCCTTCGGGCCCCGGTGCACAAGGCCGCCGCGCAGCCGGATTCCGGCGTCCGTACCTACACGGTGAAGACCGGCGACTGCCTTTCGGTGATCGCCGACGAGCAGCACGTGGCGGGCGGCTGGCACCGCCTCTACGCCGACAACCGGCAGGCCGTCGGCGACGACCCGTCGCTGATCCACCCCGGCCTGGAGCTCGCGCTCGGCAGGCAGGCCGCACCCACCCGCAGGCAGACCGCACCCACCCGCACCGAGCCCGCGGCCCCGAGCCGGTCGTCCGGCGGCTCGCACCGCTCCACGCCCCAGGCGGCCCCGGCGCCCAGGACCTCCGGCGCCGCCACGACGCCGGCCACCTCCACCGGCTTCACCCTCCCGGTCACGGGCGCCACCATCGGCACCGGTTACCACGTGGCCGGCAGCATGTGGTCCAGCGGCTACCACACGGGCGTCGACTTCGTCGTACCGACCGGCACCCCGGTCAAGGCCGTCGCCGCCGGGACGGTCGTCTCCGCCGGCTGGGGCGGCGCGTACGGCAACCAGGTCGTCCTCAGGCTGAACGACGGCCACTACGCGCAGTACGGCCACCTCTCCCGGCTCTCCGTCTCGCCCGGGCAGACCGTGACCGAGGGCCGGCAGGTCGGCCTGTCGGGCGCCACCGGCAACGTCACCGGCCCGCACCTGCACTTCGAGATCCGTACCACCCCCGACTACGGCTCCGACATCGACCCGGTCGGCTACCTCCGCGAGCACGGCGTCGCCGTCGTCTGAGGCTGTCCGTCCTTCGGCGTGTTCGCCCTGTTCCGGGTTGGCAAATCATTTAAGGGTGTCATATCTCACCGGCCGTCAACCCCTGCCTACGGTCGCGTAGGACACATCCAAAGGTGAATCATGGTCCGACGTGGCAGACGATTCGAAGAGTGACAACACATCAGTGATCGGGTCGTACGTGGCGGTGGGGGACAGCTTCACCGAGGGCGTCGGCGACCCCGGCCCCGACGGGGCATTCGTCGGCTGGGCCGACCGGTTCGCGGTACTGCTCGCGGACCGGCAGCCCGAGGGCGACTTCAAATACACCAATCTCGCGGTCCGCGGGAAGCTGCTCGACCAGATCGTGCAGGACCAGCTCCCGCAGGCCGTCGAACTCGCCCCGGACCTGGTGTCCTTCTGCGCGGGCGGCAACGACATCATCCGGCCCGGCACCGACCCGGACGAGGTGGCCGAGCGCTTCGAGCGCGCCGTGGCCCGGCTGACCGAGGCGGTCGGCACGGTGATGGTGACGACCGGCTTCGACACCCGTGGCGTCCCCGTGCTGAAGCATCTGCGCGGCAAGATCGCCACGTACAACGGGCACGTCCGCGCCATCGCCGACCGGTACGGCTGCCCCGTGCTCGACCTGTGGTCCCTGAAGTCCGTACAGGACCGCAGGGCCTGGGACAGTGACCGGCTGCACCTCTCGCCCGAGGGGCACACGCGCGTGGCGCTGCGCGCCGGCCAGGTCCTCGGCCTGGAGATCCCGGCCGACCCGGAGCAGCCGTGGCCGCCGCAGCCGCCCCGGGGCACGCTGGACATCCGCCGCGACGACGTCCAGTGGGCCCGCGAGTACCTGGTCCCGTGGATCGGCCGCCGTCTGCGCGGCGAGTCCTCCGGCGACCATGTCACCGCGAAGGGCACCCTTTCCCCCGACGACATCAAGCTGCGCATCACCTCGGTGGCCTGACCGGCACCCACGTGCCCCGCACCGCCCGTACCCGCGGTGCGGGGCACGTGGGTGTCCGGCCGGCCGGTGTTCGTCGGCGGCGCCCGCCCAACCCCGGCTTCGGGCACCACAGCGGCTCACCCGCACAGCACCGTGCAGCCGGCCCGATGCGGCCGAGAGCCCCTACCGTTCGGTCAACGCCTGCCGGTCCAGGCCCAGTTCACGGGCCAGCGCCTCGTCGGTCCATTCCTGCGCGCGGGTCCGCGGCACCGCTCCGGGGTACGAGGTCAGCTGCACGGCCAGCCCGTCCAGCAGCGCGGTCAGCCGCAGCGCGGCACCGGCCGGGTCGGCGCAGGCGAACTCGCCCGCCGCCACGCCCTCGGCGATGACCTCGGCGATCGCCGCCTTCCACTGCTTGTCGAGATCCCGGGTGACCTCGCGCAGCACCGGCTCGCGCAGGGCCACCGCCCAGCCCTCGATCCACAGCCGCCAGCCCTTGGCCTGCCCGGTCGGGGCATACCAGCGCACCGCGGCCCGCAGCCGGCGCAGCGCGGACGTCCGCCGCCCCAGGAGCTTGCGCAGATGCGCGAGATCGTCCTCTGCCGCGTACCGGAACGCGGCCGCGACCAGCTTCTCCTTCGTCGAGAAGTGGTACAGCACCAGGGCGTTGCTCACCCCGAGCACCGCGGCCACGTCGGCGATCCTGACCGCCGCCACGCCCCGCGCCTCGATCTGCCCGATGGCAGCCTGCAGCAGTTCCTCCCGCCGCTCGGCCACGCTCAACCGCACTCTCGCCACGCGCTCACCCTAATCCGTTGCCGAGGACGGCACGGAAGGGCCCCGCACTCGCGGCCGTTCGAGTGCGGGGCGGCAGACCTTTCGGTCACCCGTGCGCCGGGCGGCCGGGTGCAGACAGGTGCGCGGCCCTGACGCCCCCGTGACGGCGAGGCATCGCGGGGTCCGTCACCGGTACCACCCGAAGCGGTCCGCGATCACCGGCAGCCGGTCGGTCACCATGGCGTGGGCGGCCGCACGCGGGGTCGTACCGTCCGCGTCCGCACGGTCCAGCATCAGCTCGACCAGGGCGCGCATGGAGCGCCGGATGTACGCGAAGGCCTCGTCGGCGTCGGGCCCGATGTCACCGAACAGGGTCCACCACCACCAGGCGTTCGTGGCGGAGTTGACCACCACGTCCGGCAGCACGGCCACCCCGCGCGCCGCCAGCAGCTCCTCCGCCTCCGGCAGCACGGGCATGTTGGCGGCCTCCACGATCCAGCGGGCGCGGATGCCGTGCTGGTTGCCGGTGTCGATCGCATAGGACACGGCCGCCGGCACGAGCACCTCCGCATCGGCGGACAGCCAGGCCTCACCGGACAGTTCGCGGTCGCCGGGGCGCAGCACACGGCGGTCGACGGCGCCATAGCCGTCCCGCGCGGCCAGCAGCGCCTCGACGTCGAGCCCCGCCGGATTGGCGATCGTGCCCTTGACGTCGGCGACCGCCACCACCGTCAGCCCCGCGCGCGCGAGGAATCTCGCGGTGGCCCCGCCCATCGTGCCGAGCCCCTGCACCGCCACCCGGGTGCCCGCGTACGGCACCTCCGCCCGGTCCAGCGCCGCGAGCACCGACTCGGCGACCCCGCAGCCGCCGGCCAGCTCGTCCAGGCCGATGCCTTCCACCTCGACCGCGAACGCGTCCGCGAGCCGCCCACGGGCCGCCGCCTCGTCGTCCAGCAGCGGATACACCGCCTGGACGGAGGAGACCAGGCCCGCCTCGACGGCGGCCCGGTCGACGAGGTCCTGGGTGAGGCCGAGGTCCTCGCCGGTGGTCCAGAAGCTCTCGATGTACGGCCGCATGGCGCGCAGATAGCGGACGAGGAGTCCGTACGCCTGTGGCTCCTGCGGATCGCAGTCGATGCCGCCCTTCGCGCCGCCGAGGGGGACATAGCGTGCCTCGGGGTCGTAGTGCAGGGCCTCCTTCATCGTCATGCCGCGGGCGAGGCCCGCCACCTCCTCCAGGGTGCAGCCGGGGCGCATCCGCAGCCCGCCGCTGGCCACGCCGCGCACCAGCCGGTCCACGACCAGGAAACCCCGGCGGCCGGTGACGTGGTCGGTCCAGACGAGCGACATCAGGGGAGCGGGGGCGGTCATGGGATCTCCTCGGGGACGGTGCACAGGGTGGGGCCGGGCCGGTCGAGGGCCCCGGTGCGGGCGCGCGCCGGTGCGGCGGGACGGCACGCGCGCGTGCCATGTCCGTCGTGGGCGCGGGCCAGGGCGGGCCAGGCCGGTCCGGCGCCGGGTCCGCCGCGACCGGTACGCCGCCGCGCGCCCGCATCCCGTCGCGGATCCCGCCGCAGCCGCCGTGCGAACACCACGATGTCCTGCAGGTGCCCGGCGGCCTCGGCTCGGGGACTGCCTCTCTACTGAACGATGAGTCAGTATCGGGACGTGGCCCGCGCCCTGTCAATGCGCTCGACGAAGGGGCAGTGGCGTGCGCCGGGGCCGTACCGGCGCCCCGGCCGTCCGGGGCTGTCGGAGGGTCCGACCATAATGGGGAGCTCACCCACTCCACCGGGAGGTACCGTGACCGGATTGCGTTCCTCGACCTCCGGGCTCCGCGCGCTGCGGCCGGCGGCCTTCGGCGCGGACCCGGGCGGTGAGCGCCTGGCACGCATCCGCCGCTCTCCCCACTTCAAGGACGGCGTCTTCCAGAACCCGGGCGGTACGGCACGCACCAGACCCTCCGGTTCCACGCTGGACCTCGCCAAGGTGTTCCTGGACAAGGACACCCGCCCCCTGCGCGCCCCCAAGGGCACCGTCCCGGTGCATCCCACGACCTTCGCCGACCTGGCCGAGCCGCCCGCCACGGGACTGCGGCTGACCTGGATGGGCCACTCCAGCGTCCTCGCGGAGATCGACGGCCACCGCGTGCTGTTCGACCCCGTCTGGGGTGAGCGCTGCTCCCCGTTCCCCTTCGCCGGACCCAAGCGGCTGCACCCCGTGCCGCTGCCGCTGGCCGCGCTCGGCGAGGTCGACGTGGTCGTCATCTCGCACGACCACTACGACCACCTGGACCTGCCCACGATCAAGGCGCTGGCCGGCACGGACACCCTGTTCGCCGTGCCGCTCGGCGTCGGCGCCCACCTCGAACACTGGGGCGTCTCCCCGGACCGGCTGCGCGAGCTGGACTGGCACGAGTCGACCCGGGTCGGCGGGCTCACCCTCACCGCGACACCCGCCCGCCACTTCTGCGGCCGTGCCCTGCGCAACACCCAGCACACCCTCTGGGCGTCCTGGGCCGTCGAAGGCGAGGAACACCGCATCTTCCACAGCGGTGACACGGGCTACTTCGACGGCTTCAAGGACATCGGCGCGGCCCACGGCCCGTTCGACGCCACGATGATCCAGATCGGTGCGTACAGCGAGTTCTGGCCCGACATCCACATGACGCCCGAGGAAGGCCTGCGCGCCCACCTCGACCTGCAGGGCGGAGCGCCGCACGGCGCGCTGCTGCCGATCCACTGGGGCACCTTCAACCTCGCCCCGCACCCCTGGGCCGAACCGGGCGAGTGGACGCTGGCCGCGGCCGACGCGGTCGGGCAGGCGGTCGCCGTCCCTGTCCCGGGCCAGCCCTTCGAGCCTGCCGGGGTCCTCCCTGCGCGCCCCTGGTGGCGGGACGCGTCCCAGCCGCTGAACCGCAAGTGGGCCGTTCCGGAGATCATGCCGGTGGCCTCTCGTGACGACCTCGACCTTGTGGGCGAGGGCTGACCACGCCGGTTCGCCGCCCCGCGGATCAGTGCCCGGCGGGTACGGGACTGTGCGTGGTGCAGGTCCGGCTCTTTCCGTCCGGCTGTGTTCCGCACGCCCAAGCGGTCTGGCCGGGGCCCAGTTCGGCCATCGGGGAGTACACGTCGTTGCCCCAGTGCACCGGTGTGGCCTCCGTGGTGCCGCTGGAGTTGTCCACGTCGACGACCGCCTTGGGTTTGGCATAGGTGATCCGCCCCCATGCGGCGCCGCATTCGCTGCTGTACCGGAGCTCGATCACCATGTTCTGGTTGCGGATCAGGGCGAGCGTCTGTCCGTCCCGTACACACCCCATGGTCATCGGATCCTTGCCCGTGCAGCCGGCGTGGGTGCAGCCGACCGGGTCGCCGTGTGCGGCGGCGTGGGACGCGGAGGCACGACCGCCCGCGGTGTGCGAACCGTCCTCCGCGTTGTCCGAGGAGTACCGAACGACGGCGACACCGGCCGCCGCCACCGCGACGCAGGCCGCGGCCACCATCGCGACCAGGCGGCCGCGTCCCTGGCGCCGGACGAAGCCCGCGCCGCCGGCGGAAGCACCGCCGTCACCAGCGGTGTCCGCCGGACCGGGCACGGTGGGCCCGGCTACGGCAGGTTCGCGCATGTCCTGCTCGGCCGCGCCGGGTTCGGGCGCGGCGGGCCGCGGCCGGTCCGGTCCCGGCACGGCCGGTTCCGGGTCCGACCCGCCCGGAGGGCCGGCCGTGGGATCCCCGTTCTCCGGGGCCGCAGGCTCCCCCTCGGACACCGGAAGCGGCTGCTCGGCCGGCTCGGCGCCGGCGACCCGGAGCAGTTCGGCCTGCTCCCACAGGTCGAGGAGCGGCGCGGCTTGCGTCCGCGCGGCGCGGGCGAAGCTCTCCACGGCGCCGCGGGGCGGGAACTGCTTGCCGTTGATCCAGCGTTCCCAGGACGACTTCGAGTAATGGGTGAGCGCGCTGATCCGGGCGTAGCTGAGTCCCGACCGTTGTTTCAGCGCAAGCAGTTCCGCGTGCAGCCTGGCATCGGAGCCAGGCTCAGGTCTGACTGCGGGGAGATCTCTGTCGCTCACTGTGAGCCCGTTCGCTGATGGAACACCAGCCCGAGCCGAGGGCACAGCGACGCACCGGCGCGCCGCCGGCCCCCGTAGTTGACTGCCCCCCGCCTCAGGCCCGGTGCTCCGGTCCTGAAAGTCGAACGGAAGCATACAGTCGCCGCAGCGCGCCGCCGCGACGGCACACGCCGCGGAGAAGGTGTTAGCCGCGCCACTCGCGACGCCGGGCGACGCGGCTACTCGAAGTAGACCCGAGCGATCAGGCTGTGCCAGGTGTACCGCCCCACGACGCCGTCGGCGCCGCCCGTCACCGCGTGCCGGAGCTGATAGTTCACCACCGCGCCGTACGTCTTCGGTCCGAAGACCCCGTCGACGAAGCCCGGTCGGTCGGCGACCGCGACCGCTCCCGCCTCGACCAGCTCTTCCTGCAGTTCCTGCACGCACACTCCGGTCGAGCCCCGGGCGAGCACCACCGTGGGGATGTCCCAGCCCAGGTAGTGCTCCGATCCGTACGTGTTCTTGCACGTCTGGAGCGTGCCGTCCCAGCCGGCCTGGGCCGGGGTCGCGCCCCCGGCAGCCAGTGCCGCCACAGCGGCGAGCACCGCGGCGGCCCCGCCGGCGCGCCGGCCTGCCGTCCTGTTCGTTCGGGTCATCGCCGCTCAGTCCTTCGTCATGGAGACGAGCATCTGCCAGGTCTGCGGGCCGACGACGCCGTCCGCCTGAAGGTGGTAGGTCTGCTGGAACCGGCGCACGTACGCATCGGTCTTGGGGCCGAACCGGCCGTCGATGAATCCGTCGGCGTCGGCGAGGTCCAGCCCGATGGTGGAGGCGAGGTCGGCCTGGATCTCCTTCACGCACACTCCCGACGAACCCTGGGAGTAGTTGCGGGCCGGGATCTTCCAGACGCCGTTCGGAGAAGTGCGCGCGCCGACGGAGTCCAGGCAGGTGTCGAGGTACTCGCCGGCGTGGGCGGCGGGCGCCGAGAGCAGCAGCGTGCCGGCTGCGGACAGTGCGAGCGCGAGGGTGGGCAGGGCCTTGACGGTCCGGATTGCGGTCATGATGAAGGGAGTTCCTCTTGTGTGAGTCGTGGGGCCGGGCCGCCCCGACGGGGCGGCCCGGGGGAGCGGGGATCAGCAGATCCAGTCCGCCTTGGTGTCCCAGCTGCTCCAGACATCCAGCTGGCGCCACGTCTTCGGGCCGACGATGCCGTCCTGGGCGAGGCCCGCGCAGCCCTGGAACTTGACGACCATGCTGCGGGTCTGCTTGCCGAAGATGCCGTCCTCGGCGAGGTTCGCGTTCTTCACACTGCGGTTCAGCGCGCACTGGACGGCCTTGACGGCGTCGTCGGTGCTGCCGTAGCTCACCTGAGGCTCGGCCGTGGTGTACATGCTGCAGTAGTTGCCTTGCCAGAGGGCGGAGGCGCTGGTTGCGGTGCCGACGCCGATACCGAGGCCGGAGAGCAGCAGTAGGCCGGTGGTGGCGGCGGCGAGTTTCACACGCATGGTTGTTTCTTTCCTTCGTGGACGGATCGATGTGGTGGGTGGCCGTGGCCGTGGCCTTCGGCTCTTGGGCCCGGAGGCGAATCAGGCTCCGGCGGGGGAGACGATGGCGTAGGCGCCGCGCGAGGCCGGGTTGAAGTGGTGGCGGATCACCTGGTCGCTGGAGTTGCCCTCGATGGTGTCGACGGTGCCGTCCGCGTTGGCCTTCTCGATGATGCCCACGTGCACGCTGGTGTTGGTGTTCTGCGGACCGCTGCCGAAGACGATGGCGTCACCGGGCTGAGGGTTGCTCAGACCGCTGTGCAGCGTGCCGTGTTCGCGTCCGTAGTAGTAGAAGTCCCCGCTGAACGCGGTGTGGAAGTCGACACCGGCCTGCCGCCAGGTCCAGCTGGCGAACAGGGCGCACCAGGCCTCGCACGGGCCGTAGGGGTTGCAGTTGTTGCCCCACTCGTGGACGCCGAGCTGCGAACGCGCGGCCTGGACGATCTTGTCACGGGCGCTGCCGGACAGCGGGGGGACGCTGGGCGTGCCGCCGCTCTCGCCGCCGGAGCTGCCGCCGCCGGTCTCGCGGGCGATGCCCATGGACGCCATGGTCTGCGGGCCGGCGATGCCGTCGACGTCCAGGCCGTGCGCGCTCTGGTAGGTCTTCACCGCGCTGAGGGTGGCCGGGCCGTAGTCGCCGTCGGCCGGGGTGCCCGCCTTGCTCTGGACCTGCTTGACCTTCGCGGTGAGCGCGGAGTTCGTCTGCGGGCCGGCGATGCCGTCGACGTCCAGGCCGTTGTCGCTCTGGAAGGACACCACCGCGTCCTTGGTGGCCGGACCGTAGATGCCGTCCACGCCGCCGGCGCCCAGGTAGCCGAGGCCGACCAGGTTGCGCTGCAGCAGCTTGGTGTCGCTGCTGGTGCCGGTGCCGCTGGAGGTCACACGGTCGATGTTCATCGCGCCCATGGTCTGCGGGCCGGCGATGCCGTCGACGTCCAGGCCGTGCGCGCTCTGGTAGGTCTTCACCGCGCTGAGGGTGGCCGGGCCGTAGTCGCCGTCGGCCGGGGTGCCCGCCTTGCTCTGGACCTGCTTCACCTTCGCGGTGAGCGCGGTCATGGTGGCGGGGCCGGCGTCACCGTCCACGGCCAGGCCGTTGTCGCGCTGGAAGTGGCGCACCGAGTCGGTGGTCTGGGGGCCGTAGACGCCGTCGACACCGCTGAGCGGGGCGTAGCTGAGGCCGGCGAGGTCCCGCTGGAGCAGGCGCACGTCGGCCGCGTGAGCCTGGGACACCCCCGGGCCGAACAGCAGGCCGACGAGTATCACGGCGAGGGCGAGCGTCACCGAGGTGACGCGGGCGCCGACCGCACGCGTGGGCATGCGGAGGGTCGTTGTGGACACGTGGATTCTCTTCCAGTTGTCCCGGGTCATGCCCAGGAGGGATGGATGGAGTGGCGTTGGGGGGGAGCCGGCCGGCGACCACCATCCTTGATCACCGCGCCACCGTCCCTCCACCGCTGACGGCCGGATGGGACGCCTTGGGACGTCCCAGGCCGCTGACCTGCGGCTGAGCGATCTCGTGGGACGGGCGTCGGCTGCGCTCGGAGCGGCGGAGGAGGGGGTGACGCGACATCAGGTCACGTGCCTGCCGGTGCCGGTTGCGGCTGCGCGTGTGAAGTCCAACCGTTCGGGGAGCAGTTGCTTCCTCCTGTCCAACCGCTCGGTCGGCAGCATCGCCAGGACGGCGTCCTCACCGTCGCCGGCTACGAGCGCACCGGCGGCATCCACGGTGCCGTTGCCGCCACCGCAGAACGCGTCTACGCCCGGCTCAGTCCCGAGGAGCAGGACGCGGCCCAGGGGGTGATGCGCGGGTCGGCGACAACGAGGACGACGTCCGTCAACCGGCCGACCGGGACGCCCTGGTCCAAGCGGATCCGGCGGCGGAGGGGGTCGTCGAGGCGTTCACCCGGGCCCGGCTGCCGACCGTCGACGCCGACCAGGTGCAGGTCAGCCACGAGGCCCTGCTCCGGGCGTGGCCCAGGCTGCGCGAATGGATCGATTCCGACCGTGCCGCGCTGCGTGCCCACCAGCAGCTCACCACCGCCGCCCGCACCTGGGTGCAGGAGGGCCAGGACCCCCCACCTGCTGTACCGGGGGACGCGCCTTGCCGCCGCCCTGGAACTCATCGCACGGCGCCCGCATGGGCCCGCATGAGGGCAGCTCGCCAGCGCCGCCCTCGACGGCACCGTCCGCCTCTGGGATCTCACCCCGGACACCGTCCGTGCCCTGGTATGCAGCACACTTCGGCACGCAGGCCCCACCGACTGGACGCACTACGCCCGCAGCATCCCCCAGCCAGACCGATGCGCGTAGGCCCGTCGGTAACCCGCAGTGGCAGTCCACCCGTGCAGGTCGTAGCGTGGAAGGAGGTCGGCAGAGCGTCCGCAATCAACGGTTTGCGTCGTCTGCGCCTCGTCGGCTCGTGAGTTTCCCGACCCCACGACGGCTTACGCCGCTTCGACCCTCCGGCCGCACATGGATCCGCATGAAAGCCGTCTCATGAAGGTTGCACAGCGCTCGACGAGGAGGGCGCCATGGACGCAACGCGGGCAGGCCCGAGCAAGCCGCACACTGAATCGGAGAAGCTGGGCTGGACGATCAACATCCCCGGGCATGAACCCCGGCGGGACTCTCCGGAGTACATCGCCTCCCGGAAGCAAATGCACCAGCTGGTCGACACATTGAATCCGCCCTTCTACGGTCCGGAACCCGTCGAGGACCACCACGGCGGAGGGTTGTGGCTCAAGGACGACGATGGCTGGTTCATGGTCCGCAATCTCGCGGGAATCGAGTGGTCCGCCCAATTCTGTGCCGATCCGGCGAAGGTCGATCTGCTGCGCCAGAACGCCCGTCGTCTGTACGCGCGTTTCCCTGAAGCCGTGGAGAAGCTCGGCATCCGAGAGCTCCTGGACACCCCCATCACGGATGCCGACGGAGTGAAGAAGTGGACGGATTCGATCTGCAACGCCAGTGTCCCGCTGCCGCATGACGTGCACTCCGCCGAATTGCCGCAGGGCGGTGGGGTCCACCACTACCCGAGTCCGATCACCGAGATCGTCTTCTTCAAGGAGGACGACTTCCAGTTGTGGGTCACCGACGTCGGCGGCCATCCGGTGGCAGTGGCCCCGATAGCGGAACGGGGTTCCGGCGAAGGACGCGTCCAGGTGCTCTACGCGCCGGAGCGTTCCGCGCTGTACCCGCAGCTGGAGCAGGCGCGGGGCCGCGGAGACGTACTGGTGCTCGACGCGGAGCATCCGGTGGCCCAGGAGGCATTCCGGCAGCAGTACGAAGCGGACCGCCCGCCGGTTTCGAGGAGCTGACCGAGGACCCTGCCTCTGGTCCTCACCGAGCCGAGGCGACGCGCATGTCCAGGCCACGGGCCGCGACGAGGCGCGCGGTCCCGTCGGCCAGGCTGCAGCACAGGCCCACCACAGCGGCCTGCCCGGCGGCGACCCGCTCGGCCAGGGGGCGGGAGCGGTCCAGCAGCAGGTCGACGGTGTGCCTCGTGTGCTCCGCGAGGATCTCGTATCCCCCAGACCGCGATCGAAGATGATCTCCGACCCCGCACATACGCACGGCCGAGTCGTGGGTCGACGGCCTTTGCACCACCGTGGCCGGCACGCCGGACGCCGGGCGACGTCCCCTCCACGTCCCCCTTGATGCGGCTCGTCAGTCCGCTGCGCACCTGCTGCCCCGCAGCGGCCCGCCCGCACTGCCCGGCCATGCGTGAGCCACTGCCCACGACGCCGTCACACACCGCCGCCCCCACGACACCGCCGCGGGGCAGGGCACCACGTGATCCGGCGGGCCCTGATCACGGCGGACGTCCGTTGATCGTACGCAGCTGCCCGCGGTGCCCACGAGCGGGCTCGGCGGGCGCGGGAGCTGGACCTTCCGTAGATTGAGGAGCGAGCGACTGGCAGGAATGCGTGTGACACCGACGATCGACTACCCAGGGGTGTTCGCCGCCCTTCCGAGCCCGTGCCTGGTGCTCGGCACGGACCTGGTGATCGCTGACGCCAACCCGGCCTTCTGCGAGGTGACCGGACAGAGCCGGGCCGAGCTGCTCGGGCAGTACCTCTTCGACACCTTCCCGGACAACCCCACCGACCCGGAGGCCGACGGGGTGGAGACGCTGAAGGCCTCACTGCACCGTGTCCTGTCCTCCGGCCAGACCGATCACATGGCGTTGCAGAAGTACGACATCCCGGTCCCCGGCAACCCCGAGGTCTTCAAGGAGCGGTGGTGGACCGCGATCAACGTGCCCGTCGTCGGACCGGACGGAAAGGTCGCCTGGATCATCCACCGGTCCGAGGACATGACCGACGTCGTCCGCTCCCGCCGCACGGCGCACCTGCCGTCGGTCAGCCCCGGCCGGGAAGCGGCCATGGAAGCCGAGCTGTACGCCCGGGCGCGGCAACTGCAGCAGCTGAACGAGGAACTGCGACAGGCCCACGCCCGTGAACGGCGCATCGCCGTCGCCCTCCAGGAAGCCATGCTCCACTCCCCGGACCTGGCCCGGCACCCGAACATCGCCGTGCGCTACCTGCCCGCGACCGGATCACTGAACGTGTGCGGCGACTGGTACGACGCGGTGGACCTGCCCGCGGACCGCTTCACCGTCACGGTCGGCGACGTGGTCGGCCACGGGCTGATGGCCGCCACCGTCATGGGCAGGCTCCGCAGCGCACTGAGCGCCGCCACCCGCACCGTCCACGGCCCCGCCCAAGCGCTGGAGGTCCTGGGGCTGTACGCCCGCTCGGTCGAAGGAGCACTGGCCGCCACCGCCGTACAGGTCCTCGTCGACTGCCACAGCCACTTGCTCATCTACAGCAGCGCCGGCCACCCCCCGCCCGTACTGCTGCACCCGGACGGCTCCTGCGAGCTGCTCGACCAGGCCACCGACCCACCGCTGGGGGCCCGCCCCGAACACGTCCCCCGCCCGCAGGCCAACGCGACCTACACGCCCGGCGACACCCTCGTCCTCTACACCGACGGCCTGATCGAACGCCGCGATGAGGACATAGACGCTGGCCTGACCCGCCTGACCTCGACCCTCGCCACGTGCACCGAGTTCGGCGCGGAGCATCTCGCCGACGCCCTCCTCGCCCGCCTGGGCCTCGCCAGCGGCGCCGACGACGACATCGCCATCGTCGTCGTCCGCCTGGACCGAACGACCCGACCGTACTGATCAGGTCGAGGGTCGGGGAAACGGCTTTGCGCCGCGTGTGACCGGCGGGGATGCTGGCTCGCCGGAGGTACTGAAGATGACCGGCGTTGTGTTGAAGCTGTCAGCCCGTGACTTCGTGCATGCGGACCTGGCGTCGTGCGGGTGGGCAGGGTCTGCCCACCACCTGGCCCGCGTCGCCGAGCAGTTGGAGCGTGCCCGGATCGGTGAGGTCGACTACCTGGCGGTCTGCCCTGCCACCAACATCCCTGTGGCGAAGGGCGGTGTCGACTACCGGGTCAAGGAAGGTGCCGGCACTTTGTGGCAGCTGGCGGTCCACCCCGCATTGCAGTCGTGTGGGATCGGCACGTTCCTTGTCGAAGCCGCAGAACTGCGGATCAGGAACCGCGGTCTGCGGCGGGCCGAGCTGGCGGTGGAGGAAATCAACCCCCGGGCACGTGCACTGTACGAACGACTGGGATATGTCGCGTACGACCGTCAGCCGGACTCGTGGGACGAGCAAGCTCCTGATGGATCGCTGCGCCGCTACGAAACGATGTGCACGTTGATGCGGAAGGAACTCGCTTGACCTCGCCACCTGCACGGCTGGAACTGCTGAGCACTGGGCTGGCAGCCCTGTAAGGGTAAAACGTACAATTAAGGACGAAGTGTACGTCGTATCCGGAGCGCGGTCATGGCTCAGCGGAACAACCCCGAGCGGCGGGGACGCCTCAGTCGCCCGCTGGTGCTCAGTGCGGCTGTCACCCTCGTCGACCGCGACGGGCTCGCGGCTCTGACCATGCGGCGCCTGGCGGCCGACCTGGGCGTGGAGCCGATGGCTCTCTACCGGTACACCGACGGCAAGGAAGGGCTGCTCGACGGGTTGGTCGAGGCGTTCTTCGAGGAGGTCAACGAACGGCTGCGCACCTCGGCACAGGAACCCCGCGCCGGCGCCGCACCGGCCGAGCCGCCCTGGCGGGCCGAACTGTGGCGGGTGGCGCGGGCGTTCGCCGCTGTCGTGCACGCGCATCCGCAGATCCTGCCGGTGGTCGCCACCCGCCCGCTCGCCGTGCCCGTGGCCCGGCGCCCCAGGGCCTGGCTCCAGCTCACCGAGCACATGCTCGCCGTCCTCACCCGTGCCGGATTCGACGACACCACCGCGCTGACGGTCTACCGCACCTTCGTCGCCTGGACCCTCGGCTGCCTCCTCGTGGACAAGCGACAGGTCGTCGACGATCCCGACGAGCCCGATGTCATGCTGCGCCTCGGCCTGCACCGGCTGCCCGCGGCCGAGTACCCGCGGCTGCGCGCCCTCGTCCCGCGCTTCGGCGACTACGACGACGAGCGGGAGCTGATGACCGGCCTGAACAGCCTCCTCGGCAGCCTCCCCGAGCCCCCGCTTGACGCCTTCTACCGGGGCGGAGCACCCTGAGATTACAACGTACACATCGGGCATATGCTTACCGAATATTCCGCACTGCGCGCGCTCCCACCCGTACATTCACCCGTGCTCCTGCGCGCCGCCGTGCCGCCCCGGCAGCCCGACGGCGCCGGAAGAGGCCCGTCATGCCCAGCACTTCCGAGCCCATCCTCCGGGTGCGCGTCACCGCCCGGGACGCCGACACCCTGCGGGCCCTGTTGCAGGACGCCCGCCCCGACGTGGGCGGCCGTCCCCACCGCTCCGACGACGGCACCGTCGCCATCGACGCCTATGTGACCGCCGAGCAGGCAGAGGCCCTCGAACGCGAGGGAGTCCAGGTCACCACGATCGAGGACGCCACGGCCGTCGGCCGCGCCCGTCAGGCCGAGGTCGGCCAGGGCGACCGCTTCGCCCCCGCCGACGCGGTCCCCCGCGGCCTGGCCGCCAAGGAGTAGGACGCTCAGGAGGACACCATGCCGTACCTGAACATCACCGAGGTCGACTCCGCCGTGACCAGCCTGGCCACCGCCTACCCGGCCACCAGCGCACTCATCGACCTGCCCGAGCCGTCGGTCGAGGGCCGGATCTGCCACGCCCTGCGGATCGGCTCCGCCCCCGCCGGTACCAAGGACTGCGCCGTACTGATCGGCGGCGTGCACGCCCGGGAGTGGGGCAGCTGCGAGATCCTCGTCCACTTCGCGGCCGACCTGCTGGAGGCCTACGCCACCGGCACCGGACTCGGCTACGGGGGCACGCGCTTCACCAGCGACCAGGTGCGCACCATCGTGGACGAGCTGGAGCTCGTCGTCTTTCCCCTGGTCAACCCGGACGGCCGACGCTACAGCCAGACCGTCGAGCCGATGTGGCGCAAGAACCGCAATCCGGCGAACTCGGGCGGCGACCCGGCCCGCATCGGCGTCGACATCAACCGCAACTACGACTTCCTCTTCGACTTCACGCAGGCCTTCGCCCCGAGCGCCCCGGTACAGGTCTCGGCCGACCCGGCCAGCGAGGTCTACCAGGGCCCGAGCCCCTTCTCGGAGCCCGAGACCCGCAACGTCCGCCGGCTGCTCGACAGCCACCCCCGCACCCGCTGGTTCGTCGACGTGCACAGCTACTCCGACGACATGCTGACCAACTGGGGTGACGACGAGAACCAGTCGCAGGACGAGGACCAGAACTTCCTCAACTCCGTCTTCGACCACCGGCGAGGGCTGGGAAACGGCACATATGGGGAGTACTTCCCGAAGGACGACGCCAATGACGCCGTCGACCTCGCGCAGCAGTTCTGCGAAGCCGTGCGGGGCGTCGCGGGCCGTACCTACACCCCGAAGTCCGCCTTCCACCTGTATCCGACCTGTGGCACCAGCGACGACTACGCCTACGCACGGCACTTCGCCGACACCACCCATACCCAGGGCGCCATCCTGGGCTTCACCGTGGAGTGGGGCGACCGGGCCGGCGGCTTCCACCCATCGTGGCGGGAGATGGAGCGCAACATCTTGGACGTCGACGCGGGGCTCGTGCAGTTCTGCTTGACGGCGATCTGAGAACCGGCCGACACGCGACCGGTTCCGGCCGACTCCTGTGCGGCCCGGTGGTAGAAGAACGGATCGACGGACGGCGGCACGAGTGTGGCGTGCGGATTCCTCACGTGCCGTACCTCGGACACCCGCACCACGGCCGTGCGCCCGCCGGCCGGGCCACCCGCCCCCTCCTCCTCTCGCCTCAGCCCGGGTGCCGCCACCGCACGGCGGTGACCGGGTGGGTCCAGTCGGGGGCCAGAGATATTACTCTCCGTAATGATTTGCCGGGTCGGTCGAGGGTTCGCAGTGCATCCCCATGACCGATCATGTGCGAGTCGTACCGATCTCTTTCGAAGTCCAACTCCCTTGGCCGGGCTGGGTTATCGGCCTTTTGTGCGAAGGCTCATACCAGAGCGGGACCGATCGTGCGGGACTTTGTCAACTGCCCCCCGCACATGAGGCAGAGGCGACTACTGTCAGTGGCCGCATGGCAGCCCGACGGACAAGTACGAGGACGCAGATGTCTCACCTCCGAGCACCGGCCGGCCGTGCCGACCGCCGGGAGGGCGGACGGCACGGGCGACCGGTCGCCCGACCCGCTCCCGCACTGCCCGAGACGCACATACGGCCCCAGCTCATGCGGCTCGCCGTGCTGCCGCCCGTCGCGGTCGCCCTCAGCGCCACCGCCGCCGTCCTGTTCAGCATCCGGTCCTCCGGCACCCGCACCGGGCCCATGCTGTGGGCCGTGCTCGCCGGAGCGGTCACCGTGACCGTCGCCGGCATCCTCATCGCCGCCGTGGCCGCCGACCGCGCCGCCCGCTCGGTCTCCGACCGCGTCGCCGCCCTGCGCCGTACCGCCGCGCACGGCGAGGCCGACCTGCACGCCCTGGTCGACGCGCTGCGCCAGGGCGAGCCCCCGCCGCAGCGCTCGCCGCGCCGCCGCCCGCCCGAGGACGCCGACGACTTCGAACTGCTCGCCGCCGACCTGGACCGGGGGGGGGGGGGGGGGGGGGGGGTGGGGGTGTGGGGGGGGGGGGGGGGGGGGGGGGGGGGGGGGGGGGGGGGGAGGGGGGGGGGGGGGGGGGTGTGGT